>PCUU01000082.1 GCA_002786855.1 Cytophagales bacterium CG12_big_fil_rev_8_21_14_0_65_40_12
GTCGCGAATCTCTGTTTCAGATCTATCGCGATAGACTACAATTGGGCCATTGTCGGTAAGCGCTGCTGCCGTTTGACAGCAATCACAAACGCGGTCATCCAATTCCCATTCGTCAATTGTATTTCCTTGTGGATTGAAGATCCCTGCACGCAGGGTCATGGCTCCGGCTTCACCATGTCCACCATGTGTATCAGTTCCGTGGCCTTCGCTCTTGGTATTTCTACCATCTAACCAAGTGATAAATGTGTTCTCATTCTCCATGGGCAGCATGCTCACAAAGCCATGTTCTGCGGCTACTCCGTCCTTATGAGCAGTAAACGATGTTCCCCAAGTTTGCCCTCGATCTGCCGAAAAACTTACTTTTACATCGTAATCGTAAGTGCCTTCTTTGCTCTTTTGAAGCCAATGTGCCCCCATTTGCTGCTTGTTGACCACTAATGATGGAAAATCGGCCCAATTGACAAACCAATTATTTCCGCTTGAGATTACCGTTGGCACTGACCAAGCCTCTTCCCAGAGTTGAGAATAGAGCAAAGTACTTTTATCACCATTTTTTTCAACCCATGATAAATAGATATTCTCATCGGCTCCTTTTTCCAATCTTGGAAGGCTCGCATTGGTTTGCCCCATAAACTCGATCATCTCAATGGTTTGGGGCGTTTCTTTTTTACAAGCCCAAGTAAATAGCACAAGGGTAATTAAGAGGATTGGCTTTTTCATCATTTTGAAGGTTGATTGGAGGTTAAAAATTCGTAACTGAATAGTGATTTTTGCAAATTGACCGAGGCATTGAGTGCCGAAAGTTTAAGCTGTAAAATCAGTTGTAGTGTACTTAATAGTTGCTCGAATTGAGTGTTGCTATTGCTATAATCGGCCGTAAGCAGTTTCAGCAATAGCTCTGTTTTTTCTAGCTCCTTTTTATACAATTGTAGTTCTGTATTTGCTCTTTCAAATTCAAAGTTGGCCATTGCCCATTGATTGGTGATTTGATTCTGAACGACTTCAATTTGGCTTTTGTAGGCCTCTTGCATAAAGCCTGCTTCCTGCTTTAAGGCTTCATTTTTCTTTCTGAAAATTGGCAAACTTAGACTGATTGTCGGTGCCAAAATATCCTTTCCATTGTCTTGGATGTTGGGTACATCTCGCTTTTGAATGAAGCCGTATTCCAGCCCTAAACCTAACTTAGGTTTATTGGAAAGCTCAGCCAGCACCAATTGATGACCTGCAGCCATGATTTGTTCTTGCGAAGCCTTGATGTTTGGATTGTTTTTTAAAGCAGAATCCAATGAAAGATCCATCTCTTTGTCCGTATTCAATTCAAAATTCAAGTTGATTTGGTCAATGCTCAAAGGAATTTCATTGTTCAAAAGCGTATTGAAGTCACTTAAGAGTGGCTCTCTTTTTAATTTGAGCAATTCAAGTTGCGTTGTGGCTTCATCAATTTTGATTTGAACCCTGACCAAATCCGCAAGCGAGGCAAGGTTGGATTCGTATTTTGTTTTCGAAATCGGTTCAAAGGATTTTAGCAATTCTAAGTTGGTAGCATTGATTTTAATTTGCTTTTCAAGCTCATAGAGTGCCAAATAGGAATTTTTGATTTCCAAAAAGAGCATATTCTTAGCAGCCTGAAATTCTTCAAATTTTACTTGCGCTGACGAAGCCGCCAATTGCTTTTGCTTTGGCAGCGTACCTCGCCAAGGGAACATTTGTGAAAAACCCGCTTTAAATCTTTGAGCACCCACCCGCGTTTCTACTGGGCTGATGAAGTAACCGAAACTCACAGTAGGGTCTGGCAAACTGCCTTGCTGCTCCACTTTTTCTAGCGCAGCCAAGTACATGTTGAATTTGGCTTTCAAGCTTGGGTTTTGCAGCGCTGCCTTTTCTAAATACCCGTCTAGCGGAGTTTGGCTGAATAGGCAGAAGCTTAGTAGACCTAATAAACTTATGATCAATAGTTTTCTCATTCTATAGAGCTTTTAGGTAGTGATAAAACCATGGGTTCTTTTAAAACTAATTGATCAACATGACCCATTTTGGTGATTGAATCATTCACAAAATGAACATGCAAATAGCTGCCATGATGGGTGAAAATTCCTTCATGATTTTCAGAATAGAAGCCTAACATTCGTCCATTTTCATTGACCGAGTGCCCTTCGATCCCCGCCTTTTTATAAGCTTCATGGTTTTGTGCTGTGGCTTCAGCGGCATTGATGATATGCCAGTTTACTTCAGAAAAATTACCTTCCAATATGAATGGGAATGGTTTAGAAGTATCTAATCCTTGAGTTTTGGCCATGGCCTTAATCGAAGTTTGAAGGCTGGCCAAATCATCAATTGGAGTGTCGAAATTAACTTGAATCCATTCATGGACCACAGCACTTATCGCCAGAATTGCGCCTTCATTATGATCTCGTTGAATTATTACCTCTCCATTAGACGCCTTACTTAAAATGGGCTGGCTGTCGATAATTATAAATTCGCCAGTCAATTGCTTTAGTGCGCCAATTGCGTAAAAGTGTTCAGTTTTTTCAAAGTCTTTCAATGAGATGTAAGTATCGAGTTTGTTTTCCATCATGATCTCTCGGAGCACGCCATAGTTTTCCACTTCGAAAGCAGGTTTTGTTTTTTCACAACTCGAAAGGGCAATGATGAAAATGAGGAAAATATATCTATTCATGATTTTCTATTTTGAGTGAAGATTTGAATTGGGCTTCCTTGTAATAGGAAAAGAGAACAGGCACTACAAAAAGCGTGATCAATGCGATTAGCATTCCTCCAAATGAAGGAATGGCCATTGGGATCATTACATCCGAGCCGCGGCCTGTTGAAGTCAAAACAGGCAGAAGTGCCAGTAGGGTAGTGGCCGTTGTCATTAAACAAGGCTTCACTCTTCTCATTCCCGCTTCAATTACCAAGCTTTGAATGGCAGTTTTAGTCAGTTTTTGTTTGTCCTTAAATGACTGATCTAAGTAAGTGGCCATTAATACCCCATCATCTGTGGCAATTCCGAAAAGGGCGATAAAGCCTACCCAAACCGCAACGCTTAAATTGATAGGGCTAATTTGAAAAAGCTCGCGCATGTTTGTTCCGAAAAGATTGAAATTCAGGAAGCCTTCTTGACCATAGAGCCAAAGCATTAAAAATCCACCGCCAAAAGCCACTGCTACTCCTGAAAAGACCATCAAGGAGACAGGCACCGACTTGAATTGGAAATAAAGAATCAAGAAAATAACAGCCAAAACGATCGGTATCACAATCGCCAGACGAGCTTCTGCCCTGAGTTGATTTTCATAATTGCCAGCAAACTGGAAGGAAACACCCGCAGGAACTTGAAGCTCACCATTCTCTATTTTTTGGTCAATGAGGTTTTGCGCATCATTCACCACATCGGTTTCCGCTTTGCCAGGAAGCTTATCGAAAATGACATAGCCTACCAAAAAAGTGTCCTCGCTTTTGATCATTTGAGGGCCTCTTGTGTATTCAATTTCGGCTAATTGTCCCAGCGGAATTTGACCGTTCATTTTGGTTGGAATGAGAATGTTTTTCAAGGCGGCAGGATCGTCTCGGAGTTCTCGAGGATAGCGGACTCTTATTCCGTAGCGTTCTCGACCTTCCACCGTGGTAGACAATTCCATGCCGCCAATGGCCACTTGAATGTATTGCTGAACTTGCGCTATGCTCAATCCATAAAGCCCTAAAGCTTTTCTATCTAGATTGATCAATAGGTAGGGTTTGCCCACAATACGTTCTGCAAAAACCGACTGTGCTTTCACAGAAGGAACTTGCTTTAAAATGCCTTCCAACTCAATTCCAAAGGCTTCAATAGTCGCCAAATCTGGCCCTTTTACTTTGATGCCCATTGGCGCTCTCATGCCAGTTTGCAGCATGATCAATCTGGTTTCAATAGGTTGAAGCTTAGGTGCAGAGGTTACCCCTGGAAGCTTAGTAGCTTTGATTATTTCATTCCAAATGTCATCTGGCGAATTAATTTCATCTCGCCATTGGCGGAAATAGGAGCCGTCTTCATCTGGAATCAGATTGCCTTTCTCGTCTTTCAAAAACTCTCCATCTTCTTTCGCGAAGCGAATTCTTTTCCCGTCTTCATCGGTCAGGTATTCACTCTTATAATTGATGATATTTTCATACATCGAAATAGGGGCGGGGTCTAAAGCACTTTCCGTTCTACCCAATTTTCCAACCACAGATTCCACTTCGGGGATGGCCGCTACGGCCATATCAAGTAAAGCCAAAGTTTCTCGGTTTTGCGCTAAACCTGCATGTGGCATGGAAGTCGGCATTAAGAGAAATGCTCCTTCATCTAGCGAAGGCATAAACTCTTTTCCGATGCTCGGGAATGTATGATTAAGGCTTGAATAGAGTTTTGAAGTTCTGACCGAGTCACCGAATGTACTTGGTATGAATCCAAATACTTTGTCGAAACCTTGCCAAATGGTAATGCCGAGCAAAACGATAAAGACGGGTACGGACAAGAACTTCAATCTATTGTTTAAGCACCATTTGAGGATGCTCGGATAGAATTTGATGAAGAGTTTAAAGCTTCCTAAAGTGAAACCAATGATCAATACCACAAAAAGGAAATTTACTAATTCACCTGATCGAACACCCAGCGGCATCCATTCTTTACTTAGTAAAATACTGATAGCGATAAGAGCAATAATTACATCACCATGTTTTAGATAGCCGTCATATTTTGAAGAGAAGTAGCGAATGAGGTTGATTGCTCCCAAGCCTAAAAGCACGAATGCAGCAAGGAAAAGACCGTAGAACAATGAAATGAAACCAAGGACAATCACGGCTGAATGAATAATCAGTTTTAATGATTTGTTTTTGGGCTTAATACCGAAAAACCAATAAGCCAAAGTCGGTAGAATGGTCAAGGCTACTATGATGGCCGCGATTAGCGCAAAACTCTTGGTATAGGCCAGTGGTGAAAATAATTTTCCTTCTGCAGCTTGAAGGGTAAACACTGGTATAAAACTGACAATGGTGGTCATCACAGCAGTTACTATGGCCGATGAGACTTCTTGGCTAGCATTCAAGATGGTTTTTAGAATGGGCTGGTCTTTATTTTCGTCTAAGTGCTGAGTTATGTTTTCTGTCAGCACAATCCCAACGTCCACCATGGTGCCAATGGCGATGGCAATACCAGATAAGGCCACAATATTGGCATCTACGCCAAAATACTTCATGGCGATAAAGCACATCAATACTGCAATTGGCAATAAGCTTGAGATTAAGATTGAAGCCCTTAAATTCATAAGCATAACAAGCACTACGACTACGGTGATGATGACTTCGAGGGTTAGCGCTTCGTCTAAAGTGCCGATGGTTTCTTTGATCAGCTTTGTTCTATCATAAAAGGAAACGATGGTAAGCTTTGATTTGGAGCCATCTGCTAATGTTTTTGAAGGTAGACCAGCACTAATTTCTTCGATTTGAACCTTTACATTATCAATGACTTCTAAAGGATTGGCACCATATCTTGCTACTACTACACCACCAACGGCTTCTGCACCAGATTTATCCAAGGCTCCTCTGCGGCCTTCCGGGCCAAGGCTGACCCTAGCAATGTCCTTGATTCTAATTGGCGTATTGCCGTTCACTTTGACTACGGCTTCTTCTAAATCAGAAAGACTTTTGATATAACCCAAGCCCCTTACTAAGTATTCCGCTTTATTGATTTCAAGCGTTTTGGCACCTACATCGAGGTTAGATTCTCTTACGGCTTTGGCGACTTCATCTAAAGACACCCCATAACCTTGCATGGCATTTGGGTCGACATCAATTTGGTATTCCTTAACGAAACCACCAACCGATGCTACTTCTGCAACGCCTTCAGCCGAAGCCAAAGCATATCGCACAGTGTAGTCTTGCACAGATCGAATTTCTTGCGGATCCCAGCCTCCACTTGGACTGCCTTGCTTATCTCTTCCTTCAATAGTATACCAATATATTTGACCTAAAGCAGTCGCGTCTGGACCTAAAACGGGTTGGACTCCAGCGGGTAATATTCCTTGTGGTAGTGAATTGAGCTTTTCTAGAATTCTACTTCTGCTCCAATAAAACTCAATGTCTTCGTTGAAAATGATGTATATCGAAGACACACCAAAAATGGACGAGCTTCGAATCGTTTTCACTCCTGGAATCCCCAAAAGTGTTGATGTCAGCGGATAGGTAATCTGGTCATCAATGTCTTGCGGAGAGCGACCGACCCATTCTGTGAATACGATTTGCTGATTTTCACCAATGTCAGGAATGGCATCCACAGGCACGGGATCACTTGGCAAACCAAGACTTTGAGACCAATTGAATGGAGCTGTAACTAAGCCCCATGCGATTAGGCCAACCAGCATGATGAATGTTACCAAACGGTTTTCTAGAAAAAATTTAATAAGGGTATTGATCATTAAAATTGCTTTTACAATCCAAAAAAAGTGGAAAGCCCATAAAATAGGCTGAGCAGTTCAGCAAAGAACTACTAGGATTGCAAAGCTGAAGGAATCTTCAGGGAATGATATTTTATATAAAATTCGGGTGCTGGAATATCAGGCGGCCCAGTATTTCGAGTTTCAATTTCGTATTCTTGATTTATGCTTAATTCTGTAACAGAACTAAGAGCAGCCTCAAAAAGCAGGAAGTAATTAGCTTGTGGTAAATCATCAGAAAAAGCCATTTGTTGGCTGTCCTCAATCTTTTCTAGCGACCATTCATCATGGCAGCAATCTTCCATATTCGTGTGCATTTCGGGCATTCCCATGCACTGCTTTTCTACCTTCTTGAAAAGCGCAGATTCCTTTACACGCCCCATACACATGTGCTGACCAACGAGAATTCCCGTTGAAGTGAACAGGTAAAGTGCTGTGAATAATATGGTTACTGTATTTTTCAATCAGGGCAAATATACGGCTTAATTTAAAAGTTGCTCATTTATGTCTTAAAATTAGAGCGATCTACCTCAGTTGTTATGGATCGAATAGAAAATTTTAACGCTTATTTTTAATGAAATAGCTGAAGCCGAGAGATACAGTGCTTAAGTTGAGACTCAGCCCGTAATTGTTAGTTGTTATCTCACCAGATGGCTGATCTCTCTTGGACGTGGTGTAGAACAAAGAACCTAGACTCATTTCAAGGGCTATTTTAGGCGAAATAAAATAGGACATGCCTGGTGCTACTTGAATAGCAAAGTTATTAGTTTTCGTATCACTGCCTGTAATATTTTCGTCTGAGCTCCTTCCAATTGAGACAGATGGTTCAACAAAGAGGTATAGGTTTTCACTTACCATCTTGTGAAAACGAGAGTTCAAACCAAAGTCAAATGAGTACGAATTCAATCCATTACTTTCTGATATCGAATATTGCAATTTTATACCAACGCTAGTTAGGTCAGAAACAAAGATGCCAGCGCTTGGTCTTAAAGAGAGATTGGCTCTATCGAAATCTGGGAATTCAGTATTAAAGAAAGCCTCACTCCCTCCCAGCTGAATATCTCCTTTGGTAATTTGTGCAAAGCCGAAAGTACTGAATAGCATGAAGGCCATGATGATTAATGATTTTTTCATAATTGCTGTTTTGAGTCTTATTTCTTTATAAAGTAACTGATATTGAACGAAGCACTATTCAAATTCATTAATAAGGTGAATTCTTCCCTATTGGTTTCCAATCCACCACTTTCATTAGTTGTACTGTTGTAATTCAATGAACCAAGATTCAGCCCTAACGCGAATTTTGGAGAAAGGAAGTAAGTCACTCCTGGAGCAATTCCAATATCTAGTATCCTAAGTTTAGAGCCGAGTGGATTTCCACTTTCTGAGGAACCAGTAAGGTAGTTTATTGAAGGCTGTACATAGAAGTAAAAATTATCTACTACCTTTTTATGAAAACGGCTGAATACTCCAAAGCGAAAAAAATTGGAATTAGACATATTACCATTATAACTTATCGCTAGCCCTACACTAGCCAAATCCGTAACAAAAAGCCCTGCTTGTGGCGCAAGCCTGAAAGAGCTGCTTCCGTTCGCTCCACTAAAACCCACACTCCCTCCCAATTGAATATCGCCCTTGGTTATTTGTGCAAAGCCTAAAGTACTGAATAGCATCAAGGCAATAATGAGTAGTGATTTTTTCATAAGTGTTGTGGTTAAAGTTTTTGATGAATAATAATCAGCAACGCATCATTGCAACAAAAAAAATGCCAGATCGGGATAATCTGGCATTCAATTTTATCACTGAAATCATTGGCATCAAAATAAGTTTTAAAAAAACTTACTTAAATAATAATGGAATACTATTAATCAGATTCTTACTCCGTCCAACTCATAGGATACTTTTCATCCACAAACTCAAGGGCTTCTTCTGTCAAATAAAGTGGGCCAAAAGTATCGATCATTACAGCCAATTCTTCGGTTTCTTTGGCTCCAATGCTTTTCTCTACTGTTCCAGGATGGGGGCCATGTGGCAATCCACCCGGGTGCAAAGTAAAAGAACCGCGATCAATCCCTTTTCGGCTCATGAAATTTCCTTCTACATAATAAAGCACCTCGTCCGAATCGATATTCGAATGATTGTAAGGTGCAGGAATGGCCAATGGATGATAATCAAATAACCTTGGTACGAAAGAGCAAATCACATAACCATGTGCCTGAAATGTTTGATGTACCGGTGGTGGTTGATGAATTCGGCCTGTAATCGGCTCGAAATCGTGAATAGACAAGGCATAGGGGAATAAAAAGCCATCCCAACCCACTAAATCAAAAGGGCTATGCTCATAAAGATAATTGTGCAAAGCGCCTTCTTTCTTCATTTTCACCAAATATTCGCCCTTTTCTGTCTCGGTCTTTAGTTCGAATGGGGGGCGGATATCACGCTCACAATAGGGAGAGTGTTCAAGCAATTGGCCTAAGTCGTTGCGGTATCTTTTTACGGTTTCAACTGGAGAATTTGATTCAATGACGAGGATTCTTGCTGGGCCTTTGTTCCATTCTACCTTGTAAATTGTGGTTCTTGGGATTACGATGTAGTCACCAGTTCTCATTTCCAAAGAACCAAACTGAGAATGCAGCATTCCGCTGCCATCATGGACATAGAGCACCTCATCGGCTTCAGCATTCTTGTAATAATAATCCATGCTCAAACTTTCAGCATGAAGAAGACCAAAAGTGACGTCCTTATTAGTGAAAAGCATTTTTCTGCCCCTTAGAAAATCGTTCCCCGTAAAGCCGATTTTAGAGGTATTGAGGTGCGTTTGCTTTAAACTATAATCCTTGACCGCTTTGACTTTGAATTCCTCGGAAGCCAATACTTCTTTGATCCTTGTAGGGGCATAGACATGATAAAGGTTGGAGTAAATGCCCGAAAAACCTCTTGAGCTTACTAGCTCTTCTTTATATAAACTGCCATCTGGTTGACGGAACTGCGTATGTCTTTTGGGTGGAATTTCACCTAGTTTGTAATAATAAGCCATTGGATTTGTTTAAAAGTTGGTCGGGATTTCTAAAAAGCTCAATTGCCTGTAAGTAGATTTCGTTGGTTTGGTTATAAATCTTGAAGAATGCGTTGTCGTCATAAATGTCTCTGGCCAATTGGGCTTTGATCAGGAATGCCAAAAACGGTTTTGATTTCTTAAAATCTTTTGCCCTAAAGGGAACGCCATTGGCTTTGCCTATTTCGACAACTTTGTTGAGCATTTCTTCTGTTACATCAAACTCCGAAGTGAATTTTTCTGCACTCCATTCATTTAACCATTGATTGCCGTCTCTATAATCTAAAGTGAATTCTTTTATTGAATTACTATTAAAAAGTCTGTTCACATAAGCAGTGTTGTAAGTAGTATCAAGTGCTACAAAATAGTCGGGCATAATGCCACCACCACCGTAAACCTTGCGACCCCCTTCAGTTTCGTAGGCAAGGCTTTCGTCAAAATTGATACTGTCTTGAGAGAATAGCTCTCCAGAGGTAAAGCGTTGGTCGTAGTCCGAAGCATAAGCCTCTTGTCCTTCATCATAAGGTTTTTGGATTGATCTGCCACTAGGCGTATAATACCTGGCAATGGTCATTCTTAGCTCTGAGCCATCGCTTAAATCGAAAGGCAATTGTACCAAACCTTTTCCGAAGGATCTTCTGCCAATGATCAAAGCCCTGTCGTTATCCTGAAGCGCCCCAGCCACAATTTCAGATGCGGAGGCACTGCCTTCATTCATCAAAACGGTAACGGCTCCTTCTTCAAAAATACCTCGTTCGGTGGCCCTTGCTTCAGAATCATATTTGGTGCCCTGCCCTTTTTGGCTCACAATCAATTTACCTTCAGAGAGCAATTCATCACACATGTTGATGGCCGCACTCATATAACCACCACCATTGTTTTGCAGGTCCAGAATCAGCTTAGTCATGCCTTGACTTTTCAGTTTTTCTAAAGCCGTTTTGAACTCAGCATAGGTATTTTCCGCAAACTTATTCACTTTGATATAACCGATTTCATTGTCCACCATGTAGCCGGCATCTACAGAAAATTGTGGAATGGCGTTTCTTTTAAGATCAAAATCAAGGAGATCTGATTTCCCTTTTCTCATTACGCTGATCTTCACTTCCGTACCTCTTGGGCCTCTTAGCAAATCAAAAACTTCTCGGTTCGACATGCCAATCCCGGCAATGTTTTTTCCATCTACTTTCACAATTTTATCACCAGAGATTATTCCGGCTTTTTCAGATGGCCCACCCGACAACGGAGTGACCACGTACAGGGTGTCGCGCAGTAAATTGAATTCAACACCAATACCATCGAAGCTTGCACGCAATTGGCTTTCGGCTAACTCGCGGTCTTGAGGAGGAATGTAAATGGTATGAGGATCTAGTTTGTCCAGCATTTGGCCAATGGATTCTTCTAGAAGTTCTTCGGTATTCACAGAATCAACATAATCGTTTTCGATGTAGTCGATGAGTTGCCTAAACTTTTGAAGTGAACTTTGGTATTTTTTATCGGTTTTCGGCTCAGCAAATGTGGCACCGATCCAAATGCCAATGATGACTGCTATAGAAAGTAATATGGGTAACCTAATTTGATTTTTGGTATTATTTGTTTCGCTCACGTTCCTTCAGATTTTTGAGTTGGGTAAAAATAGTTAAATCATTCAAACAAAATATGCGCGAATGAGATAGTATCATAGAAACGAAATGCTTTGGTTTGTGTTTTGAATAAAATTCTAACTTCAATCCGCTTAGCTTAAAGATCAAAATTGTTATTTTAGCTGAATAGTCCATAAAAAATGCAAGGTTTACAAGAACGTACGATCAATGATCTGGTAACAGAAAATTATGTCAGGGCTTCGGTACTCTATTATTTTGGTGTCAAGTTCTACGATAACCAAGAAAAAACCTTGGCCGATGTTTGTGCCAATTATGGACTGAATATCAAAGCAGTGATCAAGAGTTTAGACGCTACGATAGAAAAAGATAAAGTAAGCGATATCAGATTGATGGCCTATCCCATTGATTTGGTTGTGGAGTACCTCAAACATTCACATGCTTTTTTTGTAAAAAAGAGATTGCCTTATATCGCTCAGCTGATTGACGGATTGGGCGAAGTAAATTTCAGGTATCAGTCCCTGGCCCACGACCTCAAATTGGTTTTCCCCTTGTTTGTAGAAGATTTTATTCACCACATTCACGAGGAAGAAGATTCACTTTTTGTTTACATTAAACAACTCCGCGATTTTTTGTCAGGCCAAAACCATGGCACAAAGTTGTTTTATGCCATGAAAAAGCACTCCATCCAAGAGTTTGCACTCGACCATGAAGAGCATGAACATGAAATGGACGGGATAAAGAAGATCACCAATAACTATACTTTTTGTGAAGAAGCGGACTTGCACATAAAAGTGCTCTTCAATGAATTGGCCGCATTCGAAAGAGACCTGCTCATTCATGCAAAAATTGAGGATAATATTCTGCTTCCTAAAGCCTTGCTGTTAGAAAGGCAAGTGAAATTACGCTTCTATAAAATTATTAAACAGAACTGATGGGCAGAATTCTCGCCATTGATTATGGCAGAAAACGCGTTGGTTTGGCCGTAACCGATCCACTTCAAATCATTGCTTCTCCTTTAGAAACGGTGCATAGCAAAGACTTGATCCAGTTTTTGAAAGATTATGACCTTGCCGAAGGCATTGAGTCTTTCGTATTGGGAATGCCCATGAATTTGAACAATCAACCCACGGATGCCACGGCCGATGCGCAGCAATTTGAACGCCTTTTGAAAAAACACTTTCCAGAAAAAGCTGTTTATTTGCAGGACGAAAGATTTACCTCCAAAATGGCCATGGCAGCAATGATTGCTGGAGGTATGAAAAAGAAGGATAGAAGAGAAAAAGGAAACATTGATAAAATAAGTGCTGCCATTATTTTACAGTCCTTTTTAGAAAGCAAATAACATGATTTACCCCATAGTTGCCTTTGGCGACAATATTTTAAGAAAAGAAGCTGCTGATTTTCATCGCGATTCTGAAGATCTCACCAAATTGGTCGAAGGCATGTTCGATACCATGTACAATGCCAATGGTGTTGGGTTGGCTGGCCCTCAGATTGGACTCTCAAAAAGAATTTTTGTGATCGACTCGACCAAGATGGAAGAGGATGAAGAAACAGGAATTAAAAGGGTATTTATCAATCCTGAAATCTTAGATGAGTATGGCAACGAATGGGAATTTGAAGAAGGCTGTCTCAGCATTCCCGATGTGCATGGCGATGTTCTAAGACCCGAAAAGCTGACCATCCGATATTTTGATGAGCTTTGGAACGAGCACGAAGAAGAATTTGATGCTTTGACAGCAAGGGTAATCCAGCATGAATACGATCATTTGCATGGTGTACTTTTTACGGATTATATCAAAGGCTTAAAAAAGCAAATGCTTCGCGCCAAATTGCTCAGTATCTCTAAGGGAATGGTGAAGACTGACTATAGAATGAAATACCCAGATAAGAAGTAGGCTGCAGGCTCTCATGGTCGGCTCTGACATGAAGTATTTGCGGTCAGACCGAATAGTTCAGTTCACTACTGCCTTCAAATTGTTTTTCATTTTTCTTACCTTGAAGCATGAAAAAACTGTTCTTTCTTGTCGCTTTGGTGGGTTTTACGGCATGTGGTAGCACCAATCAAAAATCTGCTAAAAAAGCCCAACTCGATAAACCCTTTATCCATACTGCCTATTTCTGGTTCAAGGATAGTGTTAGCCAAGAAAAGATAGAGGCATTCTATGCGAGTGCCGAAAAGCTAAGAGAGATTGATGTAGTGCTCGCCCTCTACACTGGTAAACCAGCAAATACTACCCGTTCAATCGTGGAAAGAAGTTATGATTATGCGGTGGTCGTTCACCTGAAAGACTTGGATGCTCATGATACCTATCAAAGTCATCCAATTCATCAGCAATTACTTTCCGATTTTTCAGGTTTATGGGAAAAAATAATGGTCACGGATATTGAATAGAGCTACAAAATTTAATTTCTATTCGCTCAAGTTATTACAGTCTAAGCGTAAGCAGCTGCAAGCAAATGGGTCATTAAAGGGTCAGTTTTATTCGTAAAACCATGCTATTAACATAAATAGAACTTTGATGGGGATGTATAATCCCTATTTTTGTGACCTCCTACAAAAAATATAAATCCGCGACATGCAGCAATTAAATGATTTTCTAACACTGATCGATAGTTATATTGGCAGTGCAGGATGGTTTCCTTTTGCCCTTTTGGGCACAGGGCTTTTCTTCACTATTTACTTAAAATTTCCCCAAATCAGGTACTTCAGGTTCGCTTTCAAAATTGTCAAAGGCAAGTTTGACAAAGAAGGTGACCAAGGCGATACCTCTCATTTTCAGGCCTTAACTACCGCACTTTCTGGCACTGTCGGTACGGGCAATATTGCAGGCGTGGCTTTGGCGGTTCACTTAGGTGGGCCTGCTGCCTTGTTTTGGATGGTAGTCACCGCTGCCATTGGTATGTGTACCAAGTTTGTAGAGGTAACGCTGTCTCACAAATACAGAGAAGTAGCTGAAGATGGTACAATGGCTGGTGGGCCAATGTACTACATGAAGAACAAGCTGAACATGAAATGGCTTGCAGTGGTTTTTGCAGTAGCCACGGTGCTTTCTTCATTCGGTACGGGAAACATGCCTCAGATCAATAGTATTTCTTCGGCATTAAAATCGACTTTTGCGATTGAGCCATGGATCACGGGAGCAGTACTTTCCGTAATTCTGGCTTTCGTAATTATTGGTGGGATCAAAAGAATTGCTTCGGTGACTGAAAAACTGGTGCCTGCGATGGCCATAGTCTATTTCGTTGGTTGTTTTTCTGTGATTTTCGCAAATCTTGAAAATTTACTTCCTTCCATTACATCCATTTTTTCAAGCCTTTTCACCACCACAGCAGCCACTGGCGGTTTTTTAGGGGCAACCATCATGAATGCTTTTAAAGTAGGTGTCGGTAGAGGTCTTTTCTCTAACGAGGCGGGTCAAGGTTCTGCACCAATTGCTCACGCTTCTGCTAAAGGTCACGAACCGGTTTCTGAAGGTATGGTGGCGATTTTGGAGCCGTTTATTGATACCATCATCATCTGCTCTATTACAGGACTTACTTTGCTTTCTTCGGGTGTTTGGCAAGAAAAACACTTGAATGATTTTGCAGTAACCGACATGTCGATTTTGGCTGGTACTGATTATTCTGATAATGTTAAAGCCGATCGTGTTGCCTTGAAAGAACATTTGTCGGGTGAAAACCCATTGCCAGTATTTGACGGTATGCTTCAAGTGGAGAACGGAAAAATCACCAGTAATGTGACTGTGATCCATGCGCGCTCGGTTGCAGAGGAAATCACAGTGAACGAATCTTTCGGAGGATCTCCTCTTACGGGTGAAGTCGAAATTTCAAATGGTAAACCAGTAGATGGAAGCATTTCTTTCTACGGAAAATCATTAATACACAGTGTTCCTTTAACGGCCATCGCCTTTACCAAAGGTTGGTTTGGCGATTACGGACAATACATCGTATCGATTGGTATTTTGCTTTTTGCCTTTAGTACTGCCATTTCTTGGTCTTATTATGGAGATAGGGCAATGACCTTCTTATGGGGTTCGGGTTCAGTAAAATATTACCGAATTGTGTATGTGGCAGGTTTCTTCATAGCGGCCATTGCAGATACTACCATTATTTGGACAGTTGCAGCCATTGCTATTGCCGTAATGACCTTGCCTAACTTAGTAGGCATCTTCTTGCTAAGAAAAGACATGAAGTCTACCATTGCTGATTATTGGAAAGGCTTCAAGGAAGAATACCCAGATGAGAAGACCCCAGAATAATTAATTCACAATGAACTTATTAGAAAGTCAGGTAGAAATGCCTGACTTTTTTAATTTAGAGCAATGAACTTCCTGTTGAAATACTCATTTGAATGTAAAGTTTGCTCAAAAACCAGTAAATGTAATTTGAGAGTTCGCTTTAGGGATAAACTTTATAAGAAAATGGGGAGGTATGTTCAATTGACCTGCTCTAAGTGTAAGGAGAGTCAAAGGGTAGATATCAATTTGTTGGAGGCCAGCTTTCCATTATTTCCGATAATCAGTATTGTGCTATTCTTCTTGTACTCTTCTTATTGGTTGGGAGATTATTTTTACCGAACCTATTGGCGGGGAAATGTACTGATAGACAATAGATCATTGGCAGTTATTTTTTGTGGATATGCCCTTCCTATTGTGCTCTTGGTTTTTATTCTTCGGGGTATTGAAGAATTGAAAAAAGGAGCGAATAGTCTAAGGATTGATTTGGATTAATGTCCCTAACAGTCGCTCGGTTTTGCCGAGTGACGATGAGCGTTTTGGCTTCTAGCCAACCATTAAATTTTTGAGGGCCATTTTAGCCGTTGAGTTAGGAACTAACCATATCATAAACCTTAAAAAGCATTACTCTGCATTAACAATTGATTATTTGTTAATTTGTCTATTCAAGTCTTATCATGATTTTTTAGGTAAACATTTTCAAATTTTACAGCAATGACCTATATATCATCTTTGAATATAAGGACTGATAAAACTAACCCATTCCCTTACAATGTGCCTGCAATAAGGTATTGTAAAAGCATTGACATAAATACACCTATCACCTTTTTTATAGGAGATAATGGCACTGGCAAGTCCACCTTAATCGAAACTTTAGCTTATCGACTTCAACTTCCACATATGGATGGATCATCTTACGATAAACACTGTTTTGATGCTTCCAGAGTCTTAATTCAGTTCTTGGAGCTGGAGTATAATATGCACAGAGCTGTAGGTTTTTTCTTTCGAGCTGAGGATTTTGGTGACTATCTCAATAGTGTTGACCGGCAGGATAGCATATTGAACAAGCAATTTGGATTGGCTGATGGGGAAGTGCCAGAGCATATTCTTCAAGAAATGAAGGACAACGCTAACCACCAATTATATCATATGCGCAAGAACTATGGGCAAGAGCTGCAATCCTTTTCCCATGGGGAAGCATACATGAAGATAATTCAAGAAAAGATTACGGCAAGAGGAATTTTTATCTTAGATGAACCAGAAGCAGCCCTTTCTCCTGCGAAGCAACTGTCTTTGATTTACTTTATACAAGACCATTTAAAAAAGTATAATTCTCAGTTCATTATTGCTACCCACTCACCAATACTAATGTCAATGCCCAGGGCAAAGATTTATGAGATATCATCAGAAGGAATGCATAATACTCCGTTGGAGGAAACAGAACATTATTCGATTACAAAATCCTTTTTAAATAACCCAGACCTATATTTAAGACACCTAGATTAGCACTCCGAACAGTCGCTCGGCTTTGCCGAGTGACAATTTAGCGCTTTGGCTTGTAGCTAACCTTACTTTGCTAAACCTGTGCTGATTGTTTCGTTTTCTATAATAAGCTTGGCTATGGCTTTAGCCCAAATTTGGTAGGTAAGCAATGATGGATGAACGCCATCACTGAAATAGGCTGAAGGTTCGGCCTGAATTCCAATCTCCTCCGTCCAATTTTCGAAAGAGATGATTCTTGTATCGTAATAGACATTGCTGTGTTGCTGAATAACGTTGTTCAGTGCTTCTCCTAAAATCTCCACCAAATTTCCCATTACAAACTTAATTAGAGGAGTAAACGCTGGGAATAGTTTAATGGGAGGCATGTTGGTGAAAACAATAGGGGCTTCACCAAATTTAGATTTTAAAGCAAGAATAAGCGTGTCAATATCTGCTGCCCAACGCCAAGGACTGTTCAAGGTGAAGGCATCATTAGCACCTAATCCAATCACTATTAAATCAACCTCGGTTTCCGTTATTTTAGGAATGAGTTTTTGGTTGACCGTCTTGGCTTCATAGCCGCTTCGGGCATAGACTTTCCAGCTTATTTTGGTGTGTAATTTTTCAGAAAGTGCTTTAGCTAATGTACCTGTAAATCCTTCTTCGTGGGTGGCGACACCTACTCCCGCGATGGTACTTTCTCCAATAGTTATCAGTTTAAGTTTTCTGCCGTTAGGTGATTCGACTAACCCTTCATTGCCTTGGGCTTCGAGCAGTTTTGGGACTTTCGCCCGAATTTTTTTGCCCTGAAAATACATAATGGGCAATAAAGGAATGCCTAGCAGCGCAAGACCAGTGTATTTAAGATTTAGAGTGAAAGAATTACCCTTTACACTCATTTATGGCTTTTTCTAAAATACCTAGAATCTTATCGTTGTTCATTCCAATCATCGAGGCCGGAAAACCAATTTCTAAATTCGAGATAGACAATGTTTGCTCAGTTTCTGAATAATCGAAATCTAGTGAAATACCATTTTTGGATAAGTAGCCAGCATTTCCTTCCAAAGCAATGCCTTGTGATTTCAATTTCGCCCTAAGGCATTCGAAAGTAGCGCTTGTGATTTGATCAAATTTCCTCATCGTCTTCTTCTTCAAATTGACTTTCAACTGCTGCCAGTGGTCTAAAATTATCTGGAATCTTGGCTTCACCGCTATGGTGGAAAACTTCTAATACTGGCGATTCCTTCACTTCAGGAACAGTAAAAGTCACCAACATATTATGTAAGCTTTCATGAATACGATCGTAAGCCTGCTTTACGTCATTGGCCATGGTAAGCATAAAGTTGGTTACTTTTTTCTCCTTACCAGAATCGGCATCAGCCACAAAGTAAACTACTTTGGCATGGTAAAAAGTATCGGCATCAGGGTATTCGAATACATCAGTCACCTTACTTTTAGAAATACCCGTTACTTGAAATTCGCCTCTTACACGCTGCCCAATTTCCTCATAAATTTTGGTTTCTGCTTCGGTAAAAGAAAGTGCATCGGCTAAGTACGTTTCAGTTACGCTTTTTGTGCGCCCTTGTTCATCTTCCTTCATGTATTTCACCTTGCAGGTAAACCAAACTTTCATAATCCTTAAATTTTTGTGGAGGCTAAAAATACGATTGATATTGGTGAAATCACTGGCCAAATTGAAATTATCATAAATAACTTTAAGAAGTTTTTGAAGCTGAAAATCACTGTTTTTGCAGATTTACTCCATTGGTCACAGCGTATTGGTTTAAATTGATAAAAATTTCAGTACTTCACGACTTATGAGCGCAGTTTTCCCTTACCCTAGTCAAATTGTTATCACATGTTTCCCTAGGCAAAGCCCTTGGTTGGCTCAAGAAGTCGAAGCTTTGGGCTTTAAAGTAGAAAGTTCAAGCATCACAGAAGTAGAAGTGAGCGGCTTTATTGACGATTGCTTAAAACTGAACATGTTTTTGAGAACAGCCGGCAGGGTACTTTTTCAGGTGAAGCGATTCAGGGCTCAAAATGCAGATGACTTGTACCGCGAGCTTTCGAAAATTCCTTGGGAAGATTATATCCATAACGATGGTTTTTTAACTGTCACTTCCTATGTCAAAAACGATACGATTACCGATGATCGCTTTGCCAATCTCAGGGTAAAAGATGCCATTGCCGATAGGATGGTAGCTAAAACGGGTACTCGTCCAGATTCTGGGCCTACACGTGATGGGGCTGTAGTGCATATTTATTGGAAGGAAGAAAAAGTGCGTGTTTACTTCGATACTTCTGGCAATACCATTTCAAAACACGGTTATCGAAAAGTGCCTTATAAAGCACCAATGATTGAATCTTTGGCCGCCTCTGCCATCATTGCCAGTGGATGGGATGGAGCAAGCCCTTTTATCAATCCAATGTGCGGTAGTGGTACTTTGGCGATTGAAGCAGCACTAATAGCGACCAAAACGGCCCCAGGGCTATTTCGAGATAACTTTGGCTTTATGCATTTAAAGAGCTACGATCGCGACTCTTGGGAGGGCTATATTCGATTGGCTGAGTTACAGCGTAAGAAGAAACTAGATTTTAAAATCATCGCTTCAGATATAGAAAAGAAAGCCATTACTGCGGCCAAAATAAATGCAGGGACAGCAGGCGTAATGCATTTGATCGATTTCGAAATTTGTGATTTTAGAGAAACTACCATTCCAGAAGCGCCTGGTGTGGTCATGTTTAATCCAGAATATGGGGAAAGATTAGGGGCAGAAAAGGACTTGGAAGAAATCTATATTGCCATTGGCGATTTTTTCAAGCAGCAGTGCAAAGGCTATATGGGTTATGTTTTTACCGGAAACCTTGATTTGGCAAAAAGAATAGGACTCAAGGCAAAACGAAGGGTTGAATTTTACAATGCTAAAATCGATTCTCGCTTATTGGAATACGAGCTTTATGCAGGTTCTAAAAGAGAAAGCAATTGAACATTTTCAAAAAAATATGGTCTAGTTTTCCTGTGCAGTTGCTGGTGGTGCATGTAAAGCACAACCAATTTTTACTTGTGTATTGGCTCATCCTTTTCGCAACCGTCAATGGTAATTTCGGTCGAAACTTAGGGATTCCCTACCTCTTTCTTGATCCCGTTTATTTGGATGAAGTTTCTATTTGGGGATTCATGATTTTGGGCGTGGCCATCGCTGGGTTCGCCATGTCCTATAACATCACGAGCTATATTTTAGATGGATTTAGGTTTCCTTTTTTAGGTACGCTGCCTAGGCCCTTGTCGCATTTTTGCTTGAATAACGCAACGATTCCTTTGGTCTTTGTTGGCTTTTATATTTATAAAGTAATTGATTTTCAAAGCGAGGCAGGCCTAGAGAATTCAGAAGTCATTATTCAAATTTTGGGCTTCTTGGTGGGGTGCTTGGCGATGCTGGTGTTTCTATTCGCTTATTTTTTTAAGACCAATTTCGATATTTTCAAATTACTTTCAATTAAAAACCCACTGCTGCCCAAGAAGACGGTGGAGTTTAAAAAGGCTTTCAAAAAACTACAGATGTTAAGGCGTTCGAAGGTAATGGTCAACTACTATTGGGGGCTGAATTTGAAATTTTACTCTACCCGAAGGTTCGAAGAATATTATGATCGACTCGCGATTTTGAAGGTGTTTATCCAAAATCAAAGGAACGCTATTGTGATTGAATCCCTGGTTTTAGTGGTGATTTTTAGCTTAAGTCTTTTCCAAAATATTCCAGTACTTCAAATTCCAGCGGCAGCTTCTGGAGTGTTAATGCTTACTATGATTGTAATGGCCACAGGGGCGCTGAGTTTTTGGTTTAGGTCGTGGATTTTCAGCGGGATTATGATTGTTTTTGTCATTCTCAACATGGCCTTTACCACTGATTTCTTGAGCTATCAATACCCCGCCTATGGCCTTGATTACACTCAGAAACCAACAGAGTATAACCTCGAAAGTCTTCAGGCTTTTGCTTCGGATGAATTTATTGAGGATTCAAAAATGAACATGATTTCGATTTTGAATAATTGGAAGGCGAAGTTTGAGGAAGACAAACCAAGAATGATTTTGATTACCGTGAGCGGGGGTGGGCAACGTTCAGCACTTTGGACCATGAATGTACTTCAACACGCGGATTCTGTTTTGAAAGGGGATTTGATGAAAAATACTTTCATGATTACTGGGGCTTCTGGAGGGCTTTTTGGTGCCGCTTTTTATCGAGAGTTGGCTTGGAAAAACTTGATGCCACAAGCGAAGGAACACCTCGATGATTTAAGTAAGGATGTGCTCAATCCCGTGATTTTTACGCTGTTGCTGAATGATGTTTTCTTGAAGCTTAGGTCATTCGAATATGGTGGATTCGAGTACAAAACGGAGCGAGGCTACGTATTTGAGCAACGCCTTACCTCCAATTTGCATGGGCTTTTGGACAATCCCATAGCCTCTTATCGAATGCCTGAATATACTGCCGAAATTCCGTTGATCATGGTAGCGCCCACCATCACCAATGATGGCAGAAAATTGTACATCTCGCCACAGCCTACTTCGTTTTTCAATACAGGGAATATTGCCCAAAACTCAAAAATTCAAGGGGTGGATTTTGATTTATTGCTCAAAGACCATCAGCCTGATAGTTTGCGTTTTCTTACCGCTCTGCGAATGAGCGCAACTTTTCCCTATTTTTCACCTTCAATCACCCTGCCCACCATTCCTAAAATCAGCATTGCCGATGCCGGAATTTCAGATAATTATGGCATTTCGGATGCCATTACTTTCTTGCATGTTTTTGAAGAATGGATTGAGGAAAACACCTCGGAAGTAATTCTTTTGACCATCAGGGATTCTGGCAAGGAACCGCCAATTGCCGCAGACAATTCAAAGAATTTGGTTCAAAAGTTCTTTTCGCCAATCCAAGGGGCGGTGGGCAGCTGGGATCAAGTACAAACCATCAAGAACGAACAACGGTTCGATTTGATCGATGCCATGTACGAGGGCCATTTGAAGCGGGTGGAGTTCGAATATCAAAACCAAGATGCTAACCGTGCTTCTTTGAGTTGGCGATTAACGGATCGAGAAATTCAAGATATTCTGAATGGAATTAAGGTCGACCTGAACCAGAAATCTCTAAGAAGTTTGGGTAATAATTAGCCTAAGTTTGGAAGAGAACCTTACTAATGACCTCTTTCAATGCTGAAAAAAATTCCTATGGAATGACCTACCATTTAGAGTACACGAATGCTTATTAAATGCCATTTCGTTGCCTAATAGCTTCGTAAAGAATTACGGAAGTAGCCACCGACACATTTAATGATTCAATTTTGCCGATGATTGGCAGCTTGCATAAGTGATCTGCAAACTTCATGTATTCTGGTGAAATTCCATCTTCTTCGGAGCCCATCAAAAGGGCAACGGGCACGGTTAAATCTTGCGTATACACCATGTCGGTCGCTTTTTCTGTGCAAGCAATAATGGTAATGCCATTGTCTTTGATCTCTCTTAGAGTAGTCTTCAAATTGTCAGCTCGGCAAACAGGGATGTAGTTCAACGCTCCTGCTGAGGTTTTCATGGCATCGCTGCCCACTTGAGCACTTCCCCTGGATGGGATGACTATGCCATGAGCACCAACACATTCTGCTGTTCTGGCTATTGCGCCAAAATTTCGGACGTCTGTAATTCTATCCAAAACAATTAGCAATGGTACTTCAGCTTTGCGATAAGCTTCTGAAATAATATTGTCCAATGAGGCGTAAACCACGGATGAAATAAAGGCAATTGATCCTTGGTGATTTTTGCGGGTTATCCTATTGAGTTTCTCGATCGGTACTTTTTGGATTGGGATATTGAAATCGCGGGCCGCTTCTAAAAGTTCGGTAGTTAAATCGTTGCGAACATCTTTTTGCAGCAATAATTTGTCTATTTCTTTGCCAGCATGTATGGCTTCAATAATGGCCCTGCTGCCATAGATGAAATCCTCAGAGGGGGTTGTATTTATCATTCAATTATTTTTCCACTTCGCCAACTTGTTACTGCGTCCATCCAAGACTCCTTGTACTTATTGCCTCTAATTAATTGATACTCCAAGAGGTTGCCCTCTCCTGAAATGAGATCAAAAATGAAACGGGTGCGGTTTCCGTTGGGCGAAGCAAATACCCAAAGTTCGGTGTTTTCGTTGCGAAATGCCTGGAGTGGGTTGCCATATATCTGATAAACCATTCCTCTATCTGTTTTCCAGCCTTCTTTATTTGTTGTGAACAAATGTGCTGCATCCCTAATTCTTTTGTAGTAGTATTTGACAAAATCCTGACTCATTTTGCTGCTGCCAGAAAATCGATTCATCACAAATCCCTCAAAAGCATCGCGCACATCATTTGCTTGTCTTATGGTTTTGAATTCATCCGTTGTAGTGATAAAAATTAGAGGCTGCACCATATTGTCATAGCGATCGAAATAAGGATAAAAGGCATCTGTTACTAGAATTCCTAATTTGTTATCAGGATCTGATGCCTCATTGATTTCGTAAAATCCAGGAGTAGAAAATTTGAATGGTTCAGCCTCTATTGCGCCATATAGTGTATCAATTTCAATCTTACTGGTGGCATTGGGTTCACTATTATCGAATGGAGGAAGTGCAACGGATTTGTTGTTGAGCACGCCTTTGATCTCATACTTGCCTTCGTTTCCGAAAACATTGACCAATCGTACGGTTTGATCAAGGTTGATGAATTTTGAAAAATAAGGCACATCCCGTTTTTCTTCAAAGATCATGAAAGGTTGATTTTTGAGGTCCTCTTTTACAGAAATGGGAATGTCAAAGATGAAATTTTTACCTCTGGCGATATTGTTGATCTCTAGTACAATAAGGTTTTGATCAGGTTTTTTTTCGAAGACAAAGGCATAAACAAACTCACGAAAACCTGTTGCTATTACTGAGGTACTATCCAGTCTTTTCGTGGCTGAAACATGTCGTTCATCGATGTAGCTACTGCGAACGTCATAAGTGAGTTCGTAATCGCTGATTTTTACAATGCCACTATTGAGGATAAAGCGCACATAAACCTGAACTTGCTTCTCGTTTTGGGCCAGTCGATAATCGACTAAAAATTCATGGTTTTGATTGTATAAAAAGCTGATATCGACAGAAGTCATTCTGCTTTGGCTAAACAAACCAAAGGAGCTAAAAACTAATAAGCCTAAGATAATGAGCCTTTTCATGCCTAACTTAATTCGTGTTAAAGGTAACAAAAATGTGGTTGAATGCTGTCTATCTTAAGCTCATTGTAAGTTAAATGGTTTATTTTTGACCAAAATTTAAGCATGGCCACCTACACAACAGAAATCGCTTCAGATAAAATACCATCAGACAATCCGATTCATCAACGACTGTTGCGGGCGTATTATTTGGCCGTTCCGTATGTCAAAGGAAATTTGCTCGAATTAGGTTGTGGCGAGGGCAGGGGTGTTGAATTGTTGGAGCCTTTGGCCGATGATTACTTGGCCTTGGACAAAATCCAATCAGTGATTGATGAACTGAAGAAGAAGTACCCTGCTTTAGATTTTCACCAAGCGGTATTTCCTCCTTTTGTGGGCTTGGCCGATAATAGCTTTGATACCATTGTTTCGTTCCAAGTAATTGAACACGTAAAACAAGACAAGGAATTTCTAAAAGAGATCTATCGTGTACTCAAACCTGGTGGAAAAGCCATTCTTACGACTCCGAACATTAAGAAAACCTTATCTCGCAATCCTTGGCATGTGAGAGAATACACCGCACAACAATTGACGGATTTGGCTGCTTCAATTTTTCCGAAAGTGGAAATGAAGGGCGTAGCGGGCAATGAAAAGGTGATGGCTTATTACGAAGACAACAAAAAGTCGGTGCAGCGAATTATGCGTTACGATATTTTCAATCTTCAATACCGATTGCCTGCGCCATTGCTCAGAATTCCTTATGACATCTTGAATCGGATCAATAGAAATAAGTTAAGCGATCAGAATGGAGGGCTAGTAAACGAAATCAGTCAAGAAGATTACCTCTTGACTGATGACGCAGATACTGCTTTGGATCTTTTTCTTGTACTCGAAAAGTAAACCGCTCTTTAGAATTTACTTCGGTCTACGGAAAGACTAATGTTTTGCTGGTTAAGCATTTCTTTGATTCGGTCAGATTCTTCCTTGTGGCCGTATTGGCTGAATACAGATTGCAGGTATTGCAGGCCATTGAGGAATTTACGGAATTCATAATCATACCGCATTTTCTTTTGATGGTAGCTTGCCATGTCGTTGAACATTTCAGCGATTTCCATTCCCATTTTCAAAGCCTTTTCTTCTTCGCCAATCGATAAATACCCTTGAACAAAACTGATCGAAGCGATATCGTAAGGCAAAGCTTCATTCGGCATTACTTCTATTCCTCTGTCCAACACTTCTTTAGCGCGTGTGGTATCACCCTCAATAATCAATGCTTCTGCTAGAGTAGTGAACATGGACCTATGATTTTGCGCAAAACCTCTGTAATCCCCGTTCAAATTTGCTTTTGGATTGTCCAAACCTCTGAATTGGAATTTGTTCATCACATTATCGTACATCAGGTCGATATTTACCAGTTCTCTTAAGTTCGAAGGCTTTCTAACCGGTAGCAGCCTGTAGGCCATTCCTTCTTGAACTAAATAAGGGTCTAAATCGAAAGGCACAGAACTCACCGAAGTGTAATTGAGGTAGATGGGTCTTTCCCAATTATTAGCAGCAATAAGGTCAAGCATCATCAAATACCCTTTTTCCATAAAGTTTTGATCTTCGCCAAAAGTGAAGAACATACGGTCTACTTGATATTTCTTCAAGGCATCAGGCACAGCATTGGTCTTAGCAATTTGAGCCGAATCTATAGGCAGCATCAATGAACGTGCTGGCACGGTATTGATTTCTGTTCCCGACTGTAATTGTCTTTTTAGTGCCGGATTGTTCTTTTGAATCAATGAAAGAAACTGCTTTAGGTCAATGGCTTGCCCTTCGAATTGTGGTCTTTCGTCCACATACAAATAATCATTTGTGCCTTGGCGATATTGATCGATTTCCAAAGTATAAGGGAAAGCTTCAGAATCGTTCATCTTCATTTTGGTTTGATCGATGTACCAATCAGTGTTATAATAACTGAGTACCACCACCCGAACGTCCGTCCTAAATCCTTCAACTTCTTGAACATACCACAACGGGAAAGTGTCATTATCGCCACCTGTAAATAAAATAGCATTCGGAGCACATGACGCTAAGAAATTCCTTGCCGAATCTACCGAGAAATAACGCCCGGTTCTGTCATGATCATCCCAGTTTTCGGCTAAAAGGATAACAGGAGAAATCATTCCTACGGCAAAGCCTGCTATTATTGCTGCCTTGCCACGGTTCTTAAATGCGTTTCCAATCGCTAAAACGGAGAATCCAATCCAAATCGCAAAGGCATAATAAGAACCTGTATAAATATAATCCCTTTCTCTAGGCTCTATTGGAGGCGAATTCAAATAAATCACCAAGGCCAAACCCGTAAGAATAAAGAACAGCAATACCGCTGAAAAACGTTTGGGGTCTTTAGAAAATTGGAAAAAGAAGCCGATCAAGCCTAAAATGAGAGGAATAAAATAGTATTGATTTCTTGACTTGTTATTCTTTATAAAATCAGGAACATCTTTGTCCGAATCCAAAGGAGTTAGGTAGTCAGCATCCTGAACATCGCTTTCCCTTCCGGCAAAATTGAACATAAAATAGCGCATGTACATATGGCCAATTTGATGAGAAAACAGAAAGGCCATGTTGTCGATAAAGGTTGGTTTTTCACCTTCGCGCAAGCCAGTAATGGCCATGTATTTTTGTTTGTGCCCTGGCTGCGAACTGTACATCCTTGGCAAGAATGTTTCCCAAGCGTTGTCGTATTCACTCTCTATTTTGTAATCGGCAATTTTATAAGAGTCATCGGCCTTGTAATAAATGGGCGCACCTTGCTTAAGCTCTGGCGGTGGAGCGTTAAAATATTGACCATAGAGTAAAGGCCTGCTTCCGTATTGTTCCCTTTTCAGATAAGAAATAAAGGTCATTACGTTCTCTGGGTTGTTTTCGTCAATAGGAGGGTTTTGTCTTGATCTAATTACAATTACAGCGTAACAAGAGTAACCAATGAGCACGAAAGTGATGCCCAGAATAAGCGTATTCAGGATTGGCCATTCTCTTTTTCTTGTCCATTTCAAGCCCAAAATGATCGAGGCAATCAGTACAAAAATGATAAACAAGGCACCCGAACCAAATGGGGCACCAAAAGTATTCACAAAAGTGATTTCGAATTTACCTGCAAGGGTGGGAAGGCCGGGAATAATCACGGAGTTGATCAGTCCTACCAAGAAAAGAGAAATACCTAATGCCGCAAAGCCACCTTTCCAGGTTGGGTTTTGGTATTTTTTGAAATAATAAATTAAGCCCAATGCAGGGAGCGTTACCAAACCTAAAAGGTGAGCACCTGTGGAGAGCCCGAGCATATAGAATATAAGTACAATCCACTTGTTTCTGGAGCTTTCGTCCTCGACCAATTCCCACTTGAGCATGGCCCAAAATACAAATGCAGTAAAGAAAGACGACATACCATAAACCTCTCCTTCTTCGGCAGAAAACCAGAAAGAGTCGGTAAAGGCAAAACTCAGGGCACCAACGATGCCCGCAGCAATGAGCAACTGATTATGAAATGAAGTGACTTTTTCGGCAGTAGATTGAATCAACCTTCTACCCAACATTACAATTGTCCAATACAAGAAAAGTATAGTGAAAGCACTCGACACCACACTTACCATGTTGATCCAGTAGGCTACGCGAGTAACATCGCCCATGGCCAAAAGAGAGAACATTCTGCCAATGAGCATGTATAAAGGTGCGCCAGGTGGGTGCGATACTTCAAGTTTATAAGCAATTGCAATGAATTCACCCGAATCCCAGAAACTTGCAACTCGCTCCACAGTGATTACATAAACCACTAGCGAGATCAAGAAAACTACCCAACCGGAGATTGTATTGATTTTTTTAAAATCTGTCATTTCAACATTTTTAGATGGTGCTCCTCAGTTAAAAAACTGAGCTATTTTGGCGCTAAGGTCAATACCAATAGTGATTTAAAACCATTTGCAGGCCGTGAAATTAGTAAAAATTCGCTTCAAGAAAGGTTAATTTTTATTAATCGGGGCGATAGGCAAATTCTACCCAAACATTTGAATACGCTAGTTTGGCTGGATTATGCCGAAACCGCGAGATAGAACATTAACCACAATAAGAACAGCGGGACATAAGAAGTGAAAACGATCGCATTGGCGATGGACTTCTTTTTTCGGGCTGCATAATGAATTCCATAGGTAAGGAGAATCCAATAACCTATTTCAAAAATGTTGATTGCAGAGTTTACATATTGATATTTGCTGGCTACTTCGGTATGATCGAAAAAATTCATGTAAGACAACGGATAGAATGCCTGAACGTCCCAATAGGTAGGGTTGGTTTCAATAAAGAAGAACCAAAGAATGGTAATTACTTGAGGAATAAAGAAGATCAACTCGGCAAACATTGCGATTTGCCAGCACTGCTTATAATTGACCCTGTAGCCCCATAAAAAGCAGCCCACCCAAAGTATAAACCCGATGACCGTAAATTTCCAAGCATAAACCAGCGGAACGCTGATGTATTTCAAACCCACCATTACTTTGAAAATGAGCAAACTTGGCCCCTCTAAAAACTGGAATGCTGGAATTTGGTCAATTACAAAGGTTTGCTTTATGAACAGCAAAAGAAAATAAATCACGCAAATGAGCACGAACACCACCACCTTATTGATGGAAGTGTACTCCTTCATCTTCAATTCTAAACTTGTATATTCCCTAGGCATGAATACAATTTGACACAAAACTACGATTATTGGTAATACACAATAATAAAATTAGTTGAGCGTCTTGGGATTCAGTTGAGTGGCTGTACTTTTGCATCATTGCGGTGGAATCAAAAATTAATGCGATTTAAAAATATTGTCTTAGGCGTAGTTGCCGCACTTTTATTCAACTCGGCTGCTGTCCAAGCCCAGTCCAAAAAGGAGCGTGTAGAAAGCGATACTTCGAGGTACTTGCTGCTTAATCTCGCCTTGCAACACGAAATTACCACAGCGGTAGACAATATGTACAACTTCGATTTTCATAAGGCCGAGGTTGAATTCAATTGGCTCAAGTATAATTATCCAGAGCATCCATTAGGCTACTTTTTATTCGGGATAAGTACTTGGTGGCAAATGATGCCGAATTTGGACAAAGAGTCTCCTTTAGGAGAGGAGTTTTTGGCTTATATGGATACGGCCATTTATAAATCTGAGGCAATTTTGGAACAAGATGAAGATAATATGGAAGCCAATTTCTTCTTGGCTGGCGCTTATGGTTTTCAAGGCAGATATCATTCTGAAAAAAGGAACTGGGGCAAAGCTACGAATACAGGTAGGTTGGCTTTAAAATATTTGGAGAAGTCTCAGGGCAATGAAAGTTTTAGCCCAGAAATCCTTTTTGGCGATGCACTCTTCAATTACTACTCTATCTGGATCAGGGAAGAATACCCGATGCTTCGCCCAATTTTGTTGTTTTTTCCGCGAGGCGATAAAGCCTTGGGATTAAAGCAACTTGAAACGGTTGCTACTAACGCCTTTTACACTCGGGTTGAGGCCATATTCTTTTTAATGCGCATCAAGGCTTTCGAAACAAACGAGACTTTTGAGGCTTTGCGCTTATCGGAGTATATTTTTGGACAGTATCCCAACAATCCATATTTCCATAGATTTTATGCGAGAATGCTCTACTCAGCAGGGCAAATGGATGCTACGGAAAAAGAATCTCTGGAAATACTCAAAAGATTTGATGCTGGAATGGAAGGCTACGAAGAAATGAGTGCGCGCTATGCGTGCTTTTATCTCGGGGCAATTCATCGTGGCAGAAGAAATTGGGAGGTGGCAGAGCCTTATTATAAACGGGCGATTTCATATTCCGCAGACTTGGATTTGGAAGATTCTGGTTATCATATCTATTCTTTACTCCATTTGGCAGAATATTATGTGGAGCAAAAGCGCTACGATGAGGCCGCTCCGATGCTCTCAAAAGTAAGAAATGAGACCAAAAGGAAAGAATCGACCAATCAAAAGGCAAGGGAGTTAGAGAAGGAAATAAAAAGGAACAAAAAATAGCTTTCACCGTTTATCCGAACAAAATTCTTAAGTCAATTGATTCACCTATTTTTACAAAATAATATTTCGTCAAAGCGATTAAAATGAACCAAAACATCAAGCTCGATAAGATTGATCGTAAAATTTTAGAAATTCTTCAATCTAATGCAAAAATTACCAATGCTCAGTTGTCTAAAGAAATTGGGCTTTCTCCAGCACCCACTTTAGAAAGGGTAAAAAAATTAGAAGTTACAGGCATTATCAAAAGCTATCACGCCAAGCTTGATACCGATAAAATAGGACTTGGTGTTAGTACTTTTGTTTATGTCACATTGAAAGGTCACAACAGAGGCAACATTGATGTCTTTTTGGAAGAAATCAACAAAATTGATGAAGTGATTGAGTGCCACCACGTTACCGGAACAGGTGATTTTATTCTGAAAGTAATTGCTGCCGATATAGCGTCCTATCAAAAGTTAATGCTCGAAAGGGTGAGCGATATTACAGTTGTGGATAATTTGCAGTCTATGATAATCCTCTCTACTTTTAAGGATAGCAAAGTAATGCCAATTCCTAACTAAGAAGAGTAGCCTCTCAAATGTCCAAGCATAAAAAACAAATCCTTGATAAAGCTCAAATAGAGCAGAAAATCCGTAGGATGGCCTACGAGATTTATGAGCAAAATTACGAGCAAAAAGAATTAATACTCGCTGGAGTAGATGAGAACGGATTAAAGCTTTCAATTTCCTTGAAAAAGGAAATTGATGCCATTTCCGATATTAAAGTTCATGTCATCAAACTTGACGTAGAAAAAGACGCACCCGTTCAGCCAAAGGTAGACCTTTCGCATTTCCCTCAAATAGAGCAGTTTACGGTGATAGTCGTTGATGATGTGCTGAATTCAGGTCGCACAATGATTTACGCCATCGACCCATTTTTGCAGTTGGGGGCAAAAAAGATTCAAACCGCGGTTTTGGTAAATCGCAGCCACAAGCGTTTTCCAATTTCTGTCGACTACAAAGGCCTCGAATTGGCCACCACCATCCAAGAACATATTCAGGTTGATTTGTCAGAGTCAGATAGTTCTGCTTATTTGTACTAATTTTTAACAAAAACTAATCATTAACATGGATTTTGACCTAGAAGAAATTTGGGCCAATGTTGAAGATTTAATCGTTAGCTACGGAATTAAGATCATTGGAGCTGTCGTTTTACTCATCATTGGCTCATGGCTTATCAAGAGAATAGTGAGTGCCTTTGGTAAGGGCCTTAAGAAAAGAGAAGTAGACGCAACGATTATCCCTACAGTAAAAGGGGTAGTGAAAATCACCTTATATGCGGCTCTTTTTTATGCTATAATAATGCAGTTGGGGGTTGAAGCATCGGGCTTCCTTGCTGTTTTTGGGGCGGCAGGTCTTGCCGTTGGTTTGGCCTTGCAGGGCAGTTTGTCAAATTTTGCAGGGGGAATACTCATCCTCACCCTAAAACCATTTAAGGCTGGCGATTATGTAGAAATTGATGGAACGGGCGGTTCAGTGTACGGTGTTTCTATTATCAACACTGTCTTGAAAACCCCCGATAACCGAACAATTTTCCTTCCGAATGGAAAAGTGGCTAGCGCAAACATTACCAATTTCACAACCGAACCCACCCGAAGATGGGATAAGGTTTTTGGGATTGGCTATGGAGATGACTTCGATAAAGCAAAATCAATCATTATGAAACTGATTGAGAATGACGACCGATTTTTAAAGGAGCCAGCGCCATTTGCAAGGGTTGGAAATTTAGGAGATAGCAGCGTAGACATCACCGTTCGGGCTTGGGTGAACACCCCAGATTATTGGGATGTGAACTGGGATATGATCGAAAACGTAAAAAAGGAATTCGACAAACAAGGTATTTCTATCCCTTTTCCACAAAGAGATGTACATTTGTTTAACCAAAAATAACTGTCACTAAGACTTCACAGAACAAGAGGGGTAAATAGTTATATTTACCCCTTTAATTTTATAGGTATGTCAATCCATAAATCCGATATAAAAAAGATCACCACGCACCAGTTGCAGGCGATGAAAGATCGCGGTGAAAAAATTTCGATGCTCACGGCTTATGATTTTTCCATGGCCAGTTTAATTGATGATGCCGGTGTCGACATTATACTAGTTGGAGATTCTGCATCGAACGTCATGGCAGGTCACGAAACCACTTTACCCATTACTTTGGATCAAATGATTTACCATGCAAGTTCAGTGGTAAGGGCCGTGAAAAGAGCATTTGTGGTGGTAGACATCCCTTTTGGTTCTTACCAAGGCAATAGTTCCGAAGCACTTAGGTCTGTGATCAGAGTCATGAAGGAATCAGGAGCGCATAGTGTGAAGATGGAAGGTGGTGCCGAAATCAAAGAATCAATTATTAGGGTATTAAGTGCTGGCGTACCTGTAATGGGGCATTTAGGCTTGACTCCGCAGTCCATTTATAAATTCGGTACCTACTCAGTTAGAGCCAAAGAGGACGAGGAAGCTGAAAAGTTAGTTGCGGATGCCAAATTGCTTGAGGCCTGCGGTTGTTTCGGAATTGTCTTAGAGAAAATTCCAGCAGAGCTTGCTAAGAGAGTGGCAGAGGAAGTGAATATTCCAATCATAGGCATTGGCGCTGGCCCACATGTGGACGGCCAAGTTTTAGTAATGCATGACATGCTTGGGATTACCACTGAATTTAAACCAAGATTTTTAAGGCAATACGCAGATTTAGGCTCAACTATTAAATCAGCTGTTGCGAGCTATGTGAAAGACGTGAAAGACCGCGATTTTCCAAGTGACAAAGAAAGCTATTAGTCAATTTTATAATTATCATTTTTTTAAATGCAAGGTTCGTATCTCAGAAGCTTGATTAACCAAATTTCTGGAACTTTTAACTTCTTAATTTTCTTACCTTAGCAATGCAATTTTATTACGAATTACTTAACCATTTATACAAATGAGCGAACAAAAAATAACCATGATCAACGGGGTTCTCAATGTGCCCAATCATCCAACCATTCCATTTATTGAAGGTGACGGAACTGGTGTCGACATTTGGCCTGCTGCTAAACTGGTTTTAGACCAAGCTGTAGCGAAAGCTTACAATGGCGAAAAAAGCCTAGTTTGGAAAGAAGTATTGGCTGGTGAAAAAGCTTTTAATGAAACTGGCGAATGGATGCCTGCCGCTACACTTGATGCCTTCAAGGATTATTTGGTAGGAATTAAAGGGCCATTAACTACGCCTGTGGGTGGTGGAATTCGTTCATTGAACGTTGCATTGCGTCAAGAACTTGACCTCTATGCTTGCGTTCGTCCTGTAAGATGGTTCGAAGGAACTCCTTCACCAGTAAAAGATCCTGGCGCCTGCGACATGGTGATTTTCAGAGAAAACACAGAAGATATTTATGCAGGTATTGAATTTCAGCAAGGCACAGAGGACGCAGCAAAATTTTCTGCTTTCTTGAAAGAAAACTTCGCGGCAAGATTTAAAAAAGTAAGATTCCCTGAAACGACTGGTTACGGCATTAAGCCTGTTTCTGAAGAGGGAACTCATAGATTAGTAAAAGCGGCTATCGATTATGCTGTTGCTCAAAAGAAGGATTCAGTTACCCTTGTTCATAAAGGGAATATCATGAAGTTCACCGAAGGTGCTTTCAAAACTTGGGGTTACGAATTAGCCATCAATGCTTATGGCGCCAAAGATTATCAAGGCGGGCCATGGCAGGTAATCGAAAAAGATGGTCATCAAATCATTATCAAAGATGTGATTGCAGATGCTTTCTTGCAGCAAATCCTATTAAGGCCATCTGAATATTCGGTAATCGCTACTTTAAACTTGAATGGTGACTACATTTCGGATGCGCTAGCAGCGATTGTTGGCGGAATTGGAATTGCGCCAGGTGCCAATATCAACTATATGAACGGAAGCGCGATTTTCGAAGCTACTCATGGTACAGCTCCAAAGTATGCAGGTCAAGACAAAGTGAACCCAGGATCAGTAATTCTTTCAGGTGCTATGATGCTTGAATATATGGGCTGGCAAGAGGCTGCCGACTTGATCTATAAAGGTTTGGAAGCCTCTATCGCAAAGAAAAGGGTGACTTATGATTTCGAAAGATTAATGGAGGGCGCAACATTATTGAAGTGTTCCGAGTTTGGTGAAGAGATTGTAAAAAACATGTAATACAGGTATCGAGGTTTTGTGAGTTTAAATCACAAAACCTCTTTCCGCTTCTCAAACCTAAAATCATATGGAGGAATTTCTGCCATTTTTCCCACTTAAGCTTGTTGCTTTTCCTGCCGAAAAACTCAATCTCCATATTTTCGAACCTCGTTACCGACAGCTAATTCTGGAATGCGTTGCCGAAGACAAAACCTTTGGTATTCCGGTTTTCAAGGATGGAATTTCAGAATTTGGTTCTGAAATGCGGGTAGAAAAAATCGTAAAGACCTACGAAACCGGTGAGATGGATATTACCACTCGCTGCGAAAGAATTTTCGAGTTGATTACTTTTAAAGAAGTGGTGGACGGCAAAATGTATTCTGGTGGCAAAGTGAGGTTCATTGAAAATGTATTGGATGGGGAGCCATCGCAATGGCTTCAATTAAAAGAACTTGCAGCCGAGTTGGTAGAAGTCATTAAAATGGACCATAAACTCCATGTGGCCGAGATGACTCAAGAATATGAGCTAGCCCACAAATTGGGTCTATCTTTAGAACAAGAATATGATATGCTTCAAATGGAAAGGCAATCTCAGCGATACGAGTACCTGATCAACCATATGAGAAGGGCTATTCCTGTAGTGCGCGAAATGGAAAGAGCCAAAGAGAAAATCCAAATGAATGGGCATTTTCAACATATTGATCCGCTCAAATTTTAAAATATGATCGAACCTAACCTTACAGAATTCGGTACCATCCTGATTTTTATCATGGGTGGAATCTTGTTCGTTACCGTGGGTTTATTCGTTGCCAAATTAATCCGTCCCAATAGACCTAACTACGAAAAACTGACTACATACGAGTCGGGAGAAGAAACCATAGGCACCGCTTGGGGTCAGTTCAACATCAAATTTTACATTGTAGCACTCATATTTTTATTGTTCGAAGTAGAGATCATTTACTTATTCCCTTGGGCGATTATTTTTGGAGATAAAGCATTAATTGAAGGAACAGATTATGCTTGGGCTTGGTTTGCCATTACCGAGATGTTTATCTTCATTTTTGTGTTGGCTTTAGGGCTGGCCTACGCTTGGAGAAAAGGTTATTTGGACTGGGTGAGACCAATGAACAAGGTTTCAGATTTCAAATCGCCCATTCCGACTGGGGCTTATAATCATTTGAAAAAATAGTGGGACTGCTAGATCAACAATTGGGAAAGGGTGGAATCATCATCACCAAGTTAGAAGACCTAATCAATTGGGCCAGACTCTCTTCCATGTGGCCAATGGCTTTTGGTACAGCTTGTTGCGCCATTGAATTCATGGGTGCCCAATCTACTCCTTATGATCTCGACCGTTTCGGTATCGTTCCTTTTGCCAGTCCTCGCCAAGCCGATGTAATGATTGTGGCAGGAACTGTCACTTTTAAAATGGCAGACCGCGTTCGAAGACTTTATGAGCAAATGGCTGAGCCTCGCTATGTCATCTCGATGGGCTCTTGTTCCAATTGCGGAGGCCCTTATTGGGAGCATGGCTACCACGTGGTGAAAGGTGTAGATAGAATTATTCCTGTCGATGTATATGTACCTGGTTGCCCACCACGGCCAGAAGCATTGATTGGGGGTTTATTAAAGCTTCAGGAAAAAATTAGAGGAGAAAGTATCGTTGCCCCAAAGGCGATTGAAAGGTTGTTAGCCAAAAAAGCAGTTTAAATTTTTTATCTTTCTTAAAACATTAGTACAATGGCCAAAGAAGATCATTTAATTAAGTTCCAAGTTCAGAATTTTAAAAGGTTTAAAAATCTGAGCTTAGAAAACCTTGGGCAGTTTAATCTTATTGTTGGGGACAATAATGTTGGTAAGACTTCGGTCTTAGAAGCTTTGCTGTATGATGATCAACTCGATAAGTTTTCTATGAACTTGTATAAGGCACTTTCTTATAAAAACCTTGGAGGAGAATACAAGGAGGGTCATTTTAGTTTCTTTGTCAATAAAGCTAGTCTGTTAGAATCAAGTGAAGATGTTAGAGTGGAATATTTTTGCCAGAAAGCAAAAAATAAGAATAGTGATTGGGGAATGGGTGATACCTTTCTTTTTAAAAGAAACGGGAATCTGGTTAGAATAAATGAGGTCTTTGAAGAAGATAGAACTCTGGAGGCACTAAGAGATAATAAGCATGAGATATTGGAGCCCATTTCTTTAATTCCTTTTTCAGTTTCATATGGGAAAGAACTGATGGATATATATTCTAAAACCTTCATTAGAGATAGGGCTGCAAAAAAGCAGCTCATTAATATTTTATCACCATTAATTCCTTCGATTGAAGATTTGGAAATGGATACTGCTATAACTGACTATCCTGTTTTAGTAGTTGCTAAGAAGGGGATTGACTTTGTAGTTCCTTTAGTGAGTTATGGAGATGGTACAGTCAAGTTATTTCGTTTACTCATGTTTCTCATTCTTTTTCGTGGTCAACGCCTAATGATCGATGAAATTGATACTGGAATCCACTATTCTAGAATGAAGGATTTTTGGAGAACAATTCTTAAGGCTGCGGAAGAAAATGAAGTTCAACTTTTTGTAACCACCCATAATCAAGAGTGCATTCGTTATTTCAAAGAAGTTTTGGAGGAAAATGGAATGGAGCACCTCCAAAAAGAGGCCAGAACAATTACTTTGGTTGAGAGTGCAAAGACTAAAGATATTAAAGCTATTACTTCTGGCTTCGAGGAGTTGGACTATTCTCTCACCGTTGGCAATGAAATCAGATGACCCAAATACGGATAATTGTTGAAGGAGAATCGGATAGAAAGTTTCTTAAAGATTACATTAAGCATTCTTTTGAAAAGGAATTGAGTAATGATGACTTTATCATTGCATCTGGTAATTTATTGAGTAAACCAGCGAATTCAATACAAAGAAACACCATTGAGGGTGGGATTAATATTACTGTGCTTGATGCGGATACAGATATTGAAGGAACTAGGAATAGAGTTTCTCGTGAGATTCAAGAGTTTGATTTGATGATTGATAATCAATTCTATATTCCAAATGATGACCAGCCCGGCAATTTAGAAACACTTCTCAGAAGAATAATTAATGAAGAGAGGGGGGGTATATTGGATTGTATAGATCAGTATGGTCGGTGTATTGAAACTCACAGAATCGCTGAACTAAGAAAGTTTGATGAGAAGGCTAAAGTTTTCGTTTACGTAGATTCCTTTGCTGTAGGAGGCCAAGGAAAACCTGATCAAGTGGATTACAGAGAACTTTTACTTTGGAATCTTGATTCCGAATATCTTAGACCCCTTTATGATTTTCTTCAACCTTATTTTAGCGAATGACTTTCCAAGCAATTGTAGATCATATCAAATCCAATCTTGATGAGCAAGTCATCATTTCAATCGATGAAAATGCTTCGCCAAAGGCCATAATTATGGATAGGCAAAATTTGATTGAAGTGATGTCATTCCTTCAGTCGGACGATCAACTTTATTTCGATTCGCTTTCTTGTATCACGGGCTTAGATAATGGCCCTGAAGAGAACAGCATGGAGGTAATTTATAATCTCTATTCCATTCCTTTCAACCATCATTTAATGGTCAAGGTAGAGCTAGAAAGAGAAAATCCGGCCATTGATTCCTTAACGGGTCTCTGGAAAACTGCCGATTGGCATGAACGAGAAGCGTATGATCTTTTTGGGATTCATTTCAATAATCACCCAGATTTACGCAGGATTTTGCTTCCGGCAGATTGGGAAGGTTTCCCTTTGAAAAAGGACTATCAACAACAAGAATATTATCGCGGAGTAAAAGTTGAATATTAAGTGGCCAAGGAAATTCAATACATATTCGACCAAGAGAACCTGAGAAAATCGGAACCTCAAAAGTTAAGGGAGCAAGCCCTGAAGCGAGAGGAAGTGATAATCAATATAGGACCGCAGCACCCTTCTACGCATGGTGTGCTTAGACTCGAAGTATTGGCCCGTGGAGAAGAAGTCATTGAGGTAATTCCGCACATAGGCTATCTCCACCGTTGTTTTGAAAAGCACGCAGAGAACCTTCCTTACAACCAAATTATTCCCTTCGTTGATCGAATGGATTACTTGGCGGCAATGAATACTGAACATGCCTATGCGATGGGCGTAGAGCGCATGTTGGGCATTGAAGAGGATATTCCTAAAAGAGTGGAGTACATCCGAGTGCTTGTGGCGGAGTTGAACAGACTCGCTTCTCATTTTATCGCCATTGGTTCCTATGGCATGGATATCGGAGCGGTGACGGCTTTCTTTTGGATGACAAGGGACAGGGAGCATATCGTAAGGCTCTTAGAATGGGCCTCTGGCGCTCGAATGCTCTATAATTACATTTGGGTTGGTGGCTTGTTTTACGACCTTCCTGTGGGTTTTGAAGAGCGCTGTAAAGAATTCACTACTTACTTAAAACCCAAGCTTAAAGAGCTAGAAAGGGTGCTCATTGATAATAAGATTTTTGTGGACAGAACAGCTAATGTTGGTGTTTTGCCTTTGGACTTAGCCATTAATTACGGTATTACTGGCCCAATGCTCAGAGGTTCGGGCTTGAATTATGATCTGAGAAAGATCGATGGTTATTCCATTTATCCTGAAATCGACTTTGACATTCCAGTAGGAAAAGGAGCCATGGGCACAACAGGCGACTGTTGGGACAGGACTTGGGTGAGGATGCAAGAATGTTTCGAGTCCATTAAAATCGTTGATCAGTGTATCGATAAGCTCACGACTGATCATAAACGCGATAGAGATTTCGATCCAAGGGCGCTTGTGCCAAAGAAAATTAGACCTAAAGCTCAGGATTTATATGTGAGGGCTGAAAATCCAAAAGGAGAAACAGGCTTTTTCTTTCGAGCAGATGGCCGATCCGATATTCCTTTTAGATGTAAGGCCAGGGGCGCAAGCTTTGTCAATCTCTCCATCATCAATGAACTCGCCAAAGGTGGACTAATCGCTGATTTAATTGCGGTGATAGGCTCGATTGATATCGTTTTAGGCGAGGTGGATCGCTAACGAAATAAACGAAATAAATATTCCTTTCTAATTCGGAAGTCTTTGAATGTTGTTTTCCCTTATGAAAGCTCGACCGGATTTCCACTTAATTTCCAGCCAGATATCTTTTTTGCCCACAATTTCAACTTTATGGCCTTCCCCAGTAATCTCTATTAAATCACTACCTGCCGAAGGGCCAGTCATTAAATAGGTGTTGGCAGAGTTAATGATTCCTTTTGGAGCAAGTTGAGAAAAGTTGATCAGCAAGAAGGCCACAAGGGCAATGGAAAGAAGCCCAAAAGATAAGCCAATGGACCTTTCGTTTAGTTTTTTCTTTCTCTTAAAAATCATGGAAAGGATCAAAATGCCAAGTGCCAAAGTGATTAGGATAAAGTAATTGCGGTGCTCGTCATAGAATTTCAGAAAGAGGTCAAAGTCGTTGGTAGAGTAACCTTCAAGACTATGCGTTTGGGCCAGTTCAGTCATTTTTGTCAGTACCTTTTTGTCTGAGGTGAGCATGTAATAGCTGTTCAAAGCATAAAGCGCATTGCTCAAGTCTTCTAGACTTTCGTAAATGAAGGCCATTTTTAGAAGCATCGCTGGGGAAGCTTGCTGCTCTTCTCGGGCTATTTTTTCATATAAAGTCAGCGATTGCGTATATCTTTTCTGTTGGAAAAGGGAATCGGCTGTTTTTAATTCTTCTTTAAAACCCTGAGAATAAGCGGTTTCAAGAAATGAAATAAGACCTAGAAAAAGGAATATTAGAATTTTAAAATTTCGGTTTTGCATTTAAATATTTACGTCTTACCTTTGCAGTCGCAATTAAGGAAAACGCCCTTAATCGAACAAGAAAACATGTTGATTTGGTAGCTCAGCCGGTAGAGCATCTCCCTTTTAAGGAGAGGGTCCTGGGTTCGAATCCCAGCCAGATCACTAGAAAAAGCCTCGGTAAAATGAGGCTTTTTTTGTGCCCTAGGCTAAAAAAAACTGCCGTCACGAAGTTAAGCAGCGAGGTTTGAGTTTTATTACCTTTCACATTAATTAACAGTTTTCAGCCAAAATATTTTTCTGATTTTTTGGAAGCAAAAATTCTTTTGTTCCGATTTTTCCTTAGTTTTAAATTTATTCGAAACTTTTGAAGAGAATCCCAGCCATATTATTGTTAGTCTGCCTAGGTATTTACCAATTTGGATACTATGCGGCTGATTTTTCTGTTGGCCTTCGTATTGAAAAGAAATGGTCGGATAGGATTTTTAGTGAGGAGGGTGAATACGAAAATTCATTTGTGATGAATATCCCTATTGATGTCCCTTACATGCCTAACGATCAAGATTTTAAAGTGGTCAACTCATCTTTTGAAAAGGACGGGCAATTTTTTAGAGTATTGGAACAGCGCTACCGAGATGGTAATCTTCAATTGGTTGTAGTGGCAGATACTTATAAGAGCAATTTGGAAGTGTTGATCAAGGATTGGATCGATGCCAATGCATCCGATATTGAAGGTAATTTAATGTCCAAATCACCATTGAAAGTATTGACCAATCAGTACACACCAACGAATGAATTTAAATTGCTTCTTTCTTCAATCATGGAGGGTGAAAATTCGTTTGGTGATAAAGCCAGTGAAATTTATTCAAGCCGCTTGCAGGATACTCCTGCACAACCTCCAGAAGCTTAATAATCAATAAGTTTGAATACTTATTGACTCTTCACAATGAAGAATGATCAACTCTCTGCGTATTGCATTGAGTATTGCTGTACTTCATTGATCCCTTTCCTTCTCCTTATGGCATACAAATGTTGCATTGGATAATATTATTTTATTATTCGTCATTTTTTTGCGCACGCTACTAAGGTTCAAGGATTTTTCAAAACTAGTTTAAGTGTTGCCGTGTATCCCTGCACAATGGATATGGGTTTCGCTTACGGTCATAATTAATTTTTTAAAATGCTGAAACTTAATCTAACAATCACATTCCTGCTTTTTGCAGTAGGGCTCGTGGGGCAAACGCCTAGTGACGCCATCATGATGGAATCCAAAGTGGTATGTATTCTATTTGAATATAACTATGGTCAATTCGATCAATATTGGGAAGGGCCATCTATTAGAGAAAATCAAACCATCGCCACAGTAAAAAGGAATACTGTCCTTCCAATGATGGCCGTAGGTGTAGTCAAAAACCTCAACTTATTTGTTGGCTTGCCTTATATCAAGACTGAGTCGTCCGATCCCAACGGAGGGAAGTTTGCAGGAGCAAGCGGTCTCCAAGATTTGACAGTGGCAGTAAAGTATAAAGCTTTCGAAAAGAAGACCGCAAGAGGGGAGTTAAGAGTCCTAGGAACGGTCAGCTTTTCCACGCCTGCCTCCAATTATTTACCCGATTACATGCCTTACAGCCTCGGGGCTGGAGCACCTGAATTGGCCTATAGGGCCATTGGCCAATATACTTTTAATAGTGGCTTCTATGTAAGAGGGGCCGGCACCTATCTATGGAAAGGCTATGCTAAGGCAGAACGAGAATACTATTATAATAATGGCAGTTTTTATACCTCCTGGATGGATGTGCCCAATGCCATTACAGCTGAAGGTATTTTTGGGAAGAAATTTCTGGATGGCTCACTTCAAGTAGAGCTAAATTACTTAAAAACCCAATCCTTAAGTGGTGATGATATCAGGGCTTATAATTCACCTCAGCCGACAAACAAAGTTAATATGGACAGAGTAGGGATCTCGGCTCATTACTATTTTCCGAAAATAGAGGGCTTAGGCATTGGGCTATATCATCATAGCGTCATCAATGGCAGGAATGCACCCAAAATCAGCACATCTGGCATTGGGCTTACTTATTTTTTTAACTACCTAAAAAGAGAATCACTATGAGACAGTCGATATATAAAGTATTCAGCATTTTAATTCTGTCGGGCTTTGTTGCCTGCGAAAAGGAATTGCCGACCTTCTTAGAGTTCGAAAGTGTTCAATTCTCATCCGTTGATGCAACAGCAGGTAATTGGACTCCTATCTTGTTGGGCAGCGGAGCAGATATAGCTATACCAGCTCCATCCGAGGTCAATTCTTCGGCATATTTAGCTGAGTTATCGGCATTAGAAACAGCCATTGGACAGAAGACCAAAGCCGACCAACAGGCAATTGATTATTGGATGGACAGTCCAGTGGTGAGGTGGAATGAAATTGCCCTAGAGCTCATTGCCAAATACAACATTATTCCAGGGCCAAATGCGGACGGAACCTATACTCTGCCTAATCCAAATACTCCTGATGGGCCACCGGCTTTTCCTTTTTCGCACCCGCCCTATGCATCTAGAGTTTTAGCCTATCTTTCGGTAGCTCAATTTGATGGTCTTATTTCAGCTTGGCACCACAAGTTCAGTTTTAATCGGGCTGCCCCCTTTAAACAGAGCGCCAACATTCAATACAATTTTCAAGACAATAATATTCCTTCTTATCCATCGGAAGGTGCTGTGGTTGCGGCTGTCTCTAGAAAAATTCTCTCCGCTATGTTTCCTCTCGAAGTGGACTACTTGGCAGAAAAGGAGGAAGAGCACTATAGAAGTTTGTTACTGTCAGGAGGAAATGTAAGTAGTGATATCGAGGCGGGTAAAACTATTGGCAACGCCATTAGTACGCTTGCTTTGGCAAGAGCCTCAGGAGATGGAATGAGCAAAGCGCAAGCGCCAAAAGCAGTTTCCGATTCGATTGCTAATGCAGCTTTTGAAAGATTTGGATGGAAATGGATCAATTTGGAACTTCCACAGCGTCCTGTTGGCCTTACCCCACTTTTTGGCAAGGTGCAAATGTGGAATGTGCTCAATGTTGAAGACACCCGACCAATTGCCCCTCCTGCCGTTGGTTCTGCAGAATATTTAGCGGATGTAGCCATTCTAAACGATTATGCTGATAATGTTACCGAGGAAAGAAGGCGGATCGCCAACTTCTGGCAAGATGGATTAGGAACATACACTCCGCCTGGACATTGGAACGAATTTGCCAAAGAGTTCATAGTCAAGTACAAACAAAATCCAATTAGAGCAGCCCGCACTTTTGCCTATCTCAATATGGCAATGATGGATGGGGGTATCAGTTGTTGGGATGCTAAATATTATTACCATTATCCACGACCCATTCAGACAATCGAGGGATTCAAAACCATTGCGGGAACCCCTAATTTTCCCTCATATACCTCTGGTCATAGTGTTTTTTCAGCAGCTGGAGCCGAAGTATTGGCTTATATCTTCCCTCAAAAGGCCAATCAGGTCAGAGATTGGGCAGAAGAAGCTGCAATCTCAAGGGTTTATGGAGGAATTCACTGGACTTTTGACGCTTATATAGGAACGGATCAAGGTAAAGATGTGGCCCAATACACGGTGAATAGGGCGCAAGCAGATGGTGCCGACAATTAAAAGCATACGAAAAATTTAAATCAAGAATCAAAGATCATACATACAATCAATTTGGTTTATAAGGCCCACTGTCAGGTGCAATCGACAGTGGGTCTATTTTTTTACCAGTGCCTGTTTTCAATCTACATTAATTCAAATACCTTAGCCATGATGAATAAAGGGAACCCAATAGGTATTTTCGATAGTGGAATGGGCGGGCTGACTGTGGCCCATGCAGTTAAAAATCTGCTTCCCAACGAGCAGATCATTTATTTTGGTGACAGTGCACATTTGCCCTATGGTGATAAATCTGCAGCTACCATTCAGGCCTACTCTATCAAAATCTGTGATGTACTTCTGCAGCACAATTGCAAGGTGATTTTAATTGCTTGTAACTCTGCTTCGGCTGCGGCCTTTGAATTGGTGAAAGCTTATGTGGGCAGTAAAGCTCAAGTAATGAATGTTATTGATCCTGTTGTTGAGTATGTTGGAGAGAAATACTCAAATGCTAAAATTGGTTTGATTGGAACGAAGCAAACAGTAGGTTCTGGCGTTTATGCTCAAAAAATAGCTGCAAGAAATGCATCAATTACTTTGGGTGCTTTGGCTACACCTTTATTGGTGCCTATGATCGAAGAAGGGTTCTATAAAAATGAGATTTCGGAACAGATCATCAATCAGTACCTCGAAAAGCCAGAATTAGAAGACATTAAAGCACTGATCCTTGGTTGTACCCATTATCCTTTGATTAAAAAACAGGTTTCGGATTTCTACGCCAACGCAATTGAGATCATAGACTCTTCCGTAATAGTAGCAAAAGCATTGCAAGCACTTTTGGCTTATCATAACCTGGTTTCGAAAGAAAAACTGACCAAAAATAGATTCTTGGTTTCAGATTTTACCCCCTCTTTTCAATTGGCAGCCGAGCTCTTTTTTCAAGAAGAAATCAATCTAGAAAAACATATTCTTTGGGAATAGGTTGGGGATTTTGACATCGATGAGCTTTTAGCCTACAAATCGTGTAGACTTTACCATATTTGTTTACGAATTATATACTTTCTTTGCATTAAACTAGGGTTGAATAAAGCGTGTACGCATTCCTTTTCTTTCTCAACTTCATACTTATCTACACCATTTTCGCGGTGTATGCTGAAAGAAAAATCTCGGCTTTCATTCAGGACAGGTATGGCCCAATGGAAACAGGCCCCTATGGTTTGCTGCAAACCGTAGCCGATCTCCTTAAACTACTTCAGAAGGAAGACATTGTGCCTCGAGCGGCCGATCGCAAGATATTTAAATCTGCTCCGGTTATCATTTTCGTTGCTGTTTTTGCAGGTTTCGCTGTTTTGCCACTTACTTCTGGTTTCGGTGGATCAAATATCGAAACAGGTGTCTTCTATTTATTGGCTATTATTTCTCTCGATGTTGTGGGCATACTTATGGCAGGTTGGGGCTCAAATAACAAATACGCTATTTTAGGTGCGGTAAGGTCTGTAGCGCAAATTATATCATACGAAATTCCTTTGGGCTTAACTGTGGTCTGCGTAATCATGGTTTCGCAATCGCTCAATCTTCAAGAAATCATTTACCAGCAAGGTATTTTCATCAATGAGTTTGATGCCGAAGCCCAGAATTACCTTTTCGGGATTAAAGCATTGGGCATTGAAACCACCCAAATTGGAGGGTTTTTGACGTGGAATATTTTTCGAGTGCCGATTTTCTTCATTGCCTACCTTATTTTCTTCATTGCCTCGTTGGCCGAAGCCAACCGTGCTCCCTTCGATATTCCGATCGCAGAGTCTGAATTAGTGGCTGGTTTTCATGTTGAATATTCAGGCTTTAGGTGGTCGATGATTATGCTTGCCGAATATGGAATGATGCTTTTGGTGGCATTTCTTGGTGCCATGCTTTTTTTAGGAGGATGGAATACTGCTTTGCCAAACATTGGCCCAGTCGCATTGGCAGATTGGACCAGTGGGGAACCGGGTACTTGGCCCGGTCACTTATGGGGAGCCTTTTGGTTAATTTCGAAAGCGTTGCTGACGGTTGGCGTTCAAATCTGGATCAGATGGACTTATCCAAGGTTAAGGATTGATCAACTGATGAATTTAAGTTGGAAATACTTGACGCCAGCGGCTATAATTTTGGTTTTACTAAGTGCTTTGTGGAGATTGCTGATGATATGAGCAAGTACTGGAAAAATATTGCCATTGCTACCAAAACCCTTAAAGAGGGGCTGAAAGTAACCTTTGAACACATGAAGGATGCGACAACTCAGCGCGATCCCTTGTATGTGGATGAAGAAAATTACTTCGCGAAGCAAAACGCGATTTTCACGACTCAATATCCGAAAGAATCAATTCCAGTACCCGATAATGGTCGCTACAAGCTTCACAATGAAATTGAAGATTGTATTGTTTGCGATAAATGCGCTAAGATTTGCCCAGTAGATTGTATTGATATTGAACCCGTTCGGGCAGTTGAGGAAATTGGCAAAACATCTGATGGAACTCCTAAAAGAATCTATGCAGCCAAGTTCGATATTGATATGTCGAAATGCTGCTTTTGTGGATTGTGTACCACGGTTTGTCCTACCGAATGTCTTACCATGACCAAGGAATATGATTTCAGTGTTTTCGACATTGAAGAACATAACTTTGAATTCGGAGAAATGACGCCTCTGGAAATCTTAGAAAAGAAACAGGCTTTTGAAGATTACACCAAGCAAAAGGAAGAGGACCGATTGAAGCTAGCGGCAACCATTCAACCAAAAACAGAGTCTAGCGCAGCGCCAGCTCCAGCGAAACCTGACGGAGTAAAGCCAGTATTTCGTCCAAAACCCATGATGAAGCCTGTGGTTAAACCCGACTCGGATGTTTCTGATACGTCAACTGCGCAACGTCCGAAAGTGGTGATGAAGCCTAAAATCGTGGTGAAGAAAGCTGACGAATCCTCTGATTCTGAAATAAATGAGACTCCAAAAGCTGCTTTACCAAAAATCCCAATGAAGCCTAAGATTCCAACTGCTTCAAAACCAGCGGAAGTCTCTGACAACCCGACTCCCAAACCTAAGGTGGTGATCAGGCCTAAAATTCAGGTGAGAAAAAAGGAAGATGATTCTAGTGATGACACCAAAACAAAATAATTGATGGAAATAGCGAACATCATATTCTACGCCTTTATTGGGATCACTTTGATTTCGGCATTGTTCATTATGCTGACCAAGAATATTTTGTATTCGGCCTTCGCTTTGATTGCCACCTTTTTAGGAATGGCGGGCATTTTTGTTTTGCTCGGGGCGGAGTTCGTGGCTATCACTCAAATTCTGGTATATGTAGGTGGTATTTTGATCTTGATTGTTTTTGGTATTATGCTCACGAACAGAGGTAAAACCACCAAGGTTGATACCAAGATTTATCATAAGTTTTATGGAATACTTATCGCCACAGGATTTTTTTACCTTTTGGCCAGAGGCATTAGCACAGCAGATTTTGGAGGCATGGCTTGGATGACGAATTCAAATTCAAGCCCTTCAAGTATTCGTCATTTAGGAATGAAAGTAATGACCGACTATGTGTTGGTTTTTGAGGTTATTGGAATCTTACTTTTGATCGCATTGATTGGTGCCATTCGCATTGCAGGCCATACAAGAGAGGAGGTAGAGCATGTCGATTGATATTCTTTTACTGTTAGGAGCAGCGTTATTCTGCATAGGTTTGGCCGTTGTGGTAACAAGAAAGAATGCCATTGCAGTTTTGATTGGCATAGAATTAATGCTCAATGCGGCTAACCTGAATCTGGTAGCTTTTAGCAGGTTTGATGGCGATCAGTTGCAAGGTCAAATCTTTGCGCTTTTTGTGATTACAGTGGCGGCAGCTGAAGCAGCTGTGGCTTTGGCCATTGTCGTAAAAGTGTATCAGCATTTCAATACTGCTGATTTAGATCAAATCAATGAATTGAAGGGCTAATGGATATCAATGACATCATAATCGTTACTGATTTCAATCCATTAATTTTTTGGATCTTGGCTCTTTTGGGTATTCCATTATTGTCTTTTTTCACGGCTACTTTCCTAAAGAAAAACGCTCCTCTTTGGGCTTCTACGTTGCTTTTCGCCAATCTTTTGGTTGCAATTTATTTGGCCATTGAATATTGGGGTACACAAGGCGTAACAATTAGAGGAGATTGGTTTGGTATTGGTGATACACGATTCACCTACTCATTTTTCATTGATCAACTGGCCTTGATCATGCTTTTGGTTGTGAATTTCATTGCGTTACTGGTTCATTTCTTTTCCATTGAGTATATGCGCCATGATGCGCAAAAAGCTAGATATTTTGGTTTATTAGGCCTTTTCACTTTCTCTATGCTAGGGATTGTGCTCTTCAATGACTTGCTTTTCATTTTCATTTTTTGGGAATTGGTCGGATTGTCTTCCTATCTCTTGATTGGTTTTTGGTTCGAAAAAAAATCAGCGTCTTTAGCTGCCAACAAGGCGTTCATCATGAACCGTATTGGGGACTTAGGATTCCTGACTGGTTTGATGATTCTCTATGCCCAGTTCCAAACTTTCGACTTGGAAGGAATTAAGTCATTGACGATTTTGAGTTCCATTGAGGATGGAAATTGGATTGCTGAGTATTTTAAGAATGGGGAATTGGTTAGAAATTCCCTTGATGGCCGTTGGCTTAGTGCTGCTGGTATTGCGCTTTTCTGCGGAGCAGTAGGTAAGTCCGCACAATTTCCACTGCAAGTTTGGTTGCCCGATGCCATGGAAGGGCCAACGCCTGTGTCCGCATTGATTCATGCAGCTACTATGGTGGCCGCTGGGGTGTTTATGATCGCCAGGATTTTTGTGATTTTAGATGCCCAAGCGTTAGAAGTAATCGCAGTGGTAGGTGCCATTACAGCCTTTATGGCCGCAGTAGCTGCCCTTTCTCAATTCGATATTAAGAAGGTATTGGCTTACAGCACCATTTCACAGTTGGGCTATATGGTTTTGGCCATGGGCGTTGGCGCTTATACAGCTGGTTTATTTCATTTGGTGACGCATGCCATGTTTAAGGCAGGTTTGTTTTTATCTGCGGGAACGATCATCCACCAACTTCATCAATTAGAAACAGAAGAAACTCGTTTCGATACGCAAGACATGCGGGTCATGGGTGGTTTGAGAAAATTCATGCCTTTCACTTTTTTCTGCTTTTTGATCTGCGCTTTGGCCTTGGCGGGCATTCCAGGGTTTACAGGATTTTTGTCAAAGGATGCTATTTTATTGGATACTGCGGTATGGATTGATGAAAAGGGTGGAGGTTTTTATTTTATAGAAGTATTGGCTTTTGCCACTGTTTTGCTCACTGCTTTCTACACCTTCAGAATGATCTTTTTGGTATTTACAGGAACATTCAGGCTTCCGAACTTGGTAGATAAATCGGTCACCCTAAAACCATTGAAAGATGGAAACATCTTTTTGAAATTGCCTGCTGTTCTACTGGCCATTGGCTCTTTTAGCTTGGTTTTTGGTTTGAGCTTTAAGGCTGAGGATACTTGGTTTTATCAAGTCATTCAGAATCCTATTTTTTTGGTGCCTGAGCCTTATGCAGCCTTCAATTTGATCGATATTCCTTTAGAATATTTTGAATTTCTACATGCGAGAGTGGTTACAATTTCCATTATACTGGCCTTGGCAGGACTGGTGACCGCTTTTTTGATGTATCGCCCTGGGGCACGTTTTGCGACTTCGTTTCCAGAGAAAAGAGAGCCGATCGGTTTTTTCAGACAGATCTCATTTTATCATTGGTATCAAAATGCGCTTTACGAGAAGGTGATTTTGAAATTCATTCTAATGATGTCGCGATGGTTGGCTTGGTTCGATGAAAAGGTACTTGATGGTTTCGTAAACATGATCGCAAAATTACAAGTAGTGATTGCCCATCTCGTGGCTTGGTTCGATAAAAACATTGTAGATGGATTCGTACATTTGACAACTTATACCACTGGAAAGGTGGGGCAGATGACAAGGTCGATTCAATCGGGCAATGTGCAAGGATATATTATGGCAGCTATGGCCTTTTTAATACTCATGTTAATTTGGCTTCTATTTTAGACTATGATTGAAAATCTATTAACCTATATCATATTTACTCCGCTGGTAGGCGCATTGGTGGTTTTGCTTTTGCCTAAAAGTCAATCGCATCTTTATAGGATTGTGGCCTTGGTGGCCATGGCAGTTACTTTGGTATTGGCGATAGTGGCTGTAACCAATTTTGATACTTCTGTTGCTGGTCTTACCAACTCCGAAAGCCAAATACAGCTCACCCAAAAAACAGAATGGTTTTCCATAGAAATGGGAGACTTAGGCAAGTTTTCAGTCGATTATTTTGTTGGAGTGGATGGACTGAACTTGTCTCTACTACTTTTAGCCGCCATTGTGCTTTTTATTGGTGCTATTTCATCTTGGACAGTTGAGCATAAAAAGAAAGGTTATTTTGGCTTATACCTGCTTTTAGCCTCTTCTATTTTAGGTTGTTTTGTCGCTTTGGATTTCTTCCTATTCTACCTATTCTTTGAGTTTATGCTTTTACCAATGTATTTCTTGATTGGTATTTGGGGTGGGCCAAGAAGGGAATATGCAGCCATTAAATTCTTTTTGTACACGCTGGTCGGTTCAATTCTGATTCTAATTGTAATGATTGGTTTATATAACTCTGTTTACGATCCTTTCAAAACTGGAGTTGAGGCGGGTATTTTTGAAGCCTCTGTATTGCCGACAGAAGAGATGATCATCGATGTGCAGCAAGGCGTACAAAATGGAGCCATAGATGATGCTGATATCGTTAAATCATTCAATATGATTTCCATGGCAGACGATGCCAATTATTTACCCTATTCAATTTTAGGAAGGAACAGCTTTGGAGAAATTTTTGGTCAATCGGCCCGATGGATGGCATTTTTAGCTTTGTTGATTGGCTTTGCCATTAAGCTTCCTGCCTTCCCTTTCCATACTTGGTTGCCCGATGCGCACGTGGAAGCACCAACCCCAGTATCGGTGGTTTTGGCTGGCATTCTCTTGAAAATTGGAGGTTACGGAATCATCAGAACAGCCTTTAGCTTCTTTCCAGATGCTGCTTACCATTATTCATGGCTCATAGGGTTCTTCGGCCTGTTCTCCATTTTGTATGGAGCCATGAACGCTTTGGCACAAAAAGACTTAAAGAAATTGATTGCCTATAGTTCTGTTTCTCACATGGGTTTTGTGCTTTTGGGTTTGGCTGCCATGACGGTGGAGGGTGTGACAGGGGCAATTTATCAGATGTTTTCTCATGGCTTAATTTCAAGCATGCTCTTTCTTATCGCGGGAGTGATCTATGACCGAACCCACGACAGAGGTATAGAAAACTATGGTGGTTTGGCGAATCAGATGCCAAAATATACAGTAATGGTGACCATTGCCTTTTTTGCATCATTGGGTCTTCCTGGTTTTTCGGGCTTCATTGCGGAACTGATGGTTTTTATAGGAGCATTTAAATCATACGGGGTAATTGGCGCCATTCCGTATTGGATGCCGATTGTGGCTACTGCAGGATTGGTATTAGGGGCTGGTTACTATTTATGGACGCTTCAACGCATGTTCTTTGGTAAGTTTTGGGTCAAAGACAAAGCTTGGAAGGAACACTTAACTGATTTGAACCTTCGGGAATACCTGATGCTTGTTCCTTTGGTGGTGCTCATTTTGTGGTTTGGAATTTACCCTGCTACCCTGCTCGATTTGATTGGCAATTCTGTTGAAGGTTTTACACAACTCATAAGTGAATCTATTCAGAAATGATTTTGGCTCAATCCAATATGCTAGAAGGGCTTAAAGATCAACTGCAGCATTTAACGGCTGATATATTTTGGTTGGCTCCTGAAGTTACTTTGGTCATTACGCTTGTGCTCCTTCTGACCTATGATCTAATTTTTAGGCAGAATAAGTCGGTGGGGATTGTTGCCATTGCAATAGCTGGACTGGCATTTTCTACATTGTTATTGATCTCTAATTGGAGTGAGTTATTAGTCACAAACAGTTTGATGGGAGGCCTGTTAAGGCTGGATCAAGGTGCCGTCTTCTTTAAACTTCTTTTTGTTGTGGGTGCTTTACTGGCTATTGTAATGATGCAAAGGCATCGAAAGAAAGATTTTTTCTTTCATTCATCCGAGCCATTAGTTTTAGTTTTTGGTCTCTTGCTAGGCGTATTCCTGATGACCATGGCGGCTAACCTGCTTATGGTCTATGTTTCTGTAGAATTGGTATCCATCTGTTCGTACTTGTTAATTGGTCTTTATAAAAAGAAATCAAATTCCGAGGCGGCCATCAAATATTTACTTTTTGGAGCAGTTGCCTCTGCAGTTATGATTTATGGTATGAGCTGGCTTTATGGCTTTACAGGCACCTTGGATTTTACCTCGGTTCAATTTGTAAATGGTCTTTATTTAGTACCCATCCTGCCTTTGTCCATAGCATTGGTGATGACCATGGCCGGGTTCGTATTTAAACTCGGGGCTTTCCCTTTTCATATTTGGTCTCCCGATGTTTACGAAGCTACTCCAACTCCTTTTGTCGCTTTACTTTCGGCATTGCCAAAACTGGCGGGATTGACCTTGATTTTCAGGTTTGTTCAAGTACTAGATCTTGATTTCGCCAATTGGCAATTGTGGTTGGGTATTATTGCCATAGCCAGTATGACGATCGGTAATTTCTCTGCTCTTTGGCAAAAAGATGCAAAGCGAATGTTGGCCTACTCCTCCATCGCTCAAGCAGGATTTCTATTAGTGGGTCTTATTGCTTTTTCAGAAAGTGGTGAAACGGCAGCATTGTTTTACGGGGTGATTTATTTGATCATGAACTTTGCCGTTTTCTTCCTTATTCAACTTTTCGAAAATAAAGAGGGAAGAATACCTTTCGATAATTTCAGGGGAAAGGGCAATCAAGAACCTTGGATTGGCGCCTTATTGCTGATTGTGATGATATCATTGACCGGTTTGCCTCCAACGGCAGGTTTCAACGGAAAATTATTCGTTTTCTCTGCATTATGGGAAAGCTGGAACTCTAATGGCCAAGATATTTTACTGTGGGTTTTCATCTTTGGCCTACTCAATACTGTGGTTTCTCTCTTTTATTACTTGAAGATTCCATACTTTATGTTCGTCAAAAGACCAGTTGATGAATTATCTCTGAATAATAAACCACAAATAGATCGAATTTGGGGCACTATATTGGTTTGCCCTCTGTTAATTTGGTTCTTTAAATCAGATGGGTTGTTGAACATTCTTAATAGTATTAACTTTGTTTTTTGAAGCGATTAGATGAGTGAGCAGATTAAACATGAATGCGGAATTGCGAAGATCCGCCTTCGAAAACCTTTACAGTACTATATTGACAAATACGGTACTCCAGCTTACGCGATAAACAAACTCTACATCATGATGCAAAAGCAAGCCAACCGCGGTCAAGACGGGGTGGGTGTTGCCAATATCAAAATCGGAGTAGAGCCCGGTACAAGGTACATTAGCCGCTACAGAACAATCAAAGCCCAACCCATTACCGATATATTTGGGAAAATTGGCCGAAAATTCGAGAAAGCAAAGAAGAAATCGGATTACAACCCAAAAGATGCCCAATGGCTGAAAGATAATATGGGTTTTACAGGCGAGCTTTGGATGGGACACCTTCGCTATGGTACCCACGGAAAAAATAGCATTGAAAGTTGCCATCCATTTTTGAGGCAGAATAATTGGAGAAGTAGAAACCTTGTGTTGGCCGGAAACTTCAACATGACCAACGTAGACGAGCTTTTCGATCTGCTTTTAAGCCTTGGTCAGCATCCAAAAGAAAAAACAGATACAGTGACGGTAATGGAAAAAATCGGTCACTTTATCGATGAAGAAAACCAACGCGTTTTCGATAAATACAAAAACAAGAAGAGCAACGAAGAAATCACCCACATAATAGAAAATGAAATGAACATTCAGCGTGTGCTGAAACGCTCTTTCAAAGATTTTGATGGTGGTTATGCAATGGTCGGTTTATTAGGCCATGGTGCTTCGTTTGTGGTGCGCGATCCGAATGGAATCCGCCCCGCTTTCAAATACATTGATGATGAGGTAATAGTGGTCGCTTCTGAAAAGCAGGCGATTAAGGCTGCCTTCAACGTAAATTATTCGGATATCACCGAGGTGGAGCCAGGCCATGCACTTATTGTAGATAAGGCTGGCGATTGGGAAGAAGTGCCAATTATGAAAAAGCGTGAGCTCAAGGCATGCTCATTCGAAAGAATATACTTCTCCAAAGGTACTGATCCAGATATTTATCAAGAAAGAAAAGAACTTGGGCGATTACTGATTCCTCAGATTCTTAAAGCGGTCAATTTTGACCTTAAGAATACGGTTTTCTCTTACATTCCAAATACAGCGGAAATCTCATTTCTGGGAATGATGCGAGGTTTGGATGAATACCTTTTAGAGAAAAGAAAAGATGTGATCATCGATGGTAAGCCAGATATTGATGGCATCGAAGAACTTTTGAGTTTTCAGCCAAGAGTAGAAAAATTAGTCATCAAAGATGCCAAACTCCGAACTTTCATTGCCGATGACGAAACCCGTGATGAACTGGTGGCGAGTGTTTATGATACCACCTATGAAGTAATCCGCAAAGGTATTGATACACTGGTGGTTATCGATGATTCTATCGTTCGTGGAACAACGTTGGAAAAGAGCATTCTAAAAATGCTGGATATGTTGGAGCCTAAGAAAATTGTTATTGTTTCTTCAGCACCTCAAATCAGATACCCTGATTGCTACGGAATTGACATGTCTAAGGTAAAGGAGTTTGTGGCCTTCCGCGCTTTGCTACTTTTATTGAAAGAAAAGTATGGCGAAGATGATCAAGACGAATTGGAGAATACTTACCATAAGATTTTGGCCAATATTAACTCGCCAGAGCAATCTAACTACGTTCAAGAGCTTTACGATCAATTTTCAGCAGATGAAATATCAGCTAAAATCACTCAGATCGTTAGGCCAGAAGGCATGAAGGCAGAACTTGAAGTCGTCTACCAAACAGTTGAAAACCTGCACAAAGCCTGTCCGGGTAATTTAGGTGATTGGTATTTTACAGGTAATTACCCAACCCCGGGCGGTAATCGAGTGGTGAACAAAGCTTTCTTGAATTTTATGGAAGGCAAAGAAATCAGAGCATATTGATTTCTTTTCATAATAGTATTGACAAGGGCTTTTAGCCCTTTTTTTGTTTGCATACCTGTGCCCAGCCTTTTAGTAGCTACAAAACATATATCCATTATCTAATTTTTCGTTACTTTCCAGTATGCAAAATCCTTTCAAGGGGTCATTAGGGATTGATTTTTATACCAGCCAATCCACGCTCAAGTACTTTGTGTTTATTGTAGCCGTCATTATTGGGGTGGGGTCTATCATTTACACTTCGGCCTTGGTAAACATACTGAAGGAACGGGAGCGCGATAACATAAACCTTTGGGCCAAAGCCGTTGAGTTTTCGACTGTGGCCGATGGAAACTCTTTGAATTTTATAACCGACAACATCATTCGGCCAGACAATTCGTTGCCGGTAATTATCCTTGATTCGGCATCAAACGAAATAGTTGACTCAAGGAATGTGGAATTAGATAATTCCACAGCAGCAGAACATGGGCAATACCAAAAGGAAGTGTTGAGTCAAATGAAAGGAGAAAATCAGCCTGTCAAGATTATTTACCGTGATGGGCCTAATAGAGCTATCTCAGGGATTCAATACGTTTACTATCGGAATTCACGTTTACTGCGCCAATTGAGTGCTTATCCATATATTCAACTTTCGGTAATTGCCCTTTTTGCTTCAATTGCTTATTTGGCCTTCAGTTATTCGCGGAGAGCGGAGCAGAATCGAGTTTGGGTTGGGTTGGCCAAAGAAACTGCCCATCAATTAGGTACACCACTTTCTTCTCTTATGGCCTGGGTAGAATATCTCAAGGAAATTCCTGAAATGAGCGGTAAAGAAGACATTATCTCTGAACTCAATAAGGATGTAATTAGGCTCGAAATGATTACCTCTCGTTTTTCTAACATTGGTTCGGCCCCAGTATTGAAAGATGAGAATGTAGTGGAGGCCATTCAAAATATTACTAACTATTTAAAGCCTCGCGTTTCCTCAAAAGTGATTTTTCATGTGGATTCTGATGCTCCAGAACTGACAGCCAAAATGAATCGCCCTCTTTTTGAGTGGGTAGTAGAGAATATTGTGAAAAACGGGATCGATGCCATGAGCGGAATAGGTACCATTAACATCACCATTGGGAAAGAATCTGAGGACATGGTCTTCATCGATATTCAAGACAATGGAAAAGGAATTGCCAAAGGCAAAATTAATAAGGTGTTCAAACCAGGTTTTACAACTAAAAAACGGGGTTGGGGACTAGGTTTGACTTTGGTGAAACGAATTATAGAGAATTACCATCTAGGAAAAATATTCGTAAAGTCATCTCAAGCGGATGTAGGTACAGTTTTTAGAATTTTGTTGAGGGATTGAAGACAGGAAATGGGCAATTAAAATAAAGCCAAACCGCTCATGGTCTTCAGCAATTTTTACCCCTCTAATTTCTTATTAACCTTTTGGTAAAATGGATATTAGACCTACCTTTGCAGCCAGAAGAATAAACCGCGTTTTTCCTATCTAGATAAACAATAAAGAATGGCAAATATTGGAAAGATCACCCAAGTAATTGGGCCTGTAGTCGATGTAAGCTTTGATGCCGATGGCTCTAAACTACCAAACATCTTAGATGCACTTGAAGTAACCAAAGAGAACGGTCAAAAAATCATCCTTGAGGTACAACAACACCTTGGAGAAGAAAGAGTAAGAACCATCGCTATGGATTCTTCCGAAGGTTTAACAAGAGGTATGGAAGTAACCGATTTAGGTACTGCCATCTCAATGCCTATCGGTGAAGATATTAAAGGTCGTTTGTTCAATGTTGTAGGAGAAGCCATCGATGGCATTCCTCAGCCAAAAGGAACTAAAAGACTTCCAATCCACAGATCAGCTCCGAAATTCGAAGATCTATCAACTTCAACTGAAGTGTTATTCACAGGTATTAAGGTAATCGACTTGATCGAGCCTTATGCAAAAGGTGGTAAAATTGGTTTGTTCGGTGGTGCCGGTGTAGGTAAAACCGTATTGATCCAAGAATTGATTAACAACATTGCAAAAGGTCACGGTGGACTTTCTGTATTTGCTGGTGTCGGTGAAAGAACTAGAGAAGGAAACGATTTGCTTCGTGAGATGATCGAATCAGGTATCGTTACTTACGGTGAAGAATTCATGCACTCTATGGAATCAGGAGGATGGGATCTTTCAACTGTTTCTCAAGAAAAATTATTAGAGTCGAAAGCGACTTTCGTTTTCGGACAAATGAACGAGCCTCCAGGTGCAAGAGCACGTGTAGCCCTTTCAGGATTAACTATTGCGGAATATTTCCGTGATGGTGATGGCGAAGGTCAAGGAAAAGATATCCTTTTCTTTATAGACAACATCTTCCGCTTCACTCAAGCCGGTTCTGAAGTATCAGCGCTGTTAGGTCGTATGCCTTCTGCGGTAGGTTATCAGCCGACATTGGCAACCGAAATGGGAGCTATGCAAGAAAGAATTACCTCCACCAAAAACGGTTCAATTACTTCTGTACAAGCGGTATATGTTCCTGCGGATGATTTAACTGACCCTGCTCCAGCGACAACATTTGCTCACTTGGATGCAACGACTGTACTTTCAAGAAAAATTGCTGAGTTGGGTATTTATCCAGCGGTGGATCCTTTGGATTCAACTTCAAGAATTTTGACAGCTGATATCTTAGGCGATGAGCATTATGATTGTGCCCAGAGAGTAAAAGAAACGTTGCAGCGTTACAAAGAATTACAAGACATCATTGCCATTCTTGGTATGGACGAATTGTCTGATGAGGATAAATTGGTTGTATCACGTGCAAGACGTGTTCAAAGATTCCTTTCTCAACCATTCCACGTAGCTGAGCAGTTTACAGGCTTAAAGGGTGTTTTGGTTGACATCAAAGATACTATCAGAGGCTTCAACGAAATCATGGATGGTAAGCATGATGATCTTCCAGAAGCTGCTTTCAACTTGGTAGGTACCATCGAAGAAGCAAGAGCAAAAGGTGTGAAATTAATGGCGGAAGCCGCTAAATAATAAATTTATGTTACTCGAAATTGTAACACCAGATAAAAAAGTATTTGAAGGAGAAGTAAGCTCGGCCACCTTTACCGGTGCTGAAGGTGAATTTCAAGTACTGTCTAATCACGCTCCAATGATCAGTGCATTGGGAAAAGGAAGGGTAAGCATTACTGCTTCTGGTAAAGTGGAGGAATTAATGATTGATGGTGGTGTAGTAGAAGTTTTGAATAACAATGTAATTGTGCTTGCTGAGTCTGTTTATTCATAGTCAGTAAGAAGAACAAGATCATAAGGCCTTTCCGAATTTTCGGAAAGGCTTTTTTATTTTAGTAAGGTCAATTCTATATTCACCACTCCAAAAAGCCAATGATCTTGTGCAATCATAGCACCTGATTCTAGGGTCAGGTAATTCTCCCAAGTGAATTCAATGCCGCCAATGGGCAGGATGGATACCCACATTTTTACCGCTATAGGTCGGTGGTTTTCATCTAAAATCCACAAATACGAGTCGCCTGGGGTGGTACCACCAGAGGTATAAGTAATCATCAGTCCTTCACTTCCATCTTTGAGTTGAACGATACTGCGTTCAGTACCAGGGTCAAAAGCCTTAAAGGGTGCACAAAGCCAAAAGCTGTCATTGTTAAAATAATCCCAGGCTGTTTTGATAAGTGCTTGAACTTCTTCCGCTTGTTTGATTTCGCCCTTAACAACAATCCCAGAGACCGATTCTGGATCGAGTTGCACTTCGTTTTCATCCCACTTTACATTGACGACATTTTCGGTTTTGTTCCACGCGTAAGTGTGCATGCCCTTGAAGGTCCACGAAACTTCATCGGTTTCGTCCCAAGCCGCTTTGTTTAAAGATTCCATCATTTGCATGGCCAAGGCATCGGCTTTTTCACCGCTTTCACCTTTTGGAAGTTTTTCGTTTTTGACGAGATAGAAGGTAAAAATGGCCAACACAATAACCAACAAACCAAGGCCCAAAACGCGGAGTACTTTTTTCATAAGTTGAATATAAACCCAAATTATGAATTCATCCTTGATTGCGATTTTGTCAATGGAAATATTCAAACATTATCGGCAAATTCCACCTCAGTTTTTATAACAAGATTTGCTCGTGAAGCTTTTTGAATTGCTTCCAGAAAATGGAATCTGCTATATTGTACTGAGGTAGGCGTCAAATGTTAAATTTTTAGTTATGAAAAGGAACAGGAATAGCGGAATTAGGTACTATATGGCCGAAATTGTCATCCTTATTTTTGGCATTAGCATTTCGTTTTTGCTGAATGAATGGAGGTTAAATTCCCAAGCCAAAAGAGAACAGATCAAGCTTTTGGAAGATTTTCAAGCTAATTTAAAGACTGATTCATTAGCAATTTCCCAGATCGTAAAGAACCTTGAGATACAACAGAAGGCAAGTTTGACATTGCTGCAATTAAAGGCTGATAATGTATTTTCGGATTCTACCACGCTTAATTTTTTGAGAACTTTAAGTTATTCTCCCTTTACACCTACTCAAATCACCTATGAGCAAATGAAAAGCTTGGGAGCTTCTGACCTGATCGAAAATGATAGTCTGGCAAAACAATTGGTTAGTCTTTACGAGGTGTCGTATAAAAACGTGAGTGAATGGACAGGGATTGACGGGGCTCATGTAAAGGAAACCTTAATTCCCTATACAAGCCAGCACATGCCTTTCGCCCTTTACCTCAATTATTCAGCCATGGACGCCAATAATAAAAAGCGTTTTATGCTGGAGTTGCAAAAGGATGAGCTTAAGTATATTCTGCAATTTTTACTGATTTATAAAGCCAGCACTAAAGCAGTATTTGACGCAACTGCTAAATCAATTGCTCAATTGCTCCACAGAATCGATCAAGAACTAATGATTTTAGATTAGCCAAACAGCTTTCTATCCAAAGCATATTTGCCCGGACCAGTAATTAAGATTAAAAGGAAACTTACTAGGTAGAGAGCGGCCTTTTCTTGCGTAGCAAATGGATCGTTGACATGCACCACAAAAAGCGCAACAGCCATGGTCGTTAACAGCGGAATTAAAGCCAACCTGGTGGTTAAACCCAAAATAAGTAGAATTGAACAAACAAATTCTGCCAATACAGCCAAGATCAGCGAAAATTCCGGGCCGAGACCAATGGGATCGCCAAACTGAAAATTTCCTTCAATCAACTTTTGAAACTTTGGATAACCATGCGTTAGCATCATTGCCCCCATGGCTATGCGAAATATGAGTAGACCAAGGCTTGCCGAGGTAGAGTAGTTTCCGGTACGAAGTAATTTTTTGAACATACTCAAAAATAAGTATTCGGTTAAATCTGCGCACTAATTAGAGCAAAATTCTTTGACATATTCTACCGCCAATTCATCATTCATTTTTTGGGCTTTTTTGAAATCTACACAAGCCTCGGCTTTTGAATGTTTAGACCAATTAAGTTTTGTCATACCTTTTCGGGTAATGGCTTCGGCATAATTTGGATCCAATTCTAAAGCCTTTTCAAAGTTTTCCATGGCAGCGCCCCAGTTTTCATAAGTGAAAAATACAACACCTTTGTTGAAGTAAATGACGGGTAGATTTGGGCTGATTTTTATGGCCCTATCAAAGTCCTCAATGGCATACGCGCCTTGTCCTCCTCTGGCCAATGCAGCTCCGCGACTGATCAGTGCTTGAATATTATCCGGCTGCTTATCAATGACGAAATCCAGGTCGTCTAATGCTTTGTTGTTTTTATAGAGCTTGACATAGGCCATGCCCCTGAGCAAAAGTGCATCAACGTCATCCTCATCTCTCAAGAGCAATTGATTCATGTCCATTACCACGCTTTTATAAATTTGCTGTTCAAAGGAGCATCTGGCCCTGCCTAAATAAGCAAGTCGAGTGTATTTTTTGTGCTTTATCAGGTAAGTAAAATCGTCTGAGGCGTTGAGATAGTCCTTTATTTTTTCTCGTGCCAAACCGCGGTTATAAATGGCGAAAGAGTTGTCTGGTTCTAGTGCGATGACCCTATCGTATTTTACGGCTGCGGCTTCAAACTGACCTTCGGTAAAAAGCTGATCGGCTTCATCTTGCGTGGCTTCCATACTGCAAGAACAAAGAAGAAGGGAAAACAGAATTAGGTTGAATATTGAGCTTGACTTCATGGCTACAATTAAACTAATAATTTAGTTTAATTCATAACTTTTTAACGAAAAAACAAGTGAATAATAGGACGTTCTTGAAGAGGTGCTTTAATAGCTGCCATTATACTTTCTAATAAACCACTCTGAACTTACCAAAATCAACAAAAGCAATAGTAACCAAGGGTTATTGATAATGGACTGTAATTTTTCGTCCGATCTGGTAATTGGCTTTGCATCGAGGGTTTTAAAATAATCTACTGCCTTGTTCATTTCACTTGGAAGTAGGAATTTGCCTCCAGAGTTACTCGCAATGTTCTTCAGCAGTTGGTGATTGGCCGTCAGGTTGATGTCTTCCAAATCTAATTTTTCAACTGAAAATGTGCCTTGACTGCTTTCTCTTTTTCCGTTCACCTCGGCAGAGGCCGTATAGCTATAAATTCCAGCTGTCAAGCCTGTCACTTTAAAGTCGTTCGCAGCACTATTGACGTAATTATATTCTTGCTGATTTCCTTCGCCATCTACCACTTTGAGATCTACATTCACGTCATAGATTTTCTCGAAAAGTTCGTTGTAAATATCTGTTTGGAAGGTCACGGCTTCGCTATCAAAATATTGATTCTGTGGGGTAGTTACTCTGAATTTGCGTTTGTCATCTTTGGTTGCGAGGTATTGGACCAGCTTTCCCATCAAGGTTTCAAAAAGCTTTTGGTCATTGTTGAAAGCATATTCTTGGAGAGGCCATTTCCAAAAGCCTGCACCAGAAAATACTGCTGATTTCATATCGTCACCATTATAAATACTCAGTAATGGTCTATTTGTCTGTACAGAACCTACCCTTTGATAGAGTAAAATATCAGCTTGAGTTTTGAAGTTGAATTGACCGTAGGGTACCGAAATCGGAGGGTACTCAGCCATTCTTCTTAATAAGCTGGCTTCTATTTCAAATAGATTGAAGTTTGTATTGAAATTCGGACCAGCATTATCGGATTGGCCAAAGTTGTTATAATTGATAACAGGGTTCTGCTCATTAATGGCACTTAAAATCCCACTTCCGGTAATATAGAATGAGTTGGTACTTTTTAACCAAGCACTCAACCAGCTCGGAAAACCAGTTAAATCAGGCAGCTCATGTAGAATGATCAGATCAAAAGGCCCTTCTGGAATAACTGAATTGAAACCTTCAATATAGGTAACTGTTTCCGTACCTTCATTTTTATCGATTACATTTTTGAGTGCCTTAACGTCTGGATGAGGAGCTTTTGCTGCAATTAAAATCCTTTGTTTACTGTCTACAACTTCAAGGAACGCTTGTTTTTTATTATTCAGGAGTGAGTTTTCACCTTCTTTAGGAACGATTTGAACTTGGTAGGTTTCAATCCCTTTTAGTTCCGCATCAAGAATAAATTCAACGGAATTGATTTGTTCATCACCCTTCAGGTCAATCGACTTTTCACCAATTACTTTTCCCTTTTTTATGACTTGAACCCGCACAGTCTCGTTCAAAAAGCCATTATTATATATTTCAGCGATAAGCGGAAAGCGATTGCCTTCATATACCACTTTATTATAATTTAAACTCTTGATGCTCAGGTCACGTGCTGGAATGGTATCACCTAATCCAATAGTAATTACTGGAAAATTGAGCTGCGTGAATTGAGGAGATAAACCATAATTATGAATGCCATCGCTGGCCAGTACAACCCCAACTAGGTTTTGTTGCTCATAATCACTGGCAATACCTTTAAGTAGGCTTTGAAGATTTGTCGCATTCTGATCGAATTCAATGCTTTCTACCTCACTTTGATAATCTTGAAGATTTCTGATGCGCAATTCGTAGCCTTCGGCAGTAATTTCATCTGAGATGTTTGCTAGATTTTTCTTTAATGCTAAGAAGTCTAGCGAATCATACGTGGCGGGCACCGAGGCCGAATTGTCTACCGCTAACACTACTACCGGTTTCTCATCGAAGAAAGTCACCTGATTTAATAGTGGCCCCATCAAAAGGAAACAGAGCAAAGTGACCAAGACAAAGCGGAAAGCAGCAAGCATCCGATTTGTGCTTTTTGTCCAATTCGTTTTTTTGGAATAGAGAATAAAAGCATAAAGCCCACCTACTAAAAAACAGACCAGAATGAACCAGGAAGGGAAGTCCGTTTTAAGAAGAAGGCTATTGAAAATCAATGTGCTTTGTAAATTATGATAGGGTATTGATTAATTTTTTGAACTGCTGAAACAGATTCAACAGAAGGAATTACGTTGCAAATAGCAAATAGTTAACGACTTTATTCCAATGACCGAATAACGCTTTTATGGGCGATACTATTAAGATTTATGCAATAAAATCGTTAACCAAATTTAAGATCAGGTGAGCATTCCACCATCCACTTGGATAGTCTGCCCAGTAACATAAGCCGACATTTCTGAGGCTAAGAATACACAAACATTGGCAACATCTTCACCAGAACCGCCTCTTCTTAAAGGAATGGCATCTCTCCAGCTTTGTACTGTTTTTTCGTCCAAGGCATCGGTCATTTCAGTTTCGATAAAACCTGGAGCTACCGCATTTGAACGGATGCCTCTAGAGCCTAATTCTAATGCCACTGATTTTGTAAAACCAATAATACCCGCTTTCGAAGCAGCGTAATTGGCTTGACCCGCGTTTCCTTTCAAGCCTACTACAGAAGTAATATTGATAATTGAACCAGATCTTTGCTTCATCATGGTGCGGGTAGCCGACTTTACGGTATTGAAGCAAGATTTTAGATTGACATTCATTACCTCGTCCCACATCTCTTCCGTCATTCTCATCAGAAGGTTGTCCCTAGTAATGCCAGCATTATTGACAAGTACATCTAAGCTGCCAAACTCGGCCACAACATCGTTGATCAAAGCTTCAGCCGCTGCAAATTCAGCCGCATTAGAGCGATATCCTTTGGCTTTAATGCCGAAAGCGGCCAATTCTTTCTCCAATGCCTCACCTTTTTCAACACTTGACAAATAGGTGAAAGCTACATTGGCACCTTCTTGGGCCATTTTGGTGGCGATTGCTCTACCAATTCCTTTTGATGCACCAGTTACAAGTGCGGTTTTTCCTTCTAGTAAACCCATATTTTTTAGCTTAATAAAAGGTTGTTGGTCAATGCCACAACCTTTGAACGTTTTCAATCTTGATTCAAAGAAAACGAAAAGGATCAATACCTCCAATTCGATATTTTATTTGCGAACATTTGGCTTAACTTTGCCCCATTGTTAGAAAAAAACACATAAAATATGGCTACCAAGTATGATTTAATAGTAATAGGCAGTGGACCCGGTGGATATGTGGCAGCGATCAGGGCTTCTCAATTAGGAATGAAAGTAGGAGTGGTCGAAAGATCAGAATTGGGAGGAATCTGTTTGAACTGGGGATGTATCCCAACCAAAGCATTATTAAAAAGTGCTCAGGTGTACGAATATATCCAACACGCTCAAGACTATGGAATTAAAATCGAAGGAGCAACTGCTGACTTTGATGCGATGATCAAAAGAAGTCGTGATGTAGCGGCAGGAATGAGCAAAGGAATTCAGTTCTTGTTCAAAAAGAACAAGATCGATCATATAGAAGGCTTCGGTAAACTGAAGGCTGGTAAAAAGGTGGAAGTGACTGGTGCCGATGGAAAAAAAGTTGATTACGAAGCCAACAGCATCATCTTGGCGACAGGTGGCCGTTCAAGAGAATTGCCAAACTTGCCAATCGATGGAAAGAAAATCATTGGATACAGACAGGCAATGGTTTTAGATAAAAAACCAGCTTCTATGGTGATTGTAGGTTCTGGAGCTATTGGAGTAGAATTCGCTTATTTCTATAATTCAATTGGAACCGAAGTCACTATTGTTGAATACATGGACAGAATTGTTCCTGTGGAAGACGAAGAAGTTTCAAAACAATTGGAAAGAAGCTACAAAAAATCAGGCATTAAGATCATGACCAATGCCGAGGTAACTTCAGTAGATACCAAAGGAAAAATCTCTAAAGTAACAGTCAAAACCAAAAAGGGTGAAGAAGTTTTAGACGCTGAGGTAGTACTTTCAGCAGTTGGTGTTTCTACCAACCTTGAGGGAATTGGGCTTGAAGACCTGAAAGTAAAAACAGAAAAAGGTAAAGTCATTGTGGATGACTTCTACAAAACCAATATTGATGGCATTTACGCGATTGGAGATATCGTTCATGGCCCTGCACTTGCACACGTGGCTTCAGCAGAAGGTATTATTTGTGTAGAGAAGATTGCTGGACATCATCCAGAAGCGCTTGATTACAATAACATTCCGGGCTGTACTTATTGCCAGCCAGAGGTGGCCTCAGTAGGCTATACCGAAAAAGCAGCTAAGGAAGCAGGTTACGAAATTAAGGTTGGTAAATTCCCATTCTCAGCATCTGGTAAAGCGAAAGCTGGTGGTGCAAGCGATGGTTTTGTAAAATTGATCTTCGATGCAAAATATGGCGAATGCCTTGGTGCTCATATGATCGGAGCTAATGTTACCGAAATGATCGCAGAAATCGTATCGGTAAGGAAATTAGAAACCACTGGCCATGAAATCATCAAAACGGTTCACCCTCATCCAACTATGTCAGAGGCCATCATGGAAGCGGCTGCTGCTGCCTATGATGAAGTAATCCATTTATAGAAATAATAACTTATTGTATGGAACAAGACCGAAGAAATTCGGTTTTGCTCTTTACATTGCATCTAAATATTACGGATATAGCACCTAAATCGCTTCATATAGAGGAACACGATCTTGTCTTGAGACTTCAAAATCAAGATAAGTCCGCATTGTCGTATCTCTATGATAAATATGGGGATGCACTTTATGGTGCAGCGCAGCGCATTATTCAAGATGAGGATGTTACTAGCGAGGTCATTCAAGATGTTTTTTTGAAAATCTGGAATAAGATAGGAATGTATGACGCCCAAAAGGGACGTTTATTCACTTGGATGATCAATTTGACGAGAAATGCGGCAATTGATAAAATACGTTCCAAAGAAATAAAACGAAGTGCTAAAACTGATTCGATAGATGACAACGTATATACCATCGATCGACAAAATAGCACTGAGTCGTCAGTTGATGGAATCGGTGTAAAAGAGTTAATGGACGACCTGGTTGAAGAGCAAAGGTTTGTTTTGATTAAAGTATATTTCGAAGGCTTCTCTCATTCAGAGATTGCCGATGAATACGATATACCCTTGGGAACAGTTAAGTCTCGTTTGCGATCGGCTTTAAAACATTTGAGACATAAAGTAAAGTTGTAATTGGATATTAAAGAATACATAGCGTCAGGCATACTCGAAGCATACATCTTCGATACACTCTCTCCGCAGGAACGTGCAGAAGTAGAGGCGCTTGTAGTTCAGTATCCTGAATTGCGCGATGAATTGAACGCAATTGAGGCAGGACTCGAAGACATTGCCATGGCCACTGCTATTCAAGCACCAAGTCACCTCAAGGCCAATATAATGGCCGCTATTGGGGGAGAAGATGAAGGACAGTTAGTTGGTAACGTATCTCAGGAAGCACCTAAGGTGATTCCAATGCCACAAACCAATACGGGAGTGTGGAAATATCTAGTAGCTGCCTCGGTGGCGCTGGCCGTAGTAAGCTCTTATATGGCTTATGACTACCGTTTGAAATGGAAGTCTTCTTCCGATGCTTTTGCCCAGTTGCAAGCACAGAATAGCCAAATGGCAGAACAATACAATCAAGTAAATAATCGCTTAGATGAGTTAGTGGCCGACATTGATGTTATCAGTAATGCTGATTTTAAACGCGTTAATATGGCGGCTGTTGATGCTTCTCAGTCGTTTGCAGCCAGTGTGTATTGGAATGCTAAAACGGATGAAGCTTACTTGAATATTCAAAACTTAAAAACATTAACTGAAGAACAGCAATATCAACTTTGGGCCATTGTAGATGGAAAACCAGTAGATATGGGTGTATTTGATTTTGATGTGGAAGGCTTGATAAAAATGAAGAGCATTAAAAATGCAGCCATGTTCGCGGTAACCATTGAGCCAAAAGGCGGAAGCGTAAATCCAACCTTGGATTTAATGCAAGTAGCTGGAGCTGTTTAAGGATTATTATGCTAAAGAATTTAAAAACCACCCAAGGGTGGTTTTGTTGTTTTAGACCAGACTTATAAGGTTTTCGAAACCTTATAAGTTTAAGGAAACGGAATATAGGTATCGTCTCCTTCAACTTTTGGGAAAAGTTTCGCATCCCAATCAGCACGGGCTTTGGTTAGTATACCAATTTTTGGTATAATTGAAGCAAATCTTGGTAAGATGAGCAAAAACACATCAGTATCACTCGGAAATTATTTTGACCAATTTGTTCAAAGCCGTATAAATGAAGGTCGATTTAAAAATGTCAGCGAAGTTATACGTGCTGGTTTGAGACTTTTAGAAGAAGAAGAAAGTAGAGCAATGGTATTAAGAAACGCAATTCAAGACGGAATTGACAGCGGAATTGCACATGATTTTGAACCTAACGAGCACTTGGCGTCTCTAAAAGCAAAAAAGAGTTCAAATGGCTGAATTTAAATTGACGAATAAAGCTGTTGAGGATTTATCAAAAATTTGGGATTATACATTTGAGATTTGGTCCGAAAAACAAGCCGATCAATATTACGAAATGCTCATTTCAGCTTGTAGAGAAATTGCAGACAACCCACATTTAGGAAAAGGCTATGATGGAATCTCAGAAGGCCTGCTAGGCATTAAATCCAATCGGCACATTATATTCTACAGAACAATAAATAAGAGTCATATCGAAATCATTAGGATTTTGCATGAGAGAATGGATTTGAAAAATAGGATATCAGAATAAAAAACCATACTCAGGCAACGCAAATAGGCCATGGCCAGTTGATTACCATGTTCAAATGGAATGAATATTAATTGGCTCAATTGTTTAATCTAATTTTAGACCTATAAGGTTTTCAAAACCTTATAGGTCTAAAGGCCTGTTATTTTAAAATTTAACAGCAACCGAAAGCCTGGCTTGGAAGGGTGTGCCAGGAGTAAAGTGGATTTCGCTTACTGAATTTGCTTCACTGCGCAGGCGCGATTCAGTTTCAAACTGCGCTTCTCTCCATTCAGTGTCGAGTACATTTTCTACGGATAAACCAAAATCGAAAGCACCAATGGAATAGTTGACTACGGCATCTAAAAGGAAATAACCTTTCGCAGTTACGCTGTAATCCTCATTTGCTGCTCTATCGTCTAAAAATCTATAGCGAAGGCTGCCACTAAATCCAGTTTTACCTTCGTAAGTCAATCCTCCAATACTGGTAAAGGTTGGGGCCAAAGGAATATAATTTTGACCTTCAGCTTCCTCCACAGATTCAGGATTTGTATAGTTGAGGTCTACATTGGCGTAAAGGCTTGGTGAAAGCTGATAGCGCAATGTCAAATCAACTCCTTGTCTCCTGGTTTTGCCTCCAGCTTCAACAATGCCTTCATCACCCACATAAACAAACTCTTGATCAAGGTTTAATCTCCAAAGGGCTAGGTTGACCAAAAGATTTGGGCTTGGTTTCCACAGCGTACCGAAATCAATGCCATAAGCTTTGGGCAAAATTTCTTGGCCATTTTGGGCCACAACAACCCTTGTATCATTAGAGTGGTATCCAATTCCCGATTTTATATAGAAGTTCAAATCTTTGGCAGCTTGAACGCTCAAGTTCAATTTTGGTGTCAGGATTCCTTTGTTTTCAACTTTTCTATCATAGTTGGTGGATAGCCGATTGGTATAATCGAAAGTGAAGAAATCGTAGCGCAGGCCCGTGGTCAAAGCTATTTTTTCAGAAATATTAAGTACCTCCTCGGCATAAATAAAAGCATTGGTCTCTTGTACATCACCTCGGGCAAGGTCAGAAAGTACGGTTTGCCTTTGAAGTGTCCTCGATAACCTGATATCCTCTACCTGATCGAACCTAAAGCCAGCACCGAATTCTGTAGAAGCATTCAATCCAAACAAGTCCCAATTGTTGAAATAGCGGTTGTTGCTGCCATAAATATTTCGGCTTTCTGATTGTGTGATTTGGTCTCCGTTAATTGGATCGTTTAAAAAGAAGGTGAAATTCGAGACCAGTTCGAAATCATACTTTGAAAAGAACACTTGGTTTTGAACCGTTCCGCCATCGGCCAAGTCGGTGATCAGGTTAAAGTTCAGATTTGTTCTTCCCGTTTCACCCCCTTCAGTATCATCAATGGCCCCAAAACGGGTTATTTGTCCGCTTTCAATCGCACGCAAAGGAATCTGCCCAGAAGCATTCCAACTGCTGGTAAAACTTGAAGCAGAAATTTCGATGGTTTTGTTTTCGGCCACCCTTTGATGAAATTTTAAAAGTGCATTAAAACGGTTGAAATGCTGAGGACTTTCGAAGTAGCCGTCAGTCCGTGAGTATTCAGTAGCCAAAAAGAGGCTGGGCTCATCTATGTTTTCGGCACTTAAAAGATTGAACATCCCAACGGTTCTAAATGTACCAAATTGACCTCCTTCTATTTTGAAGAGATTATTGTCCAAACGTTTTTTAGTTTGAAAATCTGCAAAACCCGCGGTGTTCAAATTGCCTTTTGACGTGTAATAAGGCCCTTTATCGAACGCCACTCTTTCAATGGTTTCTGGAATTACAAAGTGAAGATCGGAATAGCCTTGGCCATGGGCATGAGACACCATGTTGACAGGCATTCCATCTACGGTAAGGGCAATATCAGTTCCGTGGTCAATATCAAATCCTCTCAAAAAGATTTGCTCGGCTTTACCGCCACCTGCATGTTGAGCGATGAAGAGCCCAGGAACAATTTTGAGTACATCCTGAGAGGTACTGATAGGCCTTAATTGGAGGTCTAAAGAAGAGATGGTTGATGCATTTTGAACTAGATTTTGGCGAATTTCAAAATCTTCTAAGGCCAAGGCATCAGGCAAAAGTGCAAAGTCAACACTGCTGAATTTACCTGCGTTGATGGCAATCTTTTGGCTAAACTTTTCAAAACCAATGAAACTCACAATCAGATTGTAAGTGCCTGCCTCCAAATTTTTAATAGAAAACTTCCCGAATTCGTTGGTAGCAACTCCATTGCTAATTTCTTCAATGATAATGTTTGCGCCTATTAAGGGCTGACCTGATGAGGCATCTATAACGCGCCCATTGATGCCACCCGTCTGACTTTTTGCGGCCATTCCAATGATACAGAGGAGGCCAACCATAATTATTTTTTTCATAATGATTTTCTAAATTTTTAGGCAATAGTATTCCTGTTGGGAGCATGTGCTGCCCATTGGAATTCTATACCAATGATTGAAGTGCGCCCCGCCTGAATCGTGTCGAATTGTACACCTAAAAAGGAAAGGGCATTTTTTTGTTCGGCCCTGCCAATATTGTGCGAGGGAATAACACTAGAAAGGGGTTTATGAAAGCGGTGGTGGGGTCGAAGGCTTTGAGCCTCTGCTGTTATAATGGACAAGGTAATCCATGTACTTTTTTTCAGCCGTGCTGTAATCAAGAGTGATTAAAAGTGGTTCGGGGCTTTTCCAAAATACAAACGCAAAAACAATGGTGTTCGATTCGGTTGTTCCCAAATCCTGGCTGCCTTCATTGAGTTTTGAAAGTGTTTTGCTGTGGTCGCTCACACTATGAAGGCCATTATTTTCTGTTTTACTCACATGTACATGCCCATGGCTATGACTTGGATTCTGGACGGCATGAAGCCACATGTGCGTTAAAGAAGAAAGACCATAGCCAAAGAGGATCACCACATAGGTAATCAGCAGGCTTGTGGCTAGGGTCTTGGTCAGTTTCATCAAAGTAGGTTTTTGATTTTTGAAGAAGTCAATGGACCTAATTCAAATGAACTTTCGAGGGCTTCTTTCAAGAATTTTTTTCCTTGGGTTTTCATGTCGTTCGACATGTAAATGATTCCTAAATGGTAAAGTACTTCAGGCTCAGAGGATTTATCAACCACAAATTTGTTGGCCAGTGCTAAGGCAGTTTTAGGATCACCATTTTGAAGGTGCGACCATGCCAAAAGATCATAAATTTCAGGGGTCGGCCTTTTGTTCGCTTCATCTTTCGATCGAAGCACTGCCACTTCTGGCTTGCCTAAATCTTCCGCCTCTAAAAGGATTGTATATTTATTGTACATGCCTAAATATTCGCTTGCACCTGCTTGAGCATAATATGCTTCCTTCAAAACTTTCGCGTTTTGGCTATCATTCTCAAAATCTGCAATTTCAGCAAGCATCAAGGTGATTTGTGGATCGTTGTTTTTGGTTTTTATATAATTGAGAATGCGTTTTGCTTCATTCAAATTATTATCATGCGCAAAGGCAATCCATGCTATGCCTTGCAGCGAATGCCAATGTTCTGGTTTTTTTTTCAATACTGCTAAATAAGATTGATACGATTCCTCAATTTTTCCCGCATGACCATACATATCGGCCAGATTGGCCTTGCTCCAAGCATAAAGTGCGCTATTGGCTTTTACTTTTTCAAAACCTGCTTCCATTAGAACAATGGCTTGCTCCAGATCTCCTTCAATATCTGCTATTTTAGAGGCCCTGATTAAATAATCAAAGTTATTTTTGTTTTGCTGAAGGGCAAGTATCGACTTTGCTTGAATGGTTTCGCCCAGTTCAAGCAAAGCATCGAAAAGCAAGTAGTAGGAAGCAGTTTTTTTATCGCCTTCTTTCAGGGCCAATTCGGCATATTTCTTAGCATCGGCAAATTCATGTTTGGTAATTGAATTGCCACTTAGGCCTTGATAAATTCCCGCATCGCTGAATGGATTCAGGGCTAGGGCTACTTTATACAAACTATCCGAAGTATAGATGTTCATTACATTGCCATCCAATCTAAATCTTTGGCTGTAGAGCCCAGCAATTTTGCTGATATAAGTAAAGTTTTTTGGGTCGTTCTGGAGTTTATTACCCCAAAATTCAAGATCTATGTTGTTGATTTCCAGTGTATTTTGAGACGGGTTTGCATTCAAATATTGACTGTAATCATCGGCCTTAGCAATTGTCTTTTTGTTGGTCCTTTGTTGGCAAGAGCTTATGAAAAGGGAAAGAAGGCATACTATTAAATATCTCATCTTAATTGTGGTTTATGGTGGGGTGGGTGGAAAAATGCCGACCTATGGATTGTATAACATAGGCCGGCATTGGATTAAATTACCAAGGCGTAGCCAAGTAAGGGAAAGTGCTTAAAAATGATTTGTCGTTTGCATCTACATTATCATCGGTCAATCCTGGGTTTGCTGAACCATCAGGGCCACCGAAGATCAATAAAAGCTCTACTGAAATTACATCGTCAGCAAGTCTTCTTCCTGTCAAAACATTGGTACCATCAAAGAAGGTAGTAGTTCCATCAAGAGAAACAGTTAATACGTCAGTTGCTAATACTGTAGTAAAAGTAGCTGCGTCTAATCCAAGAGCATTGGTAGTATAACCTGCATTCAAAGCCAATAATTGCGATTGAAATGCTGCTTGAAATGCGCCACCCTGTGCCGATGGTGCAGTTGTGTTGAACTGATCTTTGTTGGCTGAACTAACAAATACAGTGTTGATTGCGGGTCTACCCATTTGATCCTCTTGCGTGTAGGTAGTTGGGATGGCAGGAGTATCGTCATCATCATTACAAGCCAATGTGCTTAAGGCAAGTGTACAAATGGCTGCGACTGTCCAGATTTTATTTAAATATGTCTTTTTCATTTTTTTTAATTTATAATGGTTTGATGCTTACTGCTTTCTGTTGCTGGTTACCCAAGTATTGATACTGCCTGAACCACCAATCATAGATTTTGGTACTTCTACTACCACCGACATTACATTAGAACCTGCAAAAGTGTCGGCTCCTGGATCGTTAAAGCTTGTGGCATTTCCACCAATGATTTGACCGTATTGAGCAAAATCCATAAAGAAGGGATCATCTCTTGGGCCAGCGAAAACTTTAATTCCGTTGCCTGTTCCAATTACCGCAGATTGATTGTAAGCTGTAATGGCAGCTGATACTGAAAGGGACTCAGCAACTAGTGTGCTTGAAGTTCCCATTTGAGTGGGTGCAACTGGCCCGTAAACAGACACTTGTCCATTTTCGAAAGTACACTGGATAACCAAGTCCTCAATGGCATCGGCATTGGTGTCGATATTAAATTCTACCATCACGTTTTCATCAAATGAAGCGGAAGCCGTGGCGGTAGGAGACAAAAGTCCTTGAAGGTTTGCTACAAACACAATATTAGATGTGTTATCCATGCTTTGGAAGGCATAAAAATCAGTGATGTCTGATGAAGTACTTGCTACTCCAGGGGCATCAATGTGGTCTGCTGCGAAAAGGTAGACGGAAGCGATTATGGCTAAACTACCTAATGTGATTGCTAATTTTCTTTTCATGATTTTAATTTTTACTTTTTTTGGTTTGGGCAATAAGATGCTACTATTGACTTTACATCAATATGATAATCAACTAATTACGTTTTTTTGAGTGCTTTTTAGTTCGGAAGAACTACAGTATCGATTACGTGGATTACACCGTTGGACTGGTACACATCGTAAACAGAGATGTTGGAAGTATTGCCTTTTTCGTCAGTGAGGGTTACGTTTCTTTCACCATTCATCATGGCCGTTAATTTGCCACCACTTACTGTTGTCAATACAGCTTTTCCATTTCCTTTTTTAATTGCTTTTACAATGGTATCAGCATCCATTTTGCCTGCTACTACATGGTAAGTAAGCACTGCGGTAAGCATTTGCTTGTTTTCAGGTTTTAAGAGCGTTGCTACTGTTCCTTCTGGCAACTTATCGAATGCCGAGTTGGTTGGTGCAAATACTGTAAATGGGCCTGCGCCTTGTAAAGTTTCTACCAGTCCTGCGGCCTTCACGGCTGCTACTAGTGTTGTGTGGTCTTTGGAGTTCACTGCATTTTCAATGATGTTCTTCATTGGATACATTGCTTCCCCACCTACCATCACGGTCTTTTGTGCTTTCAACGATTGCACACCTACTAACATAAGGGCAATCATCGATAATTTTAAAATTGACTTTTTCATTGTTGGTTTTTTAGTTTCAGGCATATCTACGAGAGGGTGTAGACTACTGGATTTAGGCAAGTGTTAATTTTAACCCGAATTATGCAATAGACTTTCAGAATGTACTGTGCCAAAGGCCTAATGAACGCAAGTTATATATGCCAATTATTGACTGAGAGCTTCGTGAAGAGAGGGTGAGCCAAAACTTTGAATGAATGGAAAATGTGAGCTTGTTTGAGTTTATTCCAATCCGCTTCAATGCGGACTGGAATAAAAGAAAGGGCATTTATTTGATCATGTGCATGTATTTTTCTCGGTTTTCCAAGATCACCCAAAGATTGATTGCCAACAAGGCCAAAGCAATCGGCAAGCCTGAAGGGGCATCCAAAATATGAGTCAACATAATTCCGACCATCACAGGAAAGATGACTATCGCCCCTAATGGCCTATATTTCGGAAACAGAAAAAGGATGCCTCCAAGTATTTCTGCAATCGCAATTAAAGGCATCAACCAGCTGATTTCCATCATGGCACCCATCATGTTGACCAGATTTTCGGGCATGTCTTCTGGTACGGGCATGTAATTGAGAAATTTGTTAAGTCCTGCATTAATGAACATCAATCCAAAGAGGACGCAAAGAACGAGTAAGATTTTATTTTTCATCGGTTTGTAGTTTAAGTGATTGAATATCAGAATTTTTGAGAATAATTTCCAGACTTTTTAAAGAATGCTTAACACGCCATTTTCAAAAATGGCAATGATTGAAATTATCTTGGTTAGTTTGCTATTTGGGAGTTCCAATTTTTTAACTTTTCAAAAATTGTAATTTGCTCGCTTAGTATGGACCAAACCCAATTGCTAAAAAACGGATTTCAGGTATTCAGCAAAGCCATGCCAAATGATTTGCTCCAGCAATGGAGGTCAATTGTAGATGTGATCGAAAACAACGCTTTGGACTTACACACAAAGGGCAGCGCACTCGAAGGCGCATGTATAGTTGAGGATTCGGTTGGGGCGAGATTAATACGCTTGGATAATCTATTTTACCATTATCCAAACCAATTGTTGTGCTTGTTGTCGATGGCGCCACTTCTGGAGCTCATAAAGGAAATTGTGGGGCCACACGCTGTTTTTACGCAATGCGATTTATTAATAAAGCATCAACATCCGCATCCAACAATACGATGGCACCAAGATGCTCCCCATAGTAGGGCTTATCCCTATTTGAATATTGGGATTTACCTGGACGATGCAAATCTCGATGACGGCTGTTTAATGTATGTGCCGGGCACGCAGTACCAATTACAACCGATCAATGAAATTGAAGAAAAGTATGGTTGGAATCCACCGGGTGTGGTGCAACAGCCAGCCAAGGCCGGAGATATTTTGGTGCAGGATATGATGGTTTTACATGGCTCTGGCCCAAGGAGGACCGAGGGAAAAAGAAGAACAATATACTTGGAAGTAAGACCAATCGAGGCTTTTAATGAAGAAAACGTTGACCCAAATTGGTTGACCACTCGAAGGTATTGGACTGGGAAAATCTTGGAGTTTGACCGAACAGGAGTTTATTCTGAGGCTGAAAGGACATATTTTGTCAATCACTTGTCAACAGAAGAGATAATTGAAAGGATGAAAGCACTTCGTGTAGCTCCTATACCAGCGACATATGGATTTGACAACAAGTTCGCCAAAGGCTACCCAATTCCTTGCGACTTGGCTTCATTCTGATGACGACTTCATGGCGAATCATCTCGAATGACTTTTGACATTCCATCTTAAAAACTCATTACCTCTCTGAACTTGATACTTTGCCTGCGAGATACTTCGATTTCTTCCCCATCCTTCAAATAGACTTTCAAAGTGCCACTGAACCAAGGTTCGATGCGCTGAATGTACTTTAGGTTGATGATCTGTTGGCGATTGGCACGAAAGAAAACCTCAGGGTCCAAGCGTGATTCCATGTAATTGAGCGAGCGCGGAATCATTGGTTTTTGATCTTTGAAATAGATGCGTGTGTAGCTGCCCATGATTTCAAGAATGCGGATATCCGCCAAACCAACGAACCAGCAGCTTTCACCATCTTTTACGAAAACCTGATTTTTTAAACCCAGAATATGTTTATCGCTCACCTTATTGCTGCGATCCCTGATTTTAACCGCTGCCTTTTCTAAGGCCAAAGCCAATCGATCTTCTTTGATGGGCTTTTGCAAATAGTCTAATGCATTATGATCGAAGGCCTTCATGGCATAGTGATTGAAAGCCGTAGTGAAAATTACTTCGGGAGCATCGTCTAATTCTTGCAGCAGCTCAAATCCGTCTTTGCCGGGCATCTGAATATCAAGAAAAAGGAGGTCTGGTTTTAACTCAGCGATTTTTTCTATCGCGATTTCTGCATTTTCGGCTTCGCCAATTACTTGCACATCATCCCGGTTTTTGAGCAAATGTTTGAGTTCTTGTCTTGCCAGGTCAGAATCGTCAATGATCAGGGCTTTCATAGCAATGGGATTTTTAATGTGGCGGTAACGGTGTTGTCATTTGTATTTTCAATATTGAGCTCTGCGAAATGGCCAAATAGGATTTTCAGTCGTTCCAATAGGTTCTTTAACCCAACCCCTTCGCGTTTGCTTTTTCCCTTTAATTGGCCTTCGTTACGCACTTTTATGCTCAAACAATCGCTTTCCAAAAGGGCACTAATTTGAATATTGCCTCCTGCTGAAAGCTGAGAAATGCCATGTTTGATGGCGTTTTCTACCAAAAGTTGAATGGCCATGGGTGGTATTTTTACATCGAGTGCTTTTTCATCAATTGCGAAAGTGTAACTAAGCCGTTGATTGAATTGGATGGATTCCAATTGTAAATAGTCCTTCACAATTTCTAATTCCTGACTCAGACTCACTTTTTCTGAAGCATTAAACTGGATGGAATATCTCAATAATTCAGAAATATGAGTCACCATGGTTCGTGCCTTTTCTGGGTCAGACAAGATCAGAGATCGGATATTATTCAAAGCGTTGAACAGAAAATGTGGATTGATCTGATTCTTGAGTATGGTCAACTCGGCTTCTTGCAGTGCAGCTTTTAATTCCAACTTTTCAATTTCATTTCTGCGATTGCGCTGTATAAAATGATAGCCGAAATATATGGTCGCCCAACTGGCCATCACCACAGAAACACTGGCTGTGTAGCCGAAAAAGCTCATTAAGTTAAAAGGATAAATACCTTCTAGAGGTATTGCAAAATAGATCAGGAAATGAATGAATACTTGAGCGAGGAAAGAAACAACGATTACCCCAAACAATAATCTGGGAATCAGATTTTTGACTTTGAGTTCTTTCCAATTTCTTTTTTTAATAAAGTGCCTGAATAAATGAGAAAACAATAAAAGAGACAAGCCAATGATGATTTGAAGTTGCAGTACCCCTGGCGTAATCCAATTGGATCCTCCTTCGAAACTCAGCATTAAGGCAATGCTGAATAGCACGTAAACTGACCAACCTACGACCTGACAAATCCAATAAAGGGTTGAATGCTTCATCTGTAAAAAGTTAGGGGTGGCATTGCTTTTACAAATGGCCACCCCATAAATTTAGCTTATAAGAACTTCTTTAACCAAGCCTGAAAAAATGTTGGGTCGTCCCACATGATAAAATGATTGCCAATATCTGTCATGTCTACTTTTACACCTTCTAAATTGGCATATTGGTCTGTGTACAATTTCAAAGTGCTTTCTCTGGTCGAACCAAAAGGCTTGTATGCTACCCAAGCGCCAAGAACCAACGTTGGTACTTTAATTTTGGCCAATTCATTTCTGATATCGGTCGTGTACATTTCGTACATCGACTCGCCTACCGTTTCTTGATCGCTGTCAATGGCCCATTGTGTTGCGATTTCAATTTGATCTTTGTCATTGATCATACTTACCAGCATTTGCCGCTGATAGGCTTTCCTTCCTTCTAATGGTTGACTTGCGGCACTTACTACTTGAGTTTTCATCGATTTGGCCATCGGCTTGGCATCTTCGGCAGACATGCCCGGCATCATTACGGCCGTCATAAATGGCAAAGCATCTACTATTACCAATTTAGAAGGCAACTCAGGGTTTGCGATAGCAATATTTAAAGCCAAGAAACCACCCAAACTATGACCAATAATGATGGGTTTTTTGAGTTTTTGATTTTGAATATAGCCGACTACTTCATCCCTCATTTTTTCGAGGTATTTGCCTTCATGATCGGCCAAGGCAGGTTGGCCAGCAAACCCGGGGAGCGTGATCACATGGTATTCGTAATCCCCGTCTAAAGCGGCAATGGTAGAATCCCAAACTTCACCCGAACAAGTAAGTCCAGGAATCATAATCACAGGCTGACCTTTGCCCACAACTCGGATATCCAGATTTGATTTTTGCGCCACCAGCTGAAGCGGCATAATGTTGATGACCATAAGCATTAATGTTGTTTTGAATTTGTTCATGTCTTTTTTGAATTTGATATGAACAAAAGTACGCTGATGACTGAGCGAGATTAATGGCTTTTAAGGGAGCGGAAGAAAATCCTCGGCAGTGGAATTGAGGTATTGGTAGCCCAATAGGTATGGATATAAAAAAAGGGTCTGAATATTATTCGACCCTTTTCAATGCCTGAGTAAATTACCTCCTACTATAATTAGGAGCTTCGCGCGTAATCATAATATCATGTGGATGGCTTTCGCTCATGCCCGCGTTGGTAATTTTTACGAATTGTGCTTGTTTTAAATCATCAATGGTGGCAGCGCCACAATAGCCCATTCCAGCTTTTAGCCCACCTGTCAATTGGTAAAGCATTTCTTGCACCGTGCCTTTATAAGGTACTCGGCCTACAATGCCTTCGGGTACTAATTTTTTAATATCATCTTCGGCATCTTGGAAATAGCGGTCTTTCGATCCATCTTCCATGGCTTCTACAGAGCCCATGCCTCGGTACGATTTGAATTTTCTTCCTTCGTATAGAATTACTTCGCCCGGGGCTTCTTCGGTACCCGCTAAAAGAGAACCGATCATTATGGTACTTGCTCCACCGGCAATCGCTTTAACCAAATCTCCTGAATAGCGGATACCGCCATCTGCAATTACCGGAACACCCGAACCCAAAATGGCTTTTGCAGATTCGTAAACCGCAGAGAGCTGCGGCATTCCTACCCCTGCAATGATTCTAGTAGTGCAAATACTGCCTGGACCAACACCTACTTTAACGGCATCTGCACCAGCATCTACCAAAGCTTTCGCGGCAGGGCCTGTGGCCACATTTCCAACAATCAAGTCTATTTCGGGATAAGATGATTTTACTTTCTTGGCCATATCGATAACACCCTTCGAATGGCCATGGGCCGTATCGATACTGATGACGTCTACCCCTGCATTTTTTAAGGCCTCAATTCTTTCGATAATATCTGGAGTTACCCCAACAGCCGCACCCACTCTTAATCTGCCATATTGGTCTTTGCAAGCATTCGGCCTGTCCCTGTTTTTAAGAATGTCTTTGTAAGTAATTAAGCCATTGAGCTTTCCGTGTTCGTCTACAATGGGCAGTTTTTCTATTTTAAACTCTTGTAAAATATCTTCGGCTTCGTCAAGGCTGATCCCCATTTTGGCGGTAATCAAGTTCTCCTTGGTCATGATTTCGCGCACAGGTTTCGACATGTTTTTAATAAATCGCATGTCGCGGTTGGTGATGATTCCTACAAAATTAAGTTGATTGTCAACCACGGGAATTCCGCCAATTTTATTTTCGCGCATGATTTTATCCGCATCCCTTGCAGTGCTTTCTACATTGAGTGTAATAGGATCTAAGATCATTCCGCTCTGAGAACGCTTCACTTTACGCACTTGCTGTGCTTGCTCTTCGGGCTTCATATTTTTATGAATAAACCCTAAACCACCTTCAAGCGCCATAGCGATAGCGAGACCCGCCTCGGTCACTGTATCCATGGCCGCAGAAACCAATGGAATGTTCAATTGAATATTGCGTGTCAGAAGCGTTTTAGTGCTGGTTTCGCGTGGTAAAATTTCTGAATAAGCAGGAAGCAACAGGACATCATCGTAGGTCAGTGCTTCAAAAAGGAATTTGTTCGAATCGAAGGGCATGGCAAATAAAGGCTTGTTTATTTGCGGGACAAAATTACGTGGATATAGCGATTAAAAAAATTTGGTTTGAATATTATTTTCAGAAGTCCTAAACGCTGGCCTTAAGCACCTCTAATAGGCGGCTTAAATCCGATGATGTATTGTACAAATGAGGAGCTACCCTTATGGAATTCCCTCTCACAGAAACATAAATTCTAGCATCGGCCAAACGCTGCGTAATCTGCCCTAAGTTCATGGAAGCTGGTAACCGTATACCAAACAGATGTTCCGCTCTGAAGGTCGAGGATTCAATCTGAAAACCGAGTTGAAGCAGCTCAGATTGAACTTCTTGTGCAATTGAGCGGCAATAACTTTGGATATTTTCTGGCCCCCATTCATTCACCTGACGCAATGCTTCGGTGAGCATAGGGGTAAGGATAAAATTGGCACTTTCGCCAGTCTCATAGCGGATAGCGCCAGATTGATATTCGTCTTGATAGTTCACAAGGTTGGCGAAGTTTTCACTATCCAATCGGTTCATCCAGTTATTTTCAATTGGAGAGCCTTGAGCAAAATATTCACCATAATAGGCCATTCCTAGTGCATAAGGCCCCATTAACCATTTATAACCTGCCACAACAACAGCATCTGGCTCGAATTCTTGAACGTCAAAGGGTAAAGCTCCGATAGATTGCGTACCATCTATGACTAAAATGGCACCCACCTCTCGTGTTCTCTGTCTGATTTTTTTAAGGTTGAATTTGGTACCGTCAGCCCAATGCACATGCCCAATGGCTACCATTTTGGTGTTCGAGTCAATAGCTTCAAGAATGCGTTCATTCCAAATTCGACCTCGGTCTGTGCTTTCTTTGGGTGCGGCTATTAAATTTAGTTGGACTCCTTTTTCTTTCTCCAGGGCTTTCCAAGCATAAATATTACTTGGAAATTGACCTTCGGGACAAACGATATTATCTCCTTTGCCTGCTTTTAGGTTTTTGGCCACGTTGGCCAAGCCATAAGAGGCGGATGGAATGATCGCACAGTCTTTTTCGTCACTAAAATTCAGTAGTTTCCGAAACTCAGTTCTTAATTTTTTGGTGTTGCTGAAGAAATCGGAGGGCTTGATTGTGGTGGGGTCTTCTTTGCCATAGATGGCCCGAACACCTACTTCGGCAACGGATTTCAAGCCGGGCGACATGTAGGCACAGTTCAAGTAAGTGATATCGTCCGGAAGATTAAAAAGGTGACTTTGATTGGTTAACATGAGTTATTTCAGGATGCTGACAAGTTCTTTTTCGAATGATATTTTAGGTTCTTCTAGGACACGCGCCACTTCTTCACCATTTAGATAGAAAATGATCGTGGGTGTCTTTTTGATATCGAAAGACTTTTCCTTGCCGTTTACACTAGTTTTATCTACATCAAGGGCATAGAGCTCTAATTGTTCGCCTATTCCCAATTCATCTAAAACACGCATTAAACGGGGAATTTCTCTATTACTATCGTGGCACCAAGTACCCATAAATGCCAAAACGGTAAGGTCCTTAAGTTTTCGTTTTTTAATGTCTTTAAGGGTTTCAAAATCAAGCCTGTAGGTTTTGTAATTGGTATTGAACCAGAGTTTGTAGGGCATCTTTTTTAGCCCTTCTTTGTTGATTGGGCCGTTCAAAATCTTGTCTACATAGTCCGAAACACTTTCTGTTTCCAAATTATACTCCTGCTCTTGCCCTTTGGTGGCCAACGGGAAAATCACCAACAATAGCATCAAAATTAAAATACCCTTTAACATCTCCATTCTGAAAAATCTAACTTCGAAATATACCACAAAATTATATCTTTGACGCCATGCACCTGAACCACATATGGCAAGACATTGTCTCTTATGCCACTCAAATAAGTATTTGGGAGTTGTCAGGCCTTGTTTTTGGAATTCTTGCTGTGGTCTTTCTTATTAAAGAAAACATTTGGACATGGCCAGCAGGGATTGCTTATGTGCTCGTTTCTTTTGTGGTTTTTTGGGAGGCACGTCTTTATGGAGACCTTATTTTGCACGTCTTTTTTCTGGTACTGAACATCTATGGTTGGGTGTATTGGGTACAAGGCAAGAATGACGATTCCATAGGCTCAATTTCTGCTATGACAATAAAGCAAAATGTGGTCGTTTTGGTCTTTACCGTTATAGGGATTTTCGTTTTCGCTCAATTTTTAATTAAAATTCCCACCATGATGGAAGGTGTAGCGCCAGCGTCACTGCCCTATTGGGACAGTACCACTTCCATTTTGAGCGTGACAGGAATGTGGCTCACCGCCAGAAAGAAAATTGATAATTGGTATTACTGGTTTGCCGTAGATGTAATTGCGGCAGGTGTTTATTTTTATAAAGATTTATATTTCTACGCATTTCTCTATTTCCTCTACATAGGCATGGCCATTGCAGGCTACTTGGCTTGGAAAAGGACAATGCAAAAAGGAGACTCAAAAATATGATAAAAGTAGCGGTCATTGGACCGGAAAGTACGGGTAAAACAACCTTGGCCAAAAGCCTCGCAGCACATTTCAACACCATTTGGGTGCCGGAGTATGCCAGAACTTACCTCAATCAACTTGATAGACCCTATGTTCAATCTGATCTTTTGGAAATCGCCAAAGGACAGATGGAATCTGAAAAAGAACTCGAAAGTTCGGCCAACGGAATACTCTTTTGTGATACCGATTTACATGTCATCAAAGTTTGGAGTGAGTACAAATTCGGAGAGTGCGACCCATGGATTTTGAATAGGCTGGAAACGCAGTACTACGACTTTTTTCTTCTTACTTTTTTTGATATCCCTTATGAAGATGATCCGCTGCGTGAAAACCCAGAAGAACGTCCCTATTTTTTTGATATCTATTACAATATGCTGCTCGACAGAGGCCTCCACTTTGCAGTAATCCAAGGGAACACCAACGAAAGGTTAGAATTGGCCAAGAAAATGGTGAGCTCTTTGCTTTAATAAAAACTCTATTACCTTTGTCGCAGAGTAAGGGGTGCCTTAATAAATACGGGCTGAGATTATACCCATTGAACCTGATGCAGATAATGCTGCCGAAGGGAGGTATGGTAAACATGGAAAAGGGAAACTTCCCCTGGTTTCCCAGTTTGTGAACCATTTAATAAATACAATGCAAAAATTAGTAATGATGCTGGCCATGTGGCTGGCAACAACAGGTGTATTTGCGCAATACACCCTGACAGGAAAAGTGGTCGATGAAGTCACAGGTGATCCAATTGTTGGGGCCAATGTAATTATCGAAGCACTGAATTTGGGCCGTGCGACCAACCCCGATGGTCGTTTTCAATTCGAAAACTTGGTTGCGGGAAATTACCAAATGGTGATTTCCATGGTGGGTTTTCGTACGGTTAAAAGGAGTATTGAGTTGAAGGGAAATTTAGAAATTAACTTCAAACTCAAGGATGACCTGACTGGGTTAGAAGAAGTAGTAGTGGTGGGCACAAGGGCCAATGAAACTACGCCTACAACATTTACCGAAGTTTCGAAAGAAGCCATTCAGAAGCAGAATTTAGGACAGGATTTGCCATTTCTGCTCAACTGGACTCCCTCGTCTGTGGTAACATCCGATGCTGGAGCTGGCGTTGGGTACACAGGTATTCGAATTCGCGGTAGCGATGCCTCAAGGATCAACGTTACCATCAATGGTATTCCGGTCAATGACTCCGAATCTCAAGGTGTCTTTTGGGTGAATACCCCTGATATTGCCACTTCGACTGATAATATTCAGGTGCAGCGTGGCGTGGGTACTTCTACCAACGGTGCGGGTGCTTTTGGTGCTTCCATTAACATACAGAGCAACAGCCTAACTCAAGAACCTGAGGCCAATATCAACGCTACTTTTGGCTCTTACAATACGCAGAAGTACAACGCAGTTTTTAAGACAGGTTTGCTTGAGAATAACTTTGCTTTTGAAGGCCGATTGTCAAAAATAACTTCCGATGGTTTTATTGATCGTGCATCAAGTGATCTTTCTTCCTACTATTTATCGGCTGGTTATTATGGTAAGAAGTCGGTGTTCAAGTTCATCACTTTTGCAGGAAAAGAGAAGACCTACCAAAGCTGGTGGGGCACTCCAGAAGCCAAACTAAGGAATGATGAAGCTGGAATCGAAGCGGTAATTGTCAATAATGGCTATACCGATGAACAAGCCGCTAATCTTAGAAATTCTGGTCGCAGCTACAACTACTATCAATACGATAATCAAGTAGATGATTACGGCCAAGACCATTATCAGCTTCATTTTTCTCAAAACCTTGCATCGGATTGGAGTTTGACTACCTCGCTGCATTATACCAAAGGAGCTGGTTTTTTCGAAGAGTTCAAGAATGATGAAGACCTTGAAGACTATGGTTTAGCGAATGTAGAAATCGGAGGTGCTACCATTGCAT
>PCUU01000049.1 GCA_002786855.1 Cytophagales bacterium CG12_big_fil_rev_8_21_14_0_65_40_12
AGAATCAATACTCGATAGGCTTATCGAAAGATGTGTAAGTACAAGCCCAATCACTAGAAGAGACATAATTCTTGCGACTTAAATGAGTAACCCTATGACTTTATTTGATTTTTACTAGATTACCTTTTCAAAAATTTATATCTCAACAAAGTAACTAAATCACTATCAAGTATATGGCACAACTTAAAATCTCAAATCTCTCAAAAACTTATCCGAATGGCGTAAAGGCTTTGGATGATGTTTCGCTAGAAATCAACAATGGAATGTTTGGCTTACTTGGGCCTAACGGAGCAGGGAAATCATCATTAATGCGTACGCTGGCTTCACTACAAGAGGCAGATTCAGGCTCAGCTTTTTTGAACGATCTAGATATTCTTAACAATCCCAAAGAACTCAGAAGAACACTGGGTTACCTACCACAAGAGTTTGGTGTGTATCCAAGAATCACGGCCAGTCAATTGCTTGATCATATGGCGATTTTGAAAGGTGTAACCAATACCAAAGAAAGAAAGGAGTTGGTGAAGTACCTGTTGAACAAAGTGAATTTGTATAAGCAACGAGATAAAAGCGTAAAGAGCTTTTCTGGCGGGATGAAGCAACGAGTTGGCATTGCCCAAGCTTTGATCGGTGATCCGCAATTGATCATAGTAGATGAGCCAACAGCTGGTTTAGATCCAGGAGAACGCAATAGATTCCACAATCTTTTGGCCGAAGTAGGCGAGGAGGTAATTGTGATTCTTTCCACACATATCGTAGATGATGTGCAAGAGCTTTGTACCGATATGGCCATCATGAATTTAGGTAGAATCGTGTATAACGGTTCACCATTGACGGTGCTTGATGATTTAGCTGGTATGGTTTGGCAACGACAAATCGAGAAAGGTGAGTTGCAGGAATACGAAGCCAATTTTAGGGTAATCTCTAACAAAATGGTGGCAGGTAAACCTCAAATTCATGTACTGAGTGAATCTAATCCTGGAGAAGGTTTCGTGGGCGTTCAACCGAACTTAGAAGATGTCTTCTTCGCGAAAATTGGTGTTTCTGAAACTGTAACCTCTTAAAGCCATTCACTATGTTTAAGATATTCTTTTTAAAAGAATTGGGCGATGCTTTTAAACGTCCAATGGTCTACATCTTCATGTTTGTAATTGCTTTGTTGGTGTTTTTTGCCGTGGTAAGCGATTCAGTGCAAATAGGCGGTTCGGTAGGTAATGTCAACCGGAACGCACCTTATATCATTACTACTTTTGTTACTGTAATGAGTATTTTTGGCTTACTCATCGCAGCTGCCTTTTTCAATAATGCTGCGCTCCGTGACTATAGCCATAATTTCAACGAAATTCTATTCAGTTCTCCGATCAACAAGGGAGGCTACTTTTTTGGAAGGTTTTTCGGGGCTTTAATTTTGGCCTGTATGCCTTTGATAGGGGTTTTCATAGGCATGTTAGTAGGCTCTTGGGCGGGTGTGCTTTTTGGCTGGGTCGAAGCCAAAGACATTGGGCCTTTCTACCTTGAAACCTTCGTGAATAACTTTTTGCTTTTTATTCTTCCCAATATGTTTTTGGCTGGTGCAATTACTTTCGCCTTGGCCAATAAATTCAAGAGCACTGTAATTTCATTCATCGGTGTCATCGTGGTGATGGTAGGTTATATCATTTCGGGCACCTTACTTTCTGATATTGAAAATCAAACAATTGCCGCCTTGAGCGATCCTTTTGGAACTCGAGCATACACTGTAGTAACACAATATTTTACGCCAGTAGAGAAGAATACTTTGAGCCCAATGTTAGAAGGACTCTTACTTCAAAATAGGTTGATTTATGTGAGCATAGGCATCGCCATCCTCTTGTTGTCTTACTTCACATTTTCATTTGCAGAAAAGCAATCTTCGAAGAAGAAAACCGAAAAGGTTAAAAAGGAATCCAATACTAGTTTTTCACTTCCTGTGATTCATCAAGTTTTTAATACCAATACAGCTTGGCAGCAGTTCAGAAGCTTTTTTAGAGTTGATTTTATCAGCATTGTAAAGTCTACCACCTTTAGAATTTTATTCTTTTTTACGCTAGTAATGATCATGGGTGAATTGAGCCAGGGCTTTGAATATTTCGGTTTACAGTCCTATCCAGTGACTTACAAAATGGTGGATGTGATTGCAGGCAATGCGTCTATTTTTGTCATTATCATCATCGTCTTTTTTAGTGGCGAACTGGTTTGGCGCGATCGAGAAAATAAAATCAGTGAGGTAATTGATGCATCTCCGTTCAATTCATTGCCTTCGCTCTTTGCTAAAACCTTAGCCTTGTTCTGCGTTACCCTCTCGCTTTACGTTTTTGGAGTATTGATTGGGGTGGTTTACCAATTGATACAAGGTTATTCAAACATCGAATTTGGTGTTTATTTCGGAGCATTTTTCTATCAGTATTTAGCCCTTTATGCCGTTACGAGTGCAATGTTGGTCTTCATACAGGTCGTTGTTAATAATAAGTACCTGGGTTATTTCGTGTCGGTGCTTTATCTGTTCTTGATTGATTTAATCTTACTCTTCTTAAAAGTAGATTCTAATTTGTTGAGCATTGGCTCAACCCCAACCATGATTTATTCAGACATGAATGGCTTTGGGCCAGCGTCCGAAGCGGTGTTGTGGTTTAATGTCAATTGGATCCTTTTTGGAGTGCTTCTACTCATGATTTCGGGTTTATTGTTGAAGAGGGGACAAGTTGGCGGAAGAAAAGAAACCTGGGCAATTGCAAAACGAAACTTCAAGGGCACTTTTGCAAAAAGCTTTTACATAGTATTAGTGCTATGGTTGGCGGTGGTAAGTTTTGTGTTTTATAACATTCATGTTTTAAATAAAACACCATCGAGCGATGCCAGAGAAAAATTGGCTGCTGATTACGAGAAAAATTATAAGAAGTACCAAAAAATAGCACAACCAAAGCTCTTAACGGCTAATTATGAGATTGATATTTTTCCAGAGAAAAGAGATGTGATTGCCAATGTTGCGGTGTCTTTAATCAATACTACTGATCAGGCGATTGATTCACTCCACTTTACCGTAGATAAAAATTGGAACCATAAAATTGATATTGTAGGGTCGGAACTCGTACTGAATGATGAGAAAATAGGCTATCAAATCTATCGGCTTTCGAAATCGATGATGCCTGGTGATACACTTTTGGCATCGGTTTCGGCAGCTTATATCAGCAAAGGTTTCGAAAATGAGGTGAGCAATACCAGCGTAATTAGAAACGGTACTTTCCTCAATAATTTTCAGATCCTACCGGGTTTAGGTTATTCTGAAGGTGGTGAATTGGGGGATAATGATACCCGCAAGAAATACGATTTACCTGATAAAGAGCGAACTCCAAAGCTAATTGCTGACTGCGGCCCAGCTTGCGACAATAACTACTTAACGGATGGTAAATCGGATTGGGTAGAGTTAGAAACGGTAATTTCTACTTCGAGCGACCAAATTGCGATAGCACCGGGTTCCTTAATCGAAGAATGGGAAAAAGATGGTAGAAAGTATTTTAGATATAGTGTTGACCATCCTTCTCAAAATTTCTACGCTTTCATTTCAGCGGATTACCAAGTTGCAAAACGAGATTGGAACGGCATAAGCCTTGAAGTCTATTATGACGATAAGCATGAAGTGAATGTCGAAAAGATGCTCGATGCGCTTCAAAAATCAATGAAGTATTATACCGAGAATTTCGGGCCTTACTACCATAAGCAAGCCAGAATCATAGAGTTCCCTCGCTATGCTACGTTTGCTCAGGCTTTCCCTGGAACGATGCCTTATTCAGAAGCTTTTGGGTTTATCATCAATTTAGAAAATGAGGATAAGAACAATGTAGTGGATGCTGTAATTGCGCATGAAATGGGGCATCAGTGGTGGGCACACCAAGAGGTTTCTGCCAACATGCAGGGCGGTACTATGCTCACAGAAAGTTTTTCGGAGTATTCCTCCTTGATGGTAATGAGCGAGGAAACGAGTCCTTTAAAAATGAAGGATTTTGTGAAATACGATATGAATAGGTATCTATCAGGTCGGAGTTCTGAAACTGTAAAAGAGCTTCCGCTCTATAAAGTGGAAAACCAAGGCTACATTCACTACGGTAAAGGATCTGTGATTTTGTATGCCCTTCAGGATTATATTGGCAAAGAAAAGGTGAACAATGCACTTCGCAATTTCCTTGACGAGTATCGCTATTCAACGCCTTACCCAACCTCTTTAGATTTCTTGAGATACCTTGAGCCAGAAGTGCCAGATTCTTTGAAGTACCTAATTGATGATTGGTTCAAAGAAATCACCCTTTATGACAACAGATTAACAAACGCTTCAGTTGAGACTTTGGCGAGTGGAAAATTCAAAGTCACCATGGACATTGTGGCCTATAAAATCAAAGCGGATACGGTGGGTAACGAAACCAGAGTCGACCTTAATGATTGGATTGATATTGGAATTTATGCAGATGCAGAAGAGTCTGACTTGATTTTGGAAAAGCGAGTGAAGTTCAAGGAAAGTAACTTCCAATTGACTTTTGAAGTAGACAGGCAGCCGCTTAAGGCTGCGATTGATCCACGAAGAATTTTGATCGAAAGGGTTTACACTGATAATGTTAAGCGATTGGAGGAATAATAATCCTCCTTTCTAATTTGATTCTAGAACTCCAATGGAAACCTTCTGTTGGAGTTCTTTATTTTTTCAAAGTAACCGTAGTTGCAACTTGCTTGTCTTGGAAATCATCTTCGCAAAGCTATTTTCTAGTGAAGCTGAATATTTTCCGAATAAATCAGTTTTCTACATCAAACCTCAAAAATCACCTCGCTATTCGGAATTCTGAATCTTTCAGAATAAATGCCGCCTTCTGCCGCTGGGCCACAACCAATCACCATGGTGACTTCTGCTCTTCTTGGTAATTTTAGAAAACGCTTAATTCGGAGCGAGTCCATTCCTTCCATTGGGCAAGTATCATAACCTTCGGCCTTCATACTGAGCATAAAAGTTTGGGCAGCGAGCGCAGCACTTTTATGAACGCTAATCCTTACATCAGTAGCGTTGCCATGGCGCACCATGGGCCTTTTCAAGCCTACAAAAAAGTAGATGCACTTTTTGATGAATCCCCAAACCCCAAATGGATCATTGAAATAGTATTTTGGGATTAGGCTTTCATAATAATTGAAAGCGCGTTGGGCTCCCTTGTCTTTCGGTTGATCGCCATATACCCGTTTCATTTCTTTGACGAGCGCGCGCTGTCTTTTTCGCCAAAGGTCTTTTCGCGCTACGAAAACAACCAATTCACGGGCGGTTTTGGCTGCTTTTTGATTCATACACATCCATGCAACTTGTTTTAGACCTTCTTCGGAACGAATTCTATAGAATTCCCATAACTGCATATTGCTGCTGTTGGGCGAAAGAATCGCTCTTTCCAAGCTTCTTTGAACAGCAGTGTGGTCAAATTCCGCTGCTGCGTCATAAACCCTAACGGATCTCCGATCTTCTACAATTTGATTGAAAATTTTCGCTGAATCTTTCATGCTAACCTGAGCTCGACTTTAAATATAGGGATACCTCTCCAAAAGTTAATGCATCCATTATACAAGGAATTGATGGATTCATCTGAACTAAGAATGACCACTTTTGGAGAGTTCAAACTATGAGAAAAACTTCCTGTCGTCTCATTAGGCTTGTTTTATGAATCGAGTTCAGGTTACTAATAAACCAACGGTATTAGTGTTTCCGACAGAATAGCCAAAAGCACAATCGCCACCAGATTCAAGATGAAGCCCGCTCGTATCATGTCTTTCATTTGAATCATACCAGAAGAAAAAACAATGGCATTTGGTGGTGTTGAAATGGGCATCATAAAAGCATAACTCGCAGCCAAGGTCACGGGCAAAGACAAATACATGGGATTGAGATTTAATGTAACCGAAATGCCCAACACCACAGGAACAAAAATTACAGCCAATGCCACATTGCTCATGATTTCAGTCATGAACAGCATAAAGGTACTCAGTCCTAAAACCAAAACCAGCCGATTAACATCGCCCAGCCCTGCAATACTTTCCCCCACAATCTGAACAATTTCTGTGGATTCCATGGCTTTGGCCAGTGTAAGACCTCCGCCAAATAGTAGTAAGATTCCCCAAGGTAATTTTTTGGTGTACTCCCAATCAAGCAGAAACTCTCCCTTCTTTAAATGAACGGGTGTGGCAAACATAAAAATGGCACCGATCATCCCAATTAAAGTGTCATTCAAAAGGGTGGTGTTGAATAGAGAGTTCAGGCTGTTTCTGAAAATCCATGCCAGGGCAGTAGAAACAAAGATCACTGTCACTAGTTTTTCGGGCCTTTTAAAAGGACCTAATGCTATTAATTGATCATTGATGATTTCGGCTGAATCAGATAGGCTTTTGATTTTACTTGGAAATAGAACCCGAGTCAATAAAAGGTAAGTAACCGCAAGCATGACAAAACAGGTTGGTAGCCCCACCTTTAGGTACTGAGCAAAACTGACTTCATAATCCATCATTTCGCTCATAAATCCAACCCATGCCACATTGGGCGGAGTTCCAATGATGGTGGCTGTACCTCCAATATTAGCAGCATAGGCAATGCCCAACATTAGAACCAATGCAAAGCGCTTTTTCCCTACATCATCTGTGTTGTCTATGTTGAGCAAACTGGTAATAGAAAGTGCTATGGGCAGCATCATAACAGTGGTTGCTGTATTGCTAATCCACATCGACAAAAAGGCTGTAGTGAGCATAAAGCCCAGGATAATTCCATTGGGATTGGTGCCTGTCAGCTTAATTAAATTTAAGGCAATTCTCTTGTGGAGATTGTGCTTTTCCATTCCCAGCCCAAGAATAAAACCCGCCATAAAAAGAAAAATAATGGGATTGGCATATGGTGCAGTCGCTTGGTTTGAGTTGAAAACTCCTGTAATCTGAAAGAGTACAATGGGCAAGAGCGCGGTGACGGGGATGGGTGCAGCTTCGGTAATCCACCAAATGATCATCCAAAGGGCAATTCCAATCACGGTCCAAGCCTGTGGTGCGATCCAAATCTGTGGGTCGAGAACTAAAATGATGAAGAATAAGAGCGGGCCAGTAATTAAGCCAAAAATTCGCGCGCCTTTAAAGTCAGGAGTAGTCAAGAGCGTAGTGGTTGATGCTAAATGCTAAATTAACATTTTAATGATACCATCACTGCAATTGGGTTTCAAGCTTCAAGAAAACCTATTTTGACAAAAAAAGAAGGGCGCCAACCACAACGCCCTTCTATCTTCAACCTTAATACTAAAACTAACTAACTATGTACTAAACTATGATTTCTTTTCTTCTAACCATGTCCGTCAGTTTTGTTAACCAACGTCTGCTTCATATACACCGAAACACTCCTTTAGGTTTCAAAATTTTCTGAATTAATGGTTAAAGAAAGTTAAAAAGGAATATGCTCGGATAAGTGGTCAAATTCTGCCTCGACAACATTCATCTGTTGTAAGTATTCCTTTGGCTTAGACATTTATTGTTCTATTTTTGCCACAAATTTAAACCCGCTGTAATGAGTGTTTTAGTCAATAAAGATTCAAAAATAATTGTTCAGGGATTTACCGGTTCCGAAGGTACTTTCCATGCTGAACAAATGATTGAGTATGGTACTAACGTAGTTGGTGGTGTTACCCCTGGCAAAGGTGGTCAGCAGCATTTAGGCCGCCCTGTTTTCAACACGGTAGAAGATGCCGTGATTTCTACCGGTGCCGATGTTTCCATCATTTTTGTGCCGCCAGCTTTTGCGGCTGATGCCATTATGGAAGCCGCTGATGCAGGCATTTCAGTGATCATTACCATTACAGAAGGGATTCCTGTGAAAGACATGGTACACGCCAAAGAGTATATCAAGAGCAGAAAAGTCACCTTAATCGGACCAAATTGTCCAGGCGTTATTACTCCAGGAGAGGCGAAAGTAGGGATCATGCCAGGCTTCGTTTTCAAAAAAGGAAGAATTGGTTTGGTGTCGAAATCAGGTACTTTGACTTATGAAGCCGCTGACCAGTTGGTGAAAGCAGGTTTAGGAATTTCTACCGCCATCGGAATTGGTGGTGACCCAATCATAGGCACACCCACCAAAGATGCTGTTGAGCTTTTGATGAACGATCCTGAAACTGACGCAATCGTAATGATTGGTGAGATTGGTGGAAATTATGAAGCCATGGCAGCCGAATACATCAAATCTACAGGCAATAAAAAGCCAGTTGTTGGCTTTATTGCTGGGCAAACAGCGCCTCCTGGAAGAAGAATGGGGCATGCGGGTGCCATCATTGGTGGGGCAGAAGATACTGCGGAAGCAAAAATGAAAATTATGTCAGAATGTGGAATTGTAGTGGTGAATTCGCCAGCTGATATTGGCGCTACAATGGCTAACCTTTTGAAAGGCTAAGCATTTCGTATCCAAAATACATGCTCACGAAAGCGGCCTTGTAAGTGCAAACTTACAAGGCCGCTTTTTTATTGAAGTCAATTCAATTGAAGTGGGTTTGATAGGAAAACCCATGGGTTGCTTACCGCAGAGAAAACAAAAAGTCGTTTGCTCATTTTGATTTACATACCGAAAAATTCTGGTGGATACATATTGATGTATTGAACAATCCTTGGCTTTGTGTTTCTGTTCGGTGAGCTACCGTGTGGCAGTCCTTGATGCCAAATAATCATATCGCCTCCTTCTGCCGCTATGGGTTTTGATTCACACTCATCAAAAACATCGATAAGTGGAATCTGACCTTCAGGAAACTGAGCCAGCCAAGAATTTACTTTTTTGTGGAAACCTGGCACTACTGTGAGAGCACCTTGGTTGGGTTCCGTGTCTGTTAAATAGAGAATGCCCTGAAGTCCAAAGGGCATATGGTGTTGAGGCTCAATGTCAAGATGGAGATGAGGGCCAGGGAACTTGAAACTATCCGTTTCAGGTGGATTAATTCCTATTCTATCACATGAGGTCCAAAGGTCAGAACGTTGCCAAAGGGTTTCATAAGCGGCCTTTATTTTGCTTGAAAACCGATTTTTCTCTAAAAGTTCATGTTTAATGAATTCTACCATGATACCATGCTTAGCAGGGTGTTGCTTGTACCAATCGTCAGGGTTTTCAAAATCTATTTCTAGAAAGGAAGCAATGGTTTCTAGGGTTTCAATTCTGGACGATTCATCGATGGCATTTTTTAAAATGACGTATCCATGCTCCTCAAAGAAATTTAGTTGTTCATCGGTTAACCCGTCCTTGCAGTAATCCCCAGTTTTTAATTCACCCAAAATCAATTGATTGAATTGATAAATGAGTTCTCTCCTAAAGTCAAACTGACCGTTCAGTGCTATCCATGATTCCAATGCTTGAAAAGTAGGTTGAAACTGCAAGATGAATTCAAGGGTTTGGTTGAGGCCCAAACCTAAGGAGTCCATAAGAAGTCGGTCCAGACAGTTTTCATGGTTCAACGAACTCAGGTTGTATCCCGATCTTCTCATGAGGGATTTGGCCCAAAAACGTTTGAGGTGTAAAATACCTGTAGCTGATAAATGCTGACTCGGGGGGAGAGAAGAAATATCTCCAATGTCCGATGGATTGTTTTTCATTGGCGTATCGAATTTTTAATTTTTTCAATTGCCAATTTGGCTCCTTCACCTTCCATACGTTCTAACTCCTGAATCATCATTCTTTTCAACTCATCATTATGAAAAATCAGCGGATCCAGTGCTTGCTCCTCTTTTTCCAGAATTCCGCATGCTTCAAATTGGCCTCGAAGCCAGTCATTTACTTGGCAATCAATAACCAAGTGAATTCTGTCTGAACTTCCTTCATTTATTACACTATGCGTTTTACTGAAATCGCCAAACCAGCATTCTCCAGGTTGCATATTTAGCAGCTCACCGTCCAGGATAAATTTGACTTTGTCATTTGTTAAGATGGGAACATGCAGACGCACAAATCCATCCCAAAAAATCAGGTCGAAGTCTTTGTGAGGCTTGATTTCTGAACCCGAAGCCAATTTTAAAAAGCGTATAGAATCTTTGGGTGTTTCTATGGTTTCAAGGACTTCCCTTATATATTCAAGGCTATTTAAAACCGGAAGGTTTTTATATTCTTTATTTGAAGAATGACTCGGAGAAATGGAGTTGCTTTCGTTTTTTGGTGCTCTTAACTGAATACCTGACCAATCACCAGAATAGTAATCTGTATTGAAATGTCCGATCCAATCACTTTCTGCTTTATTTAAATCTTTCAGTAGCAAATGCTGATCAAAATTAAATGAGAGTTTTCCGCTGCTTTTCATGGCCATCATATAAATGTTATGGATTGGTTCACTCCCATAGCTGCGAGTTTGGCTCCGCTAAAGAATCCTTCATTTAAAGAGACTATGTTCAGATTTAGAATACTATCATTTCCACATTTAACAAAGACACCTTCCTGGCCTGCATATACAACCTGCCCCGGCTTCAATTGCCTAGTGTTTGGGATGAAATTATCTGGAATTGGATTGGCTTCAAAAACTCTCACCATGGTGCCATTCATAGTGGTTGCAGCCCCATGGTATCTTGGGTTGCAGGCGTTCACCAGGTTGACAATTTTAGTGGCATCTAAATTCCAGTCAATGCGAAGGTCGGTCTCCGTTGGCTTGCTATAATACATGCCATTATCTGAGTCTTGAGGAGTACCTTTAAAATCTGACGAAAGTATTTCCAGCACCATAGGGACCAGAAGCGACCCCAATCGTGAATAAAGCAATCCATAGTTTTCACCAGGCATTATAACATGCCCTTTCTGCAGCAGTAACTCTCCTTGATCGAAATTCTCACTGATTTTATGTATAGAAACATAGGCTATTTTTTTTCCTTGTTTTAAGGTCCAGAACAATGGATCAGGCCCTCTGCTTTCAGGAAGAGGACCAAAATGAATGTTCAGTGCTTCTACTCCATTTTCTAGAAGATTGATTTTATAGGGGTAGCCAGCCGAAATCAACACTTGGCAATCTGTTGAGACTTCAAGGTTTTTAGCGTCAATCTCAGTAGTTTTTACTATGCTTTCTGGCTTAACTATTTGTCCAAATATGCTGAGTTGCTCCTTGTGAGGCTCAGAGATAAATACTTGATCTAGTTGATTACCAGCCAGTAATTGGGTGATTAAGGGAATAGAAGCTATTGAACCTGTGGCAATGGATACTTTCATCAGAAGTGTAATGGTTGAGTATAACTATTGAGAATCATCATTAAAACAACCAAGTCTAATTGAACTAAGTAAATTTGACAAGTAATAATGAATGATTTTTATATTTTTCAAAATTTGGTTTGATTGCCAAATCAAGTTAAACCACAAACAAGTGCAAAGACCAATTCGAATAGGCGTACTATGTCCTTACTCTTCAATTTACCCTAATCTATCCTCTGATTTTACGGATGGATTGCTTTCTGGAATCCAAGCTGACTATCATAAACATGTTCAGTTGATTCCAGAATATGTTGGGCAAGGAGGGAGACAGCCAATTATGGAAAGCTTTAATAAGTTGCTTTCATTTCATAGGGTAGACATTGTTTCGGGTTTTGCCAGCTATCGTCTTATACCGGATTTGGTGCCAGCAATTGAAAGCAGAAATATCCTGGGCCTTTTTGCTGATATGGGCGAATATATCCCTTATACACATCACATTTCTGACAATGTCTTTTTTAGTAGTTTTCAATTTTGGCAAGCCGAATATGCTTTGGGCTTTTGGGCGCAGAAGAATTTTGAAGGAAAGGGTCACGTGCTCTTATCCCTATACGAAGCTGGATATCAAATGCACTATGCCTTTAGAGAAGGGTATTTTATGGCCGGAGGAAAGGAAATAGATATTTCTGTCCTCCCACAGAACCGTCCAAGTAGAGCATTGATGGCCGAGTACTTTGAGGATTTTATGGAGAAGTTCAGAAAGGAGAAGCCTTCATTCATTCATGCGCTTTTCTCGGGTTATGAGGCAGTAGACTTTATTAGTCTTTATTATGAAAAGGGACTTCACAAGGAAGTACCATTAATCGTATCTCCACATATGGCCAGCGAAGAAGTGTTGACCGCTGTGAATGGGGTTAATGCACAAATATATGGAGCATCTATTTGGAGTAGAGAAGAAGACAATCATGCCAACAGGAAGTTTAAAGAAGCAGTTTTGAGGCAATCCGGTCTGTTGACAAATACACCTACCCTACAAGGGTATGAAATAGGGCTGGCTTTAACTGGAGTTTTTAAACAGTTGCTAAAGCGTGATATTTCAGAAGTTTCTAAGATACTTAAAGAACAAAGAATTACGACCCCAAGAGGAGAACGATCTTTTTATCTAGACTCAGATTATGCCACCCCAAATATTACTATTGAGAAATTATTGTTGGAGGGCAGTATATTTAAAAGATTAGCGATAGAAGAAGGAAGATCATTGAATTATAATGATGAGGTTTTTGGAAGAATACATAAAGAGAATATAAGCGGCTGGATCAACCCATATTTGTGCGTTTAATAGGTTCTTTGGCTATAAATTAACCCCTCGATAAATTGCCCATTTGACTGAGACCTAGATGTTATATTTTTTTATGACCTATGCATTATTAATGTTTGGCTTTTTGTGATAATTATATTTACATTTATAAAAATATGTTTTAATCAAAAAGAAGAAATACAATGGATGCGTACATGGGATTAATTTGTGGCTTTGGTGGCAACTACGCCATTAGAGATTGGGAAATGTGCCAGGGTCAACTTCTGGCCGTTAGTGAGAATACTGCACTTTTCTCAATTTTGGGTACTTATTATGGCGGTAATGGACAAACGACTTTCGGATTGCCAGAATTGCGTGGCAGGGCACCTATTGGTTATGGACAATCTCCAGGAACTTCGTCCTATCCCATTGGGCAACGATTAGGTGCTGAATATACGGTTTTGACAATTGGACAAATGCCTTCCCACACTCATACCGCCATAGTTAGTAGTTCATCGGTAAATGTAACTGGGCATGTTTCAATTAAAGCAAGTAATGCAGCAGGTACTACTAATAACCCGGTAGGAGGTTATATGGCGGCTCCTCCCAATGTAAATTCTGGTAAAACATCTGATGTAATTCCATACACTACAGTGGCACCTACAGGAGCAATGGCGGCAGATAGCGCAGTATTTGCTGGGTCGGGTTCACTTGCTGCAGGCGCTGTAACGATAGGTAATAATGGTAATTCTCAGCCTTTCTCACTAATGCAACCTATATCTGTAATCAACTGGTTAATCTGTGTTCAGGGTCTTTACCCATCAAGAAACTAGTTGTTCTGGTACTAAGCCTAGAGATGAAAAAGATAAAAAAGTCAGGTGTTTGCCTGACTTTTTTTGTGTGAAACTGTTGGTTTTACTTTCCCTGACTAATTAAATATTCTGTTAATGACTCGGTATCAGGGGTAAAGGATATGTCTCCGTTTTCATGGAATTGGTAAGTTTCTAACACGGAATTAAACAAGTCATAGTCCACTCTTAAATAACCTACGGGTCTGGTTTTACCAAGTTCTTTTTTATACTGGCACTTACCTTCGTCATAATACTTGCATTGCAGCGGCCTATGTTTTTCGCCATAGATGCCGCACTGAGCGTCATCAGTGAGGTGCTGGCACTTGGTTTTTACAATTAAGGTCCATTGTTGGTTGGTAATGCCTATTTCTATTCCAGGAAAAAGAAGAGAGTATTTATTGTAATCCAAATCTCTATAGTTTTTGGGAGTTGAAATGGGAAATACCAAATGAGTACAACAATAAGCTTGACAGCTATTGCAAGAAGATTTCAGTTCTGCAAAACTTATTGCACCTCCAGCCGCCAAAGATTGGATAGCGAGTTTTTGAGATATATATTGTTTGACTTCTGGAGCACTGTAATTCGAGGATTTTAGTTCTTTAAACAATTGCTCTGTTAAATTCCAATTGGTGATGTTTCGTTGTTCGTCAAATCGGAGAAAAGAGGTAAGAAGCTGATATCTGTATTTGTCTATCCATACAAGGTCCTTTGCGGGTTCTCCTTCAGCAGTTAGTTTAAGTTTATAAAAACAGCTATAGGGGCTATAGTGGGTGCATACATTGGTCTGCTCTTTCTCTCCATGAATTTTACATCGCTTATTCTCTTGATTAAGAAATCTGCAGGGTTGGAGATAATAGACTTTCCAAGTACCGTCAATACCTAAGGTTAGCCCAATGTTTTCAAAATTCAGAAAGAAGTTAGCCTGGTCTAACTCAGCGTAAGTGTACGTGGTAAATTGATGAACCTGTAAATGACGACAACAAGGGGCGTTACAACTAAAGCACGGAGATTCTTCGGCTTGTTCATAGGTTAACTCTTTCATTTTTCTTGAATCTATAGCCAATGGCAGTTTTAACTTATTCTGAGCGTAATTAAGGAATTAAAATAAAGTAAGCAAATATTGATTTATTTGCTGCTGTAACTCTTAGGTAATTTAGAATTTTAAAAGCCTACAACTCCGTTTTCAATCTCAATAATTTCTTTTGGTAGTCCCTATGAGACTTTGTCACCAAATAAGATTTGGGCTCCTGTTTTTCGGCCCTATCTACTCCGAAGCATCCGAATTTCCATGGTGGAAAACGCTGATAGTAGCGCTTAATTAGAACCAATTATGCATTAGTAACTGATGCTTAATCTCTGGATATAGGTCTTGAAGCCTCAGTTTAGGGGCTAATCACTGACGAAAAATATTTCTCCGTTTTTTTATTTGGGTAATACATTCAAGGTTCTATTTGCTCGAAAGGGGCCATTCCAAGTAGAATTTAGTTTGGTTAAGTTGACTTTTGCAAACATATATGCAAGAGAACCGAGCTTGCGGTAGAGTAGTTACTGAAATCATGTATGAAACTATATATAATACCTATTTTATGGTATTGTATATAGTCCTTTTTAGCCTAGATTTGAATTGATATCCGTTTGTTTTGATCAAAATCATTCAAAAGGATCATCTGATTAAACGGTAGCTCAACTGATGATCTTCGGCTTTGTCAAGTAATAGTTTCGCTTCATGATCACGATCAAGAAGAAAAGTAAATTATCAAAACTATTCATTTGAGGTGGTCTAGGATCAATTTATATTTGTTTAAATTATGTTAATTAGCTAAATTCTATTCTTCAACACTAATTATATGGACATTAGAAAATCAGACTATTCAAAGATTCATATGGTTTCTTCCATATTCAATAAGGGGGCATACACCAAAATTTTCACGCTAATAGGTTGGTCTTTCTTATTATTCCTTTCGACCAATAGGTTAAGGGCTCAAACCACGGAGTCTTTTGAAAATAAATCAGGTACTACTTTTACTAGTAACGCTCAGGGCTTTACCTTGCTTTCCAATGAATCGGGGGTAATTTTTAAAATTAGAACTGCTGTTAACGGAGGAAATACTGGAGATTATTATGCTGATACTAATCCTGATGCTAATGAAGCTGGCGATGGTGCGAATGTAACCATCAAAACAACAGATGGTACGGATATAACTGTCAAAAGCTTGTACTTATGGATAACAACAGGAAGTCCAGGTTTTGGTGCGACACTCTCAACAATGACATTGACGGGTAGGAAGGATGGAAATCCTGTTCCAGGTTATTCTTTTACTAAGAATTTTAACTCTGCAGCATATGTGCTTGTAGACTTCGCTACTGAGGGTTTTTCCTTGACAAATGTTGATGAAATTGTGATTACAACCACTGCAAATGGTGATTATATTGCGCTGGATGATTTTACATGGGGGGCAGCGGTAGCTTCTAATTCCGCCCCTGTCATTGGAGGTGCTTCGGCAGGGCAAGCAGTAAATGACAACGCCACTATTTCTCCTTTCTCTGCAATTACTGTCACCGATGCTGACGTAGCAGATAATGTAACAGCTACCATTACCTTAGATGATAACGCCAAAGGGGTAATTACTGGCGCGGATGCTGGTGCTGGGCCTTATACCATGAACGGCAAAACACCAGCCGCGATGCAGACAGCATTAAGAGCTTTAGTTTTTAACCCAACGGACAACAGAACGGCAACTTCAGAAACCACCACCTTTACCGTAGTGGTAAATGACGGAACTGTTGATGCCACCAATAATACCACTACGGTGATATCGAGTGCGGTGGGACCAGCAATAACAGCTGTCAGTATTCCAAACACCACAATGAAGGTGGGCAGCGTTGTAACCGCAACAATAACTGTAACCAGTGATGCTGATAATTATACTACTGGTTCGGGAGGTCTGAGTGGAACGATCGGAGGCTTTACGTTGGGTAGCTTATCAAAGATCAATAATACAACTTACACTGCCACATTTACGGTAACGGAAAGTGGGACAGATGTAGCCGCTGGCAGCGACATCCCAATTAGCGTTACCTTGACAGATTCAGGTGGAAAAGCAGGAAATACCTTTACGTCTGCCATTAGCCAAAATGCAGATGCAATAGATGCGAATACACCTTCTGCCCCTAGCACACCAGACCTTAGCGCGGGGTCCGACACGGGAAGTTCGAGCACCGATAACACAACTTCCGACACCACACCGACCTTCATCGGTACGGCCGAGGCGAACTCTACCGTAAGCGTTACTTCCTCGGTGAACGGCTCCTTGGGGACGACCACTGCCAACGGGGCTGGCAACTGGAGTTTCACCAGTGGCGCCCTGACGAGCAATACCTCTCACAACATCACGGCCACAGCCACGGATGCTGCCGGTAACGTCAGTGCGTCTTCTGCGGCATTAAGTATTACCATCGACACTTCCGCGCCATCTGCCCCTAGTACACCAGACCTTGGCGCGGGGTCCGACACGGGCAGTTCGAGCACCGATAACACAACTTCCGACACCACACCGACCTTCATCGGTACGGCCGAGGCGAACTCTACCGTAAGTGTTACTTCCTCGGTGAACGGCTCCTTGGGGACGACCACAGCCAACGGGGCTGGCAACTGGAGTTTCACCAGTGGCGCCCTGACGAGCAATACCTCTCACAACATCACGGCCACAGCCACGGATGCTGCTGGCAACGTTAGTTCGGCCTCTTCCGCACTCAGTATAACGCTGGATAGTAATAATCCTACGTTCAGTTCCAGTTCTCCAGCTGACAATGCGATAGGCGTATCTGCAAGTGGTGATATTACCATCACTTTTAACGAAAACATCGTTTTTGGCACTGGGAATATTCAGGTAATTAACGTAACAGATGGATCTAATTCATTCACAATAGATGCAGCCAATCCTGGAGCGCAGGCATCTATTTCAAATGCCGTATTAACCATAAATCCGAACGTTGACCTTAATGAAAGCGCTAATTATGCAATTCAAATTGCTGCAACTGCCATAAAGGATATAGCTGGCAATAACTATGCAGGTATTCTTGACAATACAACATTAGATTTCACAACTGCAGATGTTACTGCTCCGACTTTACAAAGTAGCTCTCCGGCCGATGGAGCAACGAATGTTACCCTAAGTCAAAACCTGACCTTGACTTTTGATGACAACATGGTAAAGGGTACAGGGAACATAGTGATTAAAAGATCAGCTGACAATTCAACCTTCGAAACCATTGATGTTACTTCAGGAGCAGTAACTATTACCACAACCCAGGTCACAATCAATCCAACAGGAACTTTACAAAAAGGTACTGGTTATTACCTGGAAATTGATGCTACTGCTTTGGATGACGATGCAGGTAATTCTTATGCTGGAATATCGGGAGCCACAACATTGAATTTTAGCACTGTGGATGTTGTAATCAATGAAGTCGTTACAGATCCTCAACAAGATTGGAGCGCGAATAACTTTAATGGTACAGCAGGAGCAAGTACGATTTCTGATGGGGTTGATGAATTCGTGGAATTGCTCATAAAGTCTGCTGGTATAAATTTCACAGGTTGGACAATTGAGCTCAATGATGGGAGTAACGTCATAGGCGATTTAACTAACACAGGTGCTTTTGATGCAACTGCTTATTCAGGGACGGGTACATTTAATAATACCGCTGTTGGTGATTATTTAGTCTTAGGTAATGTAGATGGAGCAGGTGCAATGAATAACACTGGGCTCACAATTAACCTTAAAGATCCAGGAGGTGCTATTGTTGATGCCGTGGTGATTGGTGGAGGCGCAGGCGAAGCGCCAACTGGCGATGCGTCTTCTGCTGCAAACGAATCTGTACAAAGGTTCACTAATGGTTTAGATACAGGAGTGGATAATAGTGATTTTACTAAAGGCCCTGTAACAATGGGCGCGGCTAATACAGGCCCAAGCGTAACATTAAGTCAATCGACTACCACCTTCGCAGAGGCTGCAGGTACCAATACCGTGACTGCTACCCTTTCTGCTGCGTCAAGTCAGACGACAACCATTACAATCGGGGTAAAAGCAGGCGGCACGGCCACGATCACCAACGACTTCACATTGTCAACGACCAGTATTGTTATTGCAGCTGGCAATACGACAGGCACTGCGACTTTAACAGCGGTGCAAGACGCCTTGGACGAGACCGATGAGACGGTAACGATCGAGATCACGGGAGTGACCAATGGCACAGAGAACGGTAGCCAAGAAGTGGCGAGTAGCATCACCGATGACGATGCAGCCCCAACGGTAAGCTTAAGCCAATCGACCACGGCCTTTGCCGAGGCAGCAGCAACAAATACAATCACAGCCACGCTGTCAGCAGTAAGTGGTCAAGATGTAACCGTGACAGTAGGTGTAAAAGCAGGCGGCACGGCCACGATCACCAACGACTTCACCTTGTCTTCTACCAGTATCGTGATCACGGCAGGCAACACGACAGGTACTGCGACTTTAACAGCAGTCCAGGACGCCTTGGACGAGACCGATGAAACGGTAACTATCGAGATCACGGGGGTGGCCAACGGTACCGAGAACGGGACTCAAGAAGTGGTGAGCAGTATCACCGATGACGATGCAGCTCCAACGGTCACCTTAAGCCAATCGACAACAACTTTTGCCGAAGCCGCAGGAACAAATATAATCACAGCCACCCTTTCAGCAGTAAGTGGCCAGGACGTTACAGTGACAGTAGGAGTAAAAGCAGGTGGCACGGCCACGATCACCAACGACTTCACATTGTCAACGACCAGTATTGTTATTGCAGCAGGCAACACGACAGGAACAGCAACTTTGACAGCAGCCCAAGATGCCTTGGATGAAACGAACGAAACGGTTACCATAGAAATTACAGGAGTGACCAATGGCACAGAGAACGGGACTCAAGAAGTATCGAGCAGCATCACCGATGACGATGCAGCCCCAACGGTCACCTTGAGCCAATCGACCACAGCCTTTGCCGAAGCAGCAGGAACAAATACAATCACAGCCACCCTTTCAGCAGTTAGTGGTCAAGATGTAACAGTGACAGTAGGCGTAAAAGTAGGCGGCACGGCCACGATCACCAACGACTTCACATTGTCAACGACCAGTATTGTTATTGCAGCTGGCAATACGACAGGGACTGCGACTTTAACAGCGGTGCAAGACGCCTTGGATGAGACCGATGAAACGGTAACTATCGAGATCACGGGAGTGGCCAATGGTACCGAGGACGGGACTCAAGAAGTGGCGAGCAGCATCACCGATGACGATGCAGAACCAACGGTAACCCTTTCAGTTGGAAGCGCCAGCATAGCCGAAGCAGCAGGTACCTCCACCATTGTCGCTACCCTATCAGCAATTTCAGCCAAGGACGTCACCGTAACCCTTGCCTATAGTGGCACAGCGACAGTCTCAGTTGATTATAATGATTGCGCAATCGTCAATAGCATAACCATTCCAGCAGGCAGTTTATCGGCCAATGCCGGGGTAGACCTTGAAGCAGTGCAGGATGCGAACCCAGAGGCCAACGAGACGATCATCATTGATATCACGGGAGTAACGAATGGCACAGAAAGCGGCAACCAGCAGCAGACGGTGACGATCACCGATGACGATACCCCGAATGTCCAGTTCACCACGACAGCATCGAATGGAGCAGAGTCGGTATCGACTGCCAACCTTACGGTGGACCTTTCGATCGCCAGCGGGCTAACAGTAACAGTGAACTATGCCGTTACAGGCACGGCAACAGCGGGCACGGACTACACATTGGTCAATGGCACCCTGACTTTTGTGCCTACCGAT
>PCUU01000085.1:0-19813 GCA_002786855.1 Cytophagales bacterium CG12_big_fil_rev_8_21_14_0_65_40_12
AATTCCCCAGCTTATCAAAACAACGGCCACCAGGCCTAGTTTACTGAACCATTTCCATTCTGAAAATTTTAAGTGCCCATACCAAGCAAGGGTCATAAAGGTGTTGGAAAGCACAAGTAATGCAATTGTAATCAGTGATTTCATAGAGTAAATATTCGTCTAAATTCAGCCGAAATTTATCTATTTTGAAATCAACTTTAGCGAAAATTATTCAGCTTATGAATTGGCCAATTTCCTGTCATAAGCGCCCGTTCCCAACTGATGAAGCAAGGTGAAATGGCTCTTAAGCGCATGATAAAAAGTCTTGTGCTGGTAATAGGGGATATTGAACTCCTTGGCGGTTTGCTCTACAATTTTAGAGATCTTTTTGTAGTGGATATGGCAGATGTTCGGAAACAAATGATGCTCAATCTGAAAATTCAAACCACCCACATACCAAGAAAACCACCTGCTTTTATTCGCAAAATTGGCAGTTGTTTTTAGTTGGTGAATGGCCCAATTGTTTTCTACACTTCCGTTTTCATCAGGCGTGAAAAAGGCAGTTTCTTCAATCACATGCGCAGGTTGGAATATAAGGGCGAGGATCAGGCCAGAGATAAATTGCATTAATAAAAAGCCCATTAGGGTTTGGTACCAAGGAATGTCTACCACGATCATAGGGATTACTAGCGTAAGAACAATGTACCAAACTTTATTAAAGGCAACTTGCCAGATGGCTTTTCTCAAAGTCAGCCCTTGTCCGGCCAGGAGGTTCTTTTTGTTGTAATCAATTACTTGCAGAAAATCCTTGCTGAACAGCCAATTCAGGGTGAGCAAACCATAAATGAATGGAGCATAAAACGCCTGAAACTTATAAGCCTTTTTGTGAGGTTTGGCAGGCGATAAGCGCATCACGGGATTTTCAAAGTCTTCGTCAAATCCTTCAACATTGGTGAAAGAATGGTGCAGCACGTTGTGCTGTATTTTCCAGTTGATATGATAAGCACCAAGAAAATTGACAAGAAAGCCGAAAAATTGGTTCACTCTTTTGTTCTTGGAATATGCACCATGATTGGCATCATGCATTACAGCCAAGCCAATGCCCGACATGCCTAAACTCATTAAAATCCACATGAGCATGGCGGGCCAAAAACTGTCGATCACCCCGAAAATCATCATGAACAATGGAATGAAGTAAAGACAGATCATAAAAGCGGTTTTCACTTTCATGTTCAGGTTGGCATATCGAGAAATATTATTTTCCTTGAAATAATCACCTACGTTCTTACGGAGTGTTTGAACAAATTCTGGTTGATCAAGCGTGTTGAATTTAACGTTTGGGGTACTGCTCATAAATTGGACTTAATAGATTATTAAGAATAGCGCCTCTAATTTCGGTAATTAAGCTGAAATGTGGATACGAAATTTTACGATTGGTGTTAGCAGAAATACCTTTTAAAACCGCTTTAAAATCAAATCTGAAACTGTATTGCCAATCGAAAGCGAAGAAGTAGCGGCTGGTGATGGCGCATTACAAACATTAATGGCTTTGTCGTTTGCGATGATCGAAAAATCATCGAGCAAACCACCAGTTCTATCGCAAGCCTGGGCGCGAACCCCAGCGCCACCATCCACCAAGTCCTTTTCTTGGATTTCAGGAATTAATTCTTGAAGGGCTTTCGTAAAAGCAGCCTTACTGAAAGAACGATACATTTCGCCAAAACCAGTTTTCCAATATTTCCAAGCCACTTTCTGGAAGCCCGGCCACATCAAAGTTTCGGCCAGTTCTGCCAAATTGATTTGAGACTTTTTATAGCCCTCTCTTCTAAAAGCCAATACCGCATTTGGCCCTGCTTCAATACCACCTTTCATCATTCTGGTAAAGTGTACACCAAGGAATGGGAAGTTGGGGTCTGGAACAGGGTAAATTAAATGCTTGACCAAGTACTCTTTTTCTGGCACCAACTTAAAATATTCACCACGGAAAGGAATGATTTTCAAATCTACATCGTCCGAAGTTTTACGGGCAATTTTATCGGAATAGAGCCCACAGCAATTGATCACCAATTTGGTTTCAAAAGATTGATTTTCTGTCGATACGATTGAGTTTGTTCCAGAGGTGTTGATATTGATTACTTTACTTTTAAGCTGAATCTCTCCGCCCAAAGAAATAATTTTCTCCCCATACTTTTCTGCTACTTGCTTATAATCGATAATGCCAGTATAGGGCACTTTGAGCGCAGCAATACCATTGACATGAGGTTCAATTTCCTTGAGTTCTTGAATAGAAATTCTAGAAATTTGAACGAGTCCGTTTTGAAGTCCTCGTTGATAAAGATTTTCTAATAGCGGTTTTTGCGCCTCGTTGGTGGCCACAACCACTTTGCCACAAAGGTCATATGCAATGCCTTCTTGATCACAAAAATCAAGGAGCATTTTATAGCCATTAATGCAATTGGTGGCTTTTAGACTGCCAGGTTTGTAGTAAAGGCCTGAATGGATCACTCCACTGTTATTGCCTGTTTGATGAGCCGCAAGTTTCGGTTCCTTTTCAAGAAGAAGAACTTTTAGCCCTGGCTTTTTTGCAAGGGTTTGATAGGCAGTGGCCAAACCCACAATACCACCGCCAATGACAATCACATCGTATTTCATTTTTTAAAACGGCAAATCGTCTGAGCTTTCGCTGTTCAACCAATCTGGTTCGTCAGCAGCCACTGGAGGTGGGGGCGTGTTGCCATTGCCTGAAGACTGGCCGCCACCATTATCGTCAGAAATTTTCCAAGCCTGAAGCGAATTAAAATACTTCACCTGACCTTGGGCATCTGTCCATTTTCTTCCCTTTAGGTTAAAGGCCACCGTCACGTTCTGATTCACTTTGTATTTGTCCAAAAGTTCACATTTGTCTTGAATCAGCTCAAATTTAACGTATTCTGGATATTGAGGATTTTCAGCAAATTCTAAAACGAACTCCCTTTTTTTGAATGATGCCGATACTTGTTGGGTTTGTGATATCTCTAAGATTTTGCCTTTTACTTCCATGCGTCAAATTTTTCTCAAAACAATTGATTAATCAGTCAACATGCAAATCTAATTTTAAGCGTTCATGTTCGGTAGGGGTAAACTTTATGCTGAATAGTTTGTCTTATGTTCGCAGAAGGGCAAAACGGGAGCGAATATTTTCAAGAAAACATGCCATCTTTGAAACTGCCTGCAAGACGAAACTAAAGGATAAGACTGTTGAGGAATAGATTAATCATTTTGTTGGGATTGTTATGTTTTGGGTTCTCAGCTCAAGCGCAAGTCACAACTGAGGGGAAAGAATTTTGGCTGGGCTTTATGCCTAATAGTGATGGCCCTGGAGCAGGACAATCGTCACTTGAAATTTTTATAACTAGTAAGACGGTAGCCAACGTTCAAATTTTCATTTATACGGATAACCGTACTATTCCTATCACGGTTAACCCCGGTACCACGCATCGCGAAATCATCAGTATCGCTAATTCCAATCCTTATGCTGCCGTCACGAGCGGAACTGCCGAAAGAAAGGCGATTAGGGTTACCTCAGATGAAAATATTTCTGTTTATGCCTTCAATAATCGATCGAGAAGTGCAGATGCAACTGTGGTTTTGCCTTTAAGTTCATTAGGAACTAAATACTATGCCTCAGCTTATTACGAAACTTCTCCAATTAGTGACGATGTCGGTACAGATCTTTCACAATCAGAAATTTTAATTGTTGCTACCGTTGATAACTCCAATATTACTATCACTCCTTCGGTAAATACCTTAAATGGAGGCCAAGTAGGAGTTCCATTCACCATCCAACTCAATCAAGGCGATATTTATATGGTTCAGGCCTTGGGTGATCTTACAGGGACATTGGTGGAATCAGATGGATCGGCAGATGATTGCAATAGTTTTGCATTGTTTGGGGGAAATAAATGGGCAAGAGTCACAGGTGGTCAAAATTGTGCTTATATAGATGCACAAGGCACGAATTGGAGTGGAGGGTACGCGGCTGACCACCTTTTTGAGCAGATGTATCCTGTCAATACTTGGGGACGAAGTTACAGTGTGATTCCATTTTTAAGAAGAACGGGTTATGTATTGCAAGTGACTGCTTCAGAGGATAATACCTTAGTGACGATTGACGGTAATACTATTGCACTGAACGCTGGTAAATATTATCGCGATGTCTATAATAACGCAATAAGTATTTCTGCAAACAAACCAATTCAAGTCGCCCAACTGGCACAATCGTTAAGTTGTGATTATACACCAAATTCATTCATTCCAGCTAGTGCTCCTGGAGATCCAATGATGATTATGATCAGCCCAATTGAGCAAAAATTGAATAATATCACTTTTAACGCATTGACTGCTCAAGCAATTAATGAGTACTTTGTAAGTATTATAACTGAAACAGCATTTTTAAATCAGCTTACCTTGAATGGGGCTCAACTCTCAATTACTTTTACACCTCTTCAAGGTAATCCAGATTATTCTTATGGCACTGCTTTCTTATCTAAAGGTCAAGATTATACCTTGAATTCGGAAGCGGGTTTTATTGCTTATGTTTATGGTTTCGGAAATATTGAGTCCTTTGGCTATGTGGCAGGGGCGAATCTTGAAAATTTGAATGCAGAATTGATTTTGCAGGATGAGTTCATAGCATTGGTAGAAGACCAAGCTTGCATCAATTCAGAAATCAACTTTAAAATTGAGTTTGAAGTACCTGTTGGGCAAGAACCGAGATATGATACTTTCGATTGGCATTTTGACGATGGCACTACGGCTTCTGGGCAAGAGGTGAAACATACCTATACTGCCGCAGGAGAATACAATATCACCTTGATTGCCTCGAAAGGGGTAGGCAGTTGTGGCACATCCGAGACCTTCAATAAAGTCATCAATATTCAAGAAGTCGAAGCCCAAGACATGATCGGGCCGCAATCCGTTTGCCCTGATGTAACAGGGATTCAATATGCCGTAAGTGGACCTTCTGAAAATACCTATGAATGGATTGTATCAGCAGGAGACGGCACTATTGCTTCCGGACAAGGCACCTCTACGGTATTGGTAAACTGGGGATCGCCCAATGATAATGCATCGATCAAAGTAGTGCCGAGAAATGCGCTCGGTTGTGTTGGCGATACACTTACATTGCCTGTGAAGATCAATAAGTTATTAGAGCCACCCATCCCCGTTGGTCCAGCGGAGGTTTGTTTTCTTGATTTCGAATCAGTTCAATACTCAACCCCAGTCAGAAATGGGTCACAATTTATATGGGAAGTGGAAGGCGGAAGTTTTTTACCTAATCCATCCAGCAATACTTCGAATGAAGTGACAGTAAAATGGGATGGAATTGGTACTGGCAGGCTTTGGTATACCGAATCCAACGATCTTGTTGATGACTGTGACGGTGTCTCTGATATTTTAGAGGTTACCATTTTTCCAGAAATAGTGGCTGCGGAAAGCATCGACAATGTTTCTTGTAATGGTTTTTCTGATGGAAGTATTACCCTGGCACTATCAGGTGGTAAACCTGGTAATTATACAGTGAGCTGGGACAACGGGCAAACAGGACTTACCGCCAGTAATTTGGTAGCGGGCAATTATGTGGCCACCATTACCGATGCCGCCAATTGCTCGGTGCAAAAGACATATACCGTCACGGAGCCAGCAGTTTTGGTGCTGACTGCTGAACCTACTCCAGTTCGCTGTTTCGAAGAAGCCAATGGGATGATTGCTTTGACTGCTATAGGGGGAACACCTGATAATCAAGGACTTTATAGTTTTAATATAACAGGGGCAGGGGTAAATAGGACGACTTCAGACCTTATCGTTACCGATTTAAGGGCAGGTACTTATACCGTGACCGTAACGGATGAAAACCTTTGTACAGCGAGTCAGGAAGTGATCATCACAGAGCCGCCTTTGCTAGAACCCATTGTTGAATCGTTGATCAATCAGCCTATTTGCCCGCAAGCCAGCAATGGGACTACTTTTATTGAAGCGATGGGAGGTACGCCCGAGTACCAATTCTATTGGAGTAATAATCCGACAGAAGATTCACAGGATGGATCTGGTTTCGCGCAAGGCACTTATTCAGTGAGGATTGTAGATGCTAATGGATGCGAAACCTCACTTGGTTTCGAAGTGGTTGAACGCTATCCAAAGTTATTTATTCCAAATGCCTTTAGCCCAAACAATGATGACATCAATGACGAGTTCAAACCAGTAACAGACTGCAACCTGCAATACAGCATGCAGATTTATAATCAATGGGGCTCCATTGTTTTCGCCACCGAAGACATTACTGAAGGCTGGGATGGAAGATTTAATGGCAATAAGGTGCAAGATGGGCAATACAGCTATATCATTTTCTATGCAGGCTCAATCAATGGCGTGAGTTTTGAAGAAACCCGAAGGGGAAGCTTAAAACTTTTCAGGTAGAAGTCCTCAATTTCGTGGCCATTCCTTAACTTCAAGCTTAGCTCAGGAATTCATGCCTTTAACCATTTATCGTTCTTCTGCAGGTTCAGGAAAAACCTTTACGCTAGTGAAGGAATACCTCAAATTGGTATTGAAAAGGCCAAAGGATTTTCAACATATCCTCGCCATAACTTTTACCAATAAGGCCACAGAAGAGATGAAGAGCAGGGTGCTCGACTCGCTTAAGTTGATTGCTTCTGGCGCATCTTCTGATATTTTCGAAGCCATCAAAGCCGATTTGGCCGAAACCCACTCGCCAGCATTACTTCAAAAAAATGCAAATGAAGTCTATGAGCTGATCATTCATAATTATTCCCGTTTCGAAATCAGCACCATTGATAGTTTCTTTTCTAGAGTAGTCAGATCATTCTCAAGGGAGTTGGATTTACCCATGAGCTATGAATTGGAGATGAATACAGCTTTGGCTTTAGATGCTGCAGTAGATCAACTGTTCAAAAGCTTGGCTGATAAACCCGATTTACGGGTTTGGTTAGAGCAATTCGCCTTCGAGCAAATTGAAAACGATAAATCTTGGGCCATTGAAAAAGGGATCAAAGAACTCGGAAGAAATCTATTTACCGAACAGTTTCAGGCTGGTTTCGAAAAGGGAAGTATTTCCTTCCAACAACTCGAAGAGATTGTAAAAGCGCTCAAAAAGGTCATTGATCAATATAGAAAGGCAATGAAATCTGCAGCGGCTTTAGCTATTCAACAAATGGAATTGGCTGGTTTGACCAAAGAAGATTTCGCTGGAAAAGGGAGTAGTGCCCCGAATACTTTTTACAAAATAATCGACAAAGATGATTTTGATCTCAACGCTACCTTCATAAACTCTGCTTCGGGCGAAAAGTCCTGGTACGTAAAAAAAGCACCAAAAGCGGATATGATTGATCAGTTACTGCAAGGGGCTTTTGGCGAAGCGGTTGATCAAATTATCAATTGCCAGCAGCAGTTTGAACGGCAATACAAAACTGCTTTGGAACTGTTTAAGAACATCTATTCCTACGGGCTACTAGATTCGCTGAATAAGAATTTGAAAGAGTACCGCGATGATCAAAACATCATGCTCATTTCTGATAATAATGCTTTGATCAGAGAAATTGTGAAGGAAGATGACGCTCCTTTTATTTTCGAAAAAATTGGCTCTTGGTTCAAGCATATCATGATTGATGAGTTTCAGGACACCTCAAATTTTCAATGGAACAACCTTTTGCCTTTAATTCTAAACTCGCTTTCTCAGGGCAATGAAGTGCTGATTGTTGGCGATGTTAAACAATCCATTTACCGCTTTAGAGGAGGTAATATGCGGCTTTTGTTGGAGCAAATTGAAAAGGATTTATACAATTACCGAGAAGTAATTCAGTACCAAAATCTAGAAGATAATTACCGAAGTTTTACCAATGTCGTCAACTTCAACAATCAGTTTTTTGCGGAATTAAAGCAGCAGATCACAAAAATTGAAAACCTAAATGATAGCGCATTAATTGATAAGGCGTACTTCGGTCACGAGCAAAAGGCCAAGAAAACGGAAACCGGCTTTGTTCAAGTGCAATTGTTCGAAAGCGATAAGGAAGAAGACATTAAGTGGAAGGAAAAGGCACTTGGCCAATTGGTCACTGATATAGAGCAGAATATTGTTTTAGGGTTCAGTTATGAAGATATCCTCGTGCTGGTGAATGTCAATAAAGAAGTATCCGAGATTGCCGAACATTTACTTGAACACAATATCCCATTTGTAAGTGAGCGTTCTTTAATGCTCAATAATCAGCCGATTGTTCGATTTATGATCGAAGCTTTTAGCTTTCTTCAAGGCAATCAGGATGAGGTCGGCTTGTACAATATGGTGCAGCTTTTTAGAGAGTTGAAAGGTGAAAAAGGCAATGAGCATTTCTTGGCGAAGCAGGATGCTGAGGTCATGTTGGCTGAATACGGTTTTCCTTCCAAATTCTATGAACAGCGCAGGGCTTTGGCGCAAATGCCGCTATTTGATTTATTGGAGCAACTCCTTTTGGTATTTGATTTTTCAGCACAAGCCGATGTATTCATTCAGAAGTTTCAAGATGTGGTGCTGGAGCAGACACAAAAAGGGCAGCATTCTATCCATGGTTTTTTGGAATGGTGGGTAGAGCAGGGGCAAGAGACTACCATTTCTGGTAACGAAAATGCCAATGCAGTCACCATCATGTCCGTGCATAAATCGAAAGGTTTAGAGTCGCCTATTGTGATTATTCCTTTTGCCAATTATAGCTTTTTGCCCAATGCTCGCGTTCATATGTTCTGGACGAATCAAGTGCCTGACTATTTAGAAGGGCTGTCATTTATCCCTCTCAATTATTCTAAAAATCTTCTGAACACTGATTTTGAAGATGCCTTTTTCGAAGAAACTTTAGAAAGCGTTTTGGACGTATTGAATAAGACTTACGTGGCCTTTACGCGAGCCAGAGAGAAGCTTTTTATTTATGGTCCGCATCAAGTTTCCAAATCAGATAAGCTGAGCAATATCAACCAGTTTATGTTAGAAATCCTGAATTTGCCCGATTTTGAGATCAGCAAAGCGGAGGAAAGTGGCTTTCATTTGTTTTCAAAAGGAGAAAATCACCCTAAGAAGATCAAAAAGGAAGCTGATTCAAAAATGAATGATTTGGTTACTTATCCTTTGTCTTCTTACACCGAGCATTTGGCAGTTCGCCAAGATTCTGACCGCTTTTTTATGCTGCAAGGTGGGGTAGAAGCAGAAAATATCACATCAGGAAATCAAGTGCACGAGGTGCTGTCCATGATTCAGGATGCGGCCAGTTTAGATACGGTTTTGAATCAGTTAACTCTAGAGGGAAGCATTACCCAATCTGCTTTGCCAAAGATCAAGGCAAAAGTAAAAGTGTTGTTGGAACATCCACAAGTGAATGCTTGGTTCAATTCAGATTTTGAGGCTTTAACGGAACGCGAGATGTTTTTCGAAGGTAGAATCCTGAAACCAGACCGTGTTTTGGTAAAGAATGACCAAGCGATTGTAATCGATTATAAAAAGGACAAATCAACTGAAGCTTACCAAGCCCAGGTGCAACGCTATATGCAAGCCATGAAAGCCCTTGGCTATCCTAAGGTCACTGGCTTTTTAGTGTATGTGGATAAGGTAGAAGTGGAGGAGGTGGTTTAGGGTTTAAGTCTTGGCGATTTCGTAGTCTCGCAGCGGCATCAACTCAGCGCAAATTTTGATAAACGCACAGCCTGCCTGTGTTTAGCGGAAAGCTTGATTTAACCTCCGAGCCGCTGTAAGTTCCGCTTTTCTAATTTTCAATCTCCTCCGTTTGAAAATATGTCCGTATCCCACTTACGAAATTCATAGTATTTTTTCTTGGGTTCGCCCGTCCAACCATTTATTCCCTTTTTCTTTGGTAAATAATAGGCGTGAATATATAGTATTGGAAATATAAAAGCGCCTAGAAATACCATGGATACGATTCTACCAAATAAAAGAGAAAGGCCACAAACGATTAAGAGCGTCAAGAAATATTTGCCTACTCTTCGGATTTTTGTTGTTCTCTCCTCGAAATGACCCATCAATATATTGCCTAATGCATATATTATGCTCACAATGGCTATTTCGAACCAAATGGATGTTGTTGACCACATAACTTATCTTTATCTGAATTTTAAATGTTTGTTGTTCGCGTAGGCTATAAAGCTGAGCACGGACGTTTTGGCGCTTTGAGAAGGTGGGGATTTTTAGCACTAAATTTCATTAAGAGTAGAGAACTTTGATTTAGTACTTCACTTTTATAGAGGCACCGAACCCCCACTTGCGTGTAGGTGCTGTTGGGTGCTGGCCTTCTTTTTCGTCCGTACTCCTGTTTGTTTTTCTGTCTCTATTTTGTCAAACACACCTGTATCAATTATTGCTTTTACAAGTATGTCTATAACCGGAACAGAAACACTATTTCCAATTAGTTTCATCCACCTTGCCCTGCTGTCAGGAAGAATATAATCTTTTGGAAAACCCTGAATTAAACAGGCTTCTTCTTTTGTGATTCTTCTATAATTCTCTTTTTTGTAAATCTTGTCTATAAATTCCTTTTTGTGTTCAGTTTCGTTTTTTGCTTTAATTATTTGGGTTGTAACAAAATCGTTTGTGTCGCTTGCCACTAGAGTAGGGAAGATATTAGAACTCGGCAGAAAGATTCTGTTCACTCCGTAAAGTCCTGTGCTAATTTTGGTGTTTTTAAAGTCATATCTTGATTCAAACAACTCTAAAACGCCTTTTCCCAATAGTGCTTCTATGGTCTTTGCTATTGAGATTTTTTGCAATTTTAATTCTCGACTTGTTTTAAGTTCGTCAATTATTAAAATATCCCCTTTACACTTTTCTAAAAGTATCTGTTCTTCCTCTTCAAGATTTTCTAGTTTGTCAGGGTTGATTTTAAAAGCATAATCTACTTTTTTCAAAATCTCTTCATCAACCAATTCTTCAAGTTCGTTTTTAGAAATTGACTTGTCAAGTCCTTGAAAATGTTTTAAAGACAAAGGATTCCCGTCCAAACAGCCATAAGCACTTTTGCGTCTGTTTTTGAGCAATAAATAACAAATCTCCTTTTGTCTCTGGGTTGTTTCCTTAATATCCCAAGAATGTACAGTTGAATGTCCGTTTCTTAAATCGTTAAATAGGAAATAATCATTCAATCCGTTACTTGTTGATAAGCTCATACTCTTTTGAGTAATGATGTTTCCAAATAAATCTCTCGGAAGTTGAATGTCCTCTTCTTCTATTTTTTCAGTAAAATCATTTAGAATATCAGCCAACTTTACTTTGTCCTCAATTGGTTTTGGAAGTCTAAATGCTTCTGCAATTTTGGGGTCTTTAAAACCAATTATATAAATACGAATTCGATTTTGAGGAACACCATAATCAAAAGAATTAAGAACATAATACTTTGCAAAGTATCCTGCTTCATTTATTCTTTCAAGAATGTATGTCAATGCTTTCTTATTCCTAGGGTCAACTAAACCTTTTACATTTTCAAAGATAAAAGCGTCTGGTCTCGATTGATTCAGTAAGAAAATGGTGTCATTCCAAAGTTGCCCCCGGTCGTCATCAAATCCTAAATTTTTACCTGCAATTGACCAACTTTGACAAGGTACTCCTGCAGTCAGTAAGTTATGCGGAGGCAGAGATTTGATTTTTGTAATGTCTCCTAAATTTTTCTCTTTTGGTTCATTTGAGTTTACGCAATAAGTGTTTATTGCATCTGAATTGATTTCGCTAAAATATAGACATTCACCGCCATTATCTGCCATTGCCTTTCTGAAACCTCCAATCCCTGCAAAAAGGTCAATGAAGGTAAATTTTACATCCTTCATATTTCCTATTTTAAGAGTTCGTCATTAATGTTTTCAGGGGGTTCAATTTCTAAAAATTCTCTGTAAATCCTTTCTCGATATTCTTTACCAAGTTTATTTACTTCTGAAATAAATGTTTTGTAAGTGCCTGAACCTCCAATTAAATCCCAAAACTCATTCCCAATAAGTACGGATTCATCTTCGTTCATATTGAACCATCTCATTGGAAATGTCCATTTATAGTCGGATTTTTTGCCATAAGGATTATAAGGAAGCGAATAATAAGCAAAGTCAACTTGCTTAGGATTCATAGCCAATAATTTGAACATTTTCTCCTTACTCACTTTTGTCTGGTCACTATTGGGTAAGGGACCTTTTAGTTCAAAAGCATATTTTGTGTTCGTCACTTGATTGTGAATAAAAATGTCGCAAGTTACACTTACCGGAATTGGTTTACCTCCACCTTTTTGTATGTATTCAAGTTCTTTACACCAATCAGGTTTTGCTTTTTCCTTGCCTTTTGTTTTGGTTTCTAAACTGTTTAAAACCTCTTGAATTCTTCTTAAGCTCTCACTTCCAATAACACCGTCAATTTTATGTCCCATTGAACAATGTCCGTGTTCCTCCAACGCAACAACTTGAGCAAGTTTTTCCCAAACGCCACCAAAAGGTGTTACGAATCTTCTTTCAAAATGTGCTCCTTTAAATATTTCGTCTGGAACTAATGCCGCGTAAAGAGGTTTAGCCGAATGGTGCTTTTCTTTAATAAATGGGTCGTTAATGAGTACATTATTCATCACTCTGTCCATCATTAATGTCACAACACCTTTTATCGCTTCACCAACTCGTTTTTTCTTACTCATAGTTCTTAAATATTTCGCTTCAAATTTACGGATTATATATCTTGATCTGTCGTTTCGGTCGGGTTTCCTAGGCTTGCAACTAAGTTTCGCAGCTACCCGAAGGGCGGGACTTTTACCACAAAAACTTGATTTGAACTAATGTTACATTAACCACAAAACTGTCTTTGTAACACGAAACCCAGCCTTTTGAGTAGCTGCCGTTAGCTGTGGTTTTTCTTTTTTCGTTGTCCATTTTTCTTTTCATCAAAGTTAAATTTTTTGCCCTTAAAGAATTTCATTAGTTGTCCGTCTTCAATAATCTCAAATACTTTTGTCTTTGCAATTGTCAATGTCTCGTGTTTTATCTTACTTATTTTACCATTAATTTTTAAGCTAAAATATTCTTCAACTTCTAATATTTCAATTTCAAAAACTCCTTGTTTTATCTTGTAATTTTGTCCGTTTGTTATCCATCTTTTAGAGTTTAAAAACCTTTGTTTTCTACCTTCAAATTTTAGTTTTGATTCTTTAAGATTCGAGGCAATTTCAGAATCTGTTAAGTTGTCGCAACAAACTGTACCTACCTCGATTGTCCCCCATTGTGGGTGAAATATAGTGTAACTGTATCTAATATCAGAACCACAACCTCTGTTTTCACAAGCCCTCTTTAAACCTCCTAAATCTTCGTCTCCGATATATTCCCAACCAAATGTCGGTTGAATAATTCCGTGAGTTTGAGCGTGACATCCTTTACATAAAGTAATACAGTCTGTCGTTGGGTATTCCCAAGCTTTCAGACCCGATTTGTATTCTTTATGGTGTACTTGTAAAATAACTTCATCTTTACTTCTTCCGCATTGTGTGCATTTATAACCATCTAATTCGATTACACTTTGTCTAAAAAGTTTCCATTGGCTTTCTTTGTATGAAGACATAGCTTTTAAGTTTCTATTGTCTGCTGAGTATCGTTTTTAAAATTACTGCTAACTAGCATTATAACTGTAAAAATCAGTCCAAGCATCCTAAAAATGGTTGTATTAGACTGATGGCCGCTAGATAATACTGATGGAATGTAGTAAGTTTTTGTATTAAAATTCGTCAAAAAGTGATTTAATGGACGATGTTTTTTCCATGCTAAGTGATGCGGGAAGCTGGGCTTTTAGCTTTAGGCTTTGGAACTTGGAATTTGCGATTTGGGTATTGTGATTTGAGATTTGGGATTTGAATTTTGAGATTTGAGCCTTCCGACTTTGGTCTTCCAGCTTTTAGGCCCTTCGTGCCTCAGGGAAAGAAGGCTTGTTATAGTTACCGATTTAGTAAATGCTTAATTTTTACCTTGGGTATTGTGATTTGTGATTTGTGATTTGCGATTTGGGTATTGTGATTTGAATATTGAATTTTGGAATTTGAACTTTGATCTTTGGAATTTAGAATTTGTGATTTGAGTTTTACCTTTAAGTCCTTCGAAATTCCTGGTCTGACCTGCGGTACCGACCATTAGTTCCGACTTCGGCCTTGCAACTTGGACCTGTTATCCCCAGCGCTTAGTCCTTGCATATTTTATCATTGCTCGGTGTTGTCTAAAGGTCGAATGCCAAAAATAAGTAGGTAGCCTATCATCCAAAATTCTCCGATAGTGGCCGGAATTGTCAAAAATTCCAAAAGCGGGTGTGCGAAACCCATACTACTAAAAAAGGTACTTAGAACGTATCCAATACCGCCAATAATTAATATGCGCCCCAACCATATGGGCATTCTCTTGGAGGTGATGACAACAGCACCCATTGGGATAAGCCAAAGTCCGAAGAACAGACTACCCACAATCCAGGCGCTTGAAATGATTGTGCTTAACAGTTGTATTGAAATTACTTTCTCTTGAAAGGCGGGGGTAGCAAATTGTGCAACTTCAATCGCAGCCGCCATTGCAATCGCACTCACCATAATTGCCGCTGCGTTCATCAGTCCCCAACCACCAATGGCAAAAGCTGCCCATGCTTTTATTTCTACAAACAATTTGAAAAACCAAACTGCGGCAAGCGCCTGTGAAGCAATAATGAACAACTCTAGCACAAGCCTTATTCTCGCGGTGGACTCAAGCTCCGTTAAATTTGTCAGCGTTTTTTGAGGGTCGCCAGCAACGAAAATCTGTGGGTGGAAAACGATAAATCCTAAAACGCCAGTAATTGCCAATAGTAAATACCAAATGCCCGTAAGTCGCGCTGTCGATACAAGTTTTTTATGTTCCATTTTATTGTTTTTTATTGGGTTCGCGTTTAAAAAGTACCGGCTACAACCAGCTTATACATCTGAAAAAATCAGCATTGGCATCCTAAAAATGGTTGTGTTGGACTACTAGCCGCTAGATAATACTGTTTGAATGTAGTAAGTTTTTGCATTAAAATTCGTCAAAAAGTGATTTAATGGACGATGTTTTTTCCATGCTAAGTGATGCGGGAAGCTGGGCTTTTAGCTTTAGGCTTTGGAACTTAGAATTTGGAATTTGAGATTTGGGATTTGAATTTTGAGATTTGAGATTTGAGCCTTCCGACTTCGGTCTTCCGACTTTTAGGCCCTTCGTGCCTCAGGGAAAGAAGGCTTGCTATAGTTACAGATGTAGTAAATGCTTACTTCTTACCTTGAGTGTTGGGCGTTGAGTCTTAGGTCATGGGTCTTGGGATTTGAGTTTTGGGCTTTGAGATTTGAATTTTGGAATTTGAGATTTGAATTTTGCCTTTTCTCCCTTCGAACTTCCCGGTCTGACCTGCGGTACCGACCGTTAGTTCGGACTTCCGACTTCGGTCTTCCGACTTTTAGGCCCTTCGTGCCTCAGGGAAAGAAGGCTTGCTATAGTTACGGATGTAGTAAATGCTTACTTCTTACCTTGAGTATTAGGCTTTAGGCTTTTAGCTTTTAGCTTTTAGCTTTGAGTTTTGTGATTTGGGTATTAAGATTTGGGCTTTGAATTTTGAATTTTGAATTTTGAGATTTGAACCTTCGGTCTTCGGTCTTCCGACCTCAAGGTATCCACTTAATGTCCTTAAAATTAGGCTTGCGCTTTTCTAGGAAGGCATTTCTACCTTCTTTGGCTTCTTCGGTCATGTAGGCCAGGCGTGTGGCTTCGCCCGCAAAAACTTGTTGCCCCACCATACCATCATCGGTAAGGTTCATGGCAAACTTGAGCATTTTGATGGAAGTAGGGGACTTCTCCAGAATTTCTTGTGCCCATTGGTAGGCGGTATCTTCGAGTTCGGCATGAGGAATTACGGCATTTACCATTCCCATATCTGCTGCATCTTGAGCTGAGTAATTTCTACCTAAAAAGAAGATCTCTCTCGCTTTTTTCTGTCCTACCATTTTGGCCAAATAAGCAGAGCCATAACCACCATCAAAGCTGGTGACATCGGCATCGGTTTGTTTGAAAATGGCATGTTCTTTACTTGCCAGGGTCAAATCGCAAACGGTATGCAAACTATGGCCACCACCAACCGCCCAACCGGGTACTACCGCAATCACCACTTTCGGCATAAAGCGAATCAGGCGCTGTACTTCAAGAATATTCAGTCTTGGCATTCCGCTATCATCCACATAACCCTGAAATCCGCGGGCATTTTGATCGCCACCGCTGCAAAAAGCCCAGCCACCATCTTTCGCAGAAGGCCCTTCTCCAGAAAGCAAAACCACCCCAATAGAAGTGTCTTCTCGCGCATCGAGCAAGGCTTCGAAAAGCTCACCAACGGTTTTAGGCCTAAAGGCATTGCGCACTTCAGGACGGTTAAAGGCAATTCTTGCGACACCATCGCCCGATTTTTTGTAGGTGATATCTTCGTATTCTTTAACGGTGGTCCAGGTAGGTGATTTCATGTTTTTTTCTTTTGTAGAATAAAATAGTAAAGTGGCCTTCGATTAAACTTCAGTCTTGAAAAACTTTTTGTCGGCCATAAAAGTACCAAAGGGAAGCAGAGAAGCCAACAAAGAAAGGAAAGTAGTCAAAATTGACCATTGGCGTTGGGTGCCAACGATTAAAACCCAAGCGCAATAAGCCACAAATAAAACGCCATGCGCCAATCCAACGGGATGAGTAGGTTCTGGAATGTCGAAAACATATTTTAAAGGCACACATACACCGAGCAGCAGCAAATAGCTAATGCCCTCTAAAATGGCCAATGTCCGGAGTATTCTGAGATGATTGATCATGCGTGTTATTTGGTGGCGAAGATAAACTGAAATCTGTTTTAGGCCGCTTTAAAAGTGTAGAATGTTGGGTTAGTTATAGCTTTTTTCATTTGGTCTTTGGTTAGGGTGAGGGACACCCACCTTGCCTCGAATACTGCAGCACTTAGGACTGACAATAGCATATAAATCCATATAATGCTGTGATTTACTTCCTCAGTAGTAATATCCCCTTGAGGGGATCATAGGGGTGTTTTCATTAGAATCTTATGCCAAATTCAGGTCAATTCTGGTATGGCTCAATCGGGTTTGACTTTGAATGGTTAGAGTTCCGGTGAGGGACAATCGACACCCTCCTTACCTCCCTCGAGGGAGGAATACTTCAGCACTTAGGATTTACATCAATATGTAAATTTTTGTGATGCTGTGATTTACTTCCGCAGTAGTAATATCCCCTTGAGGGGATCATAGGGGTGTTTTCCTAGAGATGTTATGCAAATTCAGGTCAATTCTGGTATGCTCAATCGGGTTTGACTTTGAATGGTTAGAGTTCCGGTGAGGGCCAATCGACACCCACCTTGCCTCCCTCTAGGGAGGAATACTGCAGCACTTAGGAGTTACATCGATATGTAAATTTTTGTGATACTGTGATTTACTTCGGTAGTAGTAATATCCCCTTGAGGGGATTTTAGGGGTGTTTTCCTTAAAATCTTATGCCAAATTCAGATTAATTCTGGTATGGCTTAATCGGGTTTGGACTTTGAATGATTCAACTTTTGGAGAGTTACGCTTTGTTTAAATTCAATCAACCATTTCACCATGCAGCAAATTCTGCTACTTTTTTAGGCTTGAAAGTATTAGTATTAGGCTTTAATGAAAAATCAAGAGTTTAATCATATCCATATGAATGCTAAGAAAGCTAGACAGACCATTGTCTCCATTGCCTTTGCAATGTTTTTTTGTGCCTCAGCAGTGCTCATCGCGCAAGACAAGCTGAAAAATATGCCAGGGTATACACAGTATACAAAAGTGGCTCCTCAGATTAGAGGCTCTGTCGTGCCAGGCGCTTTGTCGGTACAGTGGGCAGAAGACGGTTCATCTTTCGACTATACCAAAGATGGGAAACGCTACAGCTACAATGTTAAAAAGAAGGCTGCCACAGAAATTGCAATGCCCGAGCAAACAAGAGGTAGGGGCTTTGGTAATAGACCAGCAAGAGGTAGACAATATGCTTCAGCTGATTCACCTGATGGTAAATTGAAGGCATTTACTAAGGACAGGAATATGTACCTCAGCAATCCAGATGGAAGCGGGGTGGTTGCCATCACTACTGATGGGAACTTAGAAAACGAAGTAAAATATGGCATTGCTACTTGGGTGTATGGCGAAGAATTAGGCCAAAATACAGCCATGTGGTGGTCGCCAGACAGCAAGAAGATTGCCTTTTACCGTTTCGAAGAAAAAGGCGCTCAAAAGTATTATGTGCTTTTAAATCAATTAGAACTTTACGATTCATTAGAAATCATGTCTTATCCAAAAGTAGGTGCAGACAATCTGCCTGTGGATTTGATGATGTACGATTTGGAAACGAAGCAAATGACCAAGATGTACACTCGCGATGGAAGGGAGTTTAATGATGGCGAACTAGGCACATATCTCTATGGCGTTAGCTGGACGCCTGATGGCAAAGAATTGCTTTTCCATAGCACCAACCGCAAGCAAGACATTATGGAGCTCAGGGCTGCTGATCCAGTTTCTGGAAAGTGCAGAGTAGTGGTTCGCGAAGAATGGCTGCCAAGTTTCACTAAGAATACCCCTGAAATAGTTTGGCTAGAAGACGGAAAGCGGTTTGTTTGGGCTTCGGAACGTAACGGGTTTAACAATTACTATCTGTATGATTTAAAATCAGGCCTTATCAATCCTATCACCCAACATCAGTTTGAAGTATCGAATGTGGTGCGCATTGATGAGAAAGCGGGCGAAATGTATTACATGGCGCGCAGTGGCGAAAACCACATGAAAATGCAATTGCACCGAGTGAAATTGGATGGCACAAAGGATACTCGAATGACGGACCCTAAATTCCATCATTCAGTGAGTTTAGCACCAGGCGGAAAGCATTTCATTGATATCGCTCAAACGCACAATACGCCTCCAGTCACCAATTTATTAGATTCAAAAGGAAAGCTTGTTGCTGAATTGGCGAAAAGCGATATGACTAAATTCGATCAGCTTGGATTGAAAAAAGTTGAGGCATTTACATTTACTTCAGCAGATGGGGTGACCGAATTACATGGTTTATTACATTTCCCTTCCAACTTTGATCCTTCTAAAAAGTACCCTTTGATTCTGGCGAATTATGGCGGTCCAGCCACCAATGAGTTTACAGAGAACTTTACCTTACCAAATCCATTGACCGAATACGGCTTTTTAGTAGCTGACATTGACGGAAGAAACGTGCGCGGTAGAGGTAAAAAATTGCTAGATCAGTTGTACGGCCATTTAGGGATCGTGGAGCAAGATGATTTTGCAGAAGGTATTAAGTCGCTTTACAATCGTCCTTATTTTGATAAAGATAGAGTAGGAGTGTATGGGACATCTTATGGTGGAACTACTGCCGCGATGAGTCTTTTGAGATTTCCGGACGTGTACCATGTGGCAGTGGCCAATTCGGCTGTAGCGGACTGGGTTTTCTACGATAACATTTATACTGAGCGCTACATGAACTTATTGTCTGACAATAAGAAAGGGTATGACGATTTTAGGTTGGCTAAATATGCCGAGAACCTTAAAGGGGAGTTGATGATTTATTATGGTACTGCAGATAACAATGTACATCCTTCTAATTCGCTTCAATTGATTAAGGCATTGCAGGATGCAGGTAAGAGCTTCGAAGTGCAAGTGGGCCCAGACAGAGGTCATACGGCAGTAAGCACTGAACGCATGATGGAGTTCTTTATTCAGCATTTAGTAATGAATAATGGAATGGCACT
>PCUU01000085.1:19849-33157 GCA_002786855.1 Cytophagales bacterium CG12_big_fil_rev_8_21_14_0_65_40_12
TGTGCGAGCTGTTGAAAAACACCAGCGCGGGCAACATATAAGGCATCTTAAGGAGCAGGTTCTCAAATGTATTAAATCTGAGAACCTGTGAGTAGACAATGTTATTTCTGAGCAAGGTTTTCTTTGAACTTTTTGAACCTACTTGCTTCGCCTTCTTTTTTATCAAAAGGGAAATAGTCGAGCACGTCATATTCCCAAACATTAGTTGGAAATATGACCACTAAATTGGCGGTTTTTTCTCCAATGTTCTTAAAAGCATGTGGAACCATCGGAGGAATATTGACAATATAAGGTGCTGTAATAGTGAAAAGAGTGTCTCCTAGGGCGTAAAGGATTTCACCTTCCAACAAAACATGCGACTCCTCACCTTTATGGGTATGCACGGGTGGTGCGCCACCAGGGAAGGTTTCTGTGATTCCTATCACCAGGTTTTGATAACCATGTTTATAGCCTTCCATGACATGCACATACTCACCGGGGCCAGGGTTGATCGCAGGAAGATCCTCTACCTTGGCAGCATAGTCAGTCCAGTTTTTGAGGTTCTTGGTCTCATAACCGGCAGGTACTGTTCTTCTCTCCAATACTTTATGGTTATGATGTTGGGCATGCAGATAGTCCATAATGGAGTCAGGGACTGACTTTACTTCTGCAACTAAATTCTCAATAGAGAATGTCTCTTTGACATTATCGGATTTTTTCTTTCCATCGTCAACAGAGGAGCAAGCGCTTACTAGGCAAGCGACACACAGGGTTGTGAAAAAAAATGTGGCTTTCATCTTGTTAATTTTGATTGTTAATAAAACCTAATCGTTTGATTAACAAGATACTAGAATTATTGTACTGCTGAAATTTACAATAGAAATATGTTGATTTGGAGTTGAATCAAGCTTGCTTCGATAAACTTCTCACATCTAACACCTAATCTCAGAAATACCTCGATCAGACTTTTTTACTCGTCTTTCAGTGAATCAACGGGATTTAAGCGAGCCGTTTTTAAAGATTGATAGCCAATAGTACTCCATGAAATAAGTAAGGCCGAAATCCCTGCAAGCAAGAATGCCCAAGCACTTATTGGCGTTTTGTAGGCAAAATTTTCTAGCCATGTGTCAACAAAGTAATAAGAGATAGGCGTTGCAATTAGCAAAGCAATAATCACCAGTTTTGTGAATTCTGAAGAGAAAAGGACGACCAAATGCAAGGCCTTTGCACCCAGTACTTTTCTAATGCCCAACTCTTTGGTGCGCTGTTCTGCCGAAAATGCGGCTAACCCAAACAATCCCAAACAGGCTATAATTATGGCCATTACGGTAAAAATATTTAGAATTTGACCCATTCTTTCCTCATTTCTAAAACTGTTTTCAAAGCCCTGATCCATAAAACTATATTCAAAAGGGAAGGAGCTATCTAGCTGCGTTAATTCCGTTTGAATCTCTTTGATCAAACTTTGAAGACTAGCTCCAGCACCCGCTTGTTGATTAAGTCGTAAGGATAGGAATGACGGACTCGTACCGCTATCAGGTAAAAAGGGATTGTCGATGTGATAGATCACCAGCGGCAAAACCATTTGCTTAATGCTGTTGTAATGAAAATCTTCGACCACACCGATGATCTCAAGTTTTCTAGTTCCGCTCACTACAAACTTACCTATGGGTGAATCATTCTCGTAATTTTCTGGATTACCATAGCCAAGTGCTTTTACGGCTGCGGCATTGACTATTATGGATGAATACACATCTGTAGTGATCTTCTTATCGAAATTCCTTCCGGCCAGCCAATTGGGCTTCAGTAATTCCATGTATTGCTCATCAACTTTCATACGCTGCACTTCGAGACTCTCGTTGCTGCCTTCGGCTTGAATAATATCGCCTCGATGGATATTTGGTGGAACTTCGTGCGATTGCCCAATACTTTGGATGGAAGGATTATTGGCCAATGAGTTTTTAATAGCGTCAACCTGCAATCCTAAACGCTCAATATTATGCAGTTGCAATACATGCTCTTTATTATAACCTAAGTCGAAATTTGTGCTGAAATTCAATTGCTTGTGAACGAAAAAAGTACTCACAATCAATGCTATTGAAGCTGTGAACTGAAAAATCACAAGCATATTTCTTATGCCTTTCCCTTTTACACCTGAACTTAACTGTCCTTTTAATACGGCTATCGGTCTGAAGGACGAGAGGTACAAAGAAGGGTAGGTGCCAGCCAAAAGCGCTAAGATGAATACAAAGCCAATAACAACGGCTAAAAATGTAGAATTGATTAAATAAGCATAAAGACTAAGTTCTTTTTGCGCGATATTGTTAAATGTGGTCAGAAATAGTTCGGTGGTAACAATGGCGATAATCGTGCTGATGGCCACAAAAAGAAATGACTCAAAAATGAATTGTCTGATGAGCGATTTTCTTTCAGCGCCAAGCACTTTGCGTATTCCAACTTCTTTGGCTCTTCCAGATGACTGCGCAGTCGATAGGTTCATGAAGTTGATGCTTGACAAAAGCAAAATGATCAAGCCAACGGCAGAAAAAATCGAGATGTATTGAAAACTACCTGTCGGGCCTAATGGATTTCCGATTTTAGCATCGAGATAGATTTTTGATAGCGGTTGTAAGTAAAGGTTCCATGATTTCCCTTCTCCTTCCAATTCATTGAAAGTTTGCCCAAAAACGCGTTCTAAAGTATTCGCTGCCCATTTTGGTGGTATGCTTTGGAGTTTGGTTTCCAGCTCTTTCAAATTCACTTCTTCTTTCACCAAGGCATAGTTGGTAAAAGCCGTCCATACCCAAGTGGATGCATTGGATTGAATTTCAGGATAGCTGCTCATTGTGGTAAGCATATCAAATTTAATATGTGAATTGGCTGGTAGTTTTTTGATTACAGCCGAAACCTCGAAGGGTTGCCATTGCTCAGGTTTGGCATTTGTGCCCTCCAGAATAGTGCCTTTCATATGGAGTGTTTTCCCTAAGGCATTCTCATCTCCGAAGTACTTAATTGCCATTTCTTTGGTGATGACTACTTTAAAGGGCTGTGATAAGGCAGTTGATTCGTCTCCTTGAATAATTTCGAAAGAGAAGACATCGAAGAAATTTTCTTCTACCGCTAAAAGGTTTTCTTGCAGAAATGAGTTGATGTTATTTGAACCATTTCTATAAGCCACCGCAAAGGGTTCGGTGGGTAAAACTCTTGTTACCTGCTCGAATTCTGGGATGTCAGTACGCAAGGCAATGCCTAAATTGGGGCCTGTGTTAGCCATTTGCTCGTCCCAATCTCCCCAAATGAAGGATTGGTTGACTCTATAAATCCGATCGCTGTTCTTATGAAAGCTATCATAAGAGAGTTCATCTTGCACATAAAGACCAATAATGAGGCAAGTGGTGATGCCAATGGAAAGGCCTAAGATATTCAACAAGGTAAATTGCTTGTGTCTGATAGACGTTCTCCAAGCCGTTTTAAACATATTCTTTAGCATCGCACTCAATTTATAGAATTTTCCTTCCCGTTTACAATGAGAGTGCCAAAGCCTTATTGTTCGTTTTTTAGCTCTAGAGGTCTATTTCTTGAATTTTCATGCCGCAAAACTGTGCTGTCAAGAACATTAGTGTGCGCGAGCGGACGTCACAAAAAAATATTTTTTCACTTCTTAAGTGACCTTTAAAAAAGCCTGCGTCTTAATGATCGAAAATAACAACCACGCGCTGTATCGCGCTAAAACAATTAAGACAGAATACGAATTATGAAAATTAAGAACACGTTTATCGGAACATTAATCTTGGCTATGTTCGCAGTTACCTCATGTGCAGATTTACCACAAGCTGAAATGGATGCTGCAACAGCAGCAGTAGCTGGTGCAAAAACTGCTGGTGCTGATATTTATGTAGCAGAGCAATTCAATGCATTGAATGACTCTATGGCTGTGGCTATGGCTGACTTAGAAACTCAGAAATCTAAGTTTTTCAAAAAATACACCAGCACCATCGAAAAATTCAATGGCGTAGTGGCATTTGCAACTGAAGTTGAAGCAAATACTGCAAGCACTATCGAAGCTATTAAATCAGAAATCGCTACATCAACTACTGAAATTCAAACTTTAGTAGCAGAAGGTAGACAGTTGATGACGCAAGCGCCTACTGGTAAAGAAGGTAAGTCAGCTTTAGAAGCGATCAAAACTGAATTAGATGTGGTAGAAGCTACTATTGCTGACTCAGAAACTCTGGTTCAAGGTGGTAACTTAAAAACTGCTTTAGAAAAATTAACAGCTGCTAAATCTAAAGCATCGACTATCAATACTGAATTGACTGATGTGATCAGCAAATACAAAGCTGCTCCAAGAAGAAAATAAGATTGTATAGTTTATAAAAAGTCAAGTCCCCTGAAGGTATATATGTACCAGAAGGGGATTTTGTTTTAGAGTTATCATATGAAGGTGAAGTGGTTAATTGCTGGGCTGATTGCTGTTTTGTTACTGATTGTCGTTTTATTTCCAAGTTACATTATGCCGCAGCCCCCTTTAAAGGAGCTTACAGAGGCTAGAGAGCTTTTATCGCTGGCGGAAAAAAGTCAGGCATCGATTTATTCAGGAAAAACCTATCAGAAAGCCAATGCTTTGTATGATTCTGCGATGATCAACTGGCGGCATGAAAACAAGAAACTGTTTTTCGCCAAAGACTACACCAAAACCAAACAATTTGCTGCTGAATCTGCTGATTTATCGAGATTGGCAGAAAAGTCTGCGAAGAGAGCATATAAAACGGCTTGGGCAAATTATACTTCAAGAATGAATCAGCTAGAAGTTCAGCTCAACTTATTTGATCATACTTTTAAAAATCTACCGCTTACCAAAAGCATGACCAAATTACTGGCTGAAACCAGAATTCTTCATCAAGCAACCAAAAATGCTTTATCCAACAACAACGGAGCAATGATGGTTGACAACCTTAGGATTTTGGAAAAGGATGTCAAAACCTTGACCACTTTTGCAGAGAATTCACTTAAGGCGTTTTTTGTGGACTATCCGCTTTGGAAAAAATGGGTAGAAAGGGCCATTGACGACTCTAAACGCAATGGTAATAATGCAATCATCATTGATAAGTTAGAACGAAAGTGCTTGGTCTATTCCAGAGGTAAATTGATCAATTCATTCGACATGGAATTAGGTGCTAATTGGATGGGAGATAAGCAGCGCTCTGGGGATAAAACCACGCCCGAAGGAATTTATAAAGTGGTGAAGAGAAAGGGCCAAGGGCAAACCAAATACTACAAGGCTTTACTGCTGAATTATCCGAATGATGAGGATAAAAAGAGGTTTAAAACGAATAAAGAAAAAGGACTGATTCCTAAAAATGCCACGATTGGCAACCTGATCGAAATCCATGGTGATGGGGGCAAAGGAATTGATTGGACCGATGGTTGTGTGGCGCTAGAGAATAGCGATATGGATAAGATTTTTGAAATGACTGCGGAAAATACACCAGTAATTATAGTTGGGGCTTTGAAATTAGCCCCGGTTAAAAAATGAAGAAGTATAAATATTATAAAACAATACTGATTTCGCTTTCAAGCTTAGCTTTGGTGCTTGTGTTGATCAATATTCAGCCATTGGTCATCGCGATTGCTATGAATGAGTCAACCGCCAAATTGAGCGTTGAGGAACAAAATGAAGTAATGGCCATGGTCGAGAAGGAATTAGCCGTTCTTGAAAAGAAAATTGCTGCGAATACTCCTCAAAAGAATTACATCGTCATCAATAGTACTGCCAACGAGTTTTACCTCTACAAAGGGGCTCGTCTAATTAAAAAGGACATTTGTTCTACAGGCAGTTACATTAAATTGAAGCAAGGCGAAAACAAGAAATGGATCTTTAAAACCCCAAAGGGAGAGTTTAAAATATTGAATAAAACCGTCAATCCTGTTTGGAAAAAACCTGATTGGGCCTTTGTGGAAGAAGGCTTAAAAGTACCTTCACCAAATCATCCATCAAGATTTGAATATGGTGTTTTAGGCGACTATTCTTTAAGCATTGGCGATGGTTATTTATTGCACGGAACGCTTTACCAGCGCTTTTTGGGTTTGCCCGTGACTCACGGTTGTGTAAGATTGAATGATGAGAACTTGGAATTGATATACAAGTCTTTGCCGATTGGTTCTAAAGTGTATATTTTTTAATCATGAACGATTTTGCCAAACCCTCATTGTCGAAAATAAGGCTAGCCCTTTATGGCACTGCTGGGATCCTGGTGCTGCTTTTTATACTCATTTTGTTTAAGCTGACGCTTGCCCCAATTGCTCAAATTAGGGCATGGGAAGCACAATTATCTGCCGAAAACACCAATGCCGACACTCAAATAGAAATCATCAATAATCCTCGGTATGACTCGATTCAAAGACAAATTGCCCTGCGAAAGGCTTTGTTATCGCTAACGAAAAAGGATTCAATGGTTTTGGTAGTTAACTTGCCCGATAGCAGTTTGAATTTATTCTTGAATGGCGTTTTTATTCATAATGTGAGAATCGATGAATATGAAATTGACCGCTTTCTAAAGGATTTACCTCTTGGCCTTTATCTTAATCAATTTTCTAAACCTATTACTATTGCTTCGTCCAGCGCAACGATTGTAAAAGAACCGATTATTGAGAAGGAAGCGCCTAAAACGCCTGATGAACTGATCACCTCATTGACAACGCCTGACAGTTTGGTCTATTTACCGGCCTATGTGAAACTAGCGGCAGAAAATGGAATTAACTTATTTCTGGAGCAAACCGAAGATAGCATTCGCGAGGAGAGAAGGGTAGGAAAGGCTTTCAGATCAATTCATAAATCTAAAAGGCGAAGGGAGCTCATCAACTCGTTGATTGGAATGAGTGCTTATGATTATCAGCCTAGCCTTGTGGTGAAAGTCGCAAAGATAGAACTCACCTCCATTTATAGGGCTTTGCCTCAGGAAACCAAAGTGGTGCTGTATTATAAGTGATCAAAGAATAAAAAATAGAATGCTGTTTTAGAGAGGAGTATTGAGGTTACTCAAAGTAACCTCAATACTTTCGCGATTAATCTTACCGCAAAGCACGCGGAGTACCGCAAAGGGCCTTAAGAACGTCCAACTCATTATTTAAGTCACCTCACAGAGGTCTTTTTCAGAAGTATAAGAAAGGCTTACTGCAATTGACATTTTTACTGCCAATAAGCAAAGGTGTATTGTCAGTTAAAAACCGAGTATCATCCACCCTTGATACAATCGAGGATGTTGAATTTCTCATCCTGAAGTAGTTTAATGCAACTTATTCAATCACCTCACTACCCTCCTCAAGGAGGGACTGCATTGTCGGTTTAAATTTGACCTTCTCTTTTACGCTTAACTTTTTATCGACTTGGATCTATTTACTGCCAATCTATTCCCCTCAATTCTCTGGCGTTGTAACTTTCAACGGTGTCAGTAGCCTCTAGCGAAGAACACAGCGAAGGAGCAATGACGGTTATTTTATATTTTGCTCTTTGTATCGTCATCTTTGGGTATTCCCCTCCTTGGAGGGGTTAGGGGTGGGTTTTTCACTTTAATTCAATAGTTGAGAAATAAGAGAAACGGAGAAAATCGTCAACATAAACCAACCGATAAAACCTTGAATAATCGCCAAATAACGAGGGAGTCCTTTGATGGGGATTTCTCCAAAACCAAGGGTGGTGAAAGTGTTGATTGAGAGCATTAAGGCATTCAGCATTTTGATGAGGATGTCGTAGAACAAGGCAATCAGGAAAGCAGTGATCAGTAAAGCAGACTTACCACTTTGTTTGCTGGGTTCTGTCTCGCTCCATTTGCCTTTGAGGAAATCTATTTTCTCCAAAAACCAGGAGAAGGTTCTTGTGCCGGCCACGGACCATTTATAGAGCGGCATAGCAGTAGCCAGAAAGAATTTAGGCGCTGTTTTTCCTTGTTCCAGTAAGTAAGTTTTAAAGTCTTCGGCATTGAGTAAATCTTGCTTCTGCTCTTCCAAGTAGACCTCGTGTATACCTGAATCTCGGTTCACATATTTGAGGAAGAACCTATATCGATCCATAATCCGGTTCTTCCCATGGCTGTCCCAATGGTTGGGGAAAAAGAGGTATACTAAGGCAAAAATAAGGATTACATAAAGCGAGAAAATCACAGCTCTTGCGGGTTCTGTTCCATAAGCTGAAAAGACTTTCAAGAATTGATTGATCTTCCATGTAAAATAGCTCTTAAAAGTGGGCCTCTCTCCATACAAAAAAGCCAATCGCCTTGTTTCAATGTCCTTCAGCTCCACATAGCAGTTATTATAACTGTCTTGATCTCCGCGCTTCTGATAACCATCCAATAAGAGTTTGTAGGACGAAATTAGTAGGTCATATTCTTCTCGAAGCTCGAAATCCAAAGTGTCTTTGACGTAATATTTATTGCCTATTGGATTATTTAGATTGACAGGGTCAACATAGAGCTTTCCGCTTATCTGATCAAATGAGATATAGGTATTCTTATCTGGCAGTTGAGCACCCGCTATTTCTATTTGTTTGATGTCGTTATCAATTAAATGTGCCGTAGTTTCAATAGTAGCATTTTGAATAGATAGATCTCCAATGACTGAATTGCGAATTGTAAGCTCACCAAGTTGGCTCGATTGAAGGCCAAGTCTTTCAATTTTGCTATTACTTATATCCAAATAGGGTTTTCCAGCAGTTCGAGTAGCTTGTAAATAACCGTTTATTTCAGAACGAGCTATTACAATATTTGCATCGACAGTAAAATCAAAAAAGCCTACTGAAGTATTAAATTCACAATTGCTAAAATTGAAATAAGTAAAACGATCCGAGCCCTTTATAGTAAAGCGGTCATCAAAAATCATGTTTATAAAACTAAAGCCAGGAACAGGACTTGAAGTATAATCACTTATGCGTAGCCAACCTTTAAAATGAATGTTTTTAATGGCTTTTACCTCAGCAACTCCGAAAGAATTATCAAATTCAAGTCCCTCTACGGTTACACTTTTATTTGCGATTGCCGCGATGTTTTCTCTAACAGTATCCCTTGAAGGGCTAAAAGACTCGATCAGCCGAGAATCTTTTTTTACATCCAGTAAAACTTTAATGTTTTTCACTTCATAAATAGAATCTGGCCAATTATTGATCTCTTCGATCCAATCAGTTAGTGATGGGATAATCCTTTTAGGCTTATCTTCCTGAGCTTGCAGAGTAAGGGGCAAAAGAAAAAAAAGGAATAGTAGCTTTTTCATATCAATTCAATAGTTGAGAAATAAGAGAAACTGAGAAAATAGTCAACATAAACCAGCCGATAAAGCCTTGAATAATGGCCAAGTAACGCGGCAGGCCTTTGATGGGTATTTCGCCAAAGCCAAGGGTGGTGAAAGTGTTGATTGAGAGCATTAAGGCATTCAGCATTTTGATGAGGATGTCGTAGCATAAGGCAATCAGAAATGCAGTGATCAACAACACAGACTTGCCACTTTGCTTGCTCGGTTCGGTATCAGACCATTTTCCTTTGAGGAAGTCGATTTTCTCTAGAAACCAAGAGAAGGTGTTCGTGCCAGCCACCGACCATTTGTAAAGCGGCATGGCTGTAGCCATAAAGAATTTAGGTGCTGTTTTTCCTTGTTCAAGTAAGTAAGCTTTAAAGTCTTCTGCATTGAGTAAATCTTGCTTCTGTTCTTCCAAATAGACTTCGTGAATACCCGAATCTCGGTTTACATATTTCAGAAAGAATCGATACCTGTCCATGATTCGATTTTTGCCATGGCTGTCCCAATGGTTAGGGAAGAAGAGGTATACTAAGGCAAAAGCGATAATTACATACATTGAAAAGATAATGGCCCGTGCAGGCTCGGTACCATAGGCAGAAAAGACTTTTAAAAACTGATTGATCTTCCAGGTAAAAAAGGTTTTAAAACTAGGGCTTTCTTGGTATTGGTATTTGAAACGAGCAGTTTGAAGATCCTTTAAATCAATATAAACTTTGTTTGCACTCTCAATATCCTGCTCTTCTTTATATTTTTTATAAAACTGTCCATAGAGTTTGGATTCCTCCCTGTAAGCTTTTGTGTTTTCAATTCGGAATTCGTCTCTATATTTTGTAACAATAGCAGGATCAATAAAAGAACTAAAATAATTTTCAAAGCCTTCAGAAAAAGAAGATTCACTAACGAATATTTGATAACTACTGGCGGAAAAGACTCCGTTTTTTAATTGACTCCATTCAAAAGTAAGCTTGCCTGAAGATTGGAAATCAACCAAAAGTGGATTTACAAAAGTGTTTTCGATTATTTCATAATAGTCAACATCACTCAAGGATTCACTTTCTGTAAGTTCAACCACAGGCTCAATAAATGAGTTTTCTCCTATATACATAATCTTGGTTTTCCCGCCATAAGTAATAGATACCCTTCCTTTTCCTTTAAATTCACATTTTGCTATGACGACCGTAATTATTGAGGGGAAATTAAAACTACTATGAAGGGCGTATTGATTTTCTAAGGGGAAGAATAAACATTTTAAAAAGGCTACTTGAATCGGTAAAAGTTGATTATCCTCCAACTCAGAAACTCTTCTGGCATCCACACCCTTTAAAAAGGTACAGTTTTGAAAAGTTGTCTGGTCATAATCGGTTTCCAGATAGTCTGTGGAATTCAAATCTATAAGATCCTTATCAACCCTATAAATAAATCTCTCCTTAAAAATAGAATTGGCAATGGTAATTATGTAGGGATTGTTTAGCCTAACCTCTTTATGAAAGACCATTAAAGGTAGACCAACGAGATTTTTATTTGAGCGTGGTAAAAAATGTACATTATTAAGGTTCAATGCCTTTGTAATATGGATGCTGTCTTTCCTTACAGGATGAAGTTCAATATAACCCAAAGAGTCCCGAACTTCAGTAATTCGAAACAGGGAATCTGTTGTGGCGTCAAATTGAATAATGGCATTTTCCAGTTTAAAAATACTATCCTTTTCTGCCTCCACCATTTTGAAAAACTGGGTATAGGAGTACTCTTTAAGCGTTGTTTCCTGTGAAAAACAAACTGCTGAAATACAGAGGAAGAATAGCAGGATGAGCAGCTTTTTCATATCAGTTCAACAATTGAGAAATAAGAGAAACCGAGAATATCGTCAGCATAAACCAGCCGATAAAGCCTTGAATAATCGCTAAGTAACGCGGAAGCCCTTTGATAGGGATTTCTCCAAAACCTAGCGTGGTAAAGGTGTTAATGCTCAGCATTAGTGCATTTAGCATTTTGATGATGATGTCGTAAGTCAAAGCAATCAGAAAAGCAGTGATCAGCAACACAGACTTGCCACTTTGTTTGCTGGGTTCTGTCTCGCTCCATTTGCCTTTGAGGAAATCGATTTTCTCCAAAAACCATGAGAAGGTGTTCGTGCCAGCCACCGACCATTTGTAAAGCGGAATGGCAGTAGCCATAAAGAATTTAGGTGCTGTTTTTCCTTGTTCTAGTAAGTAAGTTTTAAAGTCTTCGGCATTGAGTAAATCTTGCTTCTGTTCTTCCAAATAGACCTCGTGTATACCTGAATCTCTGTTCACGTATTTGAGGAAAAAGCGATACCTGTCCATGATTCGATTTTTGCCATGGCTGTCCCAATGGTTGGGGAAGAAGAGGTAGACTAAGGCAAAGGCTATGATGACATATAATGAAAATATTATGGCTTTGGAGGGCCTTGTTCCGTAGGCCGAGAAAACCTTTAAGAATTGATTGATTTTCCAAGTGAAGAAAGTGTCGAAGTTAGGTTGCTCACTAAACTCATAAGCTAATCTGCTGGTCTCTAAATCCTTCATTTGGCGATAGATCTGATTAGCAGATTTATTGTCGTGTTGTTGTTTAAAGTAATCATATAGATTGCCAAATTCCGTGATTTTGGAACTATAGGACTCTTCTTTTTCTATGAGTGCGGTCTCCTGAAATATCTGGATAAGTGAGTCTCTGGCATGGCCTCCAATCGACCACCTGGTTTCTTTCATTTCATCTAGAAATTCGAAGGCGGATTCGAATTCAAAACCTTGGTCAAATTGCTTGAGTTCAATATTGTCTGACCATTTCAATAGAGGAAAACTCAATAATGGAATATTAGTGAATCTATTTGAAAAGACACCTAGATTATAATCAGGTTGAAAATTGTAAAATGACAGGGTCAAGGCCAAGTCTGTGAATTCATTGTTTACCAAATAAAATGTATTGCCAGAGTGATTTATTCCAAACCAACCAACTCCAGAGATCTTATTATTCATTAGGTTGATTGAACCGAATTGATGGCCAGTAATTTGCGATTCATTTTCGGTGGAATTGGTGTCTTTATTTAACCAAATTTCATTGCCCGAAATGGAAACAGTGGTCTTTAGTATGTCATCTTGAAAATTACAGTTGTAAAAGAATTTGAAACCATTTTTGAATTTTGAGTTTTCAATTTCAATCATATCCTTAAGCCCATATTTTTCTTCGACAACATTTACTTCGGCACACATAAAGCCTGAGCCACCTATGCTCATATAATCATCAAATTCACAGTCTGTTATATGAATTGCAGCCGTATTTCTAATAGTAACAGCCTTTTTGAAATGAATATTTGCGAGATACCCAATGCTTAAATTGTCTTTAAGTGACCTGAATATTGGGTTTTCAAAATGCACACCATCCAATCGTATTTCTTTGTTTATGACCAATGGCGTTTGCCGGAGTGGTTTGTCATTATCGAGCATGAATAGCGAGTCTGTTTGTAGGTTAATGCGGATAAGTGCATTAGATAGTTCAAAGACAGTATCCTCTTCTTCTGCGATCATTTGAAATAGTTGGGAGTAGGAAAAGGTTTTGTATTTGATTTCTCCTTGGGCAATAAGCTTGGAAAAGCTAAGCAGGCAAAGGACAATGCAGATTGCCCAGGTTCGGGTGGTTTTGGTCATTGGTTGAATTTGGTGGGCCCTTTAAAAGGCTTATCAATATATTGAAATGACAGGGGTTAAACAACTGCTTGAATTTCAATCCATTTCGTCATTGCCCCTTCGATGTAGCTTCTGCGCAAGCGTTGCGAGAAGCAAACTTCGAGATAGCGGGAGTTTGTGACGAAGCAATCTTTCTGTTCTTCACAGCTGTATTAATGAACGGACAGATTGCTACGTCATGAAACCTTATTAATACATGTTTCATTTCTTGGAATAACGGCATAATAGGCGGCTCAACTTCCTCTATTTCCTCCTGCACTCTTAACTCTTATTGTCCTTCTCTGAACTAGGTTGACCGTTTACAGACCTAAAAATGGATGATAAAAACGGGAAAACGCAT
>PCUU01000059.1 GCA_002786855.1 Cytophagales bacterium CG12_big_fil_rev_8_21_14_0_65_40_12
TTCTGAAAAACTTCGCCTTCGATTGATGCGTTTTCCCGTTTTTATCATCCATTTTTAGGTCTGTAAACGGTCAACCTAGTTCAGAGAAGGACAAGAATGGAATATGAAGTCAGCAGTTATTAAAGAAGCTACTATGACCCCAAAGTCTCGGGGCTTCTTTCCCTGAGGCACGAAGGGTCTAGAATTGGAAGATTGAAGTTGGAAGCAGGAGAACAGAAGTCGGAAGAAGGAACTAAATGTTTCGTCCTGAAATAGGTAATCCTATTTCATCAGTTAGGCTGACATGAGTTTGCACTAGTGAACCTGAAGGGTTCAAATATTTATAGTTTATGATTACAAAAGCAGAATACGACCCCATCGGGGTCGAACAATTCAACCCATCTGAAGTGAGAATTTAATATCTTTAAAAGCTTAACCTTCTTAAAATGAACCGAACCCTAGTATTCGCCCTGCTTATGATCTCCCTCAACTTATCTGCTCAAAAAAAACGACTTCGAGATTATGGTATTGAAGTAGGTGTTTTAAAAACAGGTGCCAATAATGCCATCACTGATGTTGAAGGCGTGAAAGTTGGACATACCACCCTCATCAAAGGGGATAATGTGAGAACTGGAGTAACCGCTATTCTACCCCACTCCGGTAACCTTTTTCAAATGAAAGTGCCTGCTGCCATCTACTTAGGCAATGGTTTCGGGAAATTGGCAGGATACAGTCAAGTGAAAGAATTAGGCAATATTGAAACGCCCATCATTTTGACCAACACTTTGAGCGTACCTACGGCTTCTAATGCCTTGATTACTTACACACTTTCCAATCCAGAAAATCAAAATGTGGGATCAGTAAACTCGGTCGTTGGCGAAACCAATGATGGCTACTTAAATGACATCAGAGGAAGACATGTGACCGAAGAAGATGTACTCAATGCCATTAAAAATGCAAAGAGCGGTAAGGTAGAAGAAGGAAATGTAGGTGCGGGTACTGGCACAATTTGCTTTCAATATAAAGGAGGAATAGGTACGGCATCACGGGTAATTCCGAAATCCTTTGGTGGTTATACGGTCGGTGTTTTGGTGCAAACCAATTTTGGAGGTGTCTTCGAACTGAACGGGGTGCCCATAGCCAAAGCACTCGACAATTACCCAAGAAGCTACACTTACGATGTGGATGGTTCGTGCATGATCATCGTAATGACCGATGCGCCTTTGAGCCCGAGAAACTTGGAAAGACTGGCCAAACGCGCCATCATGGGTTTGGCCAAGACGGGTGGAATTGCCTCCAATGGAAGTGGAGATTATGTGATTGCAGCCTCAACCGCGAAAGAGAATTTAGTCCCGCACCAAAGCAAATCCCTCCTCCAAGAAAATAAAGAGTTGAAAAATGACGCCATGTCTCCCCTATTTTTGGCAACCATCGAAGCCACTGAAGAAGCCATACTTAACTCACTTTTTGCTGCGGAAAGTATGACGGGCAGGGATGGTCATGAAATTAAAGCACTTCCGATTGAGCAGGTATTAGAAATCATGAAACGGTATAATCGAGTGGACGAGAAGAGGTGAATTTGAAGGTCCACTTTAGAAACTTTTTTACTCCAGTTTGAATTTAAAAGCTTACACATTTAGCTTAGAAACAAAATCAATTGCCATGGCAAAATTTTACGATTCAATCAACGCGACTCTTCAAGAATTCATCAGTAATCAGAAGATTTTCTTTGTGTCTACAGCGGCTGAAACTGGCAGAATCAACCTTTCTCCAAAAGGAATGGACTCTTTCCGAATTGTGGATGAAAACAAAGTGCTTTGGCTCAACCTTACGGGCAGCGGAAATGAAACTGCTGCGCACATTCAACAAGTCAATCGCATGACGATCATGTTCTGTGCTTTTGAGGGCAATCCGCTTATTCTTCGATTGTACGGAACTGCTAGGGCCATTCATACCCAAGACCAAGATTGGGATCAGTATTATGCTCACTTCAATGCTACCGCAGGAGCAAGACAAATCTTCGAAATGCACGTTGAATCCGTTCAAACCTCTTGCGGCTTTGCCGTTCCCCTAATGGACTATCAAGAAGACCGAGACATCCTTAAAAATTGGGCTGAAAAGAAAGGTGAAAAAGCCATCAAAGAGTATTGGGAAGAAAAGAATGTCACCAGCATTGATGGTTTGCCTACCGGTATTTTTGACCGCTAAAAGAACGTTTTATCCGCAGCAAAAACCATTGATCAAAAGTCAGATGAATTGGTTGTTAAGAGCGCATCACCTTTGATAAATTTTTGACTATAACCATGCGAATTAGCCCAGAAGAATTGACTAAGAATGGATATACATTGCTTGATAGATTGGAACATAGTGAACTGATCCCTTTTGTGGTGATGTACTCCAAAAAGAAAACAATTGTCTCATTTACTTACAACTTCCTTAATGTCGCCTTTCTCCTACTGTTGATCTTTTTGATTTGGAGAGGCTATTCAGAAGGTTTTTTCACGATCAGTGCTGCCCTAATTCACCTAAGCTATGGTATTGCCATGTCGTTTTTGTTGGTGCCTTTCCATGAATATATTCATGCCCTTGCCTATAAATTCCGTGGAGCTAAAAACACCTCCTTCGATGCCCATTGGAAAAAATTTTACTTTATGGCGATCGCAGATCAATTTGTTGCAGGTCGAAAGGACTTTAAAATAGTAGCCTTGGCTCCCTTTATGGTCATTACTTCTATTTTCATCCTAAGCATGCTTTTCGCCTCAGCCCTTTGGGCGATTAGTTTTGCCACCATCATTTTGAGCCATGCCGCTTTTTGTTCGGGCGATTTTGCATTGCTCAGCTATTTCGAATTTCACAAAGACAAAGAGTTGGTTACCTACGATGACAAGGAAAATAAAATCTCCTATTTCTTTTCAAGAGACTTAAATACGACAAACAAACCACTTTAAATCGCTGTTCAAACATCCAATTGCCATTGCAACTTCGTATTCAGATTAAGAAAAATTTAAAAATTGTATGACCCCTTTAGAGCGCATTGTAGCAGAAATAACACCCTTAAAAAACCAACTGAGCACCCATAAACTCTACGAAAAACTAAACTCCATTGATGATATTAAGACATTTATGGAAAGTCATGTGTATGCCGTTTGGGATTTCATGTCTTTATTAAAGGCCTTACAAGCCAACCTCACTTGCGTAAACACACCTTGGGTGCCTGTCAAAAATGCCAGCTTGGCAAGGTTCATTAATGAGATTGTTTTTGGGGAAGAAAGCGATTTGAATTTGAATGGTGAATCCAAAAGTCATTTCGAAATGTATCTAGACGCGATGAACCAGATTGGGGCTGATACTTCCAACATCAATAAGTTTATTACCAAAATTCGCAGCCAGCATTCAATTCACCAAGCTTTCAATGACTTGGCCGTTAGTGAAGGAGTTCAAGAATTTGTAAACTTTACTTTTCAGGTAATCCACACCAAAGAACCACATTTGATTGCATCTGCCTTTACTTTTGGACGTGAAGACTTAATTCCAGATATGTTTTTGGAAATCATCAAAAGTGCTGAAAACGAAAACGCTTCCTCTTATGACCAACTCACTTATTACCTTAACCGACATATTGAGTTGGACGGTGATGAGCATGGCCCCTTATCGCTTAAAATGATTTCAGAATTATGCGGTGAGGATACTGGAAAATGGGAAGAATGCACCAATATGGCCAAGCTCGCTTTAGAGCACCGGATCAAACTCTGGGATGATATTGCCGAGCAAATTGAAATTAGTCAATTGGCAACTGTCTAAAATTCTGGTCGTGATAATGACCAAAACCCATCAACTAATGGTATTCGGAATTCAATAGAACCAGAGATTAAGGACAAATTAATTTCATTCGTAATCGAATTGACCTAATTTGACCCTATTCAATAGAAATCAAATTATGGATTCAATTCTTGCGTTTTTAGCTACTGTTCCTTGGTGGGGATGGATTTTATTCGTCCTTGTAATCATTTTTTTCAGAGACATACTTCAGCGGAAGCATACGATCACACATAACTTCCCTCTAGTTGGGCATATTCGCTTTATGCTGGAGAAAATTGGCCCGGAACTCAGGCAATATATTGTTGCCAACAACCGCGAGGAACTACCTTTTAACCGAAGTCAAAGGTCATGGGTATACGCTTCTTCGAAAAAACAAAATAACTATCAAGGTTTTGGAACCGACCAAGACCAGAGTGCTCCGGGTTTTGTTTTTATCAACCCGGCAATGATCCCTTTCAATTTGCCCATAAACCACCCCAATAAATCAAAGGTAGATCTGATTCCCTGCGCCAAAGTGATGGGTGAATTCAACAAAAGGAAAAGGCCTTACCGCCCAAAATCCATTGTTAATATCTCGGCCATGAGTTACGGTTCTCTTTCTGCCAAAGCCATAGAATCGTTGAACAAGGGAGCCGAAAAATCGGGATGTTATCATAACACTGGTGAAGGAGGACTTTCTCCTCACCACCAACATGGGGCCGATATCATGTTCCAATTTGGCTCTGGCTATTTTGGCGTGCGCGACTTGGATGGCAATTTTGACATGCAAAAACTAGTCGATCTGGTTGAAAAACATAATTACATCAGGGCAATTGAAGTAAAACTATCGCAGGGAGCAAAACCTGGTAAAGGCGGAGTTTTGCCAGCCTCCAAAATCACCAAAGAAATTGCAGAAATCCGTCACCTCCCTATGGGGCAAGATGCCCTCTCTCCTGCCAATCATTCGGCCTTTTCTACTATTCCTGAGTTATTGGATTTTATCGAAAACATAGCTTCCAATACTGGTTTGCCTGTGGGTTTTAAATCTGCTGTTGGGAAAATGGAAATGTGGGAGGAGCTGACAGACTTAATGCTTGAGCGGAATATTGGCCCAGATTTTATCACCATTGATGGAGGTGAAGGAGGTACAGGTGCCGCCCCGCCAGCATTTGCCAATCATGTAGCTTTACCTTTCGTTTTTGCCTTTGCTCAAGTTTATCAAATATTTAAAAAGAAGAACTTGACAAATCGCGTTGTCTTTATTGCTTCCGGAAAACTCGGTTTTCCATCAAGTGCGCTCATGGCCTTTAGCATGGGGGCCGATTTGATTAATGTGGCAAGAGAAGCCATGCTCTCTATCGGCTGCATTCAGGCACAGTCTTGCCATACCAATACATGCCCAGCCGGGATTGCAACACAAAACCGATGGCTTCAGGCGGGCGTTGACCCAACGCTAAAATCGGAGCGTTTTTACAACTATCTTAAAACCCTGCGCAAAGAAATTCTAGAAATCACACATGCCTGTGGTTATGAGCATCCTGCGCAAATGGCCATGACTGATGTAGACATGAGCATGGGGGATAATAATTACACCACCACGCTGAGCGAAATCTACAAATACGAAAAAGACCCCGTTGAATTCAAAGGCATGAAAACTTTGATTGAATGTGAGCATTTGGGCGGCCAAGGTGCGCGTACTTAAAGAGCACAATTCAATTAAAAAATCATTCAATAACTAAAAACACTTGCTATTAACTAAAATAATAGTTTAATTCAAGCAAACTTTAGTTACTATGAAAAAATCAATCCTACCCCTTATGGCCCTCCTCTTGGTCTGGGCCTGTTCTGATGCCGATATTGTTGAACCACTTGATGAAATGGGCAAAGTTGTCGAAATATTGAATGAAGATGCCAAAAACGACATTTTCATGGTCGTTGATGAGCAAGCTACTTTCCCCGAAGGAGCAGTCGCTTGGAATAAATTTCTGAGGGCAAACCTAAACTACCCAGAACAAGCCAAACAACTCGGAATTGAAGGAGCTGTTTATCTTTCTTTTAATGTAGATAAAGATGGAACTGTAGATGATATTAAGGTGAGCCGTGGCATTGGTGCGGGTTGCGATGAAGAAGCCGTGAAAGCACTGCTGGCTTCACCAAAATGGATTCCGGCCAAATTGAATGGTGAAGTTGTAAAGTCAAAAATGGCCATTCGGGTTATTTTCAAAAATGGCAATAAACCCGTGGTTGATGAATCCATGAAAAAAGACTTCATTGAAGTGCCAGTGCAAGAAAAAATGGCGCCCGTCACAAAAGTCTCGACCTTTCCAGGAGGAACAACCGCTTGGTTTAAATATCTAAAATCCAATTTATCATTTCCCGCCCAAGCCAAAAGATTGGGAGTTGAAGGCGCAGTGTATGTAAGCTTCGCTGTAAGCGAAGTAGGAGAAATATCTGATGTGCTCATTAGCAAAGGAATTGGCGCAGGTTGCGATGAGGAAGCTGTTCGTGTAATGAAGAATTCACCAAAATGGACTCCTGCCAAGGGCGTAGATGGCAATGTCGCCTCTAGACAGGCCGTTCGAATCGTTTTCAAACAATCTTAATTCTAAAATACATCATCATGAAAAAAATATTTCCAATGCTAATCATCTCGCTGTTCTTGTTCGCATGTGCTGAAGATGATGTTTTTGTAGAGTCACTCGATCAAGTGGCCTCAGTTGTCACAGCAGTTCCCGAAGGCGAGCGTTCGGGAGATGAAGTCTTTATGGTCGTTGAAGAAAAGCCAGAATTTCCCGGAGGAAAAGAGGCATTCACAAAGTTTCAATTGACTAATTTAAAGTACCCTAAAGAAGCCATTACCTCAAATGCAGAGGGAAAAGTAGTCCTCAATTTTATCGTGACCAAAGAGGGTAAAGTAGAAGATATTATTGTGATGAGAGGAATTGGCTATGGTTGTGATGAAGAAGCGGTTAAACTTATGCTGAACTCACCTGATTGGAAGCCAGGTAAACAAAGAGGAAGGCTTGTGAATACCAGAATGACAATGGCCATCAACTTTAAGTTGGCTGGTAGCGACTATAAACCTGCGGAAGGGGCTGTAGCTGTTGCTTACAACTAATTGATACTTTGTTCAAAACAATCCGGTCATGGCAGGTACTTGAAAGTGTCTGCCATTTTTTATGACCATTTCCTCCAAGACTTTTAAACATTACTTTCGGCTTGGCTTCTACAATGGTTATCTTTGGCCATGTTCCGAACAACACTAGACCCTAAACCTTCGAAGAACCAAATTCACATCGGTGATCAACTCGTTTCAATGGGTTCTTGCTTTGCAGAAAACATGGGCAAACGACTTTCTCAGCACAAACTTAAAACCCTAAAAAACCCTTTTGGCACCATCTTCAACCCACTTTCAATTTTTGAGTTGATAGAACTGGCACATCGGCAAAACACACTACCTGCCACCAGTTTTCAGGAGAGCAATGGCCTCTTCTTTAACTATAAAGTGCATTCTGAATTGAATGGGAAGTCCCAAGGCGAAATTGAATCTAATATCTATCATCAAAGAAATAGACTTGGGAAAGCGCTGCTAAAAGCGAATCATATCATCCTTACTTTCGGCACCGCTTGGTTGTATGAAGAAAAGAAAAGCAAAATGCTGGTTGCCAATTGCCATAAAGTGCCAGCATCTCAATTTACCAAGCGACTGCTAGGCCTTGAAGAGATCATGAGCGGTTTTATGCTCGCAAAAGAGCTTTTACTAAGCACTAACCCTGACTTAAAGTTCATCCTTACCGTAAGTCCCGTAAGACATTTGAAGGATACCCATGAGTTGAATGCGGTGAGCAAAAGTGTGTTGAGATTGGCCTGCCATCATTTGTGCAGTTTGGGCGAAGACATTGACTACTTCCCAGCATACGAGCTTATGATGGACGATTTACGCGATTACCGTTTCTACAAAAAGGATATGCTGCACCCCAACCAACAAGCACAAGATTACATTTGGGATAAATTCCAAGCCACTTACTTCGATAAGAAAACGCAAGAATTTGTGAAAGCATGGGCCGAAATCCGTTCTGCCATCAATCACAAAGCCTTTCAACCAGAATCAAAAGCCCATCAACAATTTTTGCGCAACACCATTGCTAAAGTGGAAAAGCACAAGGAACTTGTCGATGTAGAAAAAGAGTTAAAAAGGCTGAAAGCTCAGCTTATTTAAAACCTTCCTTTCAAAAAATTCATATGCCAAAGCACACCAACCGCCTGATTGACTCCTCCTCTCCTTACCTGTTACAACATGCCCATAACCCAGTCAATTGGTTTCCGTGGGATGAAGAAGCCTTGGCTTTGGCCAAATCAGAGGACAAGCCCATCATTGTGAGTATTGGCTATTCTGCCTGCCATTGGTGCCATGTAATGGAGCGAGAAAGCTTTGAAAACGAGCAGATCGCTGAGATCATGAATAAGGATTTCATTTGCATTAAGGTGGATCGCGAAGAACGCCCAGATGTAGATCAAATCTATATGGATGCCGTGCATGCCATGGGTTTACAGGGCGGATGGCCATTGAATGTGATCCTCCTTCCCGATCAAAGACCATTTTATGGAGGTACCTATTTTCCTGCCAAGGGTTGGGCCAACCTCCTCAGCCAAGTAGCAACGGTGTTCAAAAAACAGCGCAGCGAACTTGAAAAATCTGCTGATGGCTTCATGAATACTTTGAACGTAAGCGATATTCAGAAATACGGTTTACATCAAGGAGAGAATGCTTTTGGAAAAGAAGAACTAAGTCAGATGTTCGAAATTCTGCGCAAGAACTTTGATTTAGAAAAAGGTGGAATGAATCGTGCACCGAAATTCCCAATGCCCATTATCTACGCTTTTTTGCTTCGCGAAGCCAGTATCAATAAAAACCCTGCTGCCCTTGCCCAAGTCGAATTGACCTTAGAGAAAATGGCCTTTGGTGGCCTTTATGATCAAATTGGAGGTGGATTTACACGCTATTCTACCGATGAAGATTGGTTTGCTCCGCACTTCGAGAAAATGCTTTACGACAATGGGCAACTTGTAAGCCTGTATTCCGAAGCTTATCAGGAAACTAAAAATCCGTTGTACAAAGCAACCATCTATCAAACCATCGAATGGCTGGAGCGAGAAATGACCACGACCGAAGGCGGCTTTTATGCTGCCTTAGATGCCGATAGCGAAGGCGAAGAAGGCAAATTCTATTGCTGGCGCGAAGATGAATTTCATTCTATCCTTGGTCCTGATGCTGACCTGTTGATCGAGTATTATAACCTTACTGCGAGAGGCAACTGGGAGCCAAAAAAGAATATCCCTTTTAGAAAAGTGAGTGATGAAGTTTTTGCCAAGCAGCATGATCTTGAATTAGACGAGCTTCAAGACATTATCAAAATTGCCAATTTAAAACTCTTGGAAGCGCGTGCTTCGCGCATCAGACCTGGATTAGACGATAAAATACTTTCTGGTTGGAATGGGCTAATGCTTAAAGGATTGGTGGATGCTTATGCCACTTTTCAGGAAACAAGTTTTCTTGAAATGGCAAAGAAGAATGCCAATTTCATTTTGACCAAAATGAAAAATGGAGATGGCCTTTTCAGAAATTATAAAGATGGAAAAGCAAGTATCAATGCCTATTTAGAAGATTACGCTGCTGTAATTCAAGGACTTACTGCGCTTTATCAAGTCACTTTTGATCTGCAATGGTTGACCTCAGCTGAAAAGCTTTTGAAATACACACTGAACAATTTCTTTGATGATGAGGAGCAATTCTTCTTTTTTACAGATGAGAAATCAGAAAAGCTAATCGCCCGCAAAAAGGAGATTTTCGACAATGTGATTCCAGGCTCGAATTCTATGATGGCCCAAAACCTTTATCAATTAGGCACAATCCTAGGTAATGAAATTTACACCGATCTGGCTCAAGCCATGCTGGGCAAAGTGAAGAAAATGGTACTGATCGAACCGCAATACCTCACCAATTGGGCTTGCCTTTTCAGCCAAATGGTAAGCCCTACGGCCGAAATTGCGCTCGTTGGGGAAGATATTCAAAAGCAAGCACTTGAATTCTATCAATCCTTTATCCCAAACAAGGTACTAGCGGGCAGTGATGGAAAGGACGAAAGTAATATTCCGCTTCTGGAACAACGAACTACCATCAATGGGCAAACCACTTTCTATGTCTGTTACAATAAAGCTTGTCAGCTACCGGTAAATTCAGTTTCAGAAGCTTTGGAGCTTATTGAAAAAGGGAATTAAATACGCATTGCACTATATTTAGCATTTTAACACGCAACTCAATTAGCCAAGCAGGACTTGAAGGCCTTTCAACTCAATATTGATCAAGACGACTCACATCAAGCACTTTTCGTTGATGTCGCTTTGCCTGTGCCTGTGCCGATGCTTTATACCTACAGCGTACCGCATGAGTTCAGGGATTCGATCACAGAAAGGGTGCGTGTGATTGTCGAGTTTGGTAAAAAGCGTGTGGTGACTGGCATTGTAGCCAAAGTGCATTCGAAGCCTCCCGATGTCTATTTGGCTAAACCCATTCTTGAAGTCTTAGATACCATTCCAGTGATTACTCCCAATCAGATGGATGTAATGAAGTGGATGAGCGAATATTACATGTGTACCATGGGCGAGGTAATCAATGCTGCCCTGCCTTCCGGCCTCAAGCTGAGCAGCGAATCGCGCATTCAATTGCATCCGCACAATGATTGGCATCGAATTGAATTTCCTTTTGATGATCGGGAAATTATTTTGCTCGAAGCGCTCGAAGACAAAGACTCCCTCACCTATCGCGAGGCAGCAGACCTTATTCAATTAAAGAGCGCCTATAAGTACATCAAATCACTGGTGCAGAAAGAGGCGATCATTATTTATGAAGAAATCAGGGAGAAATACCGACCTAAAAAGGTCAAGAAAATAAAACTGGCCAGTGAATGGGCCAATGACGAGACAGCACTTCAATCTTTATTCGAAACGCTCGAAAAGAGTCCAAAGCAAAGTGATATTCTGATGAAGTACTTGCAGCAAGTACCTGTTTACAAGCATCCTGCCAAAAATGAGCTAGGCTTGGCCAAAAGTATTATCAAAGAAGCCGGACTTTCGGACTCATCGCTGAGTACCTTAATTAAGAATAAAGTATTCGTTGAATTCGAAGAAATTATTTCGCGCTTCGCGGAAAATACTGAAACCTTTGAAGCTTCACCACTTTCAGAAATTCAACTCAAGGCCAAGCAGGAAATCCTGGATATTTTCGAAGAAAAATCAACCGTTTTGCTTCATGGCATTACGGGGAGCGGTAAAACCGAGATCTATATTTCTTTGATTCAAGAAGCTTTAAATAATGGCAGCCAAGTGCTTTATCTACTTCCCGAAATAGCCTTAACTGCACAAATCGTTAATCGACTCAAAGTAGTCTTTGGTGACCGAATGGGGGTTTATCATTCTAAATTCTCTGACAACGAGCGGGTCGAAGTTTGGATGGGGCTTTTGGATGGTCGCTTTGATTTTGTTTGTGGCGTGCGCAGTGCTGTTTTCCTTCCTTTCAATGATTTGGGTTTGATCATCGTAGATGAAGAACACGAGAACTCTTACAAGCAATATGATCCCGCACCTCGTTATCACGCACGTGACGTTGCCCTTTTCCTAGGGCATAAACATGGAGCGAAAACCATTTTAGGCTCTGCCACGCCTTCGGTAGAATCTTATGCCAATGCCAAATCGGGTAAATACGGATTGGTAACACTGAATTACAGACATGGCCATGCGGTACTTCCTAGTATGGTTTTGGCCGATGTGCGCACCGAAAAAAGAAAGAAAACTAACACGGGTAACTTCTCTTCGGTGCTTATCGAATCGCTTACCGAAATTCTAGAAAAGAAAGAGCAAGCCATCATTTTCCAAAATAGAAGAGGCTATTCTAATTACCTCACTTGCGAGGATTGCGGCTTTATTCCAGAATGCCCCCGTTGCGCGGTAAGTCTTACCTACCACCAATACAAAAACCAGCTCAATTGTCACTATTGCGGCCATAAAGAGCCTGTCCCCTTGGTTTGTCCTGCCTGTGGTGGCCATAGAGTCCGAACTGTAGGCTTTGGAACCGAAAAAATTGAAGAAGATCTAAAGTTGATTTTTCCGGATGCCAAAGTACAGCGGATGGATTTAGAGACTACTCGTACCAAATACGCTTATCAAAACATCATTCACGATTTCGAAGCGGGTAAAATTGACATCCTTGTGGGAACACAAATGGTAAGCAAAGGGCTCGACTTTGATCGGGTAAGCTTAGTAAGTGTTTTCGATATTGATCGAATGATTCACTTCCCAGATTTTAGATCGCTGGAACGCACCTATCAACTGACCACACAGGTAAGCGGACGCGCAGGGCGAAAAGACATTCCTGGTAAAGTCGTGATTCAAACGGGCGATCCTGAGCAGGGTATCATCAAACTCATTACCAACCAAGATTACCTTACTTTTTATGATCTTGAAATGAGGGAAAGGGAAAAATACAACTACCCTCCTTTCTCTCGCATGATCAAAATCCTTGTGCGCAGCAAGGACAAAGAACTCACCAAAGTCGCTTCTGATTTTCTTGGTAATATTTTGAAAGAAGATTTGGGAGGCGCAAGGGTTTTAGGGCCTCACGAACCAACAATCAACAAAATCAGGGATAAATACTTGATGGAGATTTACCTTAAAATCGAACGTAAATACTCTATAGTAGCTGTAAAGCAAAAAATCCAAAACGCTTATTTAGAAGCATTGAAAAGGAAGGATTTGGGTGCCGTTGAGTTCGTGACTGATGTGGATCCTTATTGATTGGGAATTACGAATGAAGAATTACGATATGCTCGGAGTCTCAATACTATACACCTAATACTCTAATTAGCTTCTCGTATGAACACATTTGGATTACTGAAACCTTAACCCTTTTTATCACCCTTCGGCTCAGGCAGAATTGCTCTTGCATTTACAGACGTGACAACCCTTCTGCCAGTTTTAGCTTCGAGTTCTAGTTTTGCAACATTCGCAACATTGCCACCTTGCTTTGCTACTTTCTTGCTTTCTTCAAAATCTTTCGGGTTGGTAGCAGCAGAAATGTCTTTGGTTGAAGCTTCTGCTAACATGTTTAAAATCAGTTCGGTATTGGTCATGTTATCCCGCAGGTTTTCCTTCTTCAACCCCTTCAGCACCTTATACTCTTTGGTCGTTTTTCCAGCCCAAGCTTTAGTAATAATGTCTGTCAGGGTAGCGAATTGTTGTCCTTCTTTGAGCCCTCTTTTCTTCCATTCATCGGTTAACTCTTTTCTGATCTCAATACTTTTCAGTCGCTGATTGATCCAGTTTTCTGAATAGCCGAGTTTCATGTATTGTTCCAGCGCTCTGTCTACCGTAAGCTCTGGGTCTTGCATTTCATCCAATCGCTCTGAAGCTACTTGCGCAAGCCAAAGTTTAAATGGCTCCGCTTTAGGTGAAGGAATAGATTGAATAAGCCTAAAAAGTTGTTCTGTATCGGCTACATCAGTTTGCCTCATTTTACCATCAGGAGCAAGCATTTTCAACTGGTTACAGTTTGTAACCGTTTCATTTCCTTCCTTTAGCAGCCTGTGCTTTAAAACTTTCCAATAATTTCGAGCACCTTGAAAAGCATTTTGATCAGTGAGTATCGCAATTACATCAATAATTGAGATGTACCATTTCTCTTGATCGGCATCCCACAAGGTCCTGATCTGCTTGTCTTCAAATAATTGGATGTCACCCATGTGTTTCATTTTCTTCTTTCTGATAATTTAATCATAAAAATTCAAAGCCAAAATCAAATTAACTTCTCGGATGAAAATCATGGATTACTTGTTTTAAGTAGTCTCTGTCTAAGTGAGTATAAATCTCTGTAGTAGTAATGGATTCATGCCCAAGCATCTCCTGAACCGCCCTTAAATCAGCGCCACCTTCAATTAAGTGTGTAGCAAATGAATGCCGGAAAGTATGTGGACTTACGGTTTTGTTGATACCCGCTTTGGTGACGAAATCTTTGATGTTCATAAACACCATTTGACGGCTCAATTGCCTACCTCTTCTATTCAAAAATAAAAAAGCTTCATGCCCGGGAGCAATCTCCAAATGCACACGGACTTCTTCTCTGTACATGTTAATGTATTTCAAAGCTTGTCGACCGATAGGCACCAAGCGCTCCTTATTTCCTTTTCCCAAAATCCTTAAAAAACCAATCTCGAAGTGAATGTTGGGGATTTTAAGATTGATTAATTCTGTAACTCGTAGTCCAGAACTATAAAGCGTTTCGAGCATTGCACGATTGCGCATGCCTTCTGGTGTGGAATGGTCAATCGCCTCAAAAATCTTATCGATTTCAGTAATATCAAGTGTATCGGGTAGTTTTCTGCCCAGTTTTGGGCTTTCTAGCAAAGCGGTTGGGTCTTTATCGGTTTCGCCTTCGTAAATCAGAAATTTATAAAAGGATTTGAGTCCAGAAATGATCCGTGCCTGCGAGTGAGCACTTAAACCAAGGTCGTTGATATACTCTATGAAATCCTGCAAATCTTTGATCACCACTTGCAGCGGAGTCAGTTGCCGATTGGATAATTCCAGAAACTGTTTTAGCTTCACCACATCATGAACATAGGCCTCCACCGAGTTTTCGGAAAGTGAGCGCTCTAGTTTCAAATAGTTTTCGTATTCCTGAATATATATTTCCCAAGCCACGGCTAAAGATACATAACCGCCCGACAAAATGAAGATCATCATCATCAATGGCCCTAATTTAAACTTGCTAGGTACCCGCGAAAAAAGCATCTATGGCAACGAAAGCTTCGAAGCTTATAATGAGAAATTAAGGGTCAAGTTTCCTTCGGTAGAAATTGAATACTACCAAAGCAATGTAGAAGGCGAATTGATCAACAAACTGCATGAAGTTGGTTTCTCTTACGATGGAATTGTATTGAATGCTGGTGGATACACACACACTTCTGTGGCCATATCCGATGCCATTGCGGCCATCAAAACCCATGTGGTAGAAGTTCATATTTCGAATATCCATGCACGAGAAGAATTTAGGCACTCGAGCCTTATCACCAAAGAATGCGTAGGTATGATTACCGGTTTTGGGCTTTCTGGCTATGATTTGGCTTTGACTTATTTAGAAGGATTGAAATAAAAAGAGCAGGTTTAATTCAGGTCTTACTAAAGTCATTTCCAACAATAACTCAATAATCAAATTTTCGTAACTTTAAAGCATGAGTTCCGCAGAGCAAAAAATGTTAGACAGTTACTATCGCCTTTTAGGAGGTTTATCGCCTGCCATGAAGCTGAATCTTATCGAACGCCTTAAGAAATCCATTAAATCCCCAGAAGCGATTACAACTGAATTAGAAGATGCTTTTGGTGCTTGGCATTCAAAAGAACCTGCGGAGGAATTAATTCAGTCAATTCGATCAAGCCGGAACGTTAACAGACAGATTGAGGAACTTTGAATTACCTACTCGACACTAATATCTGCATCTACTATTTAAAAGGTCAATACGGCTTAAATGAAAAACTAAAATCAATTGGCGCTAACGCTCTTTTTATTTCAGAAATCACACTGGCTGAATTAAAATATGGAGTTGCAAATAGCCTAAGTCCAGAAAAGAACACCTTGGCTTTGGACAAATTCTTATCTGGAGTTAATATTCTACCAATCTTCGATGCTTTAGACATTTATGCTTTAGAAAAAGCCAGACTAAGAAAATTAGGAAAACCAGTTGACGATTTTGATATTATCATTGGTGCATCGGCAATTTCAAATAATATGATACTTGTTACCAACAACGTTAAACACTTTGAACGTTTAGAAAACATCAATATTGAAAATTGGACTGAATAGCATCTATAATAATCCATTTGTATTTCTTAATGTGAGTTACTTGTAAATAGGAGTTTATTATATTTATCCCATGGTTTCTACAAAATCAGAAGTAACGGAGTTATTAAGGGCCAATGGCAAGCAAATCGCCAGTTATGGTGCTAAATCACTTGGCCTATTCGGTAGTTTTGTTCGTGACCAAGCCACTTCTGAAAGTGATGTCGATTTCGTTGTGGAGTTTTTACCCGAGAAGAAAAACTACGATAATTTCATTCAGCTAAGTGATTTTCTCGAAAACTTACTCGGCCGAAAAGTAGAATTGGTTACTAATAGCTCGATTAGCAAATACCTTAAACCACATATTGATAAATCGATTGAGTATGTCGCTCTCGGCTTATGAATTACTTCAACATATTAAAGATGAGTCTGTCTATTTGATAGAACACTCTAAAGGGATTTCTTTCGATGATTTTCTAAATGATCCTACTTTAATCCGTGCTTATTCCAGAAGCCTTGAAATCATAGGCGAAGCAACTAAAAAAATACCTTCTGATTTCCGAAATCGTTATCCCGATATAGAATGGAGGGGAATGGCGGGATTAAGAGATAAACTTATTCACGATTATTTTGGGATTGATTACGATCTTGTTTGGGACGTAATTCAAAATAAAATACCAAAGCTAAAACTTCAGCTGGACGTGCTATTTGAAGATTTCAAATAGCCTACCTCCCACAAATCTTCTTGTAAGCACAGTATTCGCAACGTTTGGTTTCTTCTGTTTGAACGAATGGTAAGCTTGGATCGTAAATCTCCTTCACCATTTGCTGTAAATGGCTTTCGAATTCATCCATGATTTCGGTATCAATGGCATCACCATTTCTCAGCCATTGCACTCCATTATTCAAAGCCTTCATTCCCAAAATCCCAACCTGAAATTGCTCTTTGATTTCGGGGCGCATTAATAAACCATAGAAATAGCCCTGAAAACCAGATTTCAGGTCATCGTTTGTGAAATACAGATCGATGTATTCAGGAATGGGCTTCTTTAAAAAGCCAACTCCAGAGAGCGTAACCTTACCTGTTTTATAATCAATGATTCTTGTTACGCCTTCTCTCTCGTCCATTCGATCTACTGTTCCGCCCAAAAGTACGGTTTGGTTATTTGGTAGTTGAATGGAATACCTCAGGTCATCTCTTTCCAAACCAGTAATTTTGATTGGCGCTTCGGCTTGATCCAATTTTAAAATTTTGAGCACTAAACGCTCCATTATTTTGCGCGTCAAAAGGTCTTTTCCTTCTAGGCCTTGGTGTTCTTGGATGATTTTCTCTTCCGTCAGAACCTCTCCCACTTTGAGAGAGACCAGTTTTTCCAAAGACTTAATTTCTTCAGCATCAATGGTTTTGCCTAACCAAGGGGTATAGAGCAATTCCAACACCCTATGCACTACGATACCGAAAATCCGGGCATCGATGTCCTCTTCAATTTCGTCTGTTTCTCGAATGCGAAGTACGTATTGAAAGTAAAAGCGAAGAGAACAGGCCACATAGGTGGTCAAGGAAGTGGGTGATAGAAATTTACCTTCCTCCGAACCTTGTAAATAACGCGCCATATTGGCCAAAACCTGCTCCGTTTTATCAATCACTATTGGCTTTTCGGTTAAATCTGGCGCATTAATTTTGCCCGTGTATTGCTTTTCCGTAATTGTGATATTGTCCAGCGATTCGTAGCGTCTCAATTGCTGTAAAATAAATCGACTTCGCTCACCGGTAGAATCTTTGCTTACTTCGGAATCATAGATAAAGTGAATGTTTTCAGCCTGCTGCAAAAGTCGCTTAAAGTGGTAACCATAAATGGCATCCTGCTCTTCGAAAGTGGGCAAACCAAAGGCTTTTCGGAGTGCATATGGAATGTAGGTATTGGCACTGCGTTGTGCTGGCAGTTTCCCTTCATTGGCAGATAGCACAATCAGGTTTTTAAAGTCCAAAGTCCTGGTTTCCAAAAAACCCATGATTTGAAAACCTTCAACGGGCTCTCCTTCGAAAGGTATTTTAGCTGCTTTGAAGTGTTCCTTCACTAGTTTTTTAACCAGTTTAAGCGAAATCACTTCAGAACGATCTTCAAGGTATTGGACTATTTGGTTAAACTCCTTCAAAAAGAAGTAAATGAACTCACGATCAATAGTATGTTCTTCCTGGGCCTTGAAGTGATAAAAGACTTGAGTCAAATAGGTATTGATATGCTCAAAAAGAGACTTCCAATTGGGTTCTGCGCCAAAAAGCTGTTTTAATTCTGGTGATTTCAACAGTCCGATAATCTCGGACAGTCGAACTTTAGTTTTCTTTTCTCTTAAACACCAGTTGACCACCGATTCATAAACATTCGGCTGGAGCACAGAGCAATAGGCATTGGACAACAATGGCTTTAGGTCGAAAACATATATTGAAACATCATGTCCCTTCCTCCCCGACTTTCGGAACAACTCTAAGTACCTCTCAACAAAATCGAAGGCCACCGTGAATTTGACGGGGTAACCCATCGTAACGTTCACTTTGGAGGTGTCAAAAGGGATAGCGTAAAGCACTGGCAAGAGCAGTTTTTCATCGGCAAGCACCAAGGCTGTTTCTTCTGGCTTCCATCCATTGAGCAAGCCTTCCTTCAAAAATTGAGCGGCAAGATGCGCTTGGCCCACATTCTGAGGCACAGCACTGATATTGATACTCTTTTGCATGGCCAAAGAATTGGTAGAAAACCAAACTGAGCTGGGCCATTTTTCTTGATAAAGTCGAAGAAAATCTCCTGCCTCTTCCATAGGATCGACCATGTAGTATTCGTCCACATCCCAATACAATTGCCCCTTTCCGCTGCTCACCAATTGGCCGAAAATGGTTTCTTCTGAAGAAGAAAGGGCATTGAAACCACAGATGTGATAAAAACTGAAAGGATGATTGAAATCCCCTTTTTGAATTTCCTCGGCCAATTTTCTGTACAAGCGGCCTCCGTATTCGAGGCCCTTTGCGGTTAGCGTTCTATCAAATTCCAAATACACTTTCCCAACGGCCTCCCAAATTCTCAGAAAGTCTGTGAGTAATTTGGTCTTTTCCTGTTTATCGGTGATCGATCTGAAATGAGAAACGATTTCTCTTAATTCATCATTAAAGCCAAATACATTTTCAATCTCTTTTAATTCTTGCAAGCCCAAATAGATTTTGCTGGCATCTGCCTGATAACGGTCTATTTCGTCATAGTCTTTAAGAATGATCTTCCCCCAAGCATAAAAACGGTCGAAATCAAGGTCTTTGTCCTTGCGCTTGTAGATTTTGAAGAGTTCGAAGAGCAAAGTCAACTCATCCGAAATATGGCTTTTGGTGAGTTTTTCAACGAATTCCTCAATACTGAGAATAGCAGGCAGAAAAAAATTATGCTCCTTGAAAGTCCACAGTAAAGTTTGTTTAAAGAAAACACCACCCCGCTTTGTAGGAAATACATAGCAATGGTTTTTCAACTCAGCCAGATCATCAACTGAAATTCTATCGACTAACGACTGGTGAAATGTTTTCATAAAAATGATCGACTCAATTATTCCTTATCCCCTTGTCCAGATTCCTCGCTGTTGGGAGATTCTGGCACTTGCGGATTATCCATTTTTGATGTTTTGGAAACATCAGGACTGGTCTTAATGGCATCAGGTTGCCGCATCGATGGCTCCATCCGCTCAATAAAATAAGAAATCTTTCTAGCCCCTCTGATGTCTTTAGGTACAGTATCAGATTTCTTGCTAAAGCTGATCAAGCCCCAGGTCATGATAATGCTAGTGGTCAGAATCGTGATCAAAATAATATCTGAATTGAATAAATCCGACTGATATTCAACTGGGATCGAAAAGAACAATAGTACGGTAATCAAGCCTCTTGGGGTAATCATGAGCTCGGGCAAAATGGACTTCTGCCAGAAGAAAATCCTGAGCACAATGAACCTTACCACGAAAAACGCAGCCACAATCATCAAACTGACCCCCAATACTTCAAGGTTCACCAAAGCTTTCAGGTTAATGGTGGTGCCGAAAACCACAAAGAAAAAAGTCCGCACCACAAAGGCCGTTTCACGAGTCACTAAGTGCAGCTCTTCAAGGATTTTGTCTACCTCTTTATGATCAATCCAGTCCTTGAGCTTACCCACAAAAAACAGTTTGCTGTTATTGATTACCACCCCAAAAGTGAGAATGATGACCAAGGAAGAAAGGTGCAATTGCTTGCCTATAGAGTAAATAAGAATAAGCAAGGCAATCAACAAAAAGAGCTTGACCTCACCTTCGATGCGCTGAAAAAGCAAAACAAGGCCATAGCTGAAAAAGAAAGCTACCAAAATGGTGATGATGATATTGCCAAGAATGCCATAAACTACCTCTCCTGCTTGCTGTGACTCAATATTCCCAGTAAGAAAATAGAAGAACATGATCCCGAGGATATCGGAAAACGTACTCTCATAAATCATAAACTCGCGCTTATCACTGCTCAAACTGCTGACAGAAGGAATAACGATAGCACTACTGACGATAGAAAGCGGAATAGCGTACACCAAAGAAATCATTGGTGCTTCTTGAAAAAACTGATTGATGATGTAAGAGATTAAAAAGGAACAGCCACCAAGCGAAATGATCGCCACGACAAAGGACTTCCATATGATCGGCCACTTTTCTTTCGACAGCTCCAGGTCCAGCGCAGCTTCGAGCACTATCATGATCAACCCTACAATGCCCAAAATCTCTAATGTGCTGAAAATCAGACTGTCGTGATTGATGCCATAGCTATCGAGTGCATACTTAATGGCAATACCAAGAATGATCAGCAAAATCACACTGGGTATATTCGTTCGTTTGGAAAGAATATTAAAGAGGTGTGAAAAGATAATCACACAGGAAAGCGCGATAATGAGGTTGTAAGCATTCATAGGTTAATATTACAGAAAAGATAATTCGAGTATACGCTGTAAATGCTGATAAATCTAAAGCAATTCAATTTTTCCGCATTTTTTTAGGTCCGCTCCCCCCTTTCGTAAGTTAGGGCAAAGAATATAATCCTTTTTGATTTGCCATTTCAAAACCCAATCAATTAATTGTACTTTTGCACAACTTTTCTGCCCTAGGTCAGTAATAAGTTGGATTGATTGCGTCAAGGTTTACAAGCATTAAATGGAAAATAAAAACGGTAAAGAATCAGAAGATTTGTTGAGACAAATTGAGGAGATGGGAGAAAATCATATTGGTTCATCGATCGAAACTCCCATGAGGGCCGATGCCTTTGCCCTTTCTGATGAGGAGAAGATCAAAATCATACAAGAGCACTTCGAGAAAATCATGTACACTTTAGGCCTTGATTTGACGGATGACAGTTTGAAAGGAACGCCAAAAAGGGTGGCGAAACTTTACGTAAAAGAACTTTTCAAAGGACTCAATGAAGCCACAAAGCCTTCGATGTCTACTTTCGAAAATAAGTACCAGTACAACCAAATGTTGGTTGAAAAAAACATCACGGTGTACTCCAATTGCGAGCACCATTTTTTACCCATCGTTGGCAAAGCCCATGTGGCCTATATCCCGAATGGTCGGGTAATTGGACTTTCTAAAATCAATAGAATTGTGGATCATTTTTCTCGAAGACCACAAGTACAGGAGCGTTTGGCGCTTCAAATTCTCAACGAAATGAAAGTTGCCCTCAATACCGAGAATGTGGCGGTTTACATCGATGCCGAACACATGTGCGTAAGCTCTCGTGGCGTTTCAGATCAATCCTCTTCTACCGTGACTGTAGAATACAGCGGGAAATTCAAAGAAGAAGCAACTAAAAAAGAGTTTTTAACCTACGTGAATGACAAGCTTAAATGAGCCTGATCGAACAATATCCGCTTCATTTTTATAATTCACTCTCAAAGCAAAAAGAAGTCTTCAAACCTTTGGTAGAAGGCAGGGTTGGCATGTACGTATGCGGCCCAACCGTTTACAGCGATGTGCACCTAGGCAATGTGCGTACCTTCCTATCGTTCGATATCATTTTCAGGTACCTCAAATTTTTGGGCTACAAAGTCCGCTATGTCAGAAACATTACCGATGTAGGCCATTTGGTGGGCGATGCTGACGAGGGTGAGGATAAAATCGCGAAAAAAGCAAGATTAGAAGCCATTGAACCCATGGAAGTGGTGCAGAAATATACCAATGGTTTCCATGATGTAATGCAAATTTTCAATATTCAGCCGCCTTCCATAGAGCCGACCGCTACTGGGCATTTGATTGAGCAAATTGAATTCATCAAAAAAATCATCGACAATGGCTTTGCTTACGAGAAAGATGGTTCCGTCTATTTCAATGTAAGAAAGTACAACGATACGCATCAATACGGTGAGCTTTCGGGCAGAAATATTGACGACATGATTTCCAATACCCGCGCCTTGACAGGTCAAGACCAAAAGAGCGATCCATTGGACTTTGCGCTTTGGAAAAAAGCAGAAGCAGGTCATTTAATGCATTGGCCTTCGCCTTGGGGCCAAGGTTTTCCTGGTTGGCATTTAGAATGCTCTGCCATGAGCACAAAATACTTAGGTGAAACCTTCGACATTCATGGTGGTGGAATGGATTTGAAATTCCCACACCACGAAGCCGAAATCGCCCAGAACAAAGGCTGCAGCCATCATGGAGGCGCCAATTATTGGATCCATGGCAACATGCTGACCGTCAATGGGCGTAAAATGGCCAAAAGTGAAGGAAATGGATTTACTCCCGAAGAATTAATTACTGGCAATCATAAATTATTGGAGCGCGGCTATAGCCCAATGACGGTGCGTTTCTTTATGCTCCAAAGCCATTATGCCAGCACTTTGGATTTTAGCAACGAAGCCCTACAAGCTGCCGAAAAAGGATGCAAACGCTTGATGGCAAGTTTCCAACTGATTGAAAAACTAGCCCCAGCGGGTACAGGTAAAATCTCAGAAGAGAAATCGAGTGAACTGAAAAACATTGTGAATCAAGCGCTGCTCGATTTAAGCGATGACTTTAACACCGCCAAAGCAATTGCTTCTTTGTTCGAAATCAGTTCAAAAATCAATATTTACTATCAAAATCCAGCCGAGCTTACCGAAATTGATTCTGATACTTTCGAATATGTAATAAACATGTTCAAATCGATTATTGCAGATGTTTTGGGCCTGGTGGCAGAAAATGAAAGCTCGGGCAATAACCACCTGCTAGATGGCACAGTACAATTGTTGATCAACCTTAGAAAAGAGGCTAAATTCTCTAAAAACTACGCGCTTTCCGATAAAATCAGAGATGATTTAAAAACGGTAGGCATCCAATTAAAAGACGAAAAAGGAGGCGAAACCTCCTATACCATAGATTAATCAAAAATGATTCTTTCAGGAAGGGAAATTCAAAGAGAAATGGGCAAAGGCTTGAATATTGAGCCTTTCAACCAATCACAACTCAACCCCAACAGCTACAACCTAAAGCTACACCACGAGTTGCTCACCTATTCGAACCATACCTTGGATATGAAGCAGCCCAACCCTACCGAGAAATTGACCATTCCGGAAGAAGGGCTACTCTTAGAAACCAACAAACTCTATTTAGGCCGAACCGTGGAACATACACAAACCAACAAGTTTGTGCCCATGCTCGAAGGCAGATCATCCATTGGACGATTGGGGCTTTTTATCCACGTGACCGCTGGTTTTGGCGATGTGGGCTTTAATGGCTTCTGGACTTTGGAGATTTTCTGTGTGCAGCCCATTCGGATTTATGCCGGTGTAGAGATTTGCCAAATTTTCTATCATACCATCGAGGGCGATTACGATACCTACAAAGAAGGCAAATACCAAAACAACCAAGGCATTCAACCAAGTTTGCTTTATAAAGATTTTAAGTAGACGCTAAACGCTAGATTTTAGATTTTAGAGTTTTGGGTATTGGGTATTGGGTATTGGGTATTGGGTATTGGGTTCTGAGATTTGGGTTCTAAGATTTGAGATTTGAGATTTGGGTTTTGAGTCTTAGGTTTTGAAATTTGAGTTTTGAGTTTTGAGTTTTGAAACCTTGCATTTCGGACTTCGTTCTTCCGTCTTCAATGAACTCTTTCTTACCGAAAACTATTAGCTCCTTATGCAGCAAGATTTCATCAATAAACTCTATGTAAAGCAGCAGGCCTGCCCAAGTTGTCCTTCACCCGAAGCTGTCAGCAACTGGTTCATCGAGGTTTTAGCCATACTTTTCCCCGACTTCTCGAAACATCATTTTACTTCGCAGCGTGAGTTTGAATTGCACATAGAGCGACTCAAGCTTCAACTCGACCAAATACTGTCCAGAAACCCCATCAAGTCGGACCAAGACCCCAGTGATATTGCTCAGTTCTTTTTTGACCGTCTTCCCGAAGTTTATAAAAGCTTAGAAGAAGACGTGACCGCTTTGTTCGAAGGTGATCCTGCCGCCAAGAGCAGAACGGAAGTGATCAGGACCTACCCTGGCTTTTTTGCCATTGCGGCACACAGGGTAGCCCATTTGTTGCACGAATACCAAGTAAACCTGATTCCGAGGATTATTTCGGAATATGCACATAGTAAAACGGGAATAGACATCCACCCTGGCGCCAACATTGGCCACTCCTTTTGCATCGACCATGGTACGGGCGTAGTAATTGGCGAAACCACCATCATTGGCGATCATGTCAAGGTGTATCAAGGGGTAACCTTGGGTGCGCTGAGCGTGGACAAATTGGATGCAGAAACTAAACGCCATCCCACCATTGGCGACAATGTGGTGATTTATGCAGGTGCTACCATCCTTGGAGGCGAAACCCATATCGGACATGATTCAGTCATAGGCGGCAATGTTTGGCTGACCAGAAGCGTACCCTCCTACTCAAAAATCTATTATAAAGCCGAAATGAGTAGCAATGGCGAGAAAGAAACCATCATTTTCAAAGGACAAAGCGCATGAGAATTGAAGAGCTAATTGGCAATACTCCCCTAGTGGAATACCGCACTTTTAACCTAAAGCAAGGAGTGAAAATCTATGGTAAATTGGAAGGCAATAACCCGGGCGGAAGCGTAAAAGACAGGGCTGCGTATGGCATGATCAAAAGTGCGCTAGACCGTGGCGACATTAAAAAAGGCGATAAACTAGTAGAAGCCACCAGTGGAAATACTGGTATTGCCTTGGCCATGATTGCCAGCATTATGGGGGTTGAAATGACCTTGATTATGCCCGATAATTCCACACGGGAACGAGTGCTTAGCATGGAAGCTTATGGAGCAAAAGTGATCCTTACTCCTGCCGCAAAAACCATAGAGTATTCGCGCACTTTGGCCGAGCATATGGCCACCAACGAGGGCTATTTTATGCTCAACCAATTTGCCAATGCCGATAACTACGGACAGCATTACAAAACCACCGGTCCCGAAATCTGGAAGGACACTGATGGAAAAGTAACGCATTTTGTTTCGGCCATGGGTACAACGGGCACCATTATGGGGGTTTCGCGCTATTTGAAAGAACAGAACCCCGAAATTCAGATTGTAGGAACACAGCCCACAGATGGCTCGAGCATTCCAGGGATCAGGCGCTGGTCTCCTGAGTTTCTGCCTAAGATTTTTGAACCTTCACGTGTGGACAGGGTGATTGATGTAAGCGAAGCCGCAGCCACAGCAATGACCAGGCGCTTGGCCAAAGAAGAAGGCGTTTTGGCGGGCATGAGTTCTGGCGGAGCCCTTTTTGCCGCTTTACAAATTGCAAATGAAATTGAAGAAGGCATTATCGTTCATATCGTTTGCGACCGTGGAGACCGGTATTTGAGCAGCAATTTATTTGGGTAATCCTTTATAGGGCCTACCCTTGCACTGCTAAGTCAAAAACCACTGGCCTACTGCGCAATTATTTTAAAACATGTAAACCCAAAATATACTTGTTTGAAGGTCCTACTTATGAGCAATACTCGGCAAGTAGCGTACAATCCATATTTAGGGCAGCTTGTGCAAAAGCCAAAATAAACAAAAGGGCCGCTGTGCACACCTTACGGCATTCATTTGCAACACATTTGCTAGAGAACGGTACCGACTTACGCTACATTCAATCACTATTAGGGCATGAAAGTAGCAAGACTACAGAGGTTTATACCCATATTACCACCAAGGGCATGGATCAGATAAAAAGTCCATTAGATCATTTGGATATATGAACCCCAAAAAGTACATTTAATTTTAAAAAAACATCTGTTTTAATTACCAAAAATACCTGCGGATATAAGCGATATAAACGCAACAGACAGGGTGAATTGAATTTATACGGATGTTGGCCAATATTAACAAGAAACATAATGATGAAACCTAGTATTAAAAAGTATTTAAGATTAATCCCCCTAGTGACTGTGGCTGTAGGGTTACTGATATTAATATCATGTTCAGAAGACGAAAATCCGGCACCAGTGGTTACTGAACTATCAGTAAAAACACCCCCTACTAAGGCAGTATACAAAAACGGTGAAGTGTTAGATCTCTCCGGTTTAGAAGTTTCGCTTCTTTATGATAACGATGAATCAATTGATGTTGAATTTGAGTCATTCGGGGCAAATGGCATTACGACTTCTGTAAACAGTGGTTTCGAAATTACTGAAGCATTGACACTTGTAATTACTCATGTTGAATCTGGAAAAACAACGAATCAGGAAATCGCCATCAATCCAGTGGTAGAGGTAGTAATCAAAACCCCACCAACCCAAATAAACTATTTAATTGGAGAGGTGCTTGATCTCTCGGGTTTGGAGGTCACCCTAACAAGAGGCAATGGTGACACTGAAAATGTGGTTCTTTCGGATTTCGAAAGCAAAGGTTTGGAGGTTTCGGTTGAGGATGGAATCGAAATTGAGGATAATTTTACTGAATTGACAGTGACTCACACCATATCCGGTGAAAGTGTTACCCAAGAAATCATTATTAATACAGTATCGAGCATATCAATCAAAACTCCACCTACCAATATCCAGTACTACGTTGGAGAATATTTGGAAACAGATGGATTATCAATCACTCTGAACCTGGATAATGGAGATACAAGAGATCTTGAAATTTCGGATTTTGAAAATTATGGTGTTACTACCAATCCATTAGATGGATCTGAGATTACTGATAATGATTCCGAACTGGTGATTACCCACGGAGAGTCTGGTCAAACTGTTAGTCAATCAATTACTATTCTTACGTTGACTGATATAGATGGTAACACCTATTCACACCTTAGAATTGGAGATCAACTCTGGATGACTGAAAATCTTAAAACCACCAAATATCAAAATGGTGATGAAATTGGCACAACTAGTCCATCTGACCTTGATATTTCAGAAGAAAACTCTCCGCAATATCAATGGTCTTATAATGGGGATAATGATAACGTAAGCACTTATGGGCGATTATACACACTATATGTCGCATTAGACGATCGCAATGTATGTCCTGAAGGGTGGCATATACCAAGCACAGAAGAATTTCAAAGTTTAATATCCTACTTAATTGAAAATGGATTCAACTATGATGGTAGTACAAATGGTAATAAGATTGGTAAGGCTATAGCTTCAACAATGCTTTGGAATTCTTACACATTTGAAGAAGGAGTTCCTGGAAATAATCCAGAGACAAATAATACTAGCGGATTTAATGGAGTTGGAAGTGGAACAAGGGTAAATTTTGATACTTACTTTACTGGACAAGGAGTTTATACTTATTGGTGGTCTACCGATACAAATGATGAAGGTTTGGGAACAGCATTCAGAATTCAAAACTTTCAAGTTGAAGCTGACCTTGGTACTATCGGTGATGTAAATACCGGGGCACCTTGTCGATGCATTAGAGACTAAAACATTGGCTAATCGAGTAGACGGCCTCGCCAGTTGTAACTGACGAGGTGCGCCTCTCACACCACCTGCCGTACGAGAGCTTCGCTCGATACTTTCACCCTTGTGGGGTTCAGTATCGTAACAGGCGGTTCATTAAGTAATGGAGATACCCACTAGTTTATCTTCCTTTTTTCGCAAAGGCCTTTACCTTAAGCTGCTTTTTTAGATATTTGAAACGTCCAGCTCAGGGGTGTCTGGGCACTTTGGATCATTTTTTTAGCGAGACTAACCTAAACAGAAAATGGACACAAAAAGAGTACATTTCATTTCAGGACTGACAATATCGATTTTTATTGGGCTGCATTTATTCAACCATTTTTGGAGCATTCTCGGGGTTGAAAAACATATTGAATTAATGACAAGTTTGCGGCCTTTTTATCGCAATATTTTCGTTGAAACGATCTTGCTTTTAGCAGTTGCAATTCAAATTTTCTCGGGACTTAAACTCTTTATAGCGAAGAGAACGTCTGTTGAGACATTTTTCGAGAAATTACACATCTGGACAGGGCTTTATTTGGCTGTCTTTTTTGTGATTCATTTAAGTGCCGTTTTAGGAGGCCGACTTTACCTTCACCTCGACACAAATTTCTATTTTGGCGTAGCAGGACTGAATAACTTTCCAACAAACCTATTTTTCATTCCTTATTATGCTTTGGCCATCCTTTCGTTCTTTGGACACATCGCTGCAATCCATAGCAAAAAAATGCGACAGAATTTTCTCGGATTCACCCCTAATGGACAATCTAAACTTATCCTGGCTTTTGGGATTGTTTTAACACTTGTAATATTTTACGGACTAACCAACCATTTCAAGGGAGTTGAGATTCCAACGGAGTACAATTTGTTAATTGGCAAGTAAACAAAGAAAAAAACGTTCGGCTCACATCAAGACCTCCAAGGTTTAATCCACCTTGGAGGTCCTTTTGCAGCTTACAATTACTTATTTCTTATCCAATTTGATTGATTTTTTCTCGGCTCCCATATAGATGGAATTGAAAATCAATTTATAAGTACCTCTCGGCTGACCTCTGAATTGAGGGCTGAAGCCGAACATTACTAAATTTCCGTTGCCATATTCTACCTTCAACAAGGCCGAAGTATTCGCTAAGTACTTTTCTTCGCCCAAAGCCCAGCCACTCATCAAAAGTTCGTCTGATGCGTATTTTGCTACTTCTTCAATGCCTTTTACGCCATCATTTACTTTAAAGGCCCTGCCGTTATCGAAAGAGGCTGCCACTTGGCTTTGCATTCCAAATGCCAATGGATGCGAAGTATGAATCTCTGTTCTTACCAATGAGCCAGGGATAAAGAATTCTGTAGGTTTTAACTCCTTCAATACATTGGTGACGGGCAATTTAAATTGTTCAATCGCGAAATCACTAGCCTCATCAAAGAAAATCAATGCGCCTCCATTTTTAGCATAAGCATCCAAAGCTGCCACACCGGTTGCCCCTACCCCGCCTACAAAACGTTCAGGAGCCCTGCTATTTCCATTCAAAATGGCCGAAGGCCTCTGCGAAGGAATGATAATGGCACTGTATTGGGCCAAATTGCCTTGCTGAATATCATCGTTATGCAAAGTATCCAAATCGAATTCAAACTGCTCTAGCATCCAACGCGACCAACCTTCATCCATATTGGCTTGCCATGATTTATAAATCCCAACTTTGATTTTCTTCAACTCTGCTTTTTGTACCGAAGGGTTTGAATCCACTCCTTTGAAATCAATGCCCAACTCTTTGCTCAAAGCATTCACTTTGGCATCTAAGCCTCTTTTGCTTCTTACCAAAACAGATCCTGCCGCCATGCCATCAAAGTCTTCTTTGAGTACACTCACCGTAAATCCATCTTTTTGAAGTTGATTAATTGCTTTTGCACTCAGGTTATCTTTGTTCGAAAACACATAGCCATATTTACCAGAGGAAGTGACTGTACCGGCCACTGGGCTCAGTTTCTCCATTATTCTTTTAGTAGCAGCGTTGAAATTTTCTGTGACTCTGTCTACCTCCACTCCCATTTGCATAGGCAAGGTCCACCCTGCTAAATCATAAGGTGGCGTTGGTGGTCCTCCAGGGTATTGGAATTGATCAGGATATACCTGCTTTTCCATCAAATCCGCAAGAAAAGGCCTGAAGGCCTGCGCACCATAAAAGATAATTGAACCCGCCTCATAATTTTTGCCATTCACGGTAAAAGGGTTTGTGGCTTGGTGTGCCTCAATTCCGCCTTGCATCAAAATGTTGGTAAGGTTTAGCGCTTCGCTCGGGTTCCATTGCGCTTTAGGAATGATATAGGCATATGCGCCTTCTCCATCGGTAATCGCATCGCGGCCCATGCTGTAGATATTGTACAGGAATTCATCTTTTTTGTCGGCTGCCAAATCGAGCACGGCCATAGAGGCTTCAATCATATAGTCGATGGCCATTCGGAAACGCATGGTGCCGCCTTTGTAAGGATAAGGATAGAAAATCTCAGTTGAATTGGCTGCCTTGCCACCCACGATTTCTGGCATTCTGTCGACAGGGTATTCTGTTGGTGTAGGAGTCGGCTGGGCAGTTTCCGTTAAAATACCAATCTGATTATGATAGTAAGGAGCTGTGCGCATTCCTCCATTCCAAAACATGCTATAGGCAGTAGTGGCAATGGCCCCCGGCATTTTCTTCATAGCAAAACGATTGGCCATGGCCGTGCCCACTAAATTTACACCTGTAGTTACTCCGGGGTGGATTTTTTGATTCACAGGACTACGGAAGGGCGGAATAAAAATCATGGCTCCCCTTGGCGCAGTTTGGTGATGATTGTGCACAATTTGGGGGTACCATTGGCTGTACAATACCGTAGTTACGGCCTTGGTTTCAGGCATATTGTTCATGAACCAATCACGGTTATTATCGTGCCCCACATATTTCTGATAAAGAATCGGAGGACTCGAACTTTCGTAAGGCGTACCCAAAGTTTTTCGGTACCAATCCACTACAATGTCTACCCCATCAGGGTTGATCACTGGCACAACCAGTGTAATCACATTGTCCCTGATTTTTTGCATTTCTTCTGATTCTTCAGCAGCAATTCTCCACATCAATTCGGAAGTCATTTGCGCATGGGCGCGTTCTGTGGCGTGCATTCCACCATCGAACCAAACTATGGCCTTTCCATCTTTGGACATTTTGCGCGCTTCGGCTTCGGTGATTTCTGCTCTTGAAAGCTTTTCACTGATTTCTCTCCACTTTTCAAGGGATTTCATGTTTTCTTCGCTCGAAATAAACACCAGCTTGATTGGGCGGCCCATTACCGACTTGCCGATTTCAATCATCTGCACACGATCAGTAGAAGCAGCTAGTTTATCATAGTATTCCAGCATTTGGTCATAGTCGGCTAATTTGTAATCAGCCCCTACTTCATGACCGAAGGTGGCTCTCGGATGAGGAATCTGGGCCTTTAGCCCGAATGCTGTCAAAAGCAGGGCAGCAAAAAATAGTTTGAAGGATTTGTTCATGGTTTGTATAAGGTTTGGTTGAAGATAACATTAATGTTGAATGCATGCCTCCTCTAATTGGTTAACCCCAGCATAATTGAAATGAATGGGAAATTATTGGTTTGGATGTCGGGGAGCAGTGGATCAGGGAGCAGGGAGCAGGAAATCGGTTATCAGAGATCAGGCTAAGATACCGCAGCCCTCCCATTGGCTTAGCGTCTCGCTGCGAACCAACCGATTTAAATGGTTAAAACCATTCTCCAAAACCGTTTATTCTATAGCCCACGGTTTAAACTCTGGGCTATTAATGTCAAATCTAGCCAGAACCGTTTTAACGGTTGACTTTTATACCTTTCTCCGAATTCTCAAAACTCAAGGAAAAAAACCAAGCGTTTTTAGCTCTAATACGCTTCAACACATCAACACTTCCTCACCTCAACACTTCAACACTTCAACACTTCAATACATTTGGCAATTTTATACTGTCGCGAGTTCTAGGACATAAGAACTTATTCTGTTCACGAATTGTTTTTGTTCACGTAACGTGAACATTGTATATTTGTGAACAAAAAGGGTAGGAATGGAAAAAGAAATAATTCATATCGCTTTAGCTAATCTTCGCCATAATACTGGTATTGAAGGTTTTTGGAAGGAAACAGGTCTGTTGGACGGTAGATTAGACCTTACCATTAATGGGCTGCAATACCATTTCATGGTTGAAATTAAGCAAGAAGTCAGAGCGCATCAGCTTGGGCAGATTGAAGATTATTTCCAGCACTATGACAATCTAATGCTGGTAGCCAACCGAATTTTCCCAAAAATCAAAGAAGAACTCAGGCAAAAGGAGATTCCCTACCTAGAAGCCAACGGAAATATATTCCTAAAAAAAGGAAAGCTCTTTATGCTCGTGGACACACAGAAGCCTTTGCAAATTGAGAAAAACAAAGGGAATAGGGCATTTACCAAAACAGGACTGAAAGTGTTGTTTTATTTGCTGCAACATAAAGAAGCCATCAATCTGACACAAAGAGAATTGGCAGAAAAAACCCTTGTAGGTTTAGGAAACATTCCACAAGTGATAGACGGATTAAAGGAAACCGGCTATTTAATTCCCCTAAATAATAAGACTTATGCATGGGAAAACAGAAAGGCACTGCTGGAAAGATGGATTGCACAATATGCCACAATCTTACGCCCGAAGTTAGTTAAGGAACGATATGCGCTAAAAGGACAGTGGCAGGATGTAGCATTTGACAATCACAAAACATTATGGGGCGGAGAACCAGCAGCAGACATACTTACTAATCATTTACGACCCGAGAAGTTTCTTATCTATACACAAGAAGACCGCATGGATTTAATCAAGAATTACCGGCTCATGCCTATTAAGAATGGTGAAATAGAAGTATTGGATATGTTTTGGAAACAGGAGAAAGGGGAAACTGTTCCTCCCTTATTAGTATATGCCGATTTAATGTTGGAAGGCGGAAAGCGTAATAAAGAAACAGCTGAAAAAATCTATAATGAGTACATCGAACCAAACCTATAAAGAATTAGCCATCCCCTACTTCAAAGAATCGTTTGATTGTATTGACGAAGTAATGCAGGAGTTGAAGATTCCCTACTATCTGATAGGTGTAACTGCCATTGCGCTTGAATTACTAAAAGAGGGAATTAAACCAAGCAGAGGTACAAAAGATGTCGATTTTGCGGTTATGATTTCCAGCATAGATGAGTATGAGAAAATTAGTACTGAATTAGAAGTGAGAGATTTCAAAAGAGTAGCTGCTCCTTGGACATTTTACTCGGATACATTTAAAGTAGCCATTGATTTACTCCCCTTTGGAGAAATAGAAGAAAACTATACAGTTAACTTCAATGAGCGGCATACCGATTTATATGCGCTTGGTTTCCGTGAAGTATTGGAGGAAGCAGTACAGGTAGAAATAGAAGAAAAAATTGTTAACATTCCGCCATTACCGGGCATGGTCATATTGAAATTAATCGCATGGAGCGACAGACCAGAAGAACGCGAGAATGACCTTTCAGATATTCTAAAAATTATTCAGCACTACTACGAACTGGCTTGGGATGAAATTGTCGAACTACACTATGACACTTTAGATAAGGAACCATTCGACCAGTTGCTTATTGCCGCAGAGGTGTTAGGTAGAAAATCGAGCATATATCTTCAAAAATCGGATACCATTTCAATAAGGATTTTACGAGTAATGGAAAACAACTTGCACGATGCAGCCAAATCGGCTATTGCCAAAGAATGGGCAAGAAAGTTAGATACAGATCTTGCGTACGCTATGGCTTTACTCAGTGCATTTCAAAAAGGATTAACACATGAGGCATAAATGCAAAACACACGAAATAGCAATATTAGGGCAACGCATCGTGTGAATACGCCACTGATCCTATTTCTTGTCACAAGCCAATCGATTTAAATGGTTAAAACAATCCAAAAAAATTACCCAAATAGCCCAAGGTTTAAGTCAGCTTCTAATTAACATCATTACAATATTTATAACCGTACCTCAGTTATAGACCCAACATTAGCAAAAAGGCCTTGCACCACTTTTAACAGCTTGCTAAAGTTTTTTTTAATCAACCTATATGAAACCACTTAAAACCATCGGGGTTATTGCTGTCATTTTAGTTTTGTGCTTAATCGGGCACATTGGCTATTTATTCTACTTAGCAAAAGCTGAAACCTACCCTTCTGACACCTTTCTTGATACCGAAACGAACAAAACAGCTCTGATCATTGTAGCCCATGATGACGATGCGGTAAGTATGGCGGGCACCATTTCGAAACTTACCCAGCAAGGCTGGAAAGTGAGCGAACTGTGCTTCTATCAGGGCTGGAAAGGAAGGGATTCTGCAAGAAAAGTTGATTTGCAGAAAGTGGCTGAAATTGAGCAGTTAGAAAGCGTAGAATACCATGACGTTCTCTTAAGAATTGACCGAGAAACTGTAGAAAGCCCATGGAAAGCCATTCCTTATGCGGATTTCGACAGCGTGTACAACAAGGCACCTTTGCGCAAATACATCAAGGACTTTATCGACAAACATCAGCCTTCCGTAATATTTACGCTCGATGATATTGTTGGCGGTTATGGTCATCCAGAGCATGCCTTAATGAGTCAGCTAGTGCTTGAATATTGCAGAGAGAACGTTAATAATCTTGATTTTTCTGTCAAAAACATCTATCAAGCGGTTTTTCCACCTTCTGTCAATGAGAAGGTTTTGAAAGATCAATTGGCCTTTAATGAAGCCAAGCGAGTATGGGGATTTGAGAGCACGCCATCGCCAAGCGTACAAATGAATATTGGTGCTATGGCAGAACAAAAGCAAAAAGTGATGCTCTCCTATTCTACGGAACAAAATAGCCTCACCAAGATCTGGCCCTTTTACAACTACTACCCAGCTAAGCTCTATTTCAATATTTTTGATAAAGAATACTACCGTGTGCTCGGAAGAGAGAATGGATTTCATTTAGAACAATTTTGATCCAAAAATCCTTTATTACCGAAATGGTAAGCTCAGGACATACTTTGGTATGCATGAACAAAATTAATCTATTGCAAGTCAATGCTTTACAGTAAAAAATAAGCTTTGGAAGCCATAGCTCATTTCTGAGCCATGGCTTTCCTTTTAAGTTTTAAACCAAAGTATTTATTTTATCCTAATTCCGTCAAGGTTGTCAAATTTTCCCATAACCCCCCAGCCGCCAAAATTCTCAGAAACTGCCATCCAAAGTTCATTATCTCCTTTTTTCAGTCTTAGATACACATCGTCAAAATAACCCATGGTACCTAAGAAGCGATAATCTCTGCTGGTAAATTCGTCATGTCCTCCCACTAATAATTGATCATTCAAGTAAACCTTGACCCTGTCACTAAAGCCATAGCTCAGCTTTTTGATTTGATCTTTATCCGATACAATGGTCACTTTGGCAAAGACTGTATTATTCTGTCCATTGCCGATTGCCACTCTTGCTAAATTGACATAACCAATGTTCTCTGAATTTACCTTTTTCCATTCCAACCCTTTCTTCATATCTGAGGAGAGATCAACAGGCTTCTGCAATGTGATCTCACTAAACAAGGAAGAAACCAACCAAAAAGGAATCACTTCCTTTTCCAAGGGTTTAACAGTATATGGTTGACTTTTGAGTTCAGGATTACTCTGCTTAGTCACTTTTAAATCCGCTATTCTAAAGGCGGCTGGGCCACCTCCATTAAATCCCAAACTGCCAGCTTTAGGTACTCTTTTCAGTTCTGGAATATAATACAAGGGCGTATTCATATCATTGACATACACTTCAGCTGTACTTTCTGCCACCACTAATTTGATGTGATTCCAAGAATTCATCTGATATTTCACTGCTTGAGCAAAACCTTCACCGTAGTACAACTGCCAGCTGGCCAAACCATTGAAAACAGGCGTATACTGATTTGCATCAGGATTACCCGACTGATGAGGTCTTACGTAAAACTCCTCGTAATTTCCATCTCCTTGGATTCTGAAGTTAATCCCAGGAAAACCACGGTCGGGAGTGATATAAATATCATACTCTAAAATACCCGTAAAAAACTCAAAATTCTTTAACCGCACTTGCGACTGAAAAGGCGAAAGGCTTTCCTTTCCTTCAAAACGCTCGAACACATGACTGGTACCGTTTACTTCCCAAAGGTCTTGATCACCGAAAGAAAACTCTTGACTAACCATCGGCTTGTAAAGCAAAGCCAACAGGGCTACACATAAAAATATTTTCATTTGACTTCTTTTTTGAAGCTATTACGGAAGGTCTACTCAAAAAAGCCTAAAGAAATCTGTTCAAAACCGTTCAAGGCCGTGCAACCTCGTTCGTGTCGATTCAGTTTGTAGTTTTGTAGCCTCTATTAAATTCAAACCATGAACAAACAGTGTCTTCAAGAGTGCCTCCGTTTAATCGAAGAAAAACTGAAATGGGGGCCAAGCAATGAATGGCTCAATCAGGAGTTTCAACTTTTAAGCTATCGTATTTTTGAAGAAACCCGAGTTCGCTTGAGCATCACCACCTTAAAAAGAGTTTGGGGAAGAGTGAATTATGAAAGTGACCCCAGCATTTCCACTCTTAATACTTTAGCACTTTTTATTGGTTATGAAAATTGGAATGGACTGAAGCAAGGGCTAACGAAAGATTTGCTTTCAACACCAAACATTGAAAAAAAGAAACAATGGTCAAAAGCAAGTATTGCCGCTATAATCATATTGCTCGCGACCAGCACCTTGGTTTTAGTAGCATTCAATAAAGAAAGTCAAAAACCATTTTCTGCCAAGGAAATTGAAAAAGTTAAGTTCAGCAGTGAGCCCGTCACTTTAGGGCTTCCCAATTCAGTGGTTTTCAAATATGACTTTGCGGATATTGAAGCGGACAGTTGCTTTATCCAACTGTCGTGGAACGATCAGCTGACCATTCCAATAAGCAATGAGGGCAGCGAGGCCACCGCTATTTATTATTACCCAGGCTATTTCAGAGCAAAATTGAAAGCCAACAACCAAATTCTGAAAGAACATGATGTACATATCCGTACCGAGGGTTGGATGGCAACAATCGGTGGCGGTGAGATACCTCGATATCTTTATAGAGAAGAGCTAATTGAAAACGGAAGTCTAAAACTGACTGAAGCAACTTTAAGGGAAATCTATTACACAAATACTGAAGAGGCACCTCTTCTCACCTATCATTACTTCAATGACTTTGGTGAAATCACAGGTGATTCCTTTGAGTTTGAAACAAAATTTAGAAATAGCTACCACAAGAGCAATGGTATTTGCCAAAAGACAGTGATTTTAGTGCACGGCACTGAAGGTGTACTCTATGTGTCTTTCTCCATCCCAGGATGTATCAGTGACCTAAATTTGTTCTTAATGGGCACAGGTTTCAATGGCAAAACCAACGATCTCTCCGCATTTGGCACCAACCTAAGCGAATGGCAAAACTTAAGCTGCACCGTTGAGAAAGGGCTTGTCAATATTTATCTGAATGAGCACTTGATCAAAACTTTCGAAACGCCCTATAACCTAGGCCAATTGCTGGGTTTCAAATACCGTTTTCAAGGAGGCGGTGAAATTGATTATGTGAAGCTTAGTAATGCCAATGGAGTGGTGTTTGAAGATGATTTTGGAAATCTTTAGTAAAGTCCAAGGCATTTAACCACCAAATCTCTAAGAATTTCATTGAACACTTGTTCATAATATCGTATCCGTATATACATATATTCCATGTTTAAAATGTATCTTGAAATTTAATTCCAGATCATCAAACAACCCATCGAATTAAGTCTCTATGTACCTGATATTTGATACCGAAACCACTGGTTTACCTAAAAACTATAATGCCCCCGTATCAGATTTAGAAAATTGGCCAAGACTTGTACAATTGGCTTGGCAGCTCCACGATGCCAAAGGGAAATTAATTTCCGCCCAAAACTTTATCGTCAAACCCGAAGGTTTTACTATCCCCTATAACTCGCAGCAAATCCATGGCATTTCTACCGAAAGGGCTTTAGAAGAAGGACAGGATTTAAATACCGTTTTAGGGCATTTTTCAAAAGATTTAGCACAAGCCGAAGTGGCAGTTGGGCATAATATCGAATTCGATTTAAATATCGTTGGTGCAGAATACCTTCGTGCCGAGAAACCCAATCAACTTGAATCGGTCGCGTCCATTGATACCAAAGAAGTAGCCACTGATTTTTGTGCCATTCCCGGAGGCCGAGGTGGTAAATTCAAATGGCCTACCTTAACAGAACTACATCAAAAACTTTTTGGCGAAGGTTTTGGCGATGCTCACGATGCTGCATATGATGTAGATGCCACTTCCCGTTGCTTTTTTGGCTTGATTAAGGCAAGTGTAGTTGTTCCCTTAGGCGGGGTAAGTCCATCTGAGATCACCTACGAACCGCCAAAACTGGCTGCTGCAAATTTTGCCAAAACCGATGAAAGTTCAGATACTGGCCCGGGTAAAATTGACAGGGCTACCTTGTTGAATTTGGAGGAGGTTCCTTTTACCCATCTGCATTGCCATTCGCAGTTTTCTATCCTTCAGGCTACTTCAGAGCTTTCGGCAATGGTGAATACAGCCAAGGAAATGAATATGCCAGCAATCGCTTTGACGGATCACGGCAATATGATGGGTGCTTTTCAATTTGTAAAAGCGGCCTTGGCCCTGGACATCAAACCCATAGTAGGTTGTGAATTCAATATTTGTATCGATCGATCAAACAAAAAACTTCAGGACAACGGAACACAAACCGTACTCCTCGCCAAGAACAAAGCGGGCTATCATAATTTGGTTAAGCTTTCGTCCATCGCTTATACCGAAGGTTTTTACTACCTGCCAAGGATTGACAAAAACGACCTTCTCAAATTCAAAGGCGATTTAATTGCCACTACAGGAGGCCTTTGGGGCGAAGTCCCATATTTGATTTTGAACGTTGGCGAAACCCAGGCCGAAGAAGCTTTTGTGTGGTGGAAAGAGCAGTTTGGAGATGACTTTTACGCTGAAATTCAACGACATGGGCTTCTGGAAGAAGATCACGTCAACACGATCTTACTTCAGCTTTGTAAAAAGCACGATGTAAAATACATTGCCACCAACAACTCCTACTACACCAGAAAAGATCAAGCCGAAGCACATGACGTTTTGCTTTGCGTAAAAGACGCAGAATCGGTCACCAAACCCAAAAAATACATTGGCAAACGAGGAAGGGAATTTCGTTATGGTTTTCCAAACGATGAGTTCTATATAAAATCACCTGAGGAGATGAAAAAACTCTTCACCGATTTGCCAGAAGCCATTACGAATACCAACGAGATTGTCGAAAAAGTTGAAGCCTACAAACTCGAAAGAGAAGTGCTGCTTCCGAAATTCGATATTCCACAAGAATTTCAATCCAAAGAAGATGAAGCGGATGGCGGCAAACGAGGTGAAAACAACTACCTGAAACACCTGACTTATATCGGTGCGAAAAAGCGCTATCCTGAAATGACTCCTGAGATTCAAGAGCGACTGGATTTTGAGTTGGAAACCATTGCCAATACGGGCTACCCAGGTTACTTCCTGATCGTTCAAGATTTTACGAACAAGGCCAGAGAAATGGATGTGGCGGTTGGGCCAGGTAGAGGCTCCGCAGCAGGTTCTGCCGTGGCCTATTGTACGGGGATTACCAATGTGGATCCCATCAAGTACGATCTCCTTTTTGAGCGTTTCCTAAATCCAGACAGGGTTTCACTCCCTGATATCGATATTGACTTCGATGATGAAGGCAGGCAAAAGGTAATTGATTATGTAATCAATAAATACGGAAAAAATCAGGTTGCCCAAATCATCACTTATGGAACAATGGCGGCTAAATCTTCGATCCGAGATACGGCCAGGGTGATGGAATTGCCTTTACCCGATGCTGATCGAATTGCCAAACTCGTTCCCGATGTGAAATTGGCCAAGCTTTTCGCGATGAGCGATAAGGAGATGAAAGATCAGCTCAAGAGTGATCAGGTCGGTTTGGCGCATGAACTTAAAAAACTAGCCGCTGGTAATGACGCAACTTCTCGGGTAATCAATCAAGCCAGAATTCTTGAAGGCTCAGTTCGGAATACTGGAATCCACGCTTGCGGGGTCATCATTACGCCAGATGACATTACCAATTTCGCGCCCGTGGCCACTGCCAAAGATTCAGACATGTGGTGCACCCAGTTCGATAACTCGGTGGTGGAAAGTGCTGGGCTACTTAAAATGGACTTCTTAGGCTTAAAAACCCTTACGCTCATTAAAGATGCCGTTAAAAACGTCAAAGAAAAGCACAATATCGACCTTGTGCCGGATGACTTCCCTCTTGACGACCCGAAGACTTACGAGCTTTTTCAGAAAGGTGAAACCGTTGGAATTTTCCAATACGAATCCAATGGTATGCAGAAATACCTGCGCGATTTGAAGCCTACTGCCTTTGCCGATCTCATTGCCATGAACGCCCTTTACAGACCAGGGCCTTTGGAATACATTCCTTCTTTCGTGCGTAGAAAAAATGGCGAAGAGGAAGTAAGCTACGATTTGGAGGACATGAAGGAATACCTGGAGGAAACTTATGGTATTACGGTCTACCAAGAGCAAGTGATGTTGCTTTCGCAGAAACTGGCGGGCTTTACCAAAGGTGAAGCCGATGTTTTGCGTAAGGCGATGGGTAAAAAGCAACGTCAGGTACTGGATAAAATGAAGCCCAAATTTGTGGAACAAGCCAGTGCCAAAGGCCATGATGCTGCAAAATTGGAGAAAATTTGGCGCGACTGGGAAGCCTTCGCTTCTTATGCCTTCAATAAATCGCACTCTACCTGCTATGCCTATGTGGCTTTTCAAACCGCCTATTTAAAGGCGCATTATCCAGCCGAGTACATGGCATCGGTACTCAGCAACAACATGAACGATATCAAGCAGGTGACTTTCTTTATGGAAGAGTGCCAGCGTATGGGAGTTGCCGTTTTAGGCCCAGATGTCAACGAATCGAATTACAAATTCACGGTAAATAAGAAAGGTGAGATTAGGTTTGGGATGGGCGCCATCAAAGGTGTTGGCGAAGCGGCCATTGAATCCATTATTCTTGAAAGAAAAGAAAAGGGCCCTTATAAAAACATCTTCGAATTTGCAGAAAGGGTCAATTTAAGGGCGGTCAATAAAAAGAATTTTGAATCGCTGGCGATGGCTGGTGGTTTCGATTGCTTCGAAGAATTCCACAGGCGACAATATTTATGGGCGCCTGAAAACGAACAATCCTTAATTGAAAAGGTAATTCGCTACGCGAATTCTAAACAAGCCGAAAAAGATGCTTCACAAGTTTCACTCTTTGGAGGTGACAGCAATGTGGCTACTCCCCTTCCTCGCGTGATGGACTGCGAGCCGTTTAGTGAAATGGAAAAACTGAAAATCGAAAAGGATGTAGTGGGCTTTTATATCTCAGGGCATCCACTTGACCAATTCGAAGTAGAGCTAGAAAGCTTCTGCAAACCGATTGCTGATATTAAAAAATATCCAAACCAAGATATTTCGATTGGTGGCATTGTGAGCGGGGTAAGAAATGGACAAACCAAAAACGGAAAGCCCTTCGCTGTACTGAGCATTGAAGATTACAATAGTTCAGTAGAGCTATTTTTAATGGGCGAAAAATACATGAACAATGCCCAATATTTAAGACCAGGCGAATTTCTATTTATCACCGGGCGGGTCGAACTGAACTGGAGAAAGAAGAACGAAATTCGAGATAATCCTCATATCAACCCTACGCCTGAAGATTGGGAATTGCAAACTGGAGCCATTGCTTTGCTCAGCGAGTTACGCGAAAAGCGCAGCAAGGGAATTCGAGTAACTGTGAATGCGAGGGACGTAGACCAAAACTTTATTGATTTGCTTTCGGCCTTGGCCAAAGAACACGAAGGGCAAACCCAACTTCGCATTCAATTGGTTGAAAAATCAGAGAACATCAGTGTGGAATTGTTGAGCCGTAAAATAAAGGTTGACCCCAATAGTAAATTGATCCGGACCCTCAAAAAATTGGCGCATTCAGCTCAGTTGATCACCAATTAAATTTCTCAAATTTTCGACAAGAGGAATGACAAGTATAGTGTACGACAATAGGTTATAAAAATTGGCAATAAGCCAGCTGGGCAATTTTGATTTCATGTCGGAACTTTTTAATTAGCTTTGCTGTCAATCCTTCAACTGATTTAAATTAAGAACATAAACATATAGAAATGGCAAATGCAATAGAAATAACTGACGCAAACTTCGAGGAGTTAGTATTGAATTCAGACAAACCCGTATTGGTAGATTTTTGGGCAGAATGGTGTGGTCCTTGTAGAATGGTTGGTCCAGTTGTTGAAGAAATAGCAGGCGAGTATGCTGGAAAAGCAGTTGTAGGAAAAGTAGATGTTGATGCTAACCCTAACATCGCAGCTAAATTTGGTATCCGTTCAATCCCTACTTTGTTGTATTTCAAAGGTGGCGAAAAAGTGGATGGCGTTGTTGGCGCTGTTCCAAAAGGAACTTTGGTTTCGAAATTAGAAGGTGCTTTAGCTTAAGTGGTTAATAAAATATAGGAATAGAGGGCTGTACGAAAGTGCAGCCTTTTTTTGTTGTATGAAAAGAGCTAATCAATAGCCTGATTGCAAAATTTGTAATGCATAGTCCCTAAGATTTTATAACTTCTGGATCTGTGTTAGTCGTTTTAAGGATATGCGTTCAACAATTTCCATACAGTCTTTGAGCAAACGAGGTGTTTTAGGATTGCTAGGGTTAACCATTCTAATACTGTCACTTGGGCTGGGACAAGACTACATTCAATCTAGTTTGCGACAGTACAGTTTTTTTGTCAGCGAATCTCTTCTTTTTAATTCATTCTGGGTGTTTTTCATCCCTTTGGCACTAATTCAGTTTAAACTTCAAAAAACGGCACTACTTTTTCGTTTCTACAAGAAATCAATAAAACTAACAGTGTTGGTTTTAACCTCCACCCTCCTGCACACGCTTCTATTCTCAACCTTCGTGTTTTTGGTTTCTATGATTGGCTTCAATCACAGCTATGGTTTTTCAAGAATGCTTTCTTACAGTCTGTCAGAAAAACTCTTTATCACCTTAATTGTCTATACTGCCGTTTTCTTGATCAGTGAGCGACTGAGTCAAAATAAAAAGTTAGCCAAAAACAGTGCTCACAATTACCTCAGGAATGTAGTGGTAAATTCTGCTGGTCAATCCATTTTAATCAAAACCGAAGAAATCATATCGATCAGTGCTTTTAGCCCCTACATAAAACTCATTACTACCAAGGGAGAATTCATTTATTCTGAAAGCCTAAAATCATTTGTAGAAAAATTGAACCCCGAGGAATTCGTACGGATCCATAAATCCACAGCGATTAATTTAAAGGAGGTGAAATCTTACAAATCCAGACAGAATGGAGATTATGACATCGTGCTATCCAATGGCAAAGAAGTCCGAATGAGCAGAAATTACAGCTCAGTTTTCAAGGCTCAACTTGCGTAACCTCATCTTGGCTTAATATCCACTCAGCTTAGTAGATTAAATGAGAAAATCATGGTTTGAAGCACGTTCTTAGCCAAAAAAAGTCATGAACTCACTTCGCATTTCTTTATGTCTCATTTTCGCAATACTCACTTTTACATGTATCGGTCAACAGCAAAGAGTAGGCGGTCCTTTTGAAAACAGCTCCTTTATGTACATCGGAATGCCCAAACTTATTAACGCTACTGACACCAGCAGCGGTTGGGAACAAAAAGGTCAAAAGTTACTTATCACAGGATTAATCCTTAAACCTGATGGGATTACACCCGCGCCTGATGTAACACTTTACTACTACCATACTGATGTCAATGGTGTTTATCCTAATAGCAAGGATTTAAATCAAAAAGTGGCTCGGCACGGAAGCATTAGAGGTTGGGTGAAATCAGACAAAAAAGGCCGTTATTCCATATATACAGTCAGACCAGCAGCCTACCAAAACCGCACCGATCCAGCGCATATTCACCCTTCCATCAAAGAACCTAATGACATCAATGAGTATTACTTAGATGAATTTGTTTTTGATGATGATCCGCTATTGACCACACAGAAAAGGATAAGTATGGAAAATAGAGGCGGAAGCGGTGTTTTGCGGACTCACCAAGATGGTGGATTAGCAATCGCTGAGCACAATATCATTCTGGGGCTCAACATCCCCAACTACCCTAGGCATAAAGACTTGGGGATTGAATCAGGGCCTAACATTGGCGAGGATGCGTTTTCATTTACCCCACAACATATCTGGGGCGATGACATTGGGTCAATGACATGTCCTATCTGTAAATATGGGCATCAAATGGGTATTCTTTATTTTGTTGGAGATAAAAGCTCCAAGGAAGAAATCAAAAAATGGATCATGTTTTTAGAAACAGAAGCCACTCTACGTAAAGAGCGACTTAAAACATTTGTAATCTTTGCTGCACAAAGCGAAAATGAAAAGCAGCAGAAAATCAATGAATTCACTGGCCTTGCCAAGCAATTGAAAATCAGGCAAGTTGCAATTACTTATGTGCCTCACTTTTCTGATAGACAATCCGAAGTGAATTTGAATAAGATTAATCCAGCAGCTGAAAACACAATATTGATCTACAAAAACTCAAACATAATTGGTAAACTCGTTAATCAGCCACCCACCGAAACCAATTTCAAGGCCATTTCAGGTTTAATTTCAGATCGTCTCTCACGGAATTTAAGTTCTGGGAATTAATTGAGTACAAAGAGGTTGGTTTGGCAAATTGTCTGGAAATGATCTTAGGTATATCGAATGAAATTAAAATAAATCTTCCTACTTTTGCGGTTCAATTTTCAAAGCGTCAAAACCTAAGATCATGGACAATCAATTATTTGCTGGAACAGAAACTGCCTATCTTGGAAAGAAGATTGCTGAATTCTATGGTAAATCGTTGGGTTCCATCGAAATGCAAAAATTCAGTGACGGTGAAATGGCACCTTATTACACTGAATCTGTAAGGGGAAATAGAGTTTTCTTAATCCAATCCACTTTACCTCCTGCCGATAACTTATTTGAGCTTTGTTTAATGATTGATGCAGCAAAAAGGGCCAGCGCCTACAAGGCAATTGCTGTGATTCCTTACTTCGGCTATGCACGTCAAGACAGAAAGGACAAACCAAGAATTGCCATCGGAGCAAAACTAGTAGCTAACATTCTTGTAGCTGCGGGTGCTGACCGCGTAATGACATGTGATTTGCACGCAGGGCAAATCCAAGGCTTTTTCGATATTCCAGTAGACCATTTAGATGGCGCTGCGGTATTCGTTCCCTACATCCGAAAACTTAATTTAGACAACTTGCTTTTTGCTTCTCCAGATGTTGGGGGTGTAAAGAGAACAAGGGCCTTCGCCCAGCATTTCAATGCAGAAATGGTTGTCATTGATAAACACCGTAACAAACCAAATGAAGTTGCCGAAATGCGAATCATTGGTAATGTTGAAGGCAAAAACGTAATTCTAGTAGATGACCTTGTGGACACTGCTGGAACAATTTGTAAAGCAGCTCAGGTGATTTTAGACCAAGGAGCACTTTCTGTAAGAGCATTTTGTACGCATGCCGTATTGTCTGGCAATGCTTACGATAATATCAATAACTCCGCGCTTGAAGAATTGGTAGTTTCTGACACCATTCCACTAAGACAAGAGTCAAGTAAAATCAAGGTTTTGACCGTTGCCGAGCTATTTGCTAAGGCAATTACCAGCATTACCAATGATGGTTCGATCAGTAAATTATTTATTTAACAATTATATATTATGAGAAGAGTAGAGATTATAGGGTTTAAAAGAGCAAATCTCGGTAAGACTGAGTCCAAGGCCATTAGGCTTAGAGGCGATGTTCCATGTGTTCTTTATGGAGGTGATAGCCAAGTGCATTTTTACGCACCAGCAATCCAGTTCCGTGATGTGCTTTACACACCAGAACCATGTTTCGTTGACTTGAATATCGAAGGCGATCTGTACCAAGCCATCGTTCAGGATTCACAATATCATCCAGTAAACGAAATGCTTTTACACGTAGATTTCTTACAACTATTCACTGGCAAAACCATTAAAATGGAAATCCCAGTAGTAATGGAAGGAACATCTCCAGGAGTAAAAAGTGGTGGTGCTTTAGTAGTTAAAAAGCCAAAATTATTGGTGAAGGCGCTTCCAAAGAACATGCCTGCATCCATCTCAATCGACATTTCTAAACTAAAATTAGGTAAGTCGACCAAAGTAGGTGCTTTAACACCATCTGATTACGAAATCATGACAAGTCCGCTTGTCACCATTGCTTCAGTGGCCATCCCAAGAGCACTAAGAGGTACCGCAGCAATGAATGAAGAAGAAGAGGAAGAAACTCCAGCAGCAGCTGAGTAATCTTTTTCGATTGTATAAGTTAAAATCCTGCCTTTTGGGCAGGATTTTTTATTTACACCGCTGTATATTACAAGCCAAAAGAGCGCTCAATGAAATACCTTATTGTAGGGTTAGGGAATATTGGCCCTGAATATGAAATCACCAGGCATAATATTGGATTCCTAACATTAGATAGGCTGGCCGACAAAAAAGACCTCACTTTTGAAATGAGCAGATTGGCCTATCATACTGAACTTAAGTTTAAGGGCAGAAGCATCCATCTGATAAAGCCTACCACCTACATGAACCTGAGTGGCAAAGCCGTCAAATTTTGGATGCAAGAACTTAAGATCCCAATTGAGAACATTTTAGTGATTGTAGATGACCTTGCCATCCCATTTTCAAAGTTAAGGATGCGTGCCAAAGGATCGAGTGCTGGCCATAATGGGCTTAAGAACATAGAGGAACAATTGGGCACGCAGAACTACGCAAGGCTCAAATATGGCATTGGTGATGACTTTTCGAAAGGCCAACAAGTAAATTATGTTTTGAGTCCTTTCAACAAGAAGGAATTTGAAGAACTCCCCTTTGGAATGGACAAAGCAATAGATATGATCTTATCTTTCTGTTCCTTAGGTATCGCTCAAACCATGACACAGTATAACGACTAAGCCTAAAAACAATCGATATGACTTATAAAATCAATTTAGGCCTACAGATTTTGCCAATTGCAGAATCTACTCGTTGCTATCAAATTATTGATCAATGCATTAATATGGTTCAAAACTCTGGCATACAATACCAAGTCACTGCCTTTGAAACTATACTAGAAGGCACTTATGTAGAAGTAATGGACTTAGTCTCTAAAATCCACGACTTTAGCCTGACACAAACAGAAGAATTGGTGATCAATATCAGAATGCATTCAAAGGCAAACAGCGATGTACATGCCATTGATAAAACCAAGAAATTCAGTTGATCTGATCAATTGACCATACCGATAATATTATTTACATTATTACCATCTACTTATCTTTACAGAGTTAATTATAACCACATGAGAGAATCAGAAATTAAGCTTAGAGTTGTTCTAGACGATGAAAATATACCCGAACAAATTTTCTGGGATGCCACTGAAAAAGAGAGAAAAGGCGAAGAAGAGACAAAATCTATAAGCCTAAATATTTGGGATCATCAAAACCAAAATACCTTAAGAATCGATCTTTGGGGGAAAGAAATGCCGATTGACGAAATGAAAAGGTTCTATGTAGATTGCCTTGGTGGCCTTGCTCAAAGCATACTCAATGCTACAGGAGATGAATTCATGTCGACCGCAATGAACAGACTCTGCGATAAATTGGTAAAACACCTAGAAGAAGAGCATAAAAACAATCAAGGCTAGACTCAGTTTCGTTGATGATTAGCTTTCAACTAAGTTAATTTAGTATGCATGACGAATATTTTTTCTGTCAAAGCCTTTATTAAGTTGCAAAACATTGTATTTTTGAAATACTCTTAACTTTTACAATCTATTTATTTTAAACACCCAAATTTAATTTGTCCCAAAAACTCAGACTACGATGATGAATATCAAGAGAATTTTGAAGGGAATGGCATTTGTGTTTCTGATCATGCAAACGATTACATTGCATGGACAATCGCAGGTTTCAATCTCTGGCCGGGTTGTCGATGCAGCTTCCGGTGAAAGCCTACCAGGCGTAAACATTAGGGTTAAAGATAAGGTAGTTGGAACCATTACCACGGCCAAAGGCGATTTTAGCCTCAAGGTAAATCAGGAGCTTCCACTCACCTTGGTTTTCTCTTATGTTGGATATACACCTCAAGAAATCACAATTAATGAGGGCTCTGTTGCCAACTTAGAAATTAGAATGGAAGAGCAAGTGCTGTTCGGTCAGGAAGTAGTAGTTTCTGCTTCAAGAATTGAGGAAAGTATCTTGCAGTCTCCTGTCTCTATTGAAAAGATGGATATTTTGGACATTCAAAATACCGCTGCAGCTTCCTTTTATGAAGGACTTGCTACTTTGAAAGGTGTTGACTTTAGTACTCAGAGTTTGACTTTTAAGTCAATTAACACTCGAGGTTTTGGTGCCAATGGTAACACAAGGTTCGTTCAGCTTATTGATGGAATCGATAACCAAGCGCCAGGGCTTAACTTCGCAGTAGGTAACATTGTCGGTATCAATGATTTGGACCTAGAATCTGCCGAATTGATTCCTGGAGCAGCTTCTGCTCTTTACGGACCAAATGCCATCAACGGTATTTTGCTATTGACTTCTAAAAATCCATTCGAATACCAAGGACTTAGTGTTTATGCCAAAACTGGTGTTAATCATGTAGACGAAAGAGACGACAACATGTCTATTTACCAAGATTATGGTTTTAGATATGCCAAAGCATTTGACAATAAACTGGCCTTTAAAGTAACTGCCTCTTATTTGAAAGCGAATGATTTTAGAGGCGTTGATACCAGAGACCAAGGTTTGGCCACAGCTGGTGTAGTAGAAAGAGGAGCAACTGAAAGAGGTGGCAACCGATTCTACGATGGAGTCAATACTTATGGTGATTTTGGAATCACCGTTGGGGCCATAGCCGATGGGGCAATTGCTGGTGGAAACACTTCATTGATTCCCATAAGAACACTATTGCCAGACGGCCAAGCTGGATTCTTCACTCCTACTGGGTTTAGCGAAGCTTCTTTCGTTGACAATACAACAGAAAGTATCAAAATCGGTGGTGCACTTCACTACAGAATTAACGATAACCTAGAGATTTTCGGACAAGTGAATTATGGTTCAGGTAGTACAGTTTATACTGCCAATGATAGGTTCATATTAGACAATTTCAGCATCACCACAGGAAAATTAGAATTGAAAGGCTCTAATTTCTATGTAAGGGCTTACACCACACAAGAAAACTCTGGCGATAGTTATGCGGCCAATACCTTGGCTTCTTTGATCAATCAGCAGACCTATCTTGCGCCTTACTTAGGAACATTTGCAGGCGCGAGATTATCTGGTGCAACCATTGACCAATCTCATGCTGCTGCTCGCGCTGCTGCTGATGCTGCCCAACCGCAACCAGGTAGCGATGCCTTCAATACCTTAGCCCAAACGATAAGATCAACACCTATTTCTCAAGGAGGAGCTTTATTCTTAGATAAATCAGATTTGTATCATGTAGAAGGAAGCTGGGATTTGAGCGAGCAAATTGATTTCGCGGATGTGGTAGTTGGTGCCAACTTCAGACAATATAGCCTCAACTCTGGGGGAACGCTTTTCGCACTTGAAAACAATGGTGATGAAGTTAGCTATTCAGAATACGGAGCTTACTTACAGGCTTCAAAAAGCCTGGCCAACGACAATCTCAAATTGCAAGGTTCTGTTCGTTACGATAAAAACGAATTCTTTAAAGGTCAACTTTCACCAAGAATTTCGGCTGTAGGTACGCTGGGAGGAAATCACAACATCAGAGGTTCATTCCAAAGAGGTTTTAGAATCCCGACTACTCAGGACCAATTCATTGACTTGGACGTTGTGACCAGAAGATTAATTGGTAGCAACGACTTATTGGTGAATCGTTATAATTTCCTAACCAACACTGTCTATTCAACTGCCAGCGTAAGTGCTGCAAGAGCTGCGGGTGATCCGTCACTGCTACAAATCGAAACTAGGGTTGGAAATGAATTTAAGACTGAAAAAGTAAACACTTTCGAAGTAGGCTATAAAGGTCTTTTTGCGAATGGTAAGCTTTTAGTAGATGCTTATTATTACTACAGCATTTACAATGACTTTATTGCAGAAATTGACTTTACTCAGGCAGTTCCAAATGGTTTAACTAACCCTAACCCAGATGCTAATTCTCCTGCTCAGCGTCAAGCCATTGTGAATGGATCTGTAAGAACACAACGTTACGGCTTCGATATCAACACTGACGGTAATGTTGAATCTCAAGGTTGGGCACTTCAATTAGATTACCAAATCGGTAACGGTTTTGAAATTGGAGGTAACGTTGCTTACAATGAGTTAATTTCTCAAGATGACTTGTTAGCGCAAGGTTTCCAAGCGAGCTACAACACGCCTAAATACAGATACAACCTGAAGTTTGCCAATCGTAAGTTGACCAAAAAACTAGGTTTCAATGTCACTTATAGATGGCAGCAAGCCTTCTTGTGGGAATCTTCTTTCGGAACAGGTGTGATTCCAGAATTTGGAACACTTGATGCTCAAATCAGTTACAGAATCCCAGAATGGAAATCAATTGTGAAATTAGGTGCAAGTAATCTTTTGAATGAAAGATATACCACCTCATTTGGTAACCCTTCGCTAGGAGGAATCTACTACGTACAAATCACGTTTGATGAATTCTTTAAATAAATCGACATGACCATGAAAAAATTTAAAATATACTTCTTAGCGTTCTTGGCCTCAGCCATAATGTTCACTTCTTGTGATGAAGATGACGTGTTGATCGACCAAAGAAAAGCTGACAATCCGCTACCAGATACTTCTGTTACTGGTGACCCAGGTACAGCAAATCTTTCGAAATACGTGAGTATTGGCAATTCGCTTACTGCTGGTTTTATGGATGGCGCTCTTTATACCAATGGACAGGCCAATTCATTCCCTAACATGCTGGCTGCTCAATTCCAGGTTTCAGGCGTTGGAGGCGGTGCATTCAACCAACCAGACATCAATTCAGCGAATGGATACTCAGGAATGGGTCCTAACAATACCATCTTAGGTAGATTGGTATTAGACCTTTCCATTCCAGGCCCAGTACCCACCCAAGGTGAATTACCAACTGCCTATACAGGCAATAAAGCAGCATTGAACAACTTTGGTGTTCCGGGTATGCGTTTAGTCGATATTGCCGATGCTAGTTTCGCAGGACGAAATCCACTTTTCGCTCGCTTTGCTTCAGCTCCAGGCACTAAATCGGTGCTAGAAGAAGTATTAACAGCACAGCCGACTTTCTACACTTTCTGGTTGGGCAATAACGATGTATTGGGATATGCTGCCGGTGGTGGTGTGGACGATGCTTTAATCACTTCTAACGGAAATTTCCAAAACGCTTTGGTCACCTCTTTGGGTGCGATGACGCAAGCAGGCGCTAAAGGAATCGTGCTATCTCTTCCTCCTATCGTTTTAACTCCTTACTTTAGGGCCGTTAGATGGAATGCACTACCTCTAAATGCTGCTCAAGTAAGCCAATTGAATCCAGCTTTTGCAGGCTTAAACCAAGTTTTAGATGGACTTGCCGCAAATCAATTGATTAGCGCTGCGGAAGCTGCTAAAAGAAAAGTAGTTTATCAAGTAGGTACCAACCCGATTCTAATGTTTGATAAAGACTTGGAGGATTTGGGGCCTAAATTTGATATTCTTGTAGCCGTTCAAGCAATTACACCAGCACAAAGAGCTGCCATAGAACCTTACAGACAATCAAGACCTGCTACTTCTAGCGACCTTCCAACCTTCCTTGCAGCTAGCGAAATTGGTAGAGTGATTGGAGGCAATGCTAGTTTGCTTTCAGGAATTTCAGTGCCAATTGGCGATAGATTTGTTCTCTCTGCAAACGAAGTGGTGAAAACCGTTACGGCAAGAGCTACTTATAATGGTATCATTAAAGGGGTAGTAGATCAAATTAACTCTCAAGCGGCTGGTGCAATTACCATTGTGGATGTGCAGCCTACGTTTGCTGATTTGTTCGGCTTAACTCCTGCGCTAGCACAACAACTGGCCCTAGGATTAGGCTTAGATGCTGGTGCTGCCGCGGCTTCTCAGGCAAGAGCCGATGGAACTTTAGGAATAAGTATAGAAGGCAAAACCCTTGCTCCAGACTTTGGCCCTAATGGTGTGTTCTCTGTGGATGGTATCCATCCAAATCCAAGAGGCAGCGCTATTATTGCCAATCTAATCATTGAAAAAATGAATGCTACTTACGGTTCAACCATCCCAACAGTTGGTGTTTTAGCGAAACGTGGTATATTAGTCAATTAAATTTTTCCTTTTCAACCAAAACTAAAAGAGCGGGAAGTGATTCTCGCTCTTTTTTTATGCCTACTACTTTAAATCTTCCTCATAAAAATAGTGCCCAGAAGACGTATTCTTCTGGGCACACCTCAACCAAATAGATAAATAACCATCAACTTCACAATCCAACAAGATCTTTATTTATAATCTTCAAACTCAGTATTGCAAAGGAGTCACCAAAAAGAGGATTTGATTTTAAGTTACTGAATACCAGTATATTAATTAAATTTTAGGCGATAAATGGGTCCTTCAATTGATCCATGTATAGAATTTAATCCCACAATGGGAATCAATATTGCACGCCCAATACGATAAGCACTTTGAACATTTCTATCTACTTTTGCTGAAAGCCACTGAAAAAATGAAAGCTGTTGCCATGATCCCTGCTCGCTATGCGGCAAGTCGATTTCCAGGAAAACTTATGGCCGATTTAGAGGGAAGATCTGTGATTCTAAGGACCTATCAAGCCACGGTTGCCACGCAATTATTTTCAGAAGTCTATGTGGTTACTGACAGTGAAATTATCAAAGCCGAAATCAGGCATCATGGCGGCAAAGTAATCATGAGTAGGGAACAGCATGAAAGCGGAAGCGATCGCATTGCCGAAGCCGCTGAAAACATAGATGCCGACATTATCATCAATGTTCAGGGGGATGAGCCCTTTACTCAGACGGATACTCTTAAAAAACTATTGGAAGTTTTTGAATCCGATACAAAGAAGGAGATTGATTTGGCATCTCCCATGAAACGGATGGTGCTCCAAGAGCAAATTCAAAATCCTAACAATGTCAAAGTGATTGTGGACCAAAGTGATTTCGCCATTTACTTTTCAAGGTCACCAATCCCCTACCCGAGGAATCAAGAAATTGAAATCCCTTATTTCAAACATATTGGCATTTATGCCTTCAGAAAAGAAGCGCTGCTGGAATTTAAAAAAACACCCATGACACCCTTAGAATCCGCGGAGAAAATTGAATGCATCCGCTATTTAGAGACGGGTAAAAAAATCAAGATGGTAGAAATTGAGCATGTCGGAATCTCCATCGATTCGCCAGAAGATCTTCAAATGGCAAAGGAATATTTGACGACTGTCAACAAAATCAACTAAGTTCAGTTTTAAAAGAAAAAGAAAATTTATGAGCAAAATTACATTAGGAGGCAATCCAATCAATACATCAGGCGAACTGCCTAAGGTTGGTGAAAATGCCAAGGCATTTCATCTCACCAAAGTCGATCTATCTCAACTTACCCTAGAGGAGCTCAAGGGGTCGAAAGTTGTGCTGAATATTTTTCCAAGTGTGGACACTCAGGTTTGCGCTACTTCTGTGAGAAAATTCAACGAGCAAGCCGCAGCGTTGGAAAACACCAAAGTAGTTTGTGTTTCAAGGGACTTGCCTTTTGCTCAGGCCCGTTTTTGTGGCGCTGAAGGTATCAAAAACGTGATCATGGCGTCAGATTATGCTTCGGGTCAGTTTGGAAAAGACTATGGATTGGAAATTATCGATCCACCTTTTATGAGCCTTCATTCGCGCGTGATTGTGGTAATTGATGAAAACGGAAAGATCGTTTATACAGAGCAAGTACCTGAAATAGCCGATGAACCGAATTACGAAAAAGCAATCGCTGCTATCAAATAATTGAAAGTCCTCCAAAGAGGACTTTTTTTACCCTCTTCTTCTACGAGAAAAAGCCAAAGCGCTGTGCTTCACGATAAGCTAAAAGACAGCGTGACTGCATTCGTATCGCTCATCCCAAGCTTTATCTATTCAATCTTACCAATAACATTTTATCAAGATGGTATTTAGGTTTAATTTCTTAGTTTAAAGCATTGAAACGCGAATTATGGAAAGAAGAAAATTTATTCAGAAATCTGCCCTCGGAGCGGCAGGAATTTTAGCAGCGACCCCGCTACTTTCAAGTGTGATGACAGAAAAAATTCAATCCTTTGGTTTCCAAGTGTACACCGTGCGCGATGTAATCCAAAAGGACATGGAGGGCACCTTGAAAACCCTCAAAAAAGCGGGCTACGATTATGCGGAATTTTTTGATTTTGGCGGTGGGAAAATTTTAGGCAAGCCTATTGCCGAAGCCAAGAAAATTATTGAGAAATCTAAAATTGATGTCAAAAGTATTCATGTGATGACAGGTGCTCAAGCACCAAAAATGACGGGTTCTTTGATCAATGAATGGCAAAAAGGCGTTGATGACGCAGCTGAACTAGGTGCTGAATACCTGGCCTGTGCCTACTTATTGGACTTTGAAAGAAAAACCCTTGACCAATACAAGCAATTGGCGGAGCTCTTCAACAAAGCGGGCGAGGCCTGTAAAAAATCAGGAATCCAATTCGCTTATCATAATCATGATTTCGAGTTTCAGGCCATTGATGGCGTAATTCCTTACGACCTATTGCTCAGCGAAACGGATGAAGACCTCGTTAAAATGGAGCTCGATATCTATTGGGTACGCTATGCTGAATTAGACCCTATTAAGATTTTCCAGAAGAACCCTAAGCGTTATCCATTATGGCACGTGAAAGACATGGAGCTCGACAATAACCATGTGATGACAGAGGTGGGCAACGGAATTATTGACTACAAGCAATTATTTGCTCACGAAGCAGACGCTGGTTTGAAATACTTCTTTGTGGAGCAAGACAGAAACTGGAAAGTTGACCCTATAACTAGTTTAAAAACTAGTATTAAACACCTTAAAGGAATTAATTACTAGCACTAGGCAACCCAACATTAAGGCCACAATGACTCCATCGTTGTGGCCTTTTTATTTTTAGCCCGCTCCTCAGCCTAGCTGTATTATTGGCTACACAATTCACTCCTATCCTACCAACCAAATCAAAAGTATTGTTCTCATGCTTGCTATTGATTAGATTGTTCAACTAAACCATTAACCAAATAGCAATGAAAAATATCACGAGAGTCCTTTGCATGGTCGCTTTGCTTTTTCCACTTGGGCTTTTTGCCCAAAAAGAAATTATCATTGAACCAGCGACACTGACCATGGAGGTTGGTCAATCCAAGCAATTAAATGCTTATGTAATGGAGAATGGCAAAAAGTTGGACGAGGACGTCAACATAGTTTCTCGGGCCAGAAGAGCCCTATCCATTGATTCTACCAAAATGGCCTATGCCATAGCGCCTGGCGTTCACAATATTATCGCCATTGCAGCCGGTGTAAGAAAAGACTTTACCATTACAGTGAATTATCCTGCCTTGGCCGAAATTAAAATCGAAGAAATACCAGAAAAAATCTACGCTGGCACTCCTATCGAATTAAAAGTAAAAGTAATTGACAAATCAGGTGCCGTGCGCGACAATGTAGATGTCACTTTTGAAACGAAATCTGCAACCATCGCCAATGTTGATGCATTTGGAATGGTGAACACCATGGTGCCAGGCAAGGCGACCATCACGGCAAAAGCAGAAGGCATTAGCAATACAATCACCGTCAATGTGGTCAAGAATCCAATCGTTTCTATCCAATTGGATGCCGAAGGAAATGAAGCCAGAACAGGAGATGTATTCCATTTTAAAGCAAAAGCGCTGGATAAAAATGGCAATGAAATCACAGATGCTCCCATCTATTTTTCATTCAATGGAAAATCTGATAACGTTTCGCAAAGCGCATCGGGCTTGATCAAACAAGACGGTCGCTTTGTTGCAGACGAAGCTGGGAGATACGTAATCACTGCTTCTTGCGGAGTGGCTTCAGCTTCAAAAACTGTGAAAATCACAGCCAGAGAGGTCGCTCGAAAAATTGAATTGGTTGGTCACGGTTCAGTGAGCGATAAGCATACCTCTGACTTTTGGGTTTGGGAAGGTGTAGACGGTAGAGACTATGCCGTAACAGGCACCTGGGGTGCAGATGGAACAGCCTACTTCTGGGATGTGACCGATCCTGCCAGTATTTTTAAAATTGACTCTGTTCAAGTGGATGCAAGGACCGTGAATGACGTGAAAATCTCTGAGGATGGAAAAATTTGTGTGATCAGCCGAGAAGGCGCTTCGAATCGTAAAAATGGTTTGGTCATCATCGATGTTACCAATCCTCGTGACGTAGAAATCCTTTCTACTTTTGACGAAAACATGACAGGTGGTGTACACAATGTATTCATCGACAAAGGCTATGTTTATGCCCTAAGTGGTGGACAAAAATACTATGCTATCAATATCAAAGATCCAAGAAAGCCCTTTGCAGTTTCTAAATTTGAGCTAGATACGCCAGGCCATGCCATTCATGATGTTTGGGTAGAAGACGGCATTGCTTATTCATCAAACTGGGGCGATGGAATTCAATTGGTAGATGTAGGCAATGGCATTGCAGGCGGTTCACCTGAAAACCCTAAGCAATTCGCTAGCTACGCGTATCCTAACAAAGCCAATCACGCGGCCTTCCCATTCAGAAGCCCATCCACTGGTAAGTTTTATGTCATTGGTGGAGATGAAATCTTCCCTTATGGCTTGAATATGGAGGGCCCAAACATGGCGGGTGGTTATTTACACGTAATTGACTTCACAGACCTTGATAATCCTGAAGAAATCGCTCGTTTTGAAATACCCTATGCTGGTTCTCATAACTTCTGGATTGAAGGAGAAACCCTATATGTGGCCTTTTATAATGGAGGCGTAAGAGTGGTTGACCTTAGCGGAGAGCTAATGGGAGATTTGAGAAAGCAAGGCAGAGAAATCGCCTGGATTATCCCTAATGATCCGAAAGGCTATGTACCCAACGCCCCTTTCACTTGGGGTGCGCAGGTGCATAAAGGACATGTTTTCTATTCTGACTGGAACAGTGGATTATGGTCTGCCAAAGTTGAGCCTGAAAAGCCAAAAGCAACCAAAATTCAGAGCAAGTAAATTAATTTGAGGTTTGATCTTGCCGCAACTTGAAGTTGCGACAAGATCAAAATCAATCTAAATACCAAAAAATCAATCCGCTTTGATTCATAAATAAATTGGAATGAAAAAAATCTTAGTTATCGGTGCTTTTTCCTTGCTAGCAATCGCAGTGCAAGCGCAAAATTATTATGTATATGTGACTGCCGAATCGGAAGATGAAGTATCGGTCATAAAGTTTGATGGTAAAAAGGCAGAAACCATCAAAACAATTCCTGTAGGCGTTTGGCCAGCTGAAAATGAAGGTCCACATGGGATTACAATTGCCCCTGATGGCAAGCATTGGTACTTGAGCATGGCCCATGGCAACCCTTACGGAACGCTCTACAAATATGAAACCGGGTCAGATGAGCTTGTTGGTAGTGTACAACTCGGATTATTTCCTGCTTCTATGCAAATCTCTCCTGTCACTGGACTGCTTTACTGCGTTAATTTTAACTTGCATGGCGACATGGTGCCAAGCTCAGTATCTGTGGTAGATGTTGAGACCATGACTGAGTTGACTCAAATTACAACAGGCGCCATGCCTCATGGTTCAAGGCTCTCCAGCGATGGAATGAAACACTATTCAGTAGCCATGATGTCTGGCGAACTCTTCGAAATTGATGCACTCAATCTAAAAGTTTTGCGCACCTTGGATTTAGACGAAGCTTCTAAAATGGCAGGAATGGATCATTCAATGATGGACCATTCCACCATGGACCATTCGAAAATGGGCGAGGAAAAGAAAACAGCACCCAAAATGGATGGCATAGACCACAGTAAAATGGATCATTCCAAAATGGACCACTCGGGGATGGACATGCCTGCCATGAAACATTCTACTTTTAAGCCTACTTGGGTAAGTCCTCACCCTTCTAAAAACCTAGTTTATGTCGCTGGCAATGGTAGCAATGAGGTATTGGAAATCGATGCGGATACCTGGAAAGTCACCCGCAAATTCGTGACCGATAAAGGTCCTTATAATATCGACCTTTCACCAGATGGCAAGCGCATGGTCGTTTCGTACAAGACAGCAGCCAAAACGGGGGTTTGGGATTTAGAGAGCGGAAAAGAGCTGGCCCGCATCGACAATAGCCAAAAAGTAACCCATGGAGTGTCTATTTCATCGGATAGTAAGTTTGCATTTGTATCAGTTGAAGGAATTGGTGACGATCCGGGGATGGTAGATGTGATTGATTTAACGACTAACAAGCTGATAGACACGGCCTATCTGGGCAAACAAGCAGGAGGAATTGCTTTCTGGAAAATAGAGCGCTAAAAAAGTGATTTTTTTTCAACAATTCGTTTCCAGAATTGAAAGCAAATACTACTTTTGTACTCCAATTACAGGATGGTCTATGGTGTAACTGGCAACACGTCTGGTTTTGGTCCAGAAGAGTCTAGGTTCGAGCCCTAGTAGACCAACAAAACGAAAAAAGTCCCGCTGAAAAGTGGGACTTTTTTCGTTTACACTTCCCGACAACTTAAGCCATTTCCATTAACTTAGGACAGATAAGTTTTAATCATGAACTGGAAAATAGATCGTAGAAAATTCCTTAGCCTGAGCGGAAGTATTGCAGGCGCAGTAGCCTTTGCACCCAACTCCATCTTTTCAAGCCAATCGGCTAAAGTTAAATTCGGATTGATTACCGACTCACATTATGCCGATCGTGAAAATAATGGCACTCGCTTCTACAGGCAGTCGCTGGCAAAAATGCGAGAATGCATAGAAATCTTCAATCAAGAGAAAGTGGATTTCGCCATTCATTTAGGGGATTTCAAAGATGAAGATCCCAATCAAAGAACAGAAGATACTTTGCGATATCTTAAAGCCATAGAGGCAGAGTTCGCCAAGTTCAACGGCCCGCGTTTTCATTGTGTTGGCAATCATGACGTTGACAGCATTACCAAGCAGCAGTTTCTCGCTAACATTGAAAATACTGGTATTGCTAAAGATAAAAGCTATTACTCTTTCGATCAAAAAGGCTTTCATTTTGTAGTGCTAGATGCCAATTACGATAAAACTGGCAAAGATCATTTTTATAAAGACGGAGCCAATTGGCAAGATGTAAATATCCCACAAGTCCAAAGGGATTGGATGGCCAATGATTTAGCCAAAACCCAGCTACCCACCATTGTCTTCTGCCATCATCCCCTATTCGAGTATTTGAGCGGAAGTGCAACTATGCATGTTCAGGGTTTTGAAGGCATTCAAAAAATAATGGAAAACTCGGGCAGGGTAAAAGCCTCGATCCATGGCCATGTACATAACGAGAAATTCACGACCATAAAAGGCATTCAATACATTACTCAATTAGGAATGGTGGATGAAAGTGGTTTGGAGAATAACAGTTTCGCGATTATCACCTGTACAGAAAGCCAACTGCAATTGGACGGCTATAAGCGCACCACGGATAAGTCATTTTCTTTTTGAAATAGGCCGTTTAAAAATTACAAACCGTTAAAACGGTTCGCTGAAATCATATGATCAATAGCCCACGGTTTAAACCGTGGGCTATTAGCAAATCTTCCGTTCTGCAATGGTTTTAACCATTTTTTAAATGGGAGGCATTTTGAAAACAGCATTCTATCTACATCAAAATTGAGTTTAATCTTTCAGCCATTTAGTTTACATTCACACATCCATTTTTTGAAGCTCAAATCCAGATTACCATGAAAAGACTGTTGTTTGTTTCCGCATTATGCTTTTTTATCATCGGGGCTTTCGCGCAGAAGAAACCAGCCTATATCATCTTCAATGCAAAAGGCAAAAAGGTGAGCTATAAAAAGATGATGAAGGACTTGGCTAAAAAGGACATCATTCTCTTTGGTGAACTTCATAATAACGCCATTGCCCATTGGCTTCAATTTGAAGTGACCAATGACTTGATCGCGCAAAAACCAATGACCTTAGGTGCAGAAATGTTCGAAGCAGATAATCAAGAGCCTCTCAACGCTTATTTAGCTGGTGAAATCAATGCAAAAGGCTTAGATACGCTTGCACGACTTTGGCCGAATTACAAAACCGATTATGCGCCATTGGTGAACTTGGCCAAGGACAACAAACTCCCCTTTATTGCCACGAATATTCCAAGACGCTATGCAAGTTTGGTCAACAAACAGGGCTTCAAGGCATTAGACGCACTTTCGGCTCAAGAAAAGGAATGGGTTGCTCCACTACCTTTCCCTTACGATAGCGAACTTCCTACCTACAAAAACATTTTGACCATGATGGGTGATCATGGCACTCCAGAACTGGTAATGGCCCAAGCCAGTAAAGATGCGACCATGGCACATTTCATTTTGCAACACTTTAAGGTGGGAAATGGATTTATCCACTATAATGGCTCTTATCATTCCAACAATTACGAAGGCATTCTTTGGTACTTGATAAACCAGCGAAGTGAATTGAATTACGGCACTATTGCCACGGTTTCGCAAGACGACATCACTCAATTGATGGAAGAGAATAAAGGCTTGGCTGATTTTATTATTTGTGTGGATAGCAATATGACGAACACTTACTAGCCCTAAGCCATTTTTATCCCTTTCATTTCAAGGCAAATCCAATATTCATAAAGCCTTTCCAATATATTATCGTAAATTGCGCAAGCGTAATGATGTAAATACCCTTCAAGTAATTCCCCAGTCGAGCAGCGCCCTGATTCTCATCGGCCATTGTTTGAACAAGCTACTTACTAATTGAGTATTTCTTTACTCCCTGATTGATTGTGTAGATCAATTTTGACATCATTTTTAATATAAAATACTGAATGGCTAAATCGCAAGAAACATTTAACAAGAAAGAAAAAGAGAAGAAGCGTTTGAAAAAACGTCAGGACAAACAGCAAAAGAAAGAAGAGCGCAAATCAACTTCGAATAGTGATTTTGACAGCATGATTGCTTATGTTGATGAAGATGGTAACATCACTGATACTCCCCCAGATCCAACTATCAAAAAGAAAAAAGTCGATGCCAAATCTATTGAGATTGGTGTGCCTAAGAGAGAAGATGTTGTAGAAGCGGTTCGTAAAGGACGTATAGAATTCTTCAACGATTCAAAAGGCTACGGTTTTATCAAGGAATTAGACACACAAGAAAAATTCTTTGTGCATGTCAATGGCTTATTAGAAGATGTTCGTGAAAACGACAAAGTGAGCTTCGAACTCGAAAGAGGAATGAAAGGCATGAATGCCGTTAAGGTTAAAAAAATCTAGATTACAATTTGTTTAAAGCTTAGTTTTGAAGGTTAATCCATTCAAAACTAAGTGGCCAAACAATCTCAAGGGCCCAATTTCTGGCTATTATTTTACCCCTTATTTCAGCAACAAATCACTGCCCTTTCAATACTTCGAAAGTGCGTTCGATTTGATTCCCCTCATCGTCTATCACGGTTATTTTATGCAGTCCGGCCTGCGGTGAAACTTCCATAGTATGATTTCCTGAAGTCATTCCGAGGTATTGATTATCTAAATGCCAGTACAAAGGTGTTTGAGATTTTCGGTGGGCGACTTCAAAAACAACCGCTTCGCGAAGCCCTTCTAAATTAGTGGGAATATAAAACTGAGCATTTGGCGCAGGATACACCATGTCCATCACCTGCATATTCAATGTTTCGCCAAAGCAATCACTGCGCAAAGGCGGTAATTCTTGGTAAGTCGGATGTCTCTTTTTATAATATAAAGCCTGTTTTGGAGGCAGCACAAACCAATTCTTGGTGACCATTTCAGCAATTGGATAACAGTCTGAGTTAACACGATACTTTTCTGTTTTATCTAAGTGTACACGCTGATGAAAAGGGCTTGCAGGACTTTGCAATCCCGACTTTGGTATTAAAACTGTATCCACCTGAATTGAATACTGTGAAGCCAAATAGCCAGATTGCCCGTCTACTGGTGCATAAACCAATTCGGCCATGGGCGGATTGAACCATGTTGTTTCTGGGAGCATATCAAAAAGATCAAATAAAATTGGTGCTGCTGCTTGAATGCCTGTGAGATTTGGTCGGCCTTCTCCATCGGCATTACCTACCCAAACCGCCACAACATATTCTGGCGTAATCCCAATGGCCCAGCCATCGCGATAGCCAAAACTGGTACCCGTTTTCCAAGCAATTTGCCTCGAACTCGAATACATTTTCCATGCGGCATCTTCGCCCGGACGATACACTTCGAGCATCGCCTTAAAGGCAAACCAAATAGAAGCCGCACTCAATTGTTTGTTGTCATTGAGTTCGATGTTTTCTGTTTCATGTTGCTTAGAAAAGGCTTCGTCATTATTGACATTAAATAATGAGCTATAAACCTTAGGCTTCGAACCTCGAACATCAAGCTTGGGATTCGTATACTCGGCAAAGTCAAAATCGCCTTTGGCGTAGCGAGCTTTGGGTGGTCTTCCATTGAATTGCGTTAGCGTACGCGCCATTCCAGCGTAGATATTGGCTAAATCCCAAAGTGTTCCCTCAGAACCTCCTAAAATCAACGACAAACCATAATGATCGGCAGGTTGAGTCAAAGTAGTCATTCCCAGATCCCTTAATTTCTCATGAAAACGAGGATAACCATAGGCTTGCAGCATATTGACGGCTGGAATGTTCAATGACCTCGATAAAGCCATATCAGCAGGAACTGCACCGTCATATTCTCGGGTGTAATTCTTGGGAGCGAAATTCTTGAAGTAAACGGGCACATCAGATAATAAGGATTTTGGAAGCATCAAACCATCATCGAGCATGGCAGCATAAAGCATTGGCTTAAGCAAACTCCCTGTACTTCTTGGCGCTTGAATCACATCTACTTGTTGACCACTGTTGGGGCGATCTTGATCTAATACATTGCCAACATAAGCCATGACTTGATTTGACTTAACATCTAAGATCAGTGCTGAAGCGTTGTCAATGCCGTCCAATTTCAACAATGCATTATGGTTCTTTAAAACTCGATCCACCCTGCGCTGTAAATTGGCATCAATAGAACTATGAATGATAGTTTCCTCCTTCCCGTCTTTGATGGCCTTATCGATTAAATGCAAGGCTTGCATCGGGATGTCATTGGGCTTGGAAGGAATAGGCTCTTCTTTGGCCAAGGCTAAACTGGTTTGATCAAAGTAACCTTCGGCATAAAGTCGATCTAAAAGGCGGTTTCGTTTCGCTTTAAGCGGAGCAGTATTTCTACCCGGGTAAAGGAGACTCGGTTGATTAGGCAAAACGGCCAAAAGTGCTGCTTCCGCCCAACTTAACTCATGTGCCCTTCGACCAAAATAACGCAATGAAGCGGCTTCAATCCCAACCGTATTACCCCCAAATGGCGCATGTGAAGCATAAATCTTCAGGATTTCAGTCTTGGAGTACCGAAGCTCAAGTCGTGTAGCCAAAACCATTTCTATCAGCTTCTCGCGAAAACTTCTAGACTTTCCCTTTCTATACAGTCGGATGACTTGCATGCTGATGGTACTGCCTCCACTGACTACTTTTCTGGATTTGATATTTTGAACCATGGCCCTACCGAAAGCCATTGGGTCTACCCCAGGATGGGAATAGAAGTGCTGATCTTCGAAAAGAAGTAGGGCTTTTTTATACTTATCGGCTAGTGAATCTACTTGAGGAAAACGCCACTGCCCATCACTAGCAATTCTAGCGGAAAGCATTTCTCCATTAGACGCGTTGAGCACAGTAGCGTAAGGATCATTGAAAAGGGTTTTTGGCAAACAGAAATAATATACCACCGACAGCGAAAGTGCAATCGCAGCTAAATAGTAGCGGTATTTAATGAGCTGTTTTTTCATTTCAATTTCTAATGTATAGTGGGCAAACCCATTTTCTTACGGATACTGAAACAAGTTCAGTATGACTGCAAGACCTTACAGGTTTCAAAAACCTGCAAGGTCTCAGTACTACCTACTTAATTCACTCTTTCAACAAATACCCATTGACCTGGAATTCGGGCGTTCACTGTATTGTCATACATGGCTTCCACATTGACGGATGGCAGGTAAAACTTGCCTGAATAAGTAGCATTGAGTGCAAGTCTAAACACTTTTCTTTCATTCGGCTTTAGGTCGAAATAGGTATAAACTCTATCATCACGAGTGTCTTGATAATCGAAATTATTGACAGTTGTAGCTCCCGGAATTTCATTTAAACGATCATTCAAAATCTCCCAACCTGACGGGAAAATTTGGCTCAAAGCGAGGTCTTTATAAACTCCTTTCGTGCCGGGGTTAAAAACACTCACTTCAGCAAAGAAATCTGAGCCTTGGCTTAAGTTACGAGGGTCAATTCTGCCTCCTTCTCTGTCTGTGTAGCTAATCGTCACCTGTAATCCCGAAGAAGCCGCAGTTTCTTCCCCCGCTAAAGGCTGACCTGTCTTGATGATTCTAGCAAAGAGAATTCCTTCTCCATTATTACTGACTTTCACCTTACCTCCTTCTGCGCCTTCTACCGGAATTTCAATCGACCTCAGTGGCTTCGCTGTTCTCAACTCTTCCGACTTACTTGAATTCAAAGTATAGTTGGCTTCAAGTCCCTTCGAGGTTTGCCCAACGCCAGAAAACTTGATCAGCGAGAGGAGCGCATAAGCTGTAGTTTGGGTGCTTAACCAACGATCTTCACTTAGATTTTCAGCAATATCTCGCAATAGATTCAGTCCTTCATTTTGCATTTTCAACAAACCGAGCGTTTCCAAAATCATGGCATTATCACGGGTTTGCGATCCGTAGTAATAGTAATTTGACTTCCTAGCTGATGCTGTAGGTGCTGCCGCAATCAATTCTTTGGCCACGCTTGCCTTGCCAGAAACGGCATATGCCGCTGCTAATCTCCATTTCGCTTCCAAAGAAAGTGCATTGTCTTCTCTCAATCGGTTCATCGCCCCGAGTTCTGGGCTTTGCGCCAAAGCCAAGGTATATAGTCTGTAAGCCTGAACGAGATCATCATCATAATCCCCATTCCTTGCCCAGCTTCTGGCCCTTTTACTTTGATAGGCTTTCCATTTTCTGAACAGATTAGAAGGTATATTATAGCCTTTGTCCTTCGCCTCTAAAAGGAAATGACCGGCATAGTTCGTTCCCCAGTCATTATCATCACTTTGACCCGGCCAATAGGCAAAACCTCCTTCAGAAGTCTGGAACTTCGTGATTCTATCAATGGCAGCTTTGATGTTATTCTCAATGCGTGATTTTCTCTCCGTAGAAAGATCTATAATATCAGCCAAGAACAATTGAGGAAAGACACTCGAAGTGGTTTGCTCAATACAGCCATGAGGATAGCCAATCAAGTAGTTTAAACGTCTGCCTAAATTGATAGGAGGAATAACAGACAATTCTAATTGTGCTGTATTGGTGCCCGCCATTCCCACTTGGTCAAAAGATTGATCCCAAGTTTCGCCTGCCTGAATGGCCTTCGCGATTACATCTGTAGCTGGCGGATTCGGGCTTCTGACATCAATTTCGACTTCATAAGTAGCCCTTTCTTTTCCAGATTCGGCTATGATTTGAATCTTGCCAATCCCTAAAGTTTCAGATACCAAAAGTTCAAAATCTATGATCTGATCTCCGATTTGATTGAAAGTAAGTTGCTTGGTTGCCACACCATCTACAGCGATTTTGTCGTTGCCTTTGATGGTGACCTTAACGTCTTTAACGCTTGATTCCAGCGCAAAAACACTCACAGGTAACTTCACTTTTTCACCTGGGCCCAAAACTCTCGGTAAAGTGCCTAATACCATTAATGGCTTTCGAACTGGAGTTGCTTTTTCAGCTTTACCATAAGCACCGTCTTTTCCAGCGATCACCATAGTTCGAACCGATCCTACATAATTCGGCATGTTGAATTTATGGGTTGCGGTTTTGCCCGCTTCTAACTTAAATGGCCCCAAATGCTTTACAACAGGCTTGAATCTGTTTGCCTTAGCATTTTCTGGTTTAGCATTGGTTCCATCCCCACCCAAAGCCAATAGCCGAGTGAGTTCTCCGCTAAAAGCACCCGTAACATCATCGTACAAATCCCAAGTTTTAACACCTAATGCCTGACGAGCATAAAAATCATTCCATGGGTCTGGAGTCGCAAAACGCGTAATATCGAGCAAACCTTCGTCTACAACCGCAATGGTATAGGTCATGGCGCGGCCATTTTTCTCAGTTACTTTTAGATTCACCTCTGACTCTGGTTCGAGCACATCGGCAATGGTTAATTCTGGATTAAGCTTGGTATTTGGATTCGCAACATTGATAGGAACCACCCCATATAACCTGATAGGCAAGTCATTTTTTGTTTGCGCATGAGGCTGAAGCAAAGTAGTGTTGATATAGGCATTTGGCACCATGTCTTCGGTGGTTTCGAACTCAAAATCAGTTTTGCCATTACCAGTTTCTACCCAATAAGAGGCAACCACTTTTGTTCCATTTTCTATACTCACCAAAGCCCTTCCCTTGGCCTTAGAAGGAATATTGATCTTCACCTTCTCACCAATATTATAGCTTTCCTTATCCGTAGAAAAAGATAATAATGAAGCTCCTCCAGGACGATTACTGTCCTCTGCCCAACCCGGCCAATCAAAATAGGTAATCGAGCCCGCAGAATGTTTCGACAATGGATCAATCACCCTGATGTAATAGCGGCCCCAATCGCGATTAGGAATATTGACCGTGACACTGGCCTTTCCGTTCACAGTACTTACTTGCTGAGTAGAAAATGGACGGTTATAAGTGTTACCAACATAATTAGCCAAATAGTCATCACCACTATCCCACCACCAGCGCCATTCTAATTTGTAAACTTCGAATTGAAGATTCTTGCGATCGATAGGCTTACCATTGGCATCTACTGAAACAATATTGATTCGTTGATCCTTTTCGGTAACCAACTGGCCTCTTCGATCTGCTTCTGGGGTTTGAATCCCTACAAACGAAGTGTACGGATAATAAGGAATACTAAATTGATCAATACTAAAATCACCTCCTGGCTCGTAAACCTTCCCACTGAAAGTGGCCATTAATGCCCCCGGAGCATTGGCTTCGGTGCTCAATTTTATATCGACATCGGCATGGCCAGATTCGTCAATTTTCCCAGAAAAAACACGAGTAGGTTCTTTGTAGAAGTTCTTTGCTTTATCGTCAAAAGAGTATTTTGGGAAGTCTGGGAAAGTGGTTTTTGTAGGATAAAGTGATAGATCAAAATCAGCTTTTAGCGATCTGGCTGGAGCTCCGGTGAGCCACTTTACATTCAAGTTTCCTTTTAAAGAAGAAGTACCTGCCAAAATCCGCTCTACCCCAAAATCTAGGTTGATCTTCAATCGGTTGGGTTTTACCGTCTCTATTTTGATTCGTTTGGTAAATTCCGAACCTCCTACTGTTACTTTGGCTGTCCAGTTACCCGTTGGGTCAGTGTCTAAGGTTTTTGTGGTGAAATCGTAAAAACCATCCACCGACTTATTACTCACAATTCTCTGCTTGGTATTGCCAGAAGGATCTATCAGTTCGAAAACAACGGGGTGGTCTTCGGGAAGGTTATCGTCTTTGTCTTCTAAAATGAAATTGAGGAAAATATCATCTCCAGGTCGCCAAACGCCTCTTTCTCCATACATAAAGCCTTTCAAACCTCGCTCCACTCTGATTCCTGCCGTATTGAAATTTGTCATGGAAAGAGAAAGCCCATCTTGTAATTTCAGATAGCCCGTTTCAGCCCCTCTTCTCGCGATGAGCAGAAATGGTTTTCTATCCAAATCAGTCTCAATTTTACCTTGCCCATCTGAGGTTAAGCTGGCAACAACATCTTCTTGAAAATCATAAATATCTACCTGAACACCCGAAATTGGGTTGGTAGTTTTAAGGTCGGTTACAAATGCCGTTAGCTTTCTGTCATTCCCCAACTTGGCAATCAACCCCAAATCAGAAGCCAATACATTGCGACTTACGGTCCTTTGTCTGCCCGCATAATAAGAATCGCTACAAGGATTTTCGCGCTCTTCCCAATTGTAGCCCCTGCCATAATTGTAGTTGTAGTAGCTATCATATTCACCATTGTCACCTGCATCGAACTCCGCCCAATTATCTTCTTCAATTTGGCCAGTCAAAGGTTTTTCTTCCAAAGGCGTACCACAACCATAAAGTGAATAGGCCCTTTTAAAACCAATGCGCACCTGATAAATAGCACCTGGTTCTGTATTCATCATTTCTGCCAAATCCAAGGTAAAGCGATTCCATTTGCCCAAATCGAAAACTCCAGATTCGTTTAAAGTGATCTTCTTTTGAATGATAGGACGACCCACTCTTCGCAGCTGTTCGTCTCCACTCATATTATTGACTTGAAGAAACTGAAATACGTTCTTTTCAAAGATTTTAATGACTGTGACATCAACAGCCGAAAGATTCACCGCTTCAAAAGGAAAAATCAAACCATCAGTGCTCGGTAGGATCGTGCCCTTTCCAACTAATTTTACTTGCGGTTTGATTTGCTCGAAAGTGACAGAACCTTCGAAACCATTTTTCATTTTGAAATCCAGTAGGTTGCGGATGCCAGGATATACATTCAAAAGTTTAACCCCTGCATTGTTAGCCGACACATAGGCCTTCACATTATTGCCCTGAATATCGAATCGAATATTACTCTCCCCTTCCACCGTAATCAATCCATTCAAATCTTGATCTGGTTTAAGTGGGTCCGAAAAACTTACTTGCACATATGGATCTCCTGACTTTACTACCTTAGTTTCTAGCACCTCAAAATCGCCCAAAGCAGCAACAGGTACTACCGAATTTGCATTTCTATCCGCTCCCAAGACTGCACCATTCACCTTGATCTCTACTTCTGAGGCTGTTTCTTTGCGTTCTACTCCGCTTACTTTAAACCTGTGAGCTGTTCCGTTTACTCTATCTATTTCCCAAACTACCTTGAGGTCAGAACCCAGCTGAATAAAATTGGATGCCTTTACTACTTGCACAGAATCGGCATAATCAGCAGTAAAAAATTGACCTTCGATGACCTGCTTTCTCATCGCATCGCTGGCATCACTGGCTATGCGTTCTATTTCGACATCAAAATTCTGAGCGATGGTTTCGAAGCCAAAGGCAAAAGTCTTGTACTTATCGTCCACTTGCATTAAGCCTGCTAGGTTTAGCTTTCCGTTGTAAACCACTCCTTGCTTCAATGGGCTTTTGGGCTGAAATTCAATCACACGATTGGTCACCCATCTGCCTTCTCCCGAAATGCTCGGATTGAATTGAAAAAGCCCTGAGGGATCTTTCATCTGTCCTTCGTATGGCGATGCCAATTGAATGGTAATGGCGGATCGGGTAGAAACTTTACCAGAAGTATAAGTACTTATATACTCGGTAAAATCTTCATCAGCTTTTTGATTGAGTTGATTGATTGAGGATTTCTTATCCCCACAAGAGGCAATAAGAAATAGGCATAGCATGGCAGCCAAGGCGGATTTTTTGGACGTCAACATCGGAAATAAATTTTAGTGTAATTAGACGGAACGCTGATGGTTCAATATAAAAATAACCGCTCCGAATCAATAACTATAAAAGCCTTTTTTATTGCCTTTGAATTAAAAAAAGATATCTCTTTTTTTGCGCTTTTTGCCGCTCTTCCGAATTGAAAACGAAATAAAACCCGTCTCATCCCTAATCACTTTTTGAATGGCTAAAAAATCTCTAAATTTCTTTCCTCTAAACACATCGACAATCATGAAAGCACAGAAATTATTCATCGCACTTCTTTTTTTGGGATTTGGAACACAAGCCTTTTCGCAGCATGTGTACCCCGAAGTGATCGACAATTGCTATTTAGATCAATTTATTTTTGAATCAGACTCTACCATCGCCAAACTTGATAAAGACAAAATCATCGAAGTAATTACTACAGGGTGGGACGAAAAAACGCTGAAAAGTGCCGAAGGCGTTTTAAGCTTACAGGTTTTGGTAAATAATCGAGGCGCATCGTGCTTGATGAGTATTCAGAACGAGACGAACATGAAAACCAAAAAAATGAATTTGACCGAAACCATCAACGACAACCTAAAATGGCCAAGAATGCCTCAAAAAGTTTCGGTGATCATGGTTTTGACCTTCGACAAAGGTAAAATTGATCTGAAGCGACTAGGCACAAAGGATAAAAAGAGCTTGATAGCACTTGATCATCAATGAACCAAAGATCAATCATGCGTTAATTTTTAGCGCATAATCCATTTTTAAGCCTCCTCCTTTTCCGAATTCATATATATTTGTCGAATGCACGATTTATCGATTCTATCCTACATTGTTTGGGATCCCATGAAAGAAATCATCAAAGGGATTCAGCCACCAGTTTGGTACAGTGTTCTCTTTGCCTTGGGTTTTATTATAGGCTATCAAATCATGGTTTATATTTTCAAAAAGGAAAACAAAGATCCACTGAATGTAGATACGCTTACTGTGCACATGGTTTTGGCCACAATCATTGGAGCGCGATTGGGCCATTTGGTGTTTTATGAACCAGATCGTTTCCTGGCCGATCCATTGATGTTTTTCAGGACTTGGGAAGGCGGTTTAGCCAGCCATGGCGCTGCATTCGGAATACTTTTCGCGCTGTTTTTGTACCGCAGTTATTTCGTCACCGCTCGATTCTGGCCACCTAAAATTCATTTCAAGAAACAAAAAAGAGCAGGCCAGAGCTACCTTTGGATTGTCGATAGAATTGTAATTACAGTGGCCTTGGCGGCAGTTTTTATCCGTTTAGGGAATTTCGTTAACTCAGAAATTATTGGAAAACCTACAGAAACCGATTATGGTGTGGTATTCGGTAGGATTGGAGAAGAATATGTTGCTGAAGGAATTGCGGGAATCGAAAGTGCCGAAGCTTCAAAAGGAACTAGCACTGAACGACCAATGTCTGGCATTGTCCCTGTAGACTTAAAGGTTACTTTTTCTGGAGTAAGCACCACCGAAGAAGAAGTAAGGGCAAAACTTACCAATCAAGTGAAATCTCAGCTGGTCCGCTATCCTGTAAATGAGCACTACAGAGAACCCAAAGGCATTCCTCTGAACTACGAATTGACCACCGAAAACAGACTTTGGGTAGCCACCATCCATACTTATGGAATTGCCCGCCATCCCGCTCAACTTTATGAGTCGGCCACCAACTTGATTCTGTTCTTCTTGCTATTGGCCCTTTGGCTCAAATACAAGGAAAAGACGCCAGAGGGGCTTTTATTGGGTATCTTTTTAATCTGGGTGTTTGGCTTTAGGTTCTTTCACGAAACCTTCAAAGAGAATCAAGTTGCATTTGAAGATGATATGGCCTACAATATGGGGCAACTTTTAAGCATCCCGCTCGTTCTTTTGGGCATTTTCATATTGATCAGGCTTGTTGTTTTAAAGGGCAAAAAGGCCTAAATCTAAAAATTAAGAGTTTGAGGGGATTCATAGTTTTCGGTTTACTGATATTGTTTTCGCTGAACTCGTTCGGCCAGCAAGTGCAATCCGATACGCTTACGAATGGCATCGTCAAAGTTGGAAAAATCTACATTACGGGCAACCGTAAAACCAAAACTGAGATTATCCTTAGGGAGTTGGATTTTGTAGAAGGCCAAGACATCAGCCTTAAGGAGTTCTCCGAAGCAGTTATTACAGGTCAACAAAAACTGATCAATACGAGGCTTTTTGTAATTGCAGAAATTGTCCCTTTGTTCATGTCGCCCAGCCAGGTAGACGTCTTGATCAGACTACAGGAGCGCTGGTATATCTTTCCTATCCCCATCTTCAAACTCGCGGATCGAAACTTTACGGAATGGTGGGTAAACCAGAAAAGAGATTTCTCGCGTGTCAACTATGGCCTTCAACTTTATCATTTCAATCTCACAGGAAGAAATGATAAACTGATTTTGAGAACACAGTTTGGCTTTACAAAACAATACGAAATTCAATACCAAAGACCTTACATTAATAAAGACCAAACACTGGGTTTGACGCTTAGAACTAGCTTTGCCAATAATAAAACCATTTCTACCAATACCATAGACAACAGACTGCAATTTGAAGGGTCGGAGGATATCAACCGAAGGATATTCAGCAGTGGTGCAGCCTTGACATATCGTCCCTCCTTCTACAGCCGCCATTCCATAGATGTGGGTTTTAGCCGAGCCAGTGTTAGCGATTTGATTACCGATGCTAATCCCAATTACTTTCAAAATGGCGAAAACCTTCAAAAGTACCTTAGAATCAGTTATGTGTTTTCAAGAGACAACCGCGATTACTTTGCTTATCCGTTGATTGGAAACTTGTATCGTTTGGAAGTGAATAAATTCGGCCTAGGCGTTTTCAACGATCTGAACATGTTCTCGATCAGGGCTTCCGCCAACAACCACCGTGATTTAGGAAAGAATTTCTTCGTGGCAAATGCCATTGAGGGCTATCAAAATTTCACAGACGAAATACCTTACATTTTGCGCTCAGGCTTTGGCTATCCGCCCGATTTTATCCGTGGTTATGAGCGTTTTGTGGTGGAAAGCAGTGGATTTATTTCCAATCGGACTGAGCTTAAGTATAAATTTCTGTCTGGTATTCAACAGCTCAACCAACGAAGTTTAGTTGAGCAATTCAGGACAATGCCCTATTCTTTTTTCGTGAAAGCCTTTTTGGACCTTGGTTATGCCGGCCCTCCGATTTCATCAAGCACCGATAGCGTTTACAACAATGACTTATTGGCGGCAGCAGGCATTGGCCTCGATATTCAAACCTATTATGACTTTGTGATCCGATTCGAATTCTCGGTAAATCGCGAAGGCCAAACTGGTTTCTTTGTTAATTTAAGATCTGCTTTTTAGGATCATTTAAACTTCACAAGTACGAATCTTTGGTTTCTTACTGTGCTATGGCCAAAAAGGAGCATCTCGTTATCGTTTAGGACATGACTCAGACGAGGGCGAATTTTAATTTCGGCCTCTCCCCTTCTAAAAAGTCCTTCTCTAGTGATCTTTCCATTTTCATCCACCTTAGCTGCCATCACAACCGTGGAGCTATTTTTACCCATTCTGGACACACGACCTACGCCATTGTAATCAAGATTTTCTGCATTATCATTAAATACAAAAAACAAATCATTGCCCTGACTAAGATTTGCATAGGACGAGTATGCCGCTGCGTCATCGGTGGTTGTCTGTTTCTTGGCAATTTGCGAAGCCCATTTAATTTTTCCTTCGGCATCTATGTCAACCACAAGGACATCATCAAAATAATAAGTCGTAGTAGGTACCGCTACTAGACCAGCTTGAATATAGGTAGTGATGATCAGTCGCTTCTCCCCGATCATTTGAACTCCGCCATCTGGTTTGGTTATAAATCGGTCAATAAAGTAGTTAGCCTGCTCAACGTTCTTTCCTTCGGCTGCTCGTTTTTTTGTTCTTGCGGCTTTAGCCTCAGTCATGTTGTCGGTCTGAAAATCAATATCAAATTCCTTGTAGGATGAAGAAATCTGTGCACCGGTTTTACTATCAATTCGGAGATAAAATGCACCTCCTAATCCATTAGAATTTCGTTGCGAATAAAAGCCTGCACTTACCACGTCACCATTTTCTGCAACATCTACACGCATGCTTCGAAGATATTTATCTTGCGACTGTATTTGTAAGGAGTCAATTTTTCCACTGTCTTCTAAAGACAGCAATAGGTAATCATAGTTGACTTCACCATCCACCTTAACTCTTCTCTTACCGTAGAATCGTCTGGCTGTGATAAATAGCTTACCATCATTGTGCAGGGTATAGTCTTGAATATCCAAAAGCCTATTTTCATAGGGTAACTCATAAGTCTGGCTCCAAATTTCTTTGAAATCACTATCATACACATGCGCACGAATGGACTCAAACTCTTTGCGCTTATTAGGGATGGTATAGATCACAACCATTTTGGATAAGTCATCTGAGAACTGGACTGACAAAGCAGCTTGAGAAGCACTCTTCATTGAATTGTCCATTTGAGCAAGAAGTGTTCTCTTCATTGCTTGGAGTGTTTCGGTATTAATTTCAAGAAGGTGGACATACAATGTACTGCTGCTGTTAGTACGCACGATCTGAAAAAGTCTATTGCCTACCATGAAGACCATACCCCCATCGGAACTTTGGGTCAATGGGTTGTTTTTTATTGGCTTGAGGTCATAACTAAACTTATAAAGCGTTTCATCTCCTTGACCATGTTTACCATCTGAGTAGACGACATAAAATCCAGACTCATCACTCCCTACAAATTTTGTAGGCACCGATCTTTGATCAACCGTAAACATAGGCCCAAAGGCTATTTCAGCATTTTCAGTATTTGTAGCTTGACCAAAAGTTGAAAAACACAACAGAGTGAAAAGAACACTTAAATGAAATTTCATATCAACTATTATTTGAGATTCGAATATAATCGAGAAACTTTATCTCACAGCAAATTCAGGGGTGAAGAAAGAAATAAAAATCATATTCGGAGACAAAATCTTTTAATTATTGTATTTTGATTATTTTTAGTTCGTGAGAATCTGTGTCACCATATTCCTTTCATTGCTTTGCCTAAACCTAGCACAAGCTCAATTGCCTAGCAGACCGCCCGTTGGGCCAAGGGCCTTAGGATTAGGAGGAACTAATGTGATTTTTAACGATGCTTGGGCCATTTTCAACAACCCCGCAGGTCTAACTGATATTGAGCAAACTACTGCACTTTTTGCCTACCGTACCATTTTTGACTTCTCTCCTTTCAATACCGTGTCTGCCGGAGTTGCGCTTCCCACTGCACTGGGTAATATCGGTTTTGGCGTTTATCGCTTTGGCGATGATATCTTCAATAGCCAAATGGCCAGTCTTTCCTTTGCCAAAAAAACAGGGATTGTTCGATTAGGCATTAAAGCCAATTACTTGCAATACAACATTGAGGGTTTCGGGCGGAAAGGCACTTTTTTAGCAGATATTGGGGTTTTGGCAGACCTTACGCCACAGCTCACTTTCGGTGCTCAAATTTTCAATTTTACACAGTCCACGATTTCGGCCGATACACAAGAAAAAGTACCTACCATTATCAATCTTGGTATCGCGTACAAACCCGCTGAGGATTTCACTTTAGTGATTGAGGGGGAAAAAGACATTGACCTTGATCCAGATTTAAAACTTGGTTTAGAATACCAAATCATTGAAGCTATTGTGGCCAGAACTGGCTTCTCTACCCTTACGGATACCCATTCCTTTGGAGCAGGATTAAAGCTGACACGATTCACTTTTGACTACGGAATTAGAATCGATAGGCGACTTGGCCATACCCATAACTTCGGCCTGACTTTCCAATTTAAGCAGTAATGAAGGCGGCCAAATTCACGATAGTAGCCACCCTATGCTTCATCGGCTTTAACAGGCCAATTTTAGCACAAAATAATACTGATTTTAATCTGGAAACTTTCATAGAAAGCCTTTTCAACCTTCAGGAATCAGATATCAATTATGAAGACCTCTACGAATCATTGCTCTTGCTTTATCAAAATCCGCTCAACATCAACCTGGCCACCACGGATGAACTGAAAAGTCTTTACGTGCTTTCAAACCAGCAAATCATCAACCTTCAAACCTATATCAAAGAAAAAGGAAAGCTGCTCACGCTTTTTGAACTGCAATTGATTGAAGGGTTCGATTTCGCTACCCTAGAGAAGCTCAGGCCTTTTGTAACCGTGAATGCAAAGGATGCCATCGCAGATAATCGACCTCTGATCAAACGAATTTTAGAAGAGCGAAATAATTACTTGATCATGCGATACGAGGCTGGGCTTGAGCAAAAAAGAGGTTACAGCCCAAAGGAAAACGAAACCGATAACCGCTATGCTGGTTCAGCGGACAAGCTCTATCTGCGTTATCGAGTTTCCAAACCAGGAGATTTTAGCTTTGGCATCACCACCGAAAAAGATGCAGGTGAAAGAATGGCTTGGCAACCAAAAAACAAGAACTACTTGATGGACTTTTGGTCTTTTCACTTTATGCTCGAAAATCAAGGCAAGTGGCGGAAGATGATCATCGGTGACTATCAACTTCAATTTGGACAAGGATTACTTTTTGGAGCAGGGCTAAGTGTAGGCAAAGGTTCCGAAACTGTAAATACTGCCGACCGAGTCACCTTAGGCATTCGCCCCTATTCCTCTGTTCTTGAAAGTGGTTTTCTTAGAGGTGCGGCAGCCACTTACAGCCTTAATAAAAAACTCAATGTTACCGCTTTTGTCTCGCGTTTGCCCCAAGATGCATCGATTCAAGATGGCGCTGAAACAGATGACTTCAACCAATTTTTCTCCTCTATTCAAAGCAGTGGATTGCATAGAACAGCCACAGAAATCGCAAATAAAAGAAGTGTTGTCGAAACGCTCTTGGGTACAAACTTAAATTTAAAACCAAATGATCGATCAGAGGCTGGAATTACTTTGGCTGCCAATCATTTTTCTACTGCAATTCTACGCAGTGATGATCCATATAACCTCTTTGAGTTCAAAGGTAATTCGAATCTGAATTTCGGATTATATGGAAAATACAACTGGCAGCAATTCTCGTTTTTTGGTGAAAGCGCTATTTCTAAAAGTGGTGGCATTGGAGCATTAGGCGGCTTTAGTACCAACTTATCACCGCGAATAGAATTTGCCATGGTTTTCCGCAATTATGCCAAAGACTTTCATTCCATTCGAGGAGCAGCTTTTGCCGAGGGCAGCAGAAATATCAACGAAAACGGGGTGTATTGGGGCATGAAGTACACATTGAACAAGAAATTCTACCTGACAGCCTACTATGACACCTATCATTTCCCTTGGCTTCGCTTTCGGGTGGATGCCCCATCGAGCGGAAAGGATTATCTAATACGGTTCAATTATAATCCTGGTGGCCGAACAAGAATGTATTTTCAGTTTAGGAAAGAAACAAAAGAAGTGAATGCCGCCTTGGACGAAATGAATGACAACCTCATTCTTCCTGGCACTAAAAAGCAATATTTGGCCAATTTAGAATTCGCAGCCAATCATCAGTTGAGTTTTAAATCAAGGGTTCAATTCAGTGACTACGAGATTAACTATCAACTGACAGATGGTTATGCCTTTATTCAAGATGCCGTTTATCATATTAAGGATTTTGTTTTCAGTGCCAGAATTGCACTCTTTGACACTGAGGGCAATGAAAACCGACAATATGCTTATGAGCGCGATGTACTTTATGCCTTTTCAATTCCAGCTTACAGTGGTAGAGGTATCCGCAATTATCTGCTTATTCAATATCAAGCCAGTCGAAAATTGGAGTTATGGGGAAGAATCGCCCGCACAACGTACTACGACAGAACCGAAATTGGCACGGGGCTTGAAACCATAGACGGCAATAAGCTCACCAATATCAAGCTTCAGATGAGGTATAAATTACAATAAGACCTACCACTCGAAAATATTGGTTTGGACTGCTGCTTTCAGTTTGATATTTTACACCGTTAAAATAAACTTAAGATGATAAAAAGACTCGGAGGTTTCCTCTTTTCGCTGGCCATAATAGCATGTGGCGCACAGGCAAATGCTCAAAGCAAAGCCTCAAGGCAAGATAATGAAAGATGGCAGCAAGCCATTGAATACTATATGGAAGTGGATATGGATGTAAAAACCAATCGGCTACAAGGTGTTCAAAAAGTTAAATACACCAATAATTCTCCGGAAGACCTCAATAAAGTTTTCTACCACCTTTATTTCAATGCTTTCCAACCGGGAAGCATGATGGATGTTCGCTCTAGAACTATCCAAGACCCTGACAGAAGGGTGGGCACCAGAATCTTCAACCTAAAAGAAGATGAAATTGGTTATCAAAAAATCAAATCTTTAAAGCAAAATGGCAAGCCACTTAAATATGAAGTGGTGGGCACGATCCTCGAAGTGCAACTGAACGAACCCATCAAAGCGGGGCAATCAGCGAACTTCGATATGGAATTCGAAGCGCAAGTACCGGTTCAAATCAGAAGAACGGGTCGCGATAATGCCGAAGGTGTTCGCTATTCCATGGCACAATGGTACCCTAAAATGGCCGAATACGATTATCAAGGCTGGCATGCCGATGAGTACATTGGCCGCGAATTCTATGGCGTTTGGGGTAACTATGAGTTAAAACTTTCTATCGATAAAGATTATGTTGTTGGTGGTACAGGCTACTTGCAAAATCCATTAGAGATTGGCCATGGTTATGAAGATGCTGGCCAAAAAGTAAATCAGAAAATCAAAGATGGTAAGCTTACATGGCACTTTAAAGCCCCAAATGTACATGACTTTATGTGGGCAGCCGATCCAGAGTACATTCATGATAAACTCACCATGAAAAATGGCATGGTACTTAACTTTTTGCACAAAAAAGGACAGAATGAAGAAAACTGGAAGGCACTAATGCCCCTCACAGAAATGTCGTTTGAGTATGCCAACGAACATTTCGGTCAGTATCCCTACAAACAATTCTCTGTAATTCAAGGAGGTGACGGTGGTATGGAATATCCAATGTCTACTTTAATTACTGGATCTAGAGGAAGTCTTTTAGGCGTTACCGTGCACGAATCAATGCACGATTGGTACCATGGGGTTTTGGGCAGTAACGAAGCTTTGCACCCCTGGATGGACGAAGGATTTACTTCTTACGCTTCAACTCGCATTATGCAGCACATCGCGAGAGTAACAAAAGGGGAAGTAGATCCAGCAGTGACACTAGAAAACTTAGGCAATAATTCAGGCCAAAGCAGCTATGTAAGATTAGCGAAAAGCGGAAATGAAGAGCCATTGAGCACTCATTCAGATCATTATCACCTGAATGGCGCTTATAGTGCTTCTGCTTATGGTAAAGGTGCGGTTTGGATGAGCCAGCTAGGTTATGTGATTGGAGAAGAAGCACGCGACAAAGGCTTAATTGAATACTTTGACACTTGGAAATTCAAACATCCAAATCCAACCGATGTCATGCGGGTTTTCGAGAAAGTATCTGATTTAGAGCTGGATTGGTACAACGAGTACTTCGTTTATACTACCAAGCAAATCGATTACGGAGTCAAAGAAGTAGCTGGCGAAGGCGATAAAACCAAAATCACCCTAGAAAGAGTAAATCTTATGCCTATGCCAATGGATGTAGTGGTAACTTATAAAGACGGCACAAAAGAGGTACACTACATGGCGTTGAGAATGATGCGTGGAGAAAAACCGGCTGAGACCAACGACAAAAGAATTGTGCACCCTGACTGGGGATGGGTAAATCCTACCTATGAATTCTCATTAGACAGACCGATCAGCGATATCGTTTCAGTTGAAATTGACCCTTCTGGAAGAATGGCGGATGTAGACAGAGAAAACAACAAATGGCAAGCCGAAGCTATTATTAGAAATAAATAGCTGTTGCTGACTTTCATAATTAGCGCTCTCAAAAATCTTTAATAGGTTATTTTGGGAGCTTTTTTTATTAGCGGCAAAACCATTGCATTCTCCTTAAGTTGAAGAACCATCCAATAGATTCCATATAAAAAGCATATCTTTAATAGCTTATCATTAATTCAAACCATGGCTAAATACACACTCAAAATCAATCAGCAGCAATATACTGTTGAGGCTGATCCACAAACGCCCCTCCTCTGGGTCATCCGCGATGAAGTAGGATTGACAGGTACCAAATTCGGTTGTGGCATTGCCCAATGTGGCGCCTGTACGGTTCATTTGAATGGTACCCCAGTAAGGTCTTGCACTCTCCCAGTTTCAGCCACTGTAGATCAGAACATCACCACGATTGAAGGCTTGTCGGATGATAATTCTCACCCCGTTCAAAAAGCATGGTTAGAAGTGCAAGCACCTCAATGTGGCTATTGCCAATCAGGACAAATCATGTCGGCTACTGCTTTATTGAATAGCAACCCAAAACCGACTGATGATGATATTGATACTGCCATGGCAGGTAATATTTGTCGCTGCGGCACTTACCCTAGAATCAGAAAAGCCATTCACCTCGCCTCTAAAGAAATGACCAATGGAAGCAAATAAAATCGACCGAAGAAAATTCCTAAAAATCACAGGCCTTAGCAGTGCCATGCTGGCTGTAGGTTTCGAAAGCCTTGCTTTTGGTGATAATAGCCGATTGAAAATGATGATGGCCGAAGACTTTGTAGAAGGTACTGCCCTCAATCCTTTCGTCATCATTAGCGAGGATGGAACTATCAGTATTATGGCCCATGTCCCTGAGTTGGGGCAAGGCATTTTTCAAGGCATTCCGGCCATCATTGCCGAAGAACTTGAAGTCCGCATGAACCAAGTGACCATTGTTAAGGCCAGCGCATCGCGCCAATATGGTCAGCAATCTATTGGGGGAAGCCGAAGCGTAAAAACGATGTTCACCCCAATGAGGCAACTGGGTGCAGCAACTCGCGAAGTACTGATCGAAGCAGCGGCCAACAAATGGGGCATTGACAAATCGCAATGTTATGCCAAAGAAGGAAAAGTATTCAGAAAAGACACACAAGCTTCTATCGAGTATAAAGACTTGGTGAAAGTCGCTTCTGCGCTTGAATTACCAAAGAATGTAGCACTCAAGTCTAAAGCTGACTTTAATATCATCGGCAAATCTACCAACCGTCCAGATTTGGTCGGGAAAGTGAATGGCACAGCCGATTACGGATTGGATGCCAAAACTGAGGGCTTAGTTTATGCCACCATTGAGCGCTGCCCTACTTTGCAAGGCACTGTTAAAAGCTACGACAAGGCAGCGGCCCTTTCGGTAAATGGGGTGACCGATGTCATGGAAGTTACCCGAACTGTTTATGGTAAAAAGAATACAGGCATTGCGGTAATCGCCAAGAACTATTTTGCGGCCGCACAAGGAAGAAAAAAGCTGAATGTACAATGGGACAATGCGGAATTTACCAAAGTGAGCACTGACGACTTGTTCAACGACATGAGAGCCCTGGCCAAAACAGATGGTTTAGAACATTTCGAAAAAGGCAATTTCGTGGAGAATTTAAACTCTGCATCAGAAGTACTTGAAGCCACTTACGAGCTTCCTTATTTGTCACACACCTGTATGGAACCTATGAATGCCACTGTGCATGTAAGGGAAGACAATACGGTGGAAGTTTGGGCACCGAGCCAAAGTCCACAAGTGCAGAGACAATTCGCCAGAGAATTGGGCATTCCTGATGATCAGGCGGAAGAAAAAATCAAAGTACATCTTCCCTTCATGGGTGGTGGTTTCGGTAGAAGGTCAATGAACGATGCATTGGAAGAATGTTTCCAAATTTCGAAAGCACTGAGAAAGCCAGTAAAATTGATTTGGTCGAGAGAAGACGATACGAGCCAAGGCCCATTCCGTCAAGGTACAGTGCATGCCTTCAAAGCAACTTTCGATAAGTCGAACAAAACTTTGGGCATGCAACATAAAATGGTGAGTCAAGCCATTACCACGCAAGGAAGGCCTTCAAATGGCAGAGTTCCTTTTGAAGTAATGGAAGCGATCAATACCCATTATGAGTTTGAGCACCTGTCTGTTCGCTATGCAGAATACCAAAGTCAAATTCCGATCCATTGGTGGCGATCTGTTTTTGCCTCCACCAATGGTGTAGCGCACGAAGCCTTTATTGATGAAATGGCCATCAAAGCGAATGAAGATCCGCTTCAATTCCGTAAGAATCGCTTGAAATCCGAGCCTCGCTTTGTGAAGGTTTTAGAAAGACTTGAAAAAGAAGCCAATTGGAATGCACCACTTAGTAGCAATGAAGGAAAAGGAGTTGCGATAGTAGAAAGCTTCGGAACAATTGTAGCCCACGCTTTATTCTTGAAGAAGGAAAATGGCAAAGTCACCATCCCAAGGGTAGTTTCTGTGGTCGATTGCGGTATTTACATTAATTCTGATCAGGTAAAAGCGCAAACGGAAGGCAATATTATTTTCGGTTTAACCGCTGCTTTAAAGGACCCAATTACTTTTAAAAATGGAGCAGCCGAGCAATCTAATTTCA
>PCUU01000087.1 GCA_002786855.1 Cytophagales bacterium CG12_big_fil_rev_8_21_14_0_65_40_12
AAATTCGTAATACGCGGCACAAAATCACAGGGTTAAATTTGGTTAAATAGCCGAACCTAATTTAGGCTAATGGCACTTTGACTCGTTACTTTGTAGCGTGGTTCGATTTCTTTCAATATTCACCTTAATTATGTTTTGCCTCGGTGCTTCAGCCCAAGAGGAAAATATTGTTTTGAAAGGTGAGATTGTTGATGCTAGATCTCAGGAACCTGTACTTTTTGCTTCGGTATTAGTCATCAATAAAAACAAGGGTATTGCTTCTGATACTGATGGTAAATTTGAATTCCCAGTCAATTATCAGGATAAGATAAAAATAACCTCAATAGGTTATGAACCCATAGAGTTTACAATTACAGAACAACTCATAGCTCAACACCCCACTGGGCTTTATATTCAGATGAAACCGAGTGTGAGAGAATTGGACTCAGTGGTCGTGACAGGTCTTTCAGAGAATTTTTACCTAAGAAGGAAACAAGGAGTACCAATAGATCTTGGTTTTGTAGATCCAAAGACTCCCAAAAGGGATTGGACAAAGCCCCAAGCTGGCTTTGAGAATGGTGGTTTTGTGATTTCAGGCTTATTAAGTTCACTGGATAAGAAGGTGAAAGAAAAAAGACAGCTTAATAAATTGTTGGCCGCTATTGAAGAAGAACAAGCTCGCAAGAATAAAGCAGAGGCTAAGTTTAATCGTGAGTTTGTAAAGGCTGTAACGCGTATTGATGACAGAGTAATTGCGGAGTTTATTGAGTTTTGCAATTTTTACGAGACCGAAATTATTCAATCTTCAGAATATGAACTCACTCAAAAAATTCTAAAGAAGTACAACGAGTTTTTAAGAAGGTAATTATTTCAAATACTTACCCAAATACCCCCAAACGGTTTCGGCTACGATTTTATGTCCTGCTGTGTTAGGATGAATGCCATCAGATTGGTTGAGCTTTGTGTCTCCACCTACATTTTCGAGCAAAAAGGGGATCAGCTCTACATTTTTGTCCCTGGCCACTTTTGGAAAAACGTTACGGAAGGCCTTGGTATATTCTTGACCTAAGTTGGGCGGTATCTGCATCCCTGCTAAAAGAATCTTGGTATTCGGGTTGGCTGCTCTCACCTTATCAATCATCGCCTTAAGGTTGGCTTCTGTTTCTTCAATACTCAAACCCCTCAGTCCATCGTTTCCCCCTAATTCTAAAACAAAAATATCTGGTTTGCCTTTTAAGATCCAATCGATTCGGTCTAAGCCTCCAGCAGATGCCTCTCCGCTGAGCCCAGCATTAATCACTTCATAATTAAGTCCTAGGGAATCAATTCTTTTCTGGATCAAATTGGGGTAGGCCTCTTCCATACTCAGGCCATAGCCAGCAGTGATGCTATCTCCAAAAAAGATGATGGTTTTTCTATTTTGATCAAGCTGAATTGACCAAATACTTAGGCCTACGAATAGATAGACCAGAAGGGAAAACTTTGATATCATATGTTTCTACACTTAATTGTAAACTTACTAAACATTCAAGTCGATAAAACGTCTTGTTTATGTTTACATCTCCTACAATACATGGCAAGTATACTGAAGGTTCAAGACCTTACGAAGACATACAAAAGCGGTTCCAAAAATTTAACCGTTCTCAAAAATGTAAATTTTGAAATTGAAAAGGGTACAAGCTTCTCAATTGTTGGTCCCTCTGGAAGTGGAAAGACTACCCTTTTAGGTTTATGCGCAGGTTTAGATGGTGCCTCTGCTGGTTCTGTGGTGTTGAATGGCCATGCCTTAGAAAAGCTTAATGAAGATGAAAGAGCAGCCGTTAGAAATCAAAATGTGGGTTTTGTCTTCCAGAATTTTCAGCTTTTGCCCACCCTTACAGCACTTGAAAATGTGATGGTGCCTATGGAACTTCGTAGGGAAAAAAATATTAGAAGCCGATCGATGGAATTACTCGATCGTGTCGGTTTGGCGGATAGGTTTGATCATTACCCAACCCAACTTTCTGGAGGAGAACAACAACGGATTTCAATAGCTCGTGCTTTTTCTAACCAACCCGCGATACTTTTTGCAGATGAGCCGACTGGGAATTTAGACGAGGAAACTTCTCAAAAAATTGAAGAGCTGCTTTTTTCTTTGAATCAAGAAGCTGGCACAACCTTGATTTTAGTGACCCATGACCTTGAATTGGCCAATAAAACTGATCGCATCATCCGAATTAAAGGAGGTCAAGTGATCTTCGATTCTCAAGCCACCGAAGCCGAAATTCTAGGTTGAAATTAAGGATGAGTTCAAAACAAAAAATTAAATCAGGCGCTTCGCTCAATTGGCTTTTATTAATGGCTTGGCGCGATGCGCGAAAAAGCAAATCGAGGCTATTTCTATTTATCTCTTCCATAATTCTTGGTATTGCTGCCTTGGTGGCCATTAATTCTTTCAGTATAAACCTAAAAAAGGACATTGAAGGGCAGGCCAAAGAGCTTTTGGGAGCTGATTTGGAAATCAGCAGTAACAAAGAAGAGTTTAACTACGATTTTTTAGATACGCTAAATACCGAGGTGGCCTTTGAAAATAGTTTTGCTTCAATGGTTTACTTTCCAAAAAACCAAAGTAGCCGCTTGGTAGATGTACGCGCTTTGGCCGGTGGATTTCCATTTTATGGAATTATAGAAGCCCAGCCGCAATCTTCGGCAACTAGTTTTAAATCGGGTGGAGCTAAAGCATTGGTAGACCAAAGTGTTTTAATTCAGTATGATATTCAGATTGGTGATACCGTTCGAATTGGTCAGGTGAAGTTTGTGGTGGAAGGTGCACTTTTAGGCTCTCCATCGCAGTCGATGGCAGCTACTTTGGTGGCTCCTGCGGTGTATATTCCATTGGAATTCATGGAATCTACTGGTTTGATTCAGAAAGGAAGCCGAGTGCAATACCGGAAATTTTATAAGATTAATGATTTACCTGAGGACTTTGATCTAGATGCTCAGGTTAGAAAGGACAGAGAGCTATTGCGAGAAGCCGGAATCAGTGCTGATACCGTAGAAGAAAGAAAAGAAGACACTGGCAGAACTTTCGGCAACCTCACCAGCTTTTTGAATTTGGTGGCTTTTGTGGCTTTGCTACTCGGTTGTGTAGGTGTGGCCAGTGCGGTTCATATTTATGTTAAGGAAAAGATAAGGACAGTGGCGATTCTTCGTTGCTTGGGTGCAAAGGGCAGTGATGCCTTTTTGATTTATCTTATTCAAATCGCAGTCATTGGCCTTATTGGCTCCACCTTAGGCGCTTTTTCAGGCACTTTATTACAAGCCGTTTTACCCAAGGTATTTGCCGATTTTCTTCCTGTCGAAGTAAGTTATAGCATTTCATGGACTTCGGTAATCGGTGGAATTTTCACTGGATTGGTTGTTTCAATCCTCTTTGCGCTAAGTCCATTATTGGCGGTGCGCAAAGCTTCACCACTTATTGTATTGAGAAATACAGAAGAAAGTAATGCCGCCAAAGATCCCCTTCGCTGGTTGGTCATGTTGGCCATTTTCCTGTTCATTTTGGGTTTTGCTTATCTCCAGATACAAGATTTAGCCAATAGCATTTGGTTTACCTTTTCAATTCTTTTGGCCTTTGGCTTTTTGATTGGTATCGCAAAATTGGCCATGTGGGCTGTGAAAAGGTTTTTCCCCTCTAAATGGAATTATAGTTGGCGACAAAGCCTAGCTAATCTGTACAGGCCTAATAATCAAACAACGATTTTGATTGCATCCATTGGTCTTGGTACTTCACTGATAGCAACGCTTTATTTTATTCAGAGTCTTTTGATCGGTCAAGTTGAAATTACCACGGACAAAGGAAGACCGAATATGCTCCTTTTCGATATTCAGACTTACCAAAAAGACAAAATTGCAGCGCTCACCAAAGAGGCGGGTTTACCTCTGCTTCAGCAAGTACCTGTGGTGACCATGCGATTATATGCTTTGAATGATTCTACCTTGAGCATGGTATTGGCTGATAGTACTGCCAAAGTGAGGTCTTCTACCTTTAATCGAGAATGGCGTGTGAGTTATCGCGATAGCCTTATAGAATCCGAGAAATTAGTTGAAGGTGAGTTAAGACCTTATAAAAATGAGGGCGACTCTATATTTGTAACCATCGATAAAGAATATGCTAGAGGCAATTTTAAACTTGGTGATAAACTAGT
>PCUU01000084.1 GCA_002786855.1 Cytophagales bacterium CG12_big_fil_rev_8_21_14_0_65_40_12
CCTAAAACCATGATCCAACTGGCAGTGGTTCAATTCTTCTCTTGGTTTGCCCTTTTCTCAATGTGGATTTATACTACAACGGCCGTAACTTCTCATATTTATGGAACATCTGATACGACTTCGAAACTTTATAATGAAGGAGCCGATATGGTGGGTAATCTCTTTGGAGGCTACAACGGAATAGCCGCTATTGCTGCCATTGGAATTCCATTTTTGGCAAGAAAAACAAGCAGAAAAGTAACACATCTCATTTGTCTTTTTTGTGGGGGAATTGGCTTAATCTCAATCTATTTTGTTTCAGACCCTCAGTACCTTTGGCTTTCCATGATTGGAGTTGGTATTGCTTGGGCAAGTATTTTATCCATGCCATATGCGATACTCTCAGGGGCTATACCTTCAGAGAAAATGGGATATTATATGGGTGTTTTCAACTTCTTTATAGTAATCCCTCAAATTGTTGCGGCTGCACTGCTCGGCTTTATTTTACAAACCTTCTTTGGAGGTGAAACCATTATGATTTTAGTGACTGGTGGAGTGGCGATGATTATTTCGGGCCTACTCTGTTTGAGAGTTCAGGATAAGTAGTAAAAATTCAACTCACCATAAGAATAAAAGCAGCTTTCGAGCTGCTTTTTCTTTTTTATATTCGCCTACCAAATTTTAGAACCATGAAAAAATCACTCCTCTCTATTTTTTGCATCTGCATACTTTTTGCCTGCGCTCCAAAACCAGAAGATCAGCTTACCATTTTTAAGAAAATCAACGAAGAAACCTTGGCCAATTCACGGGCTTATGAAACTTTGGAAGAAGCCACCAGGACCATTGGCCACCGCCTAACAGGTTCGGAAGAAGGCGCAAAAGCAGAAGAATACACTTATAACCTCTTGAAAGGTTATGGCATGAATGTGGCCTATCAGCCCTTCGAAGTGGAATCATGGTCGAGAGGAGCGATTGAAGTACAAATTGGTCCTCAAGGAAAACTCGCCCCAGTACCTGCGGTAACCTTGGCCCATTCTCCTGTAGAAGCCAATGTAATGGCAGAAATCATAGACATGGGCAATGGCGTTGATGCCGATTATGAAGCCCAACCAGGAGCAGTTTTGGGTAAAATAGCCTTGGTTTATATTGGCACTTTGCCCAATAGCCCAGAAGGAACTCCAGGACTACACCGCTCCGAAAAAACGGCTTTAGCGACCAAATATGGAGCAATCGGAATCATCATCATCAATCAAGTGGATGGTGGAGTATTATTGACTGGTACAGCCTCGGTGACAGGAAGCTTAATTCCAATCCCTGCGGTATGTATCGGAAAAGAAGATGGAATGGCCTTGAAAGAAAGTTTAAAAACCACTAAGCAATTCACCTCTATAAAAATGACCAATCAATCCGGTCTTATCAATGCCAGGAACGTAATTGCCACCATCGAAGGAAGTGAGTTTCCTGAGGAAAAAATAATTGTAGGCGGCCATCTCGATTCTTGGGATTTGGCAACTGGCGCCATCGATAATGGAATTGGTTCATTCGCGGTATTAGACATGGCAAGAACTTTCCAAGCCTTGAATTTAAAGCCAAAAAGAACTGTCCAATTTGTGATGTTCATGGGCGAAGAAGAAGGACTTCTTGGTTCGAGGCATATGGTCAATGAGGCCGTTGCCAATGGTACTATCGATCAAATCAAATATGTAATGAATCAAGATATGTCGGGTAACCCAGTTGGTTTTGGTACTGGTGGAAGATCAGAAGCCGAAGCTTTCTTTAAGCAAGTAGGTGCTGAAATTATGATGGTTGATTCTACAACCTTTAAAAATAGAGTATCTGGGGGAGCAGGACTACATAGTGATCATCAACCGTTTATGTTACAGGGAGTGCCTTACACTTCTCCAAGCTCTAATTTAGATCGCTCAATCTACGGATGTTATCACTCTGATTGTGATGATTTCAACTTAGTGAACAAAGAGCATATGGTCAACAATGTGCGTTTCAGCTCTATGATGCTTTACGCTTTAGCGAACGCAGATACTTTGCCTGCTAAAAAATTAAATGATGCCGAAACCAAAGCTTTCTTAGAAGGTCATGACCTAAAGCTGAAACTACAAATTGGTGGTGACTGGCGTTGGGAGGAGTAAAAATCAATTCACTTTGAAATTAAAAAAGCAAGGCCGTGTGCCTTGCTTTTGAGACTCAACTAATTTACACTACTTATTAACTGTAATCGTATAATTTCCTGCCACACCTGCCCTAACCGCACCATCGGATTGAGTAAATGCAAAAACAAAGCGATTGGTCGTTAAGTCTTGGATATTGATCACCTTTCCATCATCAAGATCAATCCTTGTCGTTGTACTCTCATTAGCCCAAGACCATGTACCTGAAGCTTTAAAGAGTTCGCCTGCATTAGTGGTAGTATAGCCACCTTTGGTAAAGCTAAGATTGAAGCCTTGATAATTTAGCGTTCTATCTACGCCATCTACTATGATTCCTCCGCTTGTTGGTAATCCCCATTGACCAGAAAGATTTTCAAAAGTGAGTTCTTGGGCAGTAGGTTCCTCTGGCACATCATCACCTCCTCCACAAGAGTAGATTAAGATTGTTGTAATGGAAATCAAGATTAGACTGGTTATGTATTTTCTCATCTCTTCTTATTTTTAGTGTTGAACCATTACTTTCTTAATTATTGATCCTTTGTCAGTCTGAACAATCAATAAATAAAAGCCTGATGAAAAAGTGCTGGTGTTTACCCTTATCTCTCGATCACTGACTTCCTCCTTTTGCCAGGCAGTTTTCCCTTGTGGATCTAGTAGCATAAGGTTGGCTTGAGTTGAAGGTGAGTCTGAAAGGTCTATTGTTAACCATTTATCGGAAGGATTAGGATAAACCTTGACTTCTGAAAGATCCAATCTGTCGTCATCAATTCCGGTCACTATCTGTCCCTCTCCTGTTACTGTAATTATATCTTCTCCATTATTAGAAGTGATTATGATATCCCCAGCATATGTCTGTGCTGCCGTTGGGGTAAAGGTCAATGTTAATGTAGTATTAGACCCGTTGGAAACACTCAAGCTCGTTTGATTAATACCATAGCCTGATGGAACCGCAATTCCAGTTACGTTCAACGCCCCATCTCCAGTATTATCCAAGACAATGGTTTCGGTTTCAGTATCACCCAAAACTACTGGATCGGTAAAACTAATCGTTGATGGCAAAGTATAGACTGGACCTGTCACAGTCAATGTTCCATCTACGGTGTTTACAGTATAATTCACAGCTGAACCATCGCTTAATTCAATAGTATAAGTTCCTCTATCGCTCGTTGAATTGGCCGAAGTACCGGCCGTTGGTGTGGTTGTCAAAACCGATTCATCTTCACTGTTAACAAAGCCATTATAGGAGATGCTGAACTCAGGAATAGCATCTCCTTTGTTGATCGTTTCATCTTGAACAGTCACTGATAAAGGGGCTTTTGTTACTGTAAGTACACCATCTAATATGCTAAGGTCATAGTTGTCTGATGAGCCACCAGTTAAGGTGATATTGTAATCACCAACGATACTTGTTTTACCAGCTATAGTTGAAATACTTGGCTCTGTGATAGCCGTTTCGTCATCACCATTCACGAAACCTGAATAACTGATTGTCAATGTTGGATTAGCCTCTCCATAAGTTTTTGACTTATCTTCTGCTGTCGCAGTTAAGGTAGCTTTGCTGATGGTCAGGTCATTACTGATGTAGGTTAGATCGTAGTTGCTTCCTGCAGTCAAAGTGTTCTGATTGATCGCATAATCATTTACATCCTCACCTGTTGTTCTAGATAACGCGCCTGTTATCGCATCAGAGTTTACCAGTGAGCCACTAGTGATCTGGTAAGTCAATGCTGGATCATCTTCTCCATAAACCTTAGACTTGGCATCAGCTGCTACTGTAATCGGCCTTTTATTGATGGTCAATATGCCATTGATGTTTGTGATGATGTAGTTGGTAGCTGAGCCACCAGTTAAGGTGATATCATAATTTCCAACATCACTTGTGGCATTAGCTATCGTTTCTACCGTG
>PCUU01000067.1 GCA_002786855.1 Cytophagales bacterium CG12_big_fil_rev_8_21_14_0_65_40_12
TGTTTTTCAGTTTTTTGGCGCTGCGCGAATTGCCAGTTTCGCTGCTGCCGAGCATTGAAGTGCCTTCGATCATTATCAAGGTAAATTACCCCAATAACCCACCTTCGGTCATCGAAAACAATGTATTGCGCTCGATCCGATCGGAATTAAATACTTTGAACAGTCTTAAATCGGTAGAAAGTATTGCACAAAGCGAAACAGGTTTAGTGAAACTTCAATTCGACTTCGGCACTCGCATGGACCTGGCTTATATCGAAATCAACGAAAAAATTGATCGGCTCCAAGAGACATTGCCACGCGATATGGACCGCCCTCAGGTGGTCAGAATCAATACTTCGGACATTCCCATCCTTAGAATTCAGGTAATTCCAAAAGCTGGCACTGACTATACCGAAGTTTCAGAATTGGCAGAAAGGATTTTAAAAAAGAGAATCGAACAAATCCCTGGAGTTTCGATTGTAGATATCAATGGATTTCAGGGCAAATACATCAGCATTACCCCTGATTTGGATAAAATCAGGGCATTCAATATTGCTGAGCAACAGATTGATCAGGTGCTTCAAGGCGCCAATCAAGAATTGCAGCAGCTTTCAATCAAGGATGGCCAATACCGCTATTTCGTTAGAATGGCCAATCGACTGGACGATTTGGATGAAATCGAAAAACTGCCCATCATTAATACCGAAGGAGATGTAATCACCTTAAAAGAAATTGCAGACATCAATTTCGAGCCTGAAAAAAGACTGGGGTATCACCTCAGCAACCAAACCGAAGCCTTGGTAATTACAGTGCATAAGCAGGCGAATGCAAAAATGACAGCGCTTACACCGCTGCTGTATGAAGCCATCGAAAATTTTAAAATCGATTATCCATCCACCGACTTTGAGGCCACCCAAGACCAATCACTATTGCTCAATGCGGGCATAGATAATTTAAAAACCAGCTTGATTTATGGCGGAATTTTCGCCTTTGCCGTGCTTTTTCTTTTTATGGGCAATGTACGAATGCCAATCATGATGGGCATTACCCTACCTATTTCGCTGCTGATCAGCTTTCTATTTTTCTTTGCTTTTGGCCTTTCCATTAACATTATTTCACTGAGTGGTTTGGCGCTTGGTTTGGGGATGTTGATTGATAATTCAATCATCGTAATCGACAATATTACCCGCAAGCGAAAAGACGGCCTAGATATAGTTGCCGCCTGTATTGAGGGCGTCAATGAAGTGATGACGCCACTCATCAGCTCGGTACTTACTACGCTTGCCGTTTTTGTTCCTCTTGTTTTTCTGAATGGGCTTTCTGGTGCACTTTTTTATGACCAGGCGCTTTCCGTTACGATCATTTTAGGTACCTCCTTGATTGTCTCCTTTGTGCTACTGCCGCTTTTGTACAGAAAGTTTTTCGAAAATGTCAAAAAACCGATCAAAGAAGACAGCCTTATTTTTATAGGCATTCTAAAAATTTATAAAGCCATTTTTAAAGTGGTTTGGAGATTTAGAACCGTCAGCCTGCTTATTCTTTTGGCGCTTATTCCTTTGGCTTATTTTCTAATTATCAAAGCAGAAAAAACAGGATTACCGGAAATAGAAAAAACTGAAACATTGGTTTCGATTCAGTGGAATGAACCGCTAGATGCTGAAGAAAATAAAAAGCGCGTGACAAACATTTTAGAAAATATAAGCAGCGACATCACCAGTGAATCTGATATTGGCCTGAAACAATTTTTGTTGACCGAGCAAAACAATTCTGTCGAAACTGCCGAGGTTTATTTGAAATCTGAGTCCCCCGCTGATAAAATCGTTTTGGAGGCCAAGCTGATTACCTTCTTAGAGAGCAACTATACGAATGCCTCTTTCCAAGTGGAAGATGCGCCCAATGCTTTTGACCAGATCTTCAATTCAAATCAGAAATTCTTTATTGCCAAGTGGAAGAAGTTGGCCGGGGGCGAAAGGCTGAACGAAGACATGTTGGCCTCGATCCAAAAAGAGGTAAGCCAAATTTCGAATGAGCCGTCTAGACTCGGCAGTGGCTTTCAGTTTGGAGAATCCATGGAAGCCCTGATTGACACCCGAGCCTTATCGTTTTATGGCATTTCAGAATCCGCTATGAAAGAGGCCCTTTCTAAAGCATTAGAAGGTTATTTGGTGACTGAAATCAGACGGTTTGGAGAAGTGACTCCTATCAGGATTCAGCGTGGAAAAGATGATTTCAGATCGAAACTGAATGGAATATCTGTAACAGGTAGAAAAAACCAGCAATACCCTCTTTCCAATTTTGTCACCTTCCAATTTGTGAAGGATACCAAAGCAGTAACAGCCGATAGAACTGGCGTTTATCAAAGCCTAGAATGGGAAGAATTAGATGAAGCCACAATTGAAGCATTAACCGCCCAACTTCCTGGCAAAGCTGCTCAACAGGGTCTTACGATTGATTTTGATGGTAGCTATTTTGAAGGCCGCGAAAACCTGCAGCAGTTGATCTTTATTTTGGTGATTTCCGTTTTGCTCCTCTACTTTATTTTGGCTGCGCAATTCGAGTCATTGGTACAACCTTTAATCGTAATCCTCACTTTGCCTTTGGGTATTTCAGGCGCTTTGATTGTGCTGATGCTTACAGGCGGAACGCTCAATGTAATGTCGGCCATTGGGATTATTGTAATGTTGGGAATCATGGTGAATGATGCCATCCTTAAAATAGACACCATCAATAGATTGAGAGAGGAAAGTATCAATGAGCAAATCATAATTTCCAAAAATCAAATACTAGAAAAGGCAATTGCTAAAACGGGCGAGATTCGCCTTAAGCCAATTCTAATGACTTCGATTACCACCATTCTAGCCTTATTGCCAGTGGTGTTCTCATCAGGTATTGGGGCTGATTTACAAAGACCGCTAGTTTACACGGTAATTGGTGGGCTCACCATTGGCACTTTCACCGCGCTGTTCTTTGTGCCGCTGGCTTATTGGGTGGTGGGGAGGAAGAGGTAATAAAAACTGATATTAGGAAATAGGTTCTTTTACTTATCTACTGACCAAATCCCTAATGTACACATCTAGTTGCCTCTATAGTAAGTAAAGTATAAAGGTCATAAATAAGCCAAAACCATTCTTACAAGATAAGATTGATTCTGATGCCTCTTCAATTGAGTTGTTCAATTTTCTAGCAGAAAATATTAGGCCAAGCAAAAGAGATAAAATCAGAAAAAAATATATCTCACAACTATTGAATTGATCTTCTAACTATCCGTGCCACAAGGATTCGAGTTTCTTCCTTGTTGGTATTCTGCTCGAGAAAATAATATCTATTTTCAAAGTCTATATATAAAAGACTACCAATGTTTAAGTTGCCTACCTCTAAATCTGGATATACTTTAGTAATGCCATTTCGAATATCGTCTAAATTAAATACCTGAAGATAATATTTGGACCTATAATCACCTTTCATAAAGGTCAGATAATCATCTGGAATATCTGGATTATCACCAAGAGGTGCACTGTATATTCTAGAAAAATTTCTTCCTGTTTTTGTCTTAAAGACATCGTTGATCTTTTGATTATATCCATTAATTTTTCTATCGATTCTTGCGTAATTCATTGTTTGCTTTGAACCAAATTCATTACCAACAGCATCAGGGAAGTTTCTAGGGTTAGTTGAATATGATGAAAGCTCCTCTAGGTCATGACCATAAAAATAAAGGTGTTCATCGTGTGCGAAAACTGCCAAATAAGCTGAATCTAATTTTCTCACATATGGAATATTTCCGCTCCAAAAAAGGTATTTTCTGTATGGACTATTTATTGGATAGCTAAGTCCCTTTCTTACTTCTTTGCTCTCTAGGTTAATTTGATATAACAGGGTATTTTTTTTATAAAAATCCCTATCAGATGAGTAGTAGTAATTGCTATAACCAGTTAAATCGATAATTAAATTCCCCGAACCGTTCTTATAAATGTCAACAATTTCAGTATTTCTTTCCGTTGATATCTCAGGGACATAATTACTAATTTTCCAAGTGTTAATGATAATAGATTCTTCATTGAATAAAACAACTTTATTGAATTCTGCATCAAAAACAAAAACAGAATCTGCATTTAAAATTTTCATGTCAGTAATCCGATTAATTCCATTTGGCTCGTTGATACTTGGCAAAACCATTGTTTTTAATAGCGATCCATTTTGATCAAACTTATAAACAGCAAGACCTGGACCATCGTGTGCCCAAAAGCCATTTATAACCCCATTCTCATCAGTAACAATTTTTATTGACCAAAGAAGTTTATACAACTCATCAATTACTATCGTGTCTTCAACTTTTAGAACAAAGTCTCCATTTTCTACAGGGTTAATGACTTCAACCAAATTAGAATTCGAACTATTTATGCCACAGGAATTCAGCATTAGAGCAACAAAAATCAACCCGTATATTCTTCTCATCATTATGTAAAATCAAGTTGACCCTAGATGAGGGTCAACTGTGTAAAGTATGTGATTAATAACGCTATTATCATTTGTCTGGTGGAGTACAACTCACTGCTGTACATGCCCCATCAGGGTCACAAGTTGTGCAATCGTGTTGTGGTATACCGTTAACATAAGTGATAACCCATTTTGCTTTTACATCTCCGCTTCCACCTGCGTAAGCATAAGATTGATTACTTAAGAAAAGTAACACTAGCAAACAGAATAAACTGCAGATAGCATGTATTTTAAAATTTATTTTTCTCATGGCTTTAAATTTTACGTTAATATTTGTTTTCTATTGCTCTGGAGGCGTGCAGCTCGTCACAGTACATGTCCCATCAGGGTCACAAGTTGTGCAATCCAAATGCGGGATATTATTCGCGTCATATGTAATAACAGCCTTGGCCTTGGCATTTCCAGCACGAGCAACTGCATCATTACTGATCCCAAAAAACAGCAACAACAGAAAACTTGCTATTAGCAATAAACTAAATTTCTTTATTTTTTCTCTAATCATGATTTCAAACTTAAGTTTTCGCGCCTACTCTGGATATTGGGTTTTCGGCATCGCCCTTTTGTCAAGCAAAAAAGCGGTAAAACAGGTTGTGCACCACCATATTTTACCATTAGTAAAGCCTACTCTCAATAAGGTTTTCGGCTACCCCTTTTCATTTGACTGGTTAATGTTACATATCATTTGAATAAATGTCAATACCCCCCTGAAAATATTTCAAAAAAAATTCATGTTCTGTACCATTTTGTTGCAATACGCTACGAAAACAAGGATTTTAGAGTGTAATATTTTTTTGTTAAAATTTGGTACTTGTCGATTGGATTACAAAAATCAAATTCCAAAAAACAAAATCTCAAATCACAAATCACAAATTCCAAAAAACAAGTCCCAAGGCTCAAAACTCAAGACTCAAACTTCAAAAGTACACCTGTTAGGCTAATCACCGACACCAAAGACCAAAATTCTGTCACCCTGTCACCCAAATTGGCTTGGTATGGCATTTGTCTATTGGCCACTAGAATTAAAAAACTGACAAAATAGCCATGCAAGAAAAAGGTACAATCTCGATTCACACCGAGAATATTTTCCCAATCATCAAGAAGTTTCTTTATTCAGATCATGAGATCTTTTTAAGAGAATTGGTATCCAATGCAGTCGATGCCAGTCAGAAAATCAAAAGGCTTGCTGCCCTTGGTGAATACACTGGCGATCTAGGCCAACTTCAGGTAGAAGTAAGTGTGAACAAAAAGAAAAAAACGATTACCATCAGCGATTCCGGTCTTGGAATGACGGCTGAGGAAATCAAAAAATACATCAACCAAATCGCTTTCTCTGGCGCCAGTGAATTCGTTGAAAAATTCAAAGATGCTGGAGATGCCAAAGAGATCATCGGTAAATTCGGTCTTGGTTTCTACTCTGCCTTTATGGTGGCGGATAATGTAGAAATTGATACGCTTTCTTATCAAGAAGGAGCTGAACCTGCCAAATGGATTTGTGATGGTTCTACTGAATTCGAAATCACCGAAGGAAAAAGAAAGACGCGGGGTACTACAATTACACTCCATGTCAACAAAGATTCTGAAGAGTTTTTAGAGGAATCTAGGATCCAAAACATACTTACCAAATACGCCAAATTCCTTCCTATTGAAGTAAAATTTGGTGAAAAGGACAAGTCGGTTGAAGACGGTGAAGACAAAGACGGTAAGAAAAAATGGAAAACGGTTAAAGAGGACAACATCATCAACAACACCACCCCGCTTTGGACAAAAGCACCGGCTGATTTGACAGATGAAGATTACCTTAAATTCTACAAAGAGCTTTATCCATTCTCTGAAGATCCATTGTTCTGGATTCATTTGAATGTGGATTATCCATTTGAGCTAACAGGAATTCTTTACTTCCCTAAAATCAAAAACGATTTCGAAATTCAAAAAAACAAGATTCAGCTTTACTCTCGCCAGGTATTTATTACAGACGAGGTGAAGGATGTTGTGCCTGAATTCTTGATGTTATTGCATGGTGTAATTGATTCGCCAGATATTCCTTTGAACGTTTCGCGAAGCTACTTGCAATCAGACGGTAATGTGAAAAAGATCAACGCTTATATCACCAAAAAAGTAGGTGAAAAACTAGGCGATCTTTTCAAAAAAGAGAGAGAATCGTATGAGAAGAAATGGGATGACATTGGCCTGTTCGTGAAGTACGGTATGATTTCGGAAGAAAAATTCTATGATAAAGCGAAGGACTTTGTTTTGGTGAAAAACACTGAGAAAAAATGCTTTACGCTAAAAGAATACGAAACGCATATCGAATCAAATCAGGTAGATAAAGACAAAAACAAAATATGGCTTTATGCGACAAATCCTGCCAAGCAAGATGCGTTCATCAGCTCAGCGATTGATAAAGGTTATGATGTTCTTGTTTTTGACACGCCAATCGACAGCCACTTTATCAACCATATGGAAATGAAGTTGGAAAACACGCAAATCAAACGCGTAGATGCGGATAACATTGACAAGCTGATTGATAAAGACGAGAAGCGCGAAATGGTAATTACGGATGAGCAAAAAGAAAGTCTGAAAGGAATTTTCGATACTGCCATTGCTAACAAAACTTATACAGTAGCAGTCGAGGCTTTAGCGCCCTCAGATGCGCCTGTATCGGTAACCATGCCTGAGTTTATGCGCAGAATGAAAGACATGCAAGCCACTGGCGGAGGTGGTTTCAACATGTTCGGTTCAATGCCAGATAGCTATAATGTAACCGTAAACGGAAACCATAAACTAGCCGATAAAATCTTAAACGCTTCTGAAACAGAAGCAAAGGAAGGTTTGGCTAAACAAGCTTTCGATTTGGCCCTGCTTTCTCAAGGTTTGTTAGAAGGAAAAGCCTTAACGGACTTTATCAAAAGAAGCACAGCGATTTTAGGAGAGTAATCTCAATTTTAATAAAAGCACAAAAGCCTCAATTCAGCAATGGATTGAGGCTTTTTTTTCGCTGTCACCCTGCACTTGTTTCAGGGTCTGCCTGTTTGCTGTACACTTCTCAACTCTCAGATTCTGCAAAAGCACACAAATCAAAAACCTAATTTTTTGAATTTATCTTAACTATCACTCTAGTATATTGAGGGATACTGAGACAAGCTCAGTAGGACTGCTAGTTTTGAGCTCAGCACTTTGATCAACCTCGGATATACCCCGCTGGCGGGGCAGGGGTGGATTGACGAATATTCTACCTTCCTTTCACAAGTTCTCAGAAACCTGTGATAGCTGATAAACACAATAACTAACAGCAAACAACAGTGCCAATAACCAACAGATACTGAGACAAGCTCAATATGACTGCTAGTTTTAAGGGCTTCCTGCCCGTAACATTAATATAAATCAAAACCCGTCAAAGTTCCCAGCATCAGTTATTACTCAAACACATCAATACATCAGCCCTTCAACACATCAACACTTCAACACCTCAACACCTCGCCACATCTCCCGTCCGCCACCGAACAGTAATGTTCTATACAGTACATGATTCTCATGAGATTCCTAAAAAAAAATAGGTATTAAAGGCATTAAACGCGGTTTTATTCTTGGCAAGGCATTTGGAAAGAAGCCAACTCAAATACTTAATTTAAGGCCATGCTAAAGAACATGTTGAAAGTTGCGCTTCGAAATGCCAAGTGCAATAAACAATTCACCATTCTAAATATTGTAGGATTGTCCATAGGCATTACGGCCTGTCTATTGATCGCACTATTTGTGCAGGACGAGGTATCCTATGACAGTTTTCATAAAGATGCAGATCAAGTTTATCGTATCAATCAACCTATGATTTGGGGAGATTGGAACACAGATTTTGGCTCCACAGGCCCTAACGTTGCCATTGCCATAAAGGAAGATATTCCTGAATTCACTCAGGTCACCCGAATTCATGATTCAGGTGAAAATTTAGTCACCTACCAACCTTTAAACGCAGACCCTATTTCTTTTAAGGAAGCCAAGGTTTATGCAGCCGAAGACAATTTTTTTGAGCTCTTCTCATTTCCAATTTTAGAAGGCAATCCAAAAACAGCACTCACAGCACCATTAAGTATCATCATCACCCAAAGTACGGCTATAAAATATTTTGGTGAGGAAGACCCAATGGGCAAAACTCTCGAAGTAAGGCAAGGCGAAAATGCTGGGCCATTTAAAGTGACAGCTGTTTTAGCAGATATTCCAACCAACTCACATATCCAATTCGATATGATGACTTCCATGAGTACTTATCGATATATCAAAGCCCGCGAATGGACATGGATTTGGACAACTTTCGTTACATATGTTAAGGTGGCTAAAGATGCCGATATCGAAAGCATTCAAGAAAAACTAAATGCCATTCCACCTAAATGGGCTGCCCCGGCAGTCGAACGTGCTTTTGGCGAATCCTATGCGAGTTTTGTCCCAGAAGGCAAAGAATGGACTTTGAGCATGCAGCCCATTCGCGAAGCTTACCTACACTCGCCTGTTACAGGCAATAGAATTGGCCCATCTGGTAATGTGGCCTATGTAAAAATCTTCGGTGCGGTTGGTATTTTAGTCTTGATTCTTTCCTGTATCAACTTTATGAACCTCTCCACGGCCCGCTCTGCTGGCAGAGCAAAAGAAGTTGGCGTAAGAAAGGTATTGGGGTCGGGTAGAAAATCCATTGCCAATCAATTCATTTTTGAATCTATAATGTTTGCTGCGGTTGGTACGACAATCGCCTTGATCCTTTGTGAATTGTGCATCAACTCCTTCAATACCATTGCCAATAAAAATTTATCGCTTTATCAGGAGCTTCAAAACCCATTCTTTGCAGTTACTTTGGTGGTGTTCATTATTGGCTTGGGCTTTATCGCTGGTAGCTATCCAGCTTTTTATCTTTCTTCTTTCAAACCTATAAATGCACTAAAAGGAAAATTAGGAAATGGATTTAAAGGAAAAGGGATTAGAAATGCCTTGGTTGTCTTTCAATTCACTGTGTCCATCACCTTGATCATCAGCACTACATTTGTGAGGCAGCAGATCAACTATATTGCTAATTATGATATCGGTTTCGAAGATGAAAACATCCTGCAAATCCATAATCTAGAATTGCTCAATCGTTCTTCAATCGAAACCTTCCAAAACAGACTGGCACAAAATCCAGCCTTTACACAAATCGGTTATTCCGATTTAGTGGCTCCAAATATTTTTAACGAAGACAAATACAAAGCCGAAGGACCAGAAAATACGCCTGTTTCCATCAACCGTTTAATTGTTGATGAGGATTATCTTGACTTACTCTCTCCTCAATTTATAGTCGGAAGAAATTTTGATGATACCCGCGCTAGCGATAAATATGCCATTGTACTTAATGAATCGGCAGTAAAACTTCTCGGCTTTGGCAGCAAGGAGAGTTATGATAAGGACAGTCCAATTGGGAAACATGTTACATTTCCAACTTCAGAAACCATTAAATTCGAAGTGATTGGCGTGGTGGAAGATTTCAATTATAACAGCCTCAGAATGGCAATCAGCCCACTGATGATTGCGCATAAAACAAATGATGAGCTCTACAACATTGGAACATCTTATATTTCTGCGAGAATAAACCCCAACATGGTGGGTTCGGGAGAGCAGCTGCGCCAACTGCTTGATGAAGTACAAGCCGAGTTGCGCAGTTTAAAGCCTGGCCTACCTTTCCAATACAGCTTTATGGACCAAGACTTTGAGAGCAGTTTTAGAACTGAACAACAAATGATTCAGGTACTCAATGTTTTTACGGTCATGGCTTTGAGTATCGCCTGTTTAGGTCTATTCGGTTTAGCCGCCTTTACTTCGGAACAAAGAACCAAAGAATTAGGCGTCAGAAAAGTTTTGGGTGCCAGTGTGAAGGATATTGTTGTGCTCTTTAGTGGCGAATTCACAAAATTGGTGATCATCGCAATTCTTATCGCGTCACCTTTGGCTTACATCGCTGTCAAATCATGGCTTGGAGCATTTGCCTACCAAACCCCAATCACGGTGGCAGCTTTCATTTTTGCGGGAATCGGAGCTTTATTAATTGCATGGGGCACCATTAGTTTTCAATCCATAAAATCGGCTTATCGAAATCCGGTAGATGCTTTGAGGGATGAATAAACTGAAAGTCAACTATTGCCATATTGACGACTTTGGATTTTTGAAAATCGGAATTCATATATCCTATCGGTAGATTTTTCGAAGGCCTAGCAAATTTCAGACAATAAAAGCATCCATAAAACGCTTCTTTCCCTGACGCAGGAAGGGTCTAAAATGTAATTTAGTTCCTTCGTTCCGATGCCTCGGAACTCAGGATAGAAAACTACAAAACAGCTTTTTACTAATACCGCAAGTAGTTGATAACAAAACAAATGGGCCTCCATACTTAGTTAAGCAATACCCTTCACCTGCTGTTCTTGCTTCCTGTCGTATTTCCAACGCTTATGTGACCAAAGATAGTCAGAAGGATTTCTGGCTACGGTATCGGAAAGCAGATCGGCAAACTTTTGAACAATTTCTTGCCCCCCTTTTTGATAAGGCGGCTTCATCACTTCCTTAAATTCTGTCTGATAATATCCTCTAGCCAAACGAGTGGTCTCGGAATAAAAAACAGGATAATTAACCAGCTCTGCTATCTTTTGAGGCCCAGTATAAAAGGCCGTTTCTTGATTCAGAAAGTTGATCCAGTACTTATCCGCGCCAATTGACGGAAGTTGATCGGCCAAAATACCAATGATCCTTGCCTCATTCTTTTTCTTGATGATCTGCCTGAGTGCGGAATCCTTAGGTATTGCTACTCCTCCATGCTTTGTTCTCAGCCGCAGCATTATTTTATCGAACCTAGCATTTTTGATTGGCTTGTATAAAAATTCCATTGTATAACCCATTTGCCGGCCAATGGAAAATGCTGGCCATTCCCAATTGGCCGAATGTCCAGAAAGCAAAATAACGGGTTGTCCTTTGTCTAAATACTTCAACATCAAATCAGCGCCTTTTAGAGGCACGCGTTTGACCCAATCTTCCTTTTTGAATTGATAGGCTTTCATCAATTCTAAGAATACATCTACAAAGTTGATATAGAATTTTCGTTCTTCCTTTCTTATTTCTTGAAGGGACATTTTGGGAAATGCCGCGGTCATATTTTGCCTTACAACATCTCTTCTATAGCGAAAAACATGATACAGCAAAAAAGCAACGAATTTTCCAATCGCATGAAAAACAGAGAGTGGAATGAAGCAAAGGGCTTTGACCAAAAACATGTATTATTTATTATAAATCAGTTTTTGCAACAGTTGAGATATATTGAAGAGTTCCAAAAAAAACGAATTCCAACTATTAATTTGAATTACTATTGAAACAACCAAAGCACAGCATTTTCAAAATCAGATCTCCAGGTCCTTTCGTTGTGCTCACCATTTGGGTCAATAATAGATTGTAGGTTTTTTGAAGGATGCCCCTTGGCCAAAACCAAATCCACCATTTCATTCATGGGGTTGACCATCATTTCGCCTTCTTTTTGCCCCACAAAAAAGTACAGTCTTGCATCCTTCCTCATAGGTTTTTCTTCCACAATTTCGAAGGCGCCTCGGGCATACCAATAGGATGGGGAGTAAATACCTGCTTTGCCGAAAACCTCTGGATATTGGTAAATGGCATAATGACTGATCAAACCTCCCATTGAGCTGCCCATGATGGCGGTGTGTTCGCGGTCTGATTTCGTTCTGTAGTTTTTGTCTATCAATGGCTTTACCACATCCACGATAAACTCCATGTATTCTTTGCCTTCAGCTTTTCCATACTGTGCGTTTTCCCAAGGACTCAATTCACTCATTCTTTTTGCTTGCCCATTATCAATGCCAACCACAATCAACTCGAATCCCTGCTTTTCATAAAGTTGATCCAAGATTTCGTCTACTCCCCATTCACCCACAAAAGAAGTTGCATCATCGAACAAGTTCTGTCCATCATGCATGTACAGCACAGCATAGTCCTTTTTAGATTCGTCATAGTTTGGAGGAAGATATAATCTTATGGCCCGGCTTCTATCCAAACCGGGCATTTCAATTTGGTTAGGTAAGATACTTACATTTTTAGAAGCGGTAGATTTTCGTTCCTGAGCGCATATTGACGATGATAGCAGAAGTAAAAAAAGTAGAGACTTAAATTTCATAAATGGGTGCTTGAAAAAAAATTTGAATTCAATATTGGCCTTTTTACGCAATTCCAGAACAATTGACTAAAAAAACAGAAAAAGTTTTAGCCTCCTAAATCCACTTCAACAATTCACTCCGTAAGTATGCACGGTATATAACAAAAGTGTTTTAGTTAGTTGCAAAGCCGAGAATTCAGACGGAATCTCGGCTTTCATTTTGCCCTTTTAGAAAGAAGGTCTACCTTCAAACAAGCAAATTCTAGCATGAAAAAGGATCAAATCTCAAAGGCGCTCATTACCACTTATACCGATTTCAACAAGGCACTGAACGCCCTAAATTCAGATGAATTCGAGTACGCTCCTGAGGGCAAATGGTCGGCAGGCCAACAATTGGAACACCTCATTAAAAGTACATCTCCAGTCATCAAAGGCTTAAATTACCCAAAGTTCCTAATCAGTTATAAATTCGGCAAAGCCAATCGCCCTTCTAGAACTTTTGAGGCTTTGGTGGAACGATACAAGGAAAGGCTATCAGCAGGTGGAAGGGCTTCCGCACCTTATGTACCAAACAAAGTCAGTTTCGAAAAAAAAGAAAAGCTACAAACACAGCTTACACAAAACATTGAAGCCATCAATCACAGGCTGAACAAGTGGAGCGAAAGCCAAATGGATGAGTTTGTATTTCCGCATCCACTTTTGGGTAAATTAACGGTACGCGAAATGATGTACTTTACTATCCATCACGCGGATCATCACAGGAACTTGATCAAAATCTACCTTAAAGGGGTTTAATTCAGAAACTTAATACAAACCGGGGAAGGGACTTCTGCAATGAAACCCGTCTTTTCTAGCAGTCCTGTTGTTTGATTGATCTTGAAAGTGACGATAGTGCCAGAGTCCTGATTGGCCACTAAAAGAAAATTTCCTGAAGGATCAATTTCAAAATCTCTCGGAGTTTTTCCATCCGTTGAGAGGTGTTGAATAGGCGTTAACTTTCCACTCTCATCAATAGAAAACACAACTACTTCGTTTAATTCGCCTCGATTCGAAGCATACAGAAACTTACCATAAGGATGAACTTTGATGGCCGCGCTTGCAGCCTCTCTTTCTTCTCCTTCAACCCGAGTAGAAACACTTTGGAGGGTATTGCTAAAGCGCGATTTCTCGCTCAATTCCATTGCTAAAATCGTCCCGGAAAGCTCATTCAACACATAAACCAATTCCATTTGAGGGTGAAAAGCCACATGCCTTGGGCCAGATTGTTCGGGCAGCACATCGTACGTATTCATCTCATTTAAGGTAAGTGAAAGCGTATCTAGTGCATATTCATAAATTTTGTTCGCTCCTAAATCAACCGCAAAAACCAAATTTGAGTTGGGCATTGGGAGAATCTGATGGGCATGAGCCGCTTCTTGCCGTGGGTGCGCTGACTGACCATCATGCTTTTTATAAGAAAGGGCTTCTCCAATGAGTCCATCTTCCAAAATAGGGTGTAATTCAACTGAACCGCCAACATAATTGGCTGCCATAACAAAGCCTCCAGAATTATCGAGACTGATATAGCAGGGGTATTGCCCTAAAGCGTTGACTTCATTCAAGAAGCTCAGCGTTTTCAATTCAGGATCATATTTTAATGCTGTCAAGCTGGCGTAACCCTCCTCTCCACCATCAAACTCATTGGCCGCGTAGACATAATTACCATTTTTTGCTACGGTAATGTAAGATGGGCTAATGATCTTATCTGAAGTTGAAACATAGGTCAGTTCGCCTGTTTTTTGATTCATTTCATAAACATAAACACCCTCACCTTTGCCATCCACATGACCTTCCTTTCTGGTATAAGTTCCAATGAATAACACTTCCATTTCAGTAGCCATAGTGGTTTTGTCGGTATCCTTAGCTTGCTTATTTGATTGGCAACCCACTGATAAAAACAAGCAGAGTAAGAGCAGTAAATTCCTCATTTATAATTTCTTAAGGGTCACCAAAAGGTCATTCAATTGATCATTCGTGAAATCATAGTGCGTTACAAACCTGATCAACTGTGGGCCAAAACCAAAAGCCAAAACACCATGCTCTTTTAGCTTAGCCAAAAATATTTCATTGGTGTACTTATCACCGATTCTGAAAATCAAAATATTCGTTTCGCAAGGATAGATTTCATCTACATAACTCAGTCCCTTCAAAACATCTGCAATTGTCTTGGCAGCCTTATGGTCTTCGATCAGTCTTTCAACATGATTTTCTAAGGCATAAAGTCCAGCAGCGGCAATGTAGCCCGCCTGGCGCCAAGCACCGCCCATTACTTTTCTTACCCGTTTGGCCCTTTTTATATGGGCTGCACTACCCAAGAGCAAAGAACCCACAGGAGCGCCTAAGCCTTTTGACAAGCAAATAGAAATGGTGTCGAATGCTTTACCATAATCCAATGCATTTTGACCTGTAGCAATCAGTGCGTTGAAAAGCCTTGCACCATCTAAGTGAAAGCCCAATCCTTTTTCTTCACATACTTTTTTGATGGCCAGTATTTCATCGAAATCATAGCAGCTCCCGCCACCTTTATTCATGGTATTTTCTAATGAAACAAGTCTAGAAACGGGCGAATGAATGTCATCAGGCTGAATCGCAGCACGAACATCCTTGGCCGTTATCATCCCTCTTTCACCTTCCAAAAGCCGGACTGAAACACCAGAATTCGACATAATCCCACCGCTTTCATACATATATATATGCGAGTACTTGTGGCAAATCACCTCGTCTTGAAGAGTGGTATGCAAACGAATGGCGATTTGGTTGGTCATTGTCCCAGAAGCGCAATAAAGTGCGGCTTCCATTCCGAAAATTTCTGCCGCTTTATGTTCAAGCGCTGCAACGGTTGGATCCTCTCCAAACATATCATCACCCACTTGGGCATCCATCATAGCAGCATGCATTGCCAATGTAGGTTTGGTCAGTGTGTCACTTCTTAAATCAATCAAAGGGAAATTATTTAGGTGATGAATCTAGGAGTAAATTCAAGGAAGAGCAAGAGAAATTTTCTGAAGGGAAAGTCTATAAAGTCATTTTCCGGCCAAGAACCATCTGCTCTTGGCCGGACAATCTCCGTTTCAACCTAAACATTATGAGACTCGAAGTAAAAATCACTTCAAAATGACCTGACCGTCTGTCATTATTTGGGTGTGTAATCTCCTAGCATCGTTCGGAGCTTGACGAGCTCTTGCTTGATGTTATAATTTGTTTGAGCAGGGACTTGTTTTAAAAAAGCCGCAAAATGCTTTTCCAAAACCAGCATCATCTCTTCCTTACTCTCCACACCACGCTGAGTAAGCTTTATTTTAAATGATCTGCCATCTGCTTCATTTCCTTCCTTCTCTATCCACCCATTCCTTTCCATTCGCACCAGCATGCGAGAGATGGACGGCAAATCTTGCAGCGTAACCCCACTGATTTCGGTTGGGGTTACGCTGCCGTGATTCCAAAGGATAATCAAAACCTGCCACTGCTCGGGAGTAACCGAATACCCCTTCAAAGCCCTGATCAACTCCCTATGAAAGAGTAGATAAGTACGGTAAAGATTATAGCCAAGGTTGCTATTAAGGTGAAAGAGAGCCTTGTCGAAACCCATCATAATGGTAATTCTGACTCAAATATACTCAAATTACTTGTCTGCACAAGTAATTTTAGAAAAAATTTGCTCATACTTTGATTTTAATTTTTGAACGATGGGAAGAAAACGCAAAAACCCCTCTCAGTACCTATAAAAGGGCATTGAGAGGGGTTAAAGAAGTATAGTCTTGATTATTTAGGACCCTTAACCGTCTTCTGTTCTAAATCGCTCAACTCTAAATTAAGGGCTTTGGTAGAAATTTGTGTTTCAATAAAGGAGAGCGTAAGGGAACCTAGTAATAAAAACAGGCTTGCTCCAAAAATGTAATCTGCTAATTGTTGTCTATGCAAGTACATTAGCACCATACTGAGCACACATGAAAAAAAGCTAAGGATTCCTAAAGCCTGCATATTCCGGATCAATAGTAATCGGGTCCTAAGATTCTTGATTTGCCCCAGGACTGTCTCGGAGGGTTCATTCAGATCTAGGTAACGTTGGCGCAAGCCTCTGGCCAAGGTCGCCAAAGCCACAAAACGATTGGTATAGGCCAGCAACAACAGTGTAATTGCAGGAAAAAGTAGCGCGGGGGTGGAAATATCAATGTTCATTGTCCGTCCCTCGAATCTTCAAAACGTTTCTCCCGCTCTTTCTTACTTTGGATTTTTTTATCGAGAGTTTGTCGCCAAACTAATATTAACACAACTAAACCAGAAGGATAAAGCACAGTCTCAATTAAGTACTTCGCCATGACAGGGTCATTAAAGTTTTCTAGACCCACGAGGTACTGCAAAGACAAGCAAGCAGCAATCACCACCACAAGTAAGCCCAAGATCCTTTTTTCCATTTTCAAATTCATTCGGCAAAAATACTGAAGATTTAGCACTTCTTGGGCACAAAAAAAGCGACACCCCGGAGGAGTGCCGCTTTCTATATGCTAAATGAAATAATTACTGATTGGCTGAAGCAGCTACTCTCGCGCTTGCTTTCGCTCTGGCCGATTCTTGTTCTTTATCGGCAGATTTACCCAAGGTTTTCTTAGTCAAATCAACCACAATTGGCGTTGCGATAAAGATTGAAGAGTAAGTTCCTACAACGATCCCTATAAAGAAGGCAAAAGAGAAGCCTCTTAATACCTCACCTCCAAAAATGAACAATACAAATACCACAATAAGAGTGGTCATTGATGTGATCAGCGTTCTATTGATGGTAGTGTTGATTGAATCGTTGAAAGTGCCGATCAAATCTCGTGAGCCTTTCAATTGCAGATTCTCTCTGATCCTGTCAAACACAACCACGGTATCGTTGATTGAGTATCCCATGATGGTAAGCAAAGCTCCAATGAACACCTGGTCGATTTCGAAGCTAATACCGAATAATCCAGCAATTGCAAAAGCAGCTAATACTACCAAAGCATCGTGAATCAAGGCAATGATAGCACCGAGCGAGAATTGCCATCTTCTGAATCGTACTAAAATGTACAAGAAGATCGCTAGAATTGCCAAACCGAATGATTCGATCGATGAAGTCTTAATATCATCAGCAATTGTAGCGGTTACTTTCGAAGAGCCGTTGATGGTGAATTGATCCGCACCTAAAGTGGTAGTACCATCGATAAACGTTTTGTTTGTGATTTGCTGCAGCGCATTGGTCAAAGCCAATTTAACCTCAGCATCTGCTTCAGTAGATTCTTCCTCAATCATATATGAAGTAGTGATTTTCAAAAAGTTGCTTGAGTTGTAAGTTTTCACTTCCAAACCAGACTCTTTAAACGTCTCAACGCCAGAAAGTGAAGCTTTAAGCTCAGAAGCCACCATTGGCTGATCAAACTCTACCACGTATGAACGTCCACCTTTAAAGTCTACACCCAATCTCAATCCATTGGTTGCCATCAGTACAATACCCACTGCAATCACGATACCCGAAGAAATGTAGGCCAATCTGCGCTTTCCGAGGAAATCAATATTGACATTCGTCAACCAGCCTTTAGACATAGGGGTGTCGAAAGTTACTTTACTGTCATTTCCTTTTCTCGTCATCCAAGTAATGATTACTCTAGTAATGAAAACGGCAGAAAAGAATGAACAAATGATACCGATCATCAGCGTAACCGCAAAGCCTTTTAATGGGCCTTGACCAAGGATATAAAGAATCACACCGGTTAAAAAAGTAGTAACGTTCGCATCTATAATAGAGCTATAGGCCTTTTTGTAACCAGAAGAAATTGCCTGAAGCAGTGGAATACCATTTCGCAACTCCTCTCTGATCCTTTCGAAAATAAGTACGTTCGCATCAATGGACATACCAATGGTGAGCACTATACCCGCTATACCTGGCAATGTTAAAGCCGCACCAAGGTTGGCAAGAATACCAAGAATAAAGAAGATGTTGAACAATAAAGCCACATTGGCCACAATACCACCTTTGGCATAATAAAACACCATGAAGATTACCACGATGGCCAATCCACCTAAGATGGAAGTTACACCTTGTCTTTGAGCCTCTTTACCCAAAGTTGGACCAATTACAGCTTCTTCTACAATTTTGGTTGGCGCAGGAAGAGAACCAGCTTTCAAAATGTTAGCCAAATCGTCTGCTTCTTCTACTGTGAAGTTTCCCATGATTTGAGAACTTCCGCTAGGGATTTCACCATTCACATTTGGTGCAGTGTAAACATAGTTATCAAGTGCTATGGCAATACGTCTGTTGATGTTAGAACCTGTTAAATTCTTCCATTTTTTAGCACCAATTGCATTCATTTGCATGCTTACTGCTGGTCTTGCTCTTTCGTCCAATGACTGACGAGCATCTGTAATTACTTCGCCTGTCAATGGAGCCTCGCCATTTCTACCCGTTTTGATAGCAAGCAATTCAAGTAACTCAGTTCCCTCTTCAGCTTTAACAGACCACAAGAATTTTAACCCAGAAGGAAACAATCTTTTGATGGTCTCATTTTTCAACACTTTGTTGATCTCTGAAGTATCGGCAAGGTTATAGAAGAAGCCTTGGGTTGGTCCCTGTCTCATTAAAGAGAAGAATTTAGACTGCCCTGGTGTGGCCAAATCATCTTCCGCTGTTTTTGTAGTATCTCCAGCCAATTGTGCTTCTAAAGAATTTTCCTCAGCACCTACTGGCTTTAGTTCTTGACTTAAGTCTGTAGCAGGCTTATTCGCTTTCTCAGCCGCTTCGATTTTGATCAAAGCATCGTTCATAGCAGAAAGGGTTGCTGAAATCTCGTTCGGTTCGCTTACTTCCCAGAATTCTAACTTCGCTACACCCTGAAGAAGCTTACGTACCCTTTGTGGGTTATCTACACCTGGCAATTCAATCTGAATTCTACCAGTACCCGCAAGTCTTTGGATATTAGGTTGTGAAGTACCAAAACGGTCAATTCTAGTTCTTAAGATTTGGAAAGCACGATCGATGGCATTATCAACTTCTTCGTTGATCACCTCCATTACGTCAGCATTGCTAGAACCGAATTCAATACGGCCTCTATTGCCTGCGTTAGCGAAAATCTTGCTTAACTGACCACCAGAAGTAACATCGCTATAAGCATTTTCAAAAAGTGTGGTAAAACCTTCTTGTCCACCCTTTTGGGCTTCTTCAGCCCTTTGAATGGCCTCTCTAAATTGAGGATCTTTGCTGTTTCCTGATAAGCCTTCGATGATCGCAACTGGAGAAACCTCTAGTGTCACGTGCATACCACCTTGTAAATCGAGCCCTAAATTCAGCTCATATTCTTTGATTTCTTGGTAGGTAAACTCTGCGCCTAAAATGTTGAGTACAGGCTCTCTCCATATTGAATCTAGATAGGCTTGCTTTTTGGTTTGGTTAATTATGCCTGATTCATCTTTGGCATAATCAAGTGCATCTTGTTGAATTCCCCTTGAGAAAAAAGTGATCCCTAGGTAATAAAGACACAGTGCAGTGATGACAATCGTCAAAAAAACAATGGTATTCTTATTTTTCATTTCTGTTTATGGTTTATAATTCGGTGTGGATGAACCTTTAACTATTAGATTCAACCTAAATAATTCAACTGATTAGAAAATCCACTTTTGAAATCATCAAAAGCGGAGTGTGCCTCAAGGGGCGTTTGGGGAAATTATTTGTCTGAAGAGGTTAATATATAATGGGGAAGCAGAGAGCGCAACCGTTTGGTAAGGCACTACATTTTCCTCAGACTCTCGAATTACTGAGCAAATAAATACGGGCACAAATGCCTGAAGCTCGACTGTCGAAGAAGGCATGGCCAACTCGCAGGTATATTCATAAACTACTTTTTGATCGCCATTTTCTGCCGTGTCTTCTGATTCTGCATTTTCGATATCAGCTGAAATCTTTACGCAGTGGTAATCTATTACCTCTTGCGCTACCACAAACACGGCCACGAGAATTCCCATCACAAAGAAAAGTGACTTTTTAAAACTGGATATCTGCGACTTGGTATTCATAAAGCGGGTCAAATTTATGTAATTGACTTTACAATTACACTTTATGTTGATTTATTTTCGACTGTATAAATGCCTTCACCACTTCTGCGGCAATTTTGAAATCGGTATTGTTAGGAATTACTAAATCAGCCTCTTCCTTATGCGGAGCAATGTATTTGTTGTATGACGGCATGATATGGTTTTCGTACTTATAAAGCACGTCATCGGCATCGTAGCCACGTTCCACTCTATCTCTGGTGAGTCTGCGTTGAAGTTTAATGTAATCTTTGGCATCTACAAAAATCTTGAGGTCCATCAACTCCGCAATTTTCTGATAATGGAAGATAAAAATCCCCTCTACCAAAATTACAGGCTGAGGCTTTCTAACAATCTTCTTGGCATTCGCATTTGGATTGTTAAAAGTGTACTCTTGTTTTTCCACGGTCTGCCATTTGCTCAAAGCAAGCAAATCACTGGCAAAGTGTTCATAGTCAATTGACTCTGGGCGGTCGAAGTTAAATTCTCCATTTCTATCCACCAATTGATGTTCTCTTGGGCGATAATAATCATCCTGGCAAATGCTCGTTACCCCCGAGTTAAAACTCTCTAGCAACTGGCGAAGAAAACGGGTTTTTCCAGAGCCACTTCCTCCAGTGATCCCAATGATATAAGGCTTGTTCTCAGACATTTTGCAAAAGTAGTAAGCTAAGCGGATTTACTTTCTTTGGTCTTCAAAAAATTAATGAGTTTATCAAATGCCCTTTTTCTATGGCTAATTTGGTTTTTGATTTCGGAACTCAATTCGCCAAAAGTTTGATCATAGCCTTTTGGAGTAAAAATCGGGTCATAGCCAAAACCACCCTCTCCCTCCATATTTTTTATGATTTCTCCTTCGACAATACCCTCGAATTGAAATGATTGACCATTTTCCATGTAGGTAATTACCGTTCGGAATCTGGCAGAACGGTCTGTTTTGTCTTCAAGAGCGGTTAGCAGTTTTTGCATATTGTTGAAGGAATCGCGTTCAGGACCAGCATACCTCGCAGAATATACACCCGGAGCGCCATTTAAGCTATTTACCTCCAATCCCGTATCGTCCGCAAAAACAGGGATATTGAATTTAGCATGCACATATGCTGCCTTTTGCAGGGAATTGCCCTCCAAAGTATCTTTTGTTTCTTCTAATTCCTCGAAGCAACCGATAGATTCTAGCGAAAGCAATTCGAACTGGTCGCCCAATATTTCTGATATCTCTTTGAGCTTATTTTGATTGTTGGTGGCAAAGCAAATCTTCATTGGTTGATTTTAAGGTCATTAAACAAAAATGGACTGATTTTACCAATTCAGTCCATTGAAACTATAGAATGTAGATGGATTATCTTATGCTCAATACCCGAACATCAAAAACGACTACCGAATTGGCTGGAATTTTAGTCCTTGCCGTATTTCCAAAACCTAATGTAGATGGAATGAACAAAGTGGCTGTAGCTCCTTTATTCAAAAGTTTAAAACCAATGTCCCAACCACGAATTACATCTCCCCTGTCTACCACAAAGAAAAAATCGCCTTGTCCTTCGTTTGTATCAAATTCAGTCCCGTCCAACAAATAACCTGTGAACTTTACCTCTACCGAATTTCCAAACGCAGCATTCGGTCCTTCTCCTTCCGAAGTGATAATGTAGCGCAGTCCGCTTGAATGCGTTTGGGCTACTAAATTGTTCTGATCTAAAAATTGCTCGATCAATGTGGTATCTCTGATGAACTGTTCTTCGGCATCGTAAACATCATCTTTTTTGCAGCCGCTCATCGCAAGTGCAATCATCCCAAAGATCAGTAAAGCTTTAACTACTTTCATAGAATTGAATTCTTTCAATTAATTACTCTTAACGTCAATCACCTCTATATCGAATATTACTACCGCATTGGGCGTAATTGGCCCTGGTCGGGGATTTGCCCCAAAAGCCAAGGTAGAAGGCAAAAACAACCTTGCCTTGCTGCCTTTATTTAATAAAGGAATGGCTAAGTCCCAACCCTTTACTACCGTTCCGGCCCCAACTTCAAACTCATAAGGCACATAAGGTTCGCGTCTTGTATCATAAATATTGTTGGCTTCGGCCACTGCCTTTTTGCTGGTGTCTATGAAAGTACCGTCCAAAAGGGTAAGTACGTAATCAATTCTGGCCAAATCACCAGCAGCCGCCTTTGGCCCAGTGCCTTCTTGGGTCATAACGTAATAAACTCCCTCTGGCGTCTGCTTTGCTTCTAAACTATTTTCGGCCAAGTGAGCTTCGATAAGCGCTTTGTCCTTCTCAAGCTGAATCGCAATAAGTTTGTCATTTTCTGCTTGCAGGCGGTCGGCTATCACTTGCTTATCATTTATTTCTGTGACTCGAACTTGCATGTACACAGACTCGGTAGTGTCGAAATCGGTGGCTACTCTCGAATTGGTCAGCACAAAATATTCTTCTAAGCTGAATTTTATATGAGCGCTATCCCCTTCACCCAAAAGCAAAAGCACATCACGCAAATTTGGGGGAGCATCTACATATGGATTTAATCTAAAGCCTCCTGCTGGCTTAGGTTCGGCTACCACAGAATCCTTGTAGACGCTTTTTAACTCTAAAATCATGATATCGTTTTGAGTGGCCTTTTTGCCTCCACGATCGTCAATCAGCTTATAAGCCAAACCTGATTCTAGCTCAATAAATGGCTTTTCCTTTGAACAGCTATAAATCAAAGTCAGCAATAAAACGAATGCGAAATATTTTTTCATTATCTAAATTTTAATGGCTTTTGGCAATTTTGAATTCACTGAGGAAGCTTTCTCAATTTAGATTGAGTAATTCCTTCTCCAGCAAAGGTCTATAATCTTTTATTACTGTTTTAAATTTCTCAACGGTTTCTTCTAAAGTCCACTCTGTTTTTCCACCAGCAGCATTTCTATGTCCACCACCATTGAAATAGGTGGATGCAATTTCATTCGCTGGAAAAGCCCCAATGGACCTGAAGGAAATTTTAACCCCATCCCCAGCATCTTTGAACAAGACTGCCAAAACGATTCCATCTAAAGACAAGGCATAATTCACTAAACCCTCAGTATCGCCCGTTTTTGATTCAAAACGGTTCAACTCATCATTGGTAATGGCGAAATAGGCAGTATGGTATTCTGGAAGAATTTCTAGTTTTTCGCTTAAAGCGAAACCGATAAAACGCAGTCGATTCAGCGAATTTCTATCGTAAATATTTTTGGCCACCTTGGCATTATCCGCTCCAATGTCAATTAATTGGGCTACCACCTCATGCACATTTTTGGTAGTATTTTGATGACGAAAGCCACCAGTATCTGTCATTATCCCCGCATAAAGGCATTCCGCAATGTCTTTGTCGATCAAATGTTTGTCGCCAAATTCAACGATCAACTGATAACACAATTCACAGGTAGAGGCTGCTTTGGTATTCCAGAGTCTGTAGTCTGCAAAATCCTCTGGGTCCAAATGATGGTCGATATTTACCTTAAACGCTTTTGCATTCCTCACCATTTCGCCCATTTCGTTGATGCGGTGCAGCACCGAAAAATCCAGTGTAATAATGACCTCAGCATGCTCAACAAAAGCTTGAACTTGTGCAGCAGATTCTTCTGAATAGACAAGCACGTTTTCGTTGCCTTTCATCCAAAACAAAAACTCTGGGTAATCACTTGGCGTGATAACTTGCACTGAATGACCCTTTTTTATCAGGTAGTTGGCTATTCCCAATGATGAGCCCAAAGCATCTGCATCGGGCTTGTGATGCGTAGTGACCACAATTCGGTTGGGTTTTTTTAGCTGATTGATTAAAGATTCTATCTCCCGCATTAACAACAAATACCACTCAAGCGGTATGAAAGTAAGGCGGCAAAGTTGATAAGAATAAGATTCAAAAACAACGATTTTAACAGGCTTTAACCCATCGTTAAGTTTGGTAAAATATTCAGAATCAGGTGAGAGCAATCAGATTAATCTTCTAATTTTGCACCCGAATTAGAAAAATCAATAATATCTAAAAATAGAATGGCAACAAACAGAACGTTTACGATGATCAAGCCTGACGCAGTAGAAGCAGGCAACATTGGTGGAATTTTAAGAATGATCGAAGAAGGTGGTTTCAAGATCGTTGCAATGAAATATGTACAACTAAGTGCGCAAATCGCAGGTAAATTCTACGAGGTACATAGTGCAAGACCATTCTATGGTGAGCTTTGCGAATACATGTCTTCTGGCCCAATTGTAGCTGCAATCCTTGAAAAGGAAAATGCTGTTGCAGACTTCAGAAACTTAATTGGCGCGACCAACCCAGCTGAGGCTGCTGAAGGTACGATCAGAAAAATATATGCAAAATCAATTGCTGCTAACGCGGTACATGGTTCTGATTCTGATGAAAACGCCCAAATTGAAGGAAGTTTCTTCTTCTCTCAATTCGAGAGGTTTTAACTTAAACATAACCAGATTCAACTCTTAGTAAAAAGCCTGACCTTTAAAAGGTCAGGCTTTTTTGTTGTTCACATCTCAAAAAGTGCTGTTTATCTAATTAAATAAAAAATATTAGTTACACTATTGCTTATTTCAATCATATTCAATATAATTTATCCATAATTATCATTAAAATTATACTAAATTATTTGCAAATAATTGAAAGCCATCGGTTCAATCACAAGATTGATACGCCCAAAATAGGGTTCTAGGAAAAATTTAGTTCACAAAAAAAAATCGTTATGAAAAACAATCTAAAAACTCGTAAATTCTCGACCTTTTTGTTAAGTCTTATTTTGACTATTTCGTTGGCACTTCCTAATCTATCCTATGCTCAAGAAGCTAACGATGGTGAAAGGACTCTGAAAGCAGGTCACTGTTGGCTAGATGGAAAACCCAATTGTAGAAAAAAGAAGGAGGGCAACGAATGCAGTCCAAGAAATCACTGCTCGGCTCAATCTTATATCACGGCCATTGCTGGAGTACTTGCTATCGGGACGGCCGCTGACGCCTTAACCAAATGAATAAAATTGTCAGTTATATAGCCAGCATAAGCATATTAATTTATACTGGCTGTTCTAATCAAGATGGGTCTCGATTCGACCCATCCTTGATTCAATCCGTGCAATTAAGTAACGAGCTTTCTCTTCAATATTATTCCTCCGACACGCTTAGCATTGATAATTCCTTTATCGGTGACTACCTTGATTACCAAACTATTGAAAGAAATGATACCAATTTTTTAGTGGGCATCAATGCACGAGATCATGCACTAGACATTATTAACCTGACCACAAAGACATCAGAAAACCAGATATATTTTCAATCAGAAGGACCAGATGGTATTGAGGGCGGAATAGATGGTTTCTTTTACCATAATAAAGACACGATTTTCATCCTCAGCATTGACGAAAACAGCATTCATTTAATGAATGATAGAGCTCAAAAAATAGACGAATTTAATTTCGATCAGCTTCCTCTCCCTGACGGCTTTTCTAATTACGATGTATATGCCGATCAAGGGTTGATGAATGGCCCTTATTACAATAGTGAGGATAAAACCTTACAGTTCTATACCTACAGATGGGTGGATCCAAGTAAGGATAATTATGATTATCAGGCATTTGCTAGTTATTCCATCGTTGATCGGGCTTTTAAAACGATATATGGTAACTATCCTGACAACTATAAAAAAGGGGTAAATTATTCTCTATACAATGATCCAGGCTTACTTACTGTAGGGGACACTTCCTATGTATATTTCGGTACTTCCTCAACAATTCTCTGCTATGACAACGTTAACGGAGAGCTGTTTTCAATAGGGAATTACAGCTGCGAACATTGGCCCGGAGAACCCCAAAGCCTTCCTCGAAATGCAGACTTCCAACAGGGGCAGGATTGGTTGACTTCTACTGCCGCTTATATTTTCTTGCTTTATGATGAAGACAGAAACCTTTTTTATCGCCTAATGAAGCACTCCCAACCTGTTACCAACAGTGCCAACTTATTTAACCCGAGGTGGTCGGGCAAATGGTGCATCGATATTTTTGACAAATCCCTTAACCCGATTGGACACTCCGCAATTCCATCTAAATGGGCTCTTCCCGCTATCTCATTTGTAAGCAATGGTGACTTATGGTTAAAAAATCCCTCAAGTGAGGTAGAAGAAGGGGCTTCGCTTTATCATAGAATGAAAATTCAGGAAAATGAAAAGGATTAAACCCGCCATCATATTACTGTTAATCATATCGGTGACCAACTGTAACGTTGATAGAAGCAACACCTATTCCGATGCCATTCAGCGATACTTCAATGAGGCTCTTGAGGTTGACCAACAATTACTTCAAGAAAATCCCAACGTGCTCATTATCCCGATAGGTGGCTGTAGCCCATGCCTAATTGAAGTAATGAATCATCTGTCACGGCTAACCCTCAAAAACACTTTGCTAGTAATCGTTGATCGAACTTTAGACCACGATATCATAAATTTGGAACAAAAGTTGTCTGCTGTTTATCCTATTGTTAAAGACCCTGAAAACCGGTTGATGTTATATAGGACAAACATCAGCAATCCTACTCTGCTCAAGTTCGATGGGAAACAAATTACGGTAACCAGCCTTACTTTAGACAATTATGAATACGTTTTACGGAAATTTAATGACGACTTATGAAAAAATCTGTATTACTACTTTTTGCTATTTTTAGTACCTCTTTGAGCTATTCACAAGATCAAACACTACCAAAAAACCTTGTTTATGCAAATGATAATCTTGCATTTGAAGAAATCGTGGCTGTTGGAAATTATAAACTGCTGAGGATTACTCCTGACAGGCAGCAAAACAAACGCTTTATCTACTTACTCGATGAACAGAATTTAGTCATAGACACCATGAAAGTAATGGGCAACGATAGGTTCCTTATTAGGAGTGACTCAAATTTCACTATCAGGGCATTAAGTGAATATGTGAATTTCAAAATAAGCGAAAATGGGTTAATCGCCACATCTGGCTTTGAGTCAAGGTATAAGTTTAATAGTCAAGTAATTGATCCCATTTTCATGCTTAACAAACAATTATTTGGAAGACTTTACCTTGGAAACGACTGCTCTATTTATAACTTCATGACATTTGACGTAGTCAAAACAATGTTATACCCGAAAAACAATTTCCAGGACTACAACCTTTATCAAATAGATAGCTTAATGGTTTTCGATGAAAACACCTCCTTTCTCAAAAACAATACACCAGTAGATAAGAAAGATTTAATTAAGCCTGTACTCACTAAATCCGATGTTTGTTTGGGACGTATTCAATCCCCGTATTATGGGTGGAACAGCTATAGCCTCAACGGAAACTCTTTCTATATGTATGAAAAAAGAGCGGCAACTATTTATCATTTTGATATCGAAAACGAATTTGAAGTCTTAAATAAATTCGAACTACCCATTGATGATAAATCCACAGAAGGCTGGAAATACTTATTCGATTATAATAGAAAAGAACACTATGCTGCAAAAAGAATTGAATTGCCCGATACGGAGGAAAAAAAGAAAAAGAAACGCAATACACCTCCTTCTTATGAATATCAATTGTATAGCATTGACATGGTGAACAATAAAATGAAGGCACTTTTCAAATTAGGCTTTGATCCAAAAATGATTGACAATAAACTGATTTACGAAATAGTAAGCGAATCAAAAAAAGGCAGTGCTGTCTATTTCCACCCAATTGATCCAAATTACGAATATAAAAAAAGTACCCTAGTCAACTATTAGGATAATTTTCATTTTGAAATTAGGAAGCCACGTTCGGTCGCTTTTTTTATACCCTCTTCACAATTACCCTCTTGATCCAATTGGGTAAAATCAGTACACCTGCTATTTTTCTAAAGATAGATTCATCAATTCAATCCGTTTTTGATCTTGCCAATAAAATAGTAACGAGTACATATATGAAAGCGATCTAATGGCTGCCATTTTTCCAGAAGGCCCGCTATGCCCCCCTGACATGGATGTTCTAAGTAAAAGAGCATTGTCGTTCACCCTGTTGGCTCGAATCTTTGCCACTAACTTTGCCGCTTCCCAGTACCCCACTTTAGGATCGTTTAGAGAAGTAACAAAAGACATATTTGGGTAGCTTTGAGGCTTAACATTCTCATAAGGCGAATACTCCAGCATATACTTGAATTCATTTTTGTTTTTCGGGTTGCCCCATTCCGAAAACTCTTCGCTCGTCAGTGGTAATTTTTGATCTAACATAGTATTAATGGGATCAACGAAAGGAACATCTAAAAAGACTCCTTGCAATAAATCAGGCCTTTGATTGACAACTGAAGCCAAAAGCAAACCACCTGCACTGCCGCTATTTGCATATACTAGATCTCTATTGGCGTAGCCTTCTCTCACTAAAAAATCAACTCCATCAATAAAGTCATTCATTGAGTTTTGCTTATTCATTTTTCTTCCACTTTCATACCAATCTGAACCCAATTCGGATCCACCTCTAACATGAATATATGCGTAAACCACTCCCCGAACTAACAAAGGAGCCATGCTCTCATTGTAGGATAAGTCACCTTGAATACCGTAAGCACCATAAGTCTGAATTAGAAAACTTCTATTTTGGATATATTTGTCTTTTGTACCGAAAAACACCATTGATATTGGGATATTAGTACCATCTCTGCCTTCCGCCCATAATAGCTTAGTCTTTATAAGATAATTCAATGCAAACTTTGGATCAACCAACCTCTTACGCTGGCTTTTATTTGTTCGCAAGTGATAAGAAACCCGAGTAGTGGGTAAATCTGGGGCGGAAACGTAATAAATTAAGCTATCGGGGTCTTTCTTTTTTCCTAGCCCTATTGTGAAGACTTCACCAGGATTCTCTTTGATTGTATAAGTTTTTTGAGATGATCGATCTAGCACTTCGATTCTCTCCATCATTTTTTCCTTTTTATGGAAAATGAGGTAGTCATTATAAACTTCATAATCCATTAACTGTACTCCATTTCTTCCCGCCAATAATTCCTCCCAATTATCAAACTGAAAACTTGCAGTATCCGTCCTCATTAATCGCTTGTCTGGTGCCTCAATATTGGTCATTATATAAAATGAATCGCCTTGATTATTAAAATTGTAGGTCTGATTTGGAACGGCCTTTTTCACAAGTTGAAAGTCAGGCACTCTTATGTCTCTAGTTATATAAAGCGCATTGGAGTTATTAGAAGACGTATTTAGAATCAAGTAATCACCAGTACTAGATCTACTTAGGCTTATCCTAAAAGCAGGATCCTTTTCTGTAAAATAAGTAACATCGTTACTGAAAGGCTCGCCAAGTTCATGAAACATAAGTTGATACGGCCGATTTGTATTCTTTTCTAACCTGATATAAAAATATCCCTCAACTCCCTTAGACCATAAAAAATTAGTGACCCTAGAAATCGAATCTTTTAAGAACTCATCTGTCTCAAACTCCTTTATCATCGTGGTGAAAACGTTTCGCCCAACCGTGTCTACTGAATATGCTAAATATCTATTATCTGGACTTACAGAATAAAAGCCCAACTTAAAATACTCAGAGCTATCTGCCATTGCCGTTTGGTCGAACAACAACTCTTCTTTAGCACCCTCTTGAGTAGATTTTCTGTAAATCGTTGAATATTGATTGTCTCCCTCATATTGAGACCAATACAAATACCCATTTTTTTCTATGGGTTCAGATGGTTCATTATCTTCGGTAAGAACAACTAACTCTTTGGTTATTGTCCTATCCATTTTCTTCAAATCGATGAAGTAATTTTGAGCGAAGGCATTCTCAGCAGTTAGATAGTCCATCACCTCCTTATTCGACTTTGGCCCCTTAGTATCCTTCAACCAAGCATAATCATCCTTCAGTGTCTCTCCATGAAGTTCGATAGTTTCTGACCGAACCATTGCGATAGGAGCCGCTATGGCTGGATCCCTTACATGCTTTAAAATAAATTGCTGTTCTAGTTTATTTTCTCCCTCCATGTCCTTCCGAACACTCTGCTCAATTTGTGCGATTGGATTGTTCCTCTCATATTCTTTCCAAAAATCTTCATTGAACTCAACACTATGCTCATAAAGTGCATTAAAGTCTGAATTCGAAAAACTTTCTACCCTATTAATTGTGCCCTTTTTAATTCCATAATCTGTTACAAACAATTCAGAGACCGTAGAATAAGGAGTTGTAGTTTGCTTAACAGTATCTTTTACAATGAATTGATCTACTTTCTTTATTTTTTCAACCTGCCAGCGTTTACCTACTTTCATGTAATCTACATCTACATTATAGCCATAATGCTTAATGTTCATTTCTTGCAAATTGCATATATGCCTACGATAGTCTTGTTCGACACCGTAACTCATTTTTTTTATGGTGTAACTTTCCTGATCGATATAAATTGAACCCGATAAGATGTCCGTTCTACTTATCCGTTTGTTTTTTGCCTGATCGGCCATAATTCTCTCTAGACTAGACGGCTTCTTTACGGGGGAAAAACGAACAACAAGATCCCAATCACCATTCTTGTCTGGCAATTCCAATAGCTCAAATTCATAGTTTTTAAATTGCTTTTTATCAGTGATATAACTAATATATCGCACAAGGTCCTTGCTCAGAAGAGCCAATGGCCCTCCCTCTATGTTGGCCTGTAATCCTTCCTTGGTAAGATTGAGACTTGACCTCGAATCATGAACTTTGACCCTATCCTGCCAAGATGTATTATGACCAAAATGATCATGTAATCTTTCTCCTGCATTGGTTGAAAGAATGAAACTTGAACTAAATAAACCAACAGAACCAATTCCCGAAAAGCCCATTCCTTGCCGAAAGCGCTTGCCGTCATAGCCACTTTGCTGAAAAGTTGTGGAAGCATCTGCAAACTTGATCGTTGCTCCATTTTCTTCAATTCTTTCTCGATAATAGGCATCGAAGTAAAAGGTGTTTTGAGGATAATTATTGTCTAATCTCCTAAGCGCCTTTTTCAGTACTTTCAAAGGGTCTCGTTCACGCCCTCGTTGAACAATGACCTCTTCTAGTTGTGCCACATACTGATCTAAAATTATTCTATTTTCGATTCCTTCCTCAAGAAAAGCAACTGGCATTTCTTTGGTAATAAAGCCTACGCTTGAAAAGACCAATGTATCTTTTGCATATGCAGTAGGTATTTTTACTGCAAAATGTCCATCCTCTTCTGTGATTGTACCCAAGGCAACTCCTTTTAAGCGAACTGTGACGAATGGAATCAAGTCATTGCTTGCTTTTTCAACCACCACTCCCTTCAAACGAATTAAATCTTGGGAATAAAGGAGAGATTGTAAGAAAAACAGTAAAGTAAAAGACAATAACCTGATAGAAACAACACTACAACCTTGGACTAATTGAATATTTACCATAAAAGTGATTTTTACATGATAAGTATAAACTAATAATCCTCAATTTCAAATTAATTAACCTTAGTTAACACCCTCTTGATCCAATTGGGTAAAATCAAAGCTCCAATGATTAAGTAGGGATAAAAACTGAGCAATCGCCAAATCAGACCTCCTGCAAAAGTGTAGTCTCCCAAAAACTCCCCAAAAAAGGCTGGAAAAAGATATTCTGCTGTTCCTGCGCTACCCGGGGACGGTGAAACCAACATGACTAACCACATTACCAAATGCCTGCCGACCATTAGTAAATGCTGCTCGATGGTCAAAGTGACAAAACCAGAAACTAACATATTAATGACAAAATACTTCATGATCCAAACTGAATAGGTCAAACCTAATAGCTTCAGCCAATAACCCACATGTTTTCCACGAAACTCCTGCGAAGCGGCATACAACTCATTGGCCCTATTGCTCAAAACCTCACTCCCTTTTTTCATCCATCTTAAAGAGGCAAGCCACAGCAACACCCTTAAAATAAACTTTGGGAAAAATAAAATGGCAGCGGCCATAAAGCTGGTGTAATAGGCCACTAGGCCATAACTGAGATAGAAAAAATAATCAATACCATTGCCTAGCTCATTGAAAACTCCTTCTGAAGGCGGTAGTACATTCCCCTTGCTCAACAGATAAGCCAATGGAGCGGCAGAAAGGAAGAATATATTATCCAATAATGCCAAAAGCATGGCGTAGGCGAAGGCTTTGCCCAAACTGACTCCTTCTTTATAGAGCACGAAGATGACCAAGCCCATAGGGCCGAATAACGGTGGTGTAACGGCAGTGGCGAATTCCCACAGCAGCACTATGTAAAGGGCAGCTTTCCAAGAGAAAGCACCTTCTCCCAAAACTTTAATTCGAGTTGTGTTGAGGCCATCCTTAACGGCCAAAACCAGCAAGGCCAATAGAATTGCAGCAATTGAAACCTCTGCCATCAAAAAAAACGACTCTTGCGTGAGGTTTTTATCCCGAGCGGCCACGAAAACCACAAGCGCCAAACCAATGGCAACTGAAAGCCAAACTCGCTTTGGGCTGAGCGCCTTTAGGGCTTTCTCTTCATCCATTGCCATTATTGATCGACAAGTGTTTCTTCGATCTTTTCAATCCAAAAATTATTGAATCCCTCACCAATGTGCAGTGTTATTTCATGCAATTGCAGCAGGTCTAAAATAGATAGAAAATTAAATATGACGGCTATTTTGCTGGGTTGTATTGCGATCAACTCCAAAAATGAAAGTCTAGGTTTTTTAACCAATTCATTCAATAGGAACTCTCTTTGGCCAGCAATGGTGTAAGGGAATTGCACCACCTCATGAGTAGGCTTGTCTTTGATCAAATCGTAGCGGGCAATTACTTTTTGATAGACCTTGAGCAATTTATAGAGATCAAGATCTTGAATTTCAGATTCCACATCGCCCCCAGAAGCCAATTGTTTTAATTCCTTGGCAATGTTCCCTCTGGCTTCTCGTTGCATTCGGTCTTCCTCTAATTGGCTTAGGGCTTGGATCACCGATTTATACTTCTTGTACTCCAACAGATGCTTCACCAATTCTTCCCTTGGATCAATTTCATTGCCCTCTTCGTCTACTACAGGCCTTGGCAAGAGCATTTTGGCCTTAATGCGCATAAGGGTAGCCGCCACCAAAATAAACTCACTGGCGACTTCAACATTCATTTGTTCTAACTCATGCAGGTAGTTGAGAAAATCTTTGGTGATTTTGGTAATGGGAATATCATGAATATCCAATTCATCGCGCTGGATAAAAAAGAGCAGAAGGTCAAATGGGCCTTCAAAAAGCGGAAGTTTAATTTCGAAACTCAACGAATATCAATTCTTGACTATCAAATATATAAGGAATGAACAAAGGAAGCCGATGAACCAGAAATAATTTCTAATTTTGTGACTTTCGAAAACTGGCCCAAACAATTTTTGACCCTATAAGTTCTTTTGTCATTTAGATTTATTTCATGTTGATACAACCGGGACCTCTGCTTAGCGAAATTAACTCTCCAGACGATCTGAAAAAACTAGATCAGGCAAGTCTGGTCCAAGTTTGCGATGAATTACGTCAGTACATCATCGATAATGTTTCTGTGTATGGAGGTCATTTTGGCGCTTCTTTAGGCGTTGTTGAATTGACGGTTGCGCTTCATTATGTGTTCAATACCCCCACCGATCAATTGGTTTGGGACGTTGGGCACCAGGCCTATGGCCATAAAATATTAACTGGTAGAAGGGATAACTTTAATACCAACAGAATTTACAAAGGACTTTCGGGCTTCCCAAAAAGAAAAGAAAGTGAATATGATGCATTTGGTGTAGGCCACTCCTCTACCTCTATTTCTGCGGCATTGGGCATGGCCGTTGCCAATCAATATAAAAAAGACAATCGCCACCATATTGCAGTAATTGGAGATGGCGCGATGACAGGTGGTTTGGCTTTTGAAGGCATGAACCATGCTGGCGTTTCCAACAGTAATCTTCTCATTATCCTCAACGACAACTGCATGTCGATCGACCCTAATGTTGGAGCGCTAAAAGACTATTTAACTGATGTTACCACTTCGCATACTTATAATAGAGTAAAAGATGAAGTCTGGAATTTGCTGAGCAAGTTTTCAAAATTCGGAAAGAGTGCTCAGGAAATAATCTCGAAAGTAGAAAACTCAATGAAGACCATGCTTTTAAAACAAAGCAACCTTTTTGAGTCGCTCAACCTAAGGTATTTTGGGCCAGTAGATGGTCATGATGTACATCATTTGAGCCATGTATTGAAAGATTTGATGGACATTCCGGGGCCGAAAATTTTACATTGCGTTACGGTAAAAGGAAAAGGTTATAAGCCTGCCGAAGAAGGAAATGCCACCAAATGGCATGCCCCTGGTAAATTCGACAAAGTAACTGGCGAAGTTTTCAAAAAAGTAATTGACAAGCCAGAGCCTCCAAAATACCAAGATGTTTTTGGTCACACTTTAGTGGAACTGGCTGAGAAAAACGACAAAATAGTGGGCATAACCCCTGCCATGCCTTCTGGTTCATCTATGAATATCATGATGAAAGCGATGCCAGACCGCGCATTCGATGTGGGCATTGCCGAGCAACATGCAGTTACATTTTCAGCAGGTTTAGCCACTCAAGGCTTGATTCCTTTCTGCAATATCTACAGCTCCTTTATGCAAAGGGCTTATGATCAAGTCATTCACGATGTCTGTATTCAGAATTTGCCTGTCAACTTCTGTTTGGACCGTGCTGGTTTTGCTGGGGCTGATGGTCCAACTCACCATGGTGCTTATGACATTGCCTACATGCGATGCATTCCGAATATGATTATCGCTTCACCCATGAATGAAGCAGAATTAAGAAATCTAATGTACACCTCTCAATTGCCACGAGAGGGTGATGCATTTACCATTCGATACCCAAGAGGAGAAGGCGTGATGCCCGAGTGGAGAACAGCCATGGAGAAAATAACCATTGGTACAGGTCGCAAAATTTCGGAGGGTAAAGAGGTCGCCATTCTTACTATTGGGCACATTGGTAACTATGCCGTCAATGTGATCAAAAAGTTGAAGAAGGAAGGTTTAACCCCAGCCCATTACGATATGCGCTTTGTAAAACCATTGGATGAAGAACTTTTGCACGATATTTTCAAAAACTTCAAGAAAGTGATCACTGTTGAAGATGGCTGTGTTGTTGGTGGTTTTGGCACTGCCATTCTCGAATTTATGGCTGAAAATGGTTACCAAGCTCAATTGAAACGCTTGGGAATTCCAGATGCGATCATCGAACATGGCACACAAGAGCAACTTCATGCGGAATGCGGATTTGATGAAACAGGAATCGCCAATGCAGTAAGAGAATTGATGGGCGTTAAAGCCGTCATTGCTCCTTATGCCCACAATTAATTCCATAACTAAAGGTTCAGGATTTCCAGTGGTGCTTTTGCATGGCTTTTGCGAAACAGCAGAGATGTGGTTTCCTTTTGCGGATGCATTGAGTGAGCATTATCAAGTTATTTGTCCTGATCTTCCCGGCTTTGGCAATTCACCTTTACCCGAAGATATTTCGATTGAATCCGTAGCAGATGACCTTGTCGAATACCTGCAGTCATTGGACATTCAGCAATTTGTTGTGATTGGTCATTCTCTAGGTGGTTATGTTGCTTTGACCATGGCCGAGAAATATCCAGAAAAAGTCCGTGGTTTAGGCCTGCTCAACTCCAATGCTGTGGCAGATGATGAGGAAGGCAAACACAAAAGAGATAAAGCACTTCTTTTCCTTAAAAAACATCCCGTTCAAAAATTCATCGAACCCTTTATTCCTTCTCTCTTCTACGAAAAGAGAAAAGATGAACTGTCTGTAGTAATTACACTAGCCACCAAAATTGGTTTGAAATCAAAGCTTGAAACGGTCAGGGCTTATACTTTAGCGATGAAGCATCGAAAAGATCGCTTCGAAGTGTGGAAAAACATCGCAGGTCATTGCCTATTTATTGGCGGCATGAATGATAGTCGCATTCCTGCAGAACTCTGCGAAATGCATATTGAAGCTCGCACCAAAATAGATGGCTACATTATTCCTGAAACTGCTCATATGGCCATTTATGAAAGGCCTAGCGAGACGGTTCAGATGATCAAAGACTACTTGCTCAAAGTCATTTAATTGATGCTTGGCGCTTGGGAGAGCCAACTTCAATCAATCAAAAAAGTCAATTGAAATTAAATGGCTTGATCTAGCAGTTGAGATAATTCTCGCCCAGTCATCATTCCAGCTTTCTTCCAAAGTTCTTTGCCTTGTTTGAAGAGCATCATGGTAGGAATACTTCGAATTCCAAACCTTTGGGCCAAAGGCTGGTTTTTGTCCACATCAATTTTGATGATTTTGACTTTGCCCTCGTATTTCGCTGCTACTTCTTTAAAAACTGGAGTCATCGCTTGGCATGGCCCGCACCAATCCGCATAAAAATCTATAAGGACAGGAGTATCTTGGTCGATAAGTGTATCAAATTTGCCTTTCATGATCTAAAAATTGAACACCTCTAAAACCATAGGGCTTATCCCTTTGTTCCCTTATTTTTACAAAGTTTAGCATTCATTTTAAGCAGTCATCCATGCATCAATTCGATTTTACAGACCCGCTCAACTTCCTTGTCTTGACTGGATTGATGTTTTTAACCGTGGTATTCCGTTACAGCCTAGTGGCAGGCATTTTCTATTTGGTTTTTTATGTCATCGACCCCGTGGATTTTAGGTCGAGAAAAATATTTCCTGCTCAAAAAAACACTGCCCAGTTTAGAAGCGAAATTTTCTGGTCAACATTCACCTCATTGCTATTTGCATTGGCCGGAGCGGGAATGGTTTTAATGTGGCAAAAAGGATATACTGCTATCTATGAAAATATCGAGGATTACGGTTGGTGGTGGATTCCTGTAAGTTTTTTAATTGCTGCGCTTATCCATGAGACCTATTACTATTGGCTACATCGATGGATGCATCGACCCAAAATTTACCGCTTGATCCACAAGGTCCATCACGATAGCCATATCACTTCTCCATGGACAAGCTTTTCATTTCATCCTGGAGAAGGCGTTTTGCAATCGCTCGTCATTCCAGTAATCATACTCTTCCTTCCGATGCATTATTGGACCATTGTAGCCTTGCTCACTTTCATGACCATTACCAGCGCTATTAATCATTCCAATGTAGAAATCTACCCTAAAGGCTTTCACAAACATTGGCTAGGCAGATGGATGATTGGTGCAACCCACCATAGCCTCCACCATACCCAATACCGATTCAACTATGGTCTCTATTTTACCTTTTGGGACAAATGGATGAAGACTGAGAGTGATAAGTATAAATCCAATTTTGAAAAATTTACAGCGCTTAAATAGGTTGGGAGAAAGAAGTCCGAAGACCGAGGACCGAAGTCCGAAGACGGAAGACTGATGACCGAAGATTGAAAATTGAAAATTGAAAATTGAAATAAGCGGCCAAGGCAAAGGATCAAGCAGCCATAACCCCCAAGCCTCAGGCCTTCTTTCCCTGAGGCACGAAGGGGCTAGTGTTGGGAGACCCACAAAAACTAGTACAGTGCATAAGTAGAATTTCTAATTATAAAAACGACCCTCTATGAAACGTGTCCCGAAAGGCATGTTTTTATAGCAATTGTAATGCTTTCGTTCTTTTAATTTTTCTCTTGCCGCATTAGATGAGACACACTCTTTGACATACTTCGATTGTGCGGTTGGTCTTGCGTGGCTTGGCAATGTGTGTGGCTCAGTACGGAGGAATCAATCATTAATTTTTTTGATAAACTTTTCTATTCCTAAATCGATCAACCTAAACTCAACATCTTTTGTGCAAGCTTCAAAAGTTGATTCTGTTTGGTGGAAAGAAGCAAATACAATTGATTGAGTGTTGGCATAAGATCCAAGCCTTTTTAACAGCAAATGGAAGTCATTATCACCTGTGTCTTGGTGCTCTGGCTCATCAAGAATAAACAAGTTTGGATGGTTGCCTTCAAATCTTTCAGATGTTTCTTTTAAGGCAAGTGTATAACTCCAAATTGCTCGGGTAAAATCACTTGCGGAAGAATCAAATTTTAGTGAATATCCTTCAACTGCTGGCAATAGTGTTTCTCTTGAAATACTAATTCCATCAAGTGCTTTACTACGGTAGTGAAAATCCACTAAAAGCGATTTAAAGGATTGCTCTAATTCTGTTATTTTCTTGTGATCAAAATGGGATAGCGATTTTGGTAGTTTTTTCTCTTCGCCAAGAATTTGAACCCATTCATCAGATAGCATTTTAAAATCTTCCTGAAATGAAGCTAGCTCATCATATTTCCTTCTGTACAAATCAAGTCTTGACTTCAATTTTAAACGGTTTTCTATGAGTTCAACCGAAGGCATACGATTATCGCTAACCAATTGAGTTTTCAGCGTTCTTATATTACTTCGTGTTTCAGAAATCTTGTTGTTTAACCTTTCAATTTCCCGTTCTAAATCATCAATATCACTCCTGTGATTATTGATGTATATTTTGATAAGATTTATTTGGGCTTTCAAATACTCCAAGTTTTCTTCTATCTGCATTGGCACAATCTCAATGTCCTTTGGAAGTAATGAATCATTTAATCCTTGACTACAGTAGGGGCAATTATCGTGTGCAATAGCAAAGCCTTCATCTGCACCTTTCTTTTTCACTTTTAAATGATATTCATTTTGTACCTTATCATTCTCTAATTCCGACAACCGCTCTTTAAATGAATTATACTTGCTTATCGTTAGGTTTTTTCTGTTGATTACGGATGAAAGATTAATTGACAACTGACTTAGTTGCTCGTTCAAATTGTTTATTTTCAATTCACTCTCTACTGCTTGCTCGCCCACATTTGGAATGTCCAAATCGCTGATTTTGGAAAATTCATCTTCTAAGTAACTTATATATTCAGTTAAATTAAAAGTTCTTTCCTCTGTTACATAAACTAAGTAAACTGAATTCTTTGATTCTATTATTTTAGGCTGATTTGTAACTCCTCTAATTTCACAAGCTATCTGATGAGCCAAAGACTTAAACTCTGTGTATTTATTCCTCCAATCCAAAATCAAGTCATTCTTATCTTGCTTTAATTTTGATTTTCGTTGCTGTATTTTCCAAGAGTCTAAATTCAATAGAAACTCTACCGCTCTTGTTTCCTTATCAAGTAGTGCGTAATATGGAATTGTCGCAAAAAAATCTGACCAACCTGCTTTTTGTTCAATGACAAAGCCAGGAAATATATTTTGCAAGTATAATTTCCGTTGACTTCCATCTTTATATTGAACATTAGGAAGTTCCCAGCCAATTAACTTTTCCAAAAAGGAATGAAACCCAAAGGCATTATTGCTGTCTGCTGCACCTTTGTCGTGAACATACATTGGTGCATATTCATATTGATTAGGAGAGGTTAATAATGGACCATCAAAAACCTCTACCAAACCAGAGTTTTTTGATTCACTAGAAATGTATCTCTTTACTGTTGCAATAGATGAGCCTTCAATTTCCAGAAGAATATTCGATTCAATTACTCTTGCTTCAATTTGGTTTTCATTGTTTAGTATCTCACTTTTCAGAACCGATTGCATTGTTTTTTCATTCTTGCCTCCGATAAGTTCTTCTAAACCCAAGCAATAAAGAATTGACTGAAATAAGGTACTCTTTCCAGTGGAATTAAAACCTTTGATTATTGTAAGGCCATCATTAAATTGAATTAAAGGCGTTCCATAAACTCCCTTGTCGGTATTGATATTTATTTTTAAGGCCTTAATTTTAAGCATTGTTCCAATGGTTTACTAAGTTATTTATAATTCTTTCAGGTATTTTCTTTCCAACAAGTTGGAGCACTTGCTTTTCATTAACGAAAAGCGTCTCATCCTGAATTAATTGCCCTGCAAATAGTTTTCCCTTTTCCAAAAGTTTGTAACTGCCATTTTCAAAATCAATTAATTTTTCTGCATAGGCAAGGTTTAAAGCTCTATTTAAAGTGGATTCAATTCCGAAAAAGTGAAGCTTTTGTTCGTAGTTAGTCGTTACAAATTCTTTAAGGCTATTCATATTCTCGTATGATTTCATTGCCCAAGAAAAAAGGTGAAGTTTCAATAAGCTTGCTTTGCCAGCATATCCATTATAGTGCAGAATCAAAAGAATTTGAGCCACTTTGTACATTGGTCTGTAACTTGGGTAAAGTGGCGTTTTTCTTTCTGTAAATGATATGTATTTGTTTTCTTCCATTTTAGCTAAAATCTAATGAACATTCCAGAATCCAGTAAGAAACTAAATAAGCGGACAGTTCCTCCTTGTTTGATTCAGATAAATAATGGAACTCCTTATTTATCATTGCTCGAACAGTATTTTTTATCTCATTCAATTTCTCATTGTTATCTTTAACTGGAATCAAACTTTCTGCTTTTATCCGTTTTCCAAGTGTGTTTTTTACTCGAATAAATTTCTCATATTGTTTGTCAAAAGAGTTAGACCATTGTTTTAAAATACCCTCACCAATTATATTGAACTCAATTTGTGAATCCGTTAGTTGGATAATATTATCTGTATAATCTTCCCCATTCCTCGGGTATAATTTTGCGTTTTTACGTAACCCATTTTCAACAAATGTATTATTCTCATAGGTTGCCTTAAATTCTTCAATAGTTTGGGTGGAAGGCTCAGGACTTTGAAAGTCTAATTCCTGATAATTCATTGGATTAACTATTTTTCCAGAATCAATTATGTGGGGTATTTCAGGAAGAAAATACTGATAATCTTTAAGCCCAATTTGGAAGTCATCATCAATAAAATCCAAATTCCAACTTTTCACTAGGTTCTCTTTTGTGTTACAGTGGAGTATTAATTCTTTAGATTTTATTAGAGGAGTTGTAAAATGCCAAATTTTGATTTTGCACCCATTTAATATTGTTCTTAATTTATCTTGATAGTCCAACAGCTTTTGAATATCACTGGTGATTTTATCCCTTTGATGTTCGTAAAGTTCTTTGTCTGTGTATTCCTTTTCAGGGCAATAGCATTGATACGCATCACCATTTGTATTAAATCCGTCAAGACCATAATCGCCTCCTGAATCGGCAGGAACAGATTTAAAGTTTTGGTGCTGATGTTTAATTTTCAAACAGCTTTGACAGAAGTCTTCCCATTCGTCACCGTCTGAAAATGTTAAACCAATATTTGGTAATCTTATCATAACTCAAATTCTCTTTTAAAGCGTTGGCGTAAAATAGGTTCATTAGTTTTTTCAGCGTTTGCCCTTGTTTCGGTAAAAACCAAATATTTTTGTGTGTTGCCATTTCGAATGAAGCCCAACAACCTATTACCATCATCGATCATATCCTCTTTTTAAGTCTTCAATCTAAGCGTTTCTCATCAATAAATAAACTACTGCTTATTGAAAAAATAATACAAGACTTTAGTTTCCCATCAAACTGTCAAAACTGCTCTATTTCGATTATAGAGAAGGATTTTATGGAAGTTGGAAGACCGAAGACCGAAGACCGAAGCCTGAAGTACACAAGGTCTGACCTTCGGTACCGGCCTGTTGATGAGGAAGTTGGAAGCCCGAAGACCGAATACAGCAGTACTCAAGGTCGGCACCGCAGGTCAGACCGGCTGATAAGGGGGAAGGAAAAATTAAACTTGGTCTCGGAAGCGGGGTTATAATTTAAGGGTAGGCACAAAAAAAAGAGTCACCCCCGTTGGAGCGACTCCCTTTCACCTAAACACCTGGGTAACTAACTACTCATAGTGAACCTCACGGTTCCTATACCCAGACTTATCTTGAACCTGCCGTAAACAGGTATAAATATCTTAATTGAATCTTCTTGATTTTTTGGGGATTCAGGAAGATTAACATCATTCCCTAATAATACTCCGAGCGTTCGATTTGCCCTACTGGTAACACAAACTTAATAGGATTTTTCATTAATTAAAATTTAACAAACACATAACGCGAAAAAGTTTTACACAACTTATCAACAAAATGCAATAGCCGTTCAAATACAGGCTTTTTTCTTTCGAATGACCATTAAAGTTTTATGCATACATTTTTCTTTTCTGTAAAGAAATTCAATGCATCCCATCCTCCTTCGCGTCCTACCCCACTATTTTTCACTCCTCCGAAGGGTGTTCTGAGGTCTCTCAACAACCAACAATTCACCCAAACAATACCTGACTTCAAGGCCGATGCCACCCTATGGGCTTTGTTAAGTTCCTGTGTCCAAACGGTTGCGGCTAAACCATATTGCGTACTATTGGCCATCATTATTACCTCCTCTTCAGCATCGAATGGCATCATGGTAACGACAGGCCCAAAGATTTCTTCCTGATTCGTGCGACAATTGAAGTCGAGCCCTTCAATCACGGTAGGCGCTAAATAATAGCCTTGGGCATAGTCACCTTGCAGCCTCACTTGGTTGCCTCCTGTCAATACTTTTCCGCCTTCTTGCTTGGCCAAATCTATGTAAGTGAGCACTTTTTTCATATGTCCTTCGGAAACCACAGCGCCAAGATTAGTCTCCTCATCTGAAGGAACACCGACTTTGAGCTGTTTTACTTTTTGGACAAAGGCATCTCTAAATCGTTCATAAATTGGTCGCTCAACGAAAATGCGAGAGCCACAAAGGCAAATTTGGCCTTGATTGGCAAAGCTAGATTGAACGGTTGTATTTAAGGCTTCTTCAAAGTCACAGTCGGCAAAAATGATATTCGGATTCTTCCCTCCTAGTTCTAAAGAAAGTTTTTTGAACATAGGCGCTGCTGTTGCTGCAATTTGTTTCCCCGTGGCTGTTCCGCCTGTAAAAGAAATAACTGGAATATCTGGATGCTCAGAGATGGCCTGACCGACCTTTTGACCCAGCCCATGAACGATGTTAAGTACTCCTTTGGGTAATCCTGCCTCAATACACAGCTCAGAAAGCAAAAAAGCTGTCATTGGTGTTATTTCAGATGGTTTGGCTACCACCGTATTGCCTGCTGCCAAAGCTGGAGCAATCTTCCATGTAAACAGGTATAATGGCAAATTCCATGGAGAAATACAGCCCGCCACGCCAATGGCGCTTTTATCGGTATAGTTAATTGTTGAAATGTCGGTTCTATGAAATTCGCTGGATTCATGAAGAATGGCGGTGGCAAAGAATCTAAAATTCGCTGAGGCCCTCGGAATATCCACCTTTCTGGCCAGTTTGATGGGTTTGCCATTGTCTTTAGATTCGGCTTGCGCCAGCATTTCATGATTGGCATCTATCAAGTCAGCAATCTTCAGCAAGAGCCTTGATCTTTCTTCTCTCGAAGTTTTGGACCACATTGGAAATGCAGTTTTTGCGGCCAAAGTTGCTGCCTGAACATCTGAAGCATCTGAATCTGGAATTTCACCATATTTTTCACCCCTAGAGGGGTCAATATTATCGAGGTATTTACCTGAATTAGGCGCTACTAACTGCCCATCGATATAATTGGATATTCTTTTCATGGCCTCAAATTATAGACAACCTGTTCTACCCCCGTCAACAGGAACGTTGATTCCATTGATGTAGCTGGCGGCTGGTGTTGCTAAAAAAGCTACAGCCGAGGCGACTTCAGCAGCAGCCGCAAATCTCCTAGCTGGAATTTCATGTTTCATTTCTTCTTCTACTTCTTCGATGGACTTGCCCAGCTTATTGGCCTTGTTCTCTATGATTGAACTGAGCCTTTGAGTAGAGGTAGCACCTGGTAAAACATTATTGACTGTGATCCCGAATCTACCTAATTCGCCAGCCAAGGTTTTAGACCAATTGGCTACCGCTCCTCTGATGGTATTTGACACACCTAAACCAGGAATTGGTAGTTTCACCGAGGTTGAAATGATATTGATGATTCTACCATAAGCCTCGTGTTTCATCCCATCCACCAAGGCCTGCACCAAAATTTGATTGCAAACCAAGTGTTGATCAAAAGCACTTCTGAATGCATCAACATCTGCTTCAACTGCTTGACCTGCCGGAGGGCCACCGGTATTATTGATCAGAATATGGTAAATATTGGTTTTAACATGAGCTTCAATAATTGATTTTAAATCTGAGGGTTTTGAAAAATCAGCCACCAAAAATTGATGAACTTGCCCATCTTGGGTATTCAAACCTTTTAAGACTTCTTCTAATTTTGATTGATTTCTGGCCAAAAGAGTAACATTTGCGCCAAGCTCAGCTAATTCTTCGGCTACTGCTCTACCAATACCTTGGGTACTTCCACATACCAAAGCGTTTTTTCCTGAAAGATTTAAATTCATTCCATTTTCTTTAGCTAGTAAAGTTATAAAAATCAATTAGAGGCCTATCCTGAATTTTGGTAAATTGGGCAACATTTAAATTTCAGAAATAATGGCAATAAAACGACCTTTTAACCTGCAAAAATGGATTGAAGAGAATAGAGATATTTTGAAGCCCCCTGTTGGCAACAAAAACCTCTATCCTGAAGGAACTGACTATATCGTTATGATTGTAGCTGGTCCCAATGCAAGAAAAGACTATCATTACAATGAAACTGAGGAGCTTTTTTATCAGCTAGAGGGCAATATTACGGTTCGAATCCAAGAGGACGGCAAAGCAGTTGACATTCCTTTAGGCCCAGGAGATATGTACTTGCATCCACCAAAAGTGCCACATTCACCAATGAGATCAGAAGGATCAATCGGCTTGGTCATAGAAAGAGTGCGCAAGCCTGAGCACAAAGATGGCCTGATGTGGTTCTGCGATAATTGCAATACCAAACTACACGACACTTACTTCGACTTAACCAATATTGAGAAAGATTTTATTCCAAGGTTCAAAGAATTTTATGGTTCCGAAGAAATGCGCACTTGTAAAAACTGCGGCACTGTGATGGAGACTGATCCTCGTTTCACTAATTAGTTAACAGTAAATTAGTTATCAGGCATCCTGATTTGCTGATTTCTAAAAGCGAATAAAATGAAATCATCAATGAAATTGAAGAAGTTTATAAATCACTCAATGCCTATATTAAATCCATTGGTAACGCCACAAATGACCAATGACAATTAGCCAATGACTAACTTAAAAATAGACATGCACACCCACATCATTCCTGAACATCTGCCCAAATGGACAGAGAAGTTTGGCTATGGTGATTTCATTAATCTGCACCATCATAAAGAAGGAGCCGCTATGATGATGAAAGGGAATAAATTTTTTAGAGAAATCCAGGCCAACTGTTGGGACCCAAAAGTGAGGATTGAAGAATATGCTCAATTCGACACCCAAGTTCAGGTGATTTCTACGATTCCTGTGATGTTTTCTTATGATGCCAAGCCAGAAGATGGGCTTGAGGTCAGTAGATTCCTCAATGATCACATTGCCGAAATTTGTAATCTCTATCCAAAGAATTACATCGGATTGGCCACCGTGCCGATGCAGGATGAGCACTTGGCCATTAAAGAATTAGAACGTTGCAAAAAAGAACTTAACCTTCCAGGGATTCAAATTGGCTCGAACATCAACGACAAAAATCTGAGCAGCGAAAGGTTCTTCCCTATTTTTGAAGCCTGCGAAAAGCTGGATATGGCTGTGATGATTCACCCTTGGAACATGATGGGCTTTGGAAGTATGGAACGCTACTGGCTGCCTTGGTTGGTCGGAATGCCCGCAGAAACATCACGCGCAGCTTGCTCATTAATTTTTGGGGGTGTATTAGAAAGACTCCCAAAACTTCGATTTAACTTCTCACACGCTGGAGGATCATTTTTACCCACAATTGGCAGAATCGAGCATGGTTTCAACTGCCGACCTGATTTAGTGGCCATTGATAATCAAGTGAATCCCAGAGAATACATCGGTAAATTCTGGGTAGATTCTATCACCCATGACCCTTTGATGATGAAATACATTCTCGAAATGCAGGGATCTAAAAGAATCACCTTAGGCTCTGACTATCCTTTTCCATTGGGTGATTTAGAAATAGGCGCCTATTTAAAGCAAATGGATTTATCGGATGAAGTGATCGATGATGTTTTCTGCAATGCCACTTTAGAGTGGTTGAACTTACCCAAAGCACAATTTTTAGATTAAGCCTTGAAAAATACCGCTATTACTTATATCGACTCGCCTATTGGCGCCATTAAAATTGTTGGGGATTCCAACGCCATAAAAATGGTCACTTTTGTTCCAGAAATGGGCGAAGAAAGTCAAGGCGTGATGCCAATTGTAGTCCGCAAATGCAAAAAGCAATTGACTGAATATTTTCAGGGCACTCGCACCCAATTTAACATACCCATCGCGCCAGAAGGCACAGATTTTCAACGCGAGGTGTGGCAGGAATTACTCAGTATTCCTTTTGGCAAAACAACTTCCTATGCAAAACAGTCTATCAAACTGGGCGATGTAAAAAAGATCAGGGCTGTTGGATCAGCGAATGGAAAGAATCCGATCGCCATCATCATCCCTTGCCATCGCGTCATCGGTTCGGACGGCAATCTGACTGGCTATGCTGGGGGATTGGACAAAAAGGAATGGCTTTTAAAACATGAAAATAGTCTGCCCGGCATGACTCAAACCAGTTTATTTTAATGAATTATCAAAACGATTTAGCTTTCGCGAAAGCACAAGACGCACAAGATCCGCTAAAGGAATACCGTGCTCAATTCTATATTCCTAAAGTAAATGGAAAAGACAGCTTTTACTTTACAGGCAATTCATTGGGTCTTCAACCAAAAACTGCTCGCAAGTTTGTGGAAGAAGAAATGAAAAACTGGGAAACGCTTGGGGTTGAAGGCCACTTCGCGAAAGTCAAAAGGCCATGGATGAACTACCACAAGTTCAGTAAGGAAGCATTGGCAAAAATAGTGGGTGCAAAACCCATTGAGGTGGTTACCATGAACAACCTTACGGTCAACTTACACTTGTTGATGGTGAGTTTCTACAAGCCAACAGCAACGAGATTTAAGGTTATTTGCGAGGCAGGGGCTTTCCCCTCTGATCAGTACACGTTCGAAACCCAGTTGAAGTTTCATGGACTCAACCCAGATGAAGCCCTAATAGAATTAACACCTAGAAAAGGCGAACATACCCTCAGAACAGAGGATATTTTAAAAACCATTGCTGAGACTGGCCATGAATTAGCATTGATCCTTATTGGTGGTTTGCAGTATTACACTGGACAGCTTTTCGATATGAAATCCATTACCGAAGCAGGCCATAAAGTAGGTGCAATAGTTGGGTTCGATTTGGCGCATGCAGCAGGCAACGTGCCATTACAGCTCCATGATTGGAATGTAGATTTTGCCACTTGGTGTTCCTACAAATACTTGAATTCTGGCCCAGGTAACGTTTCAGGTGTATTTGTGAATGAAAAATACGCCAATGACCCCAGCCTTAATCGTTTTGCTGGCTGGTGGGGACATGACGAGAAAGAAAGATTCTTGATGAAAAAAGGCTTCCGACCAATGTCTGGTGCAGATGGCTGGCAATTGAGCAATGTCAATGTAATCTCTACTGCTGCCCATTTGGCTTCATTAGAAATCTATGATAAAGTTGGCATGGAAGCGCTTCGCAAAAAAAGCTTGAAGCTGACAGGCTATTTGGAGTTTTTAATGAAGGAGCTTAGCCAAGTGGCTGACATTTTCGAGATTTTAACCCCATCTAATCCAGAAGAAAGAGGTTGCCAATTGTCCATATTTTTTCATGAAGACGGCAGAAGATTGTTTGAAGCCCTTTCAGCAGCTGGGGTAATTGCAGACTGGCGCGAACCGAATGTGATTCGTGTGGCACCAGTTCCTCTTTACAATACTTTTGAGGATATTTATCAATTCGCAGCGATATTGAAGGACAATTTGTAAACAAAAACTATGGATACCTCTGGCAAAAAAATCACCATTCTAGGCGCAGGACTTGTAGGTTCGCTGCTTTCTATTTTTCTAGCGAAGAAGGGTTATGAGGTATCCATCTATGAGCGCAGAAACGATATGCGTGCTGCAGGCGCAGTAGGCGGTCGATCTATTAACCTTGCTTTGAGCCATCGAGGATTAAAGGCTTTAGATGCTGTTGGTATCAAGGAAAAAATTCAGAAAAGTTGCATTCCCATGCCTGGCCGAATGATTCACGACATGGAAGGCCAATTGAGTTTTCAACCTTATGGAAAAGAAGGCCAGTTTATCAATTCTGTTTCGCGAGGTGGATTGAATGAATTATTGATGACCGAAGCCGAAACTCATGGCGTTACCATTCACTTCGAGCATAAATGCATTGAGGTAGATTTCGAGTCAGCGACTGCCACTTTTGAAAATGGGAGATCGGTGACTTCCGATTTTATTTTTGGGGCAGATGGCGCCTTCTCGGCTTTGCGGGCTGCTATGCAAAAAACGGATCGATTCAACTTTTCACAAGAATACATTTCGGCTGGTTATAAGGAGCTCTGCATGCCTGCCACTGCTGATGGTGATTTTGCCATGGATCCGAAAGCCTTGCACATTTGGCCGCGCGGTGAATACATGTTGATTGCCTTGCCAAATCTAGACAAGAGCTTTACTTGCACCTTGTTCTTCCCTTTTGAAGGAAAAGTGTCCTTCGAAGCCCTAAAAACAGAAGAGGATGTTATGACCTTCTTCGAAACGAATTTTAAGGATGCACTGCCTTTTCTTACCAACCTTCAACAGGAATTCTTCGAAAACCCAACATCAAGTTTGATCACCACCAGATGCAAACCTTGGGTGAAAGGAAAGACTGCATTAATTGGCGATGCTGCTCACGCGGTGGTTCCTTTTTATGGACAAGGCATGAATGCTGGTTTTGAAGATTGCTTCGTTTTTAATCAGTTGCTAGAAAAATACGGTGCCATCAATGCTGAGTTATTGCATGAATACGAAGCCTTAAGAATTCCCGATGCCAATGCCATTGCAGATTTAGCCCTTTATAATTTCATCGAAATGCGCGATAAAGTGGCAGATGAAAAGTTTATTCTTCAGAAGAAAATTGAAAAGAAAATCAATGAGCTATACCCAGAAAAATGGGTGCCTTTATACTCTATGACCACTTTCAGTGATTTCCGTTACTCCGAAGCACTCGCCATGGGCAAAAAACAACAAGCCATTATGGATTCAGTCTTAGCACATCCCAATATTGAAGAGAATTGGGAAGGGCTGGATTTTGAGAGTATCATTCACCTCCTCTAATCTGCATCTTCATAACACCTCGTAAATTCATCATCCTCTAGATTGGCATCAATGAAATTTTGCCTCAAATCGAAATGTTCAGCCGCATCTTTAGGAAACTCTCTTTCTACATTCCCGATACATTCCACATGATAATCACCTATATATAGTATGTAGATTTGATTGAGGTCACTAGAGGGCTCTGCGACTTTTACTGTCTCTCCCTCTTTACCGAGTAAAATATCCCTGCTAAAATCAAATGAAAACTGCCCATCCTCAACATGATAATCATAGTCTTTAGGCATCTTTCGATCCTGATTAATGTCTTTTAATATACCATTATCTATAGGTTCCATTTCAGGTTTAAGTAGAGTTAATAACAACGGTGCATAATCTACAAGTTTTTAATCTCACTTCAAACTTGGATAAAAAACTAACCTACTATCGCAGGTTTTCCAAACCTGTGACTCATTATGAGCTTAAGGACTCCGTCCAATAGTCTATTTGCAAAAGAAACCTCGGAACGGCAGTAAATGAAAGTACTCAACCCTTCACTTATCAAAAGGCAATTGCTTTTTAATTGGATTCTCTTCAACTTCCATGCACAGCCAAATCACTATGAAAATCAAGTTATTACTCCCCCTCCTCTTATTCGTTTTTTTTCAATGCACGCCTAAAAAAGAAATCAAAATAGAAGAAATCACCATTTCAGAAATTCATGATGCACTCAAAAACAATGACTGCTCATGTGTGGAATTGGTGCAGAAATATTTGGATAGAATTAAGGCTTACGATCAATCCACTGGCATGAATTCCATTGTAGTGGTGAATCAAAAAGCACTGGATGTGGCCAAATCCTTAAATGATGAATTTCAATCAACAGGAAAACTGAAAAAGCTGCACTGTGTCCCAATGATTGTGAAGGACAACTTCGATACTGATGATTTGCAAACCGCTGGAGGTTCACTGGCGATGAAAGGCTCAATTCCCCCAGACGATGCCCATCAAGTGAGAAAAATAAGAGAAGCTGGGGCTATCATTCTAGCAAAATCAAATATGGCAGAATGGGCTTTCAGTCCTATGGTGTCGATCAGTTCAATTGCAGGAGAAACCAAAAATCCTTACAATTTAGAGCATACTACTGCTGGGTCAAGTGGAGGAACAGCTGCGGCTGTGGCCGCCAATCTAGGCACTAACGGTTTAGGTAGTGACACAGGCAACTCCATCAGAGGGCCATCGAGCCACAATGCTTCGGTAGGGTTACGATCCACGATGGGACTCACTAGCCGAGATGGAATTATTCCACTCTATCTTCGAAATGATGTGGGCGGCCCAATGGGCAGGACAGTTGAGGACGCTGTTCGCGTGCTGGAAGTGATTGCAGGTTACGATCCTGCCGATCCGCTAACTGAAAAATCAAAAGGCAAAGTACCAGAAAATTACACTCAATTTTTACAAGCCGATGGTCTTAAAGGAGCCCGAATTGGAGTAGTGAAACAGCTGACTTCCATAGGAGAGCCTTCTAGCCAGATTCTTCAAATGTTCAATCAGGCCATTGCCGATATGAAGGCACAAGGCGCTACTATAATGGAAAGTGAAATCGAAAATTTCGACTCGTTGAGAAGAGACCAATGGTGCCCTATGTTCAAAGTGGATCTAGAAAATTATTTGGCAAGTTTAGGCGATAATGCCCCTGTTAAAACTTTGGATGAACTAGTGGCGTCTGGAAAGTACTCCGACTACATTGAGCAAAACTTGAAGTACTTTCAAACGATAGAGGGTGATCCCTCTGCTGACGGAATCGCGTGCCAAGATGCATTCAACGATACCAAAAGAATTGCTTTCAGAAATGCCGTAGAAGCCGCCATGGATGACAATAAAGTGGACGCTTTAATTTACCCTTCATGGAACAATCCCCCAGCTAAGATTGGTGATTTTAGAGGTTATAAAGGTGACAACAGCCAAATAATTGCGCCACATACAGGTCAACCTGCCTTTACCGTACCTATGGGATACAGCGAAGGAAATCTTCCTGCCGGCATTCAATTTCTGGGAAGGATGTTCGATGAACCTACTTTAATCAAACTGATTTATGGCTATGAACAAGCCACCAAACATCGAAAGTCACCTGCTGGCTTTCCTGAATTGGTAAATCAAAAAGATTAGTGCTTTTGGATCAAAATGACAATGGCCCAACAGCAAGGCCTTATAAGATCGATTGAATCCGCTTTGTATAAATTCCAATTTTCGGCAAGATGGCATATTTTGAAATTGCCAAATTTAGCATATCTTTACAAATATGGAATTGAATTCCACATTTGTAAAGATCGATCGTCAGGCTGCACCAAAGGTACGCTCCTTAGCGCAGTCGTTTAAGGCTGTAGTAATTACTGGTCCACGCCAAAGCGGCAAAACTACATTGGCCAAAACCTGCTTTGACGAAAAACCTTACGTATCTCTTGAAAACCCAGACACTAGAAATTTCGCCATTGAAGATCCTCGAGCTTTCTTGAATCAATATAACGAGGGAGCTATACTTGATGAAATACAGCGTGCCTCTCACCTCTTATCTTACCTGCAGCAAATACTTGATGAAAGTGCAGCACGCGGAAGGTTCATTCTCACAGGCTCTAACAATTTGCAGTTATTGGAAAGCGTAAGCCAAAGTTTAGCGGGAAGAACTGGCCATATCCATCTCTTGCCATTGTCCATAGAAGAGCTCAAACAAGTGCCAAATGCTACTTCGGATTTGAATACCTTGCTTTGGAAAGGTCAATACCCATCAATTCAAGCAGAATTTATACCACCAACAGATTGGCTTCCATCCTATATCAGTACCTATGTAGAACGAGATGTGCGTCAAATTAAGGGAATAGAAAACCTTTTACTCTTTGAAAGATTTCTCTCGCTCTGTGCTGGTCGTGCTGGGCAGCGAGTTAATTATAATAACCTAGCAATAGAAACTGGAGTCGACAATAAAACTATCAAAGCATGGCTTAGTGTATTGGAGGCCAGTTATGTTATCTTTCAACTCCCACCCTATTACAAAAATTTCAACAAAAGGGTTGTAAAATCTCCAAAACTATACTTTTATGATACTGGCTTGCTTTGTAATCTGTTGAGAATATCCACGCCTGAATTATTAGCACAGCATCCATACAGGGGAGCCATATTTGAGAATTTCGTTATTCTGGAAGCCATGAAAAACAGATTCAATCAAGGACAACCATCAAACCTTTACTACTGGCTAGACAACTCTGGGAACGAGATTGATCTATTGATTGACAATGGTCTAAACATTGAGGCCATTGAGATTAAATCTGGCATTACTGTTAATTCAGAGTATTTCAAAAACCTTCATTTCTGGAAGAAAATTACTGGCCAATCAAATGGGTGCGTCATCTACGGAGGCACCGAAAACCAAAATCGCTCCGATGGTTTTAAAGTAACTTCTTGGCTAAATTTAGGGGAGTTATAAAATTGATTAATATAAACTCAAAACTGCTCTAATACCCAATCTCCCTCGGAGTCTTACCTGTGAGCTGCTTAAACGTGCGATTGAAATTCGAGAGGTTATTGAAGCCCACCTCAAAGCAGATTTGAGCAATCGGTTTTTCCTTGCTCAATAGTAGTTTAGTTGCCTGGTTTATTCGGAATTCGTTCAAAAAGTTAATATAGCTTTTGCGCGTATGTTGCTTAAAATAACGGCAAAACGATGCCTTGTTCATGTTGGCTACTTCAGCCACTTCTTCAAGTGTAATGCGTCTACCGAAATTATCTAGGGTAAATCGAAAGATGTCATCCAACCGTCTCCCTTCCACTTCTTTGATTGATTTTTGGGGAATCTCATTCAAATATTGAATCGTATTAGGATCCGTTAGCTTGCCCAAGAGATTAAAAAAAGAAGACAAGCGACTCATTCCTTCCCTCTCGAAGACTTCATTAAAACCTGCGATTAGGGCAGCACTGTGTAAACTTTCTACTTTCAAACCACGATCACCAGCCGCTAAAATTGATAAAAGTGATTTGACCTCAGGAAATATTTTTGACACCTCTTTTAATTGCTCAAACCTAAAAAATATGGACTTTGAAAGTACTCTCTGATCGCTCTCCAAAGCGTAGTACTTCTTCTCGCAACGAAAAACATGAGGTACATTCGAGCCCATCAAAAATATTTCTCCTTCCTTAAAACTGCCCAAATAATCGCCATGGATTAGTGTTCCTTCACCCTTAATGATCCAAGTCAACTGCGCTTCAGGATGCTGGTGCAGTTTGTCATAAAAATAAACTTCATCATCAATCTGTAAATGGATTGATGACTCATCGGTTTTAGGAATCTTGAATGGAAGGACTTTCACTTGTAGTATTTAAACCTCTTAAATCACTATGAATCATTAACATGCAAATATACTATTGTTATTAGTGAATTTCCGCAAAGTATCTCAAGCCATTACCCTGTACTTTAGCTAAAAATTAAAGAGATGAAAGTAGCATGGCAGGGTGTCTACCCAGCGGTAACCACAAAATTCACAGCTGACGATCAACTTGATCTTAAAATGTGCGAAGTCAATATTCAAGCACAACTAGCAGCGGGTGTCGATGGAATTATTTTAGGCGGTACTTTGGGCGAGGCAAGCTCACTGATGGAAGCGGAAAAAGATGAATTGGTAAGTGCCACAGTGGCTATGGTCGATGGCAAAGTGCCCGTGGTCATGAACATTGCTGAACAAACTACCAAAGGCGCAATACTCGCAGCAGAAAAAGCACAGAAGAATGGCGCTAGTGGTTTGATGATGCTTCCTCCGATGCGTTATAAAGCGGATGATCACGAAACAGTGACCTATTTTAAGGCCGTTGCCAACTCAACTGACCTTCCAATCATGGTGTATAATAATCCAGTTGACTATAAAATTGAAGTGACTTTGGACATGTTCGAAGCATTGGCAGAATGCTCAAACATTCAGGCTGTCAAAGAATCAACAAGAGATATTTCGAACACCACAAGAATGATCAACCGATTCGGAGATCGCTTCAAAATACTTTCTGGAGTAGATACTTTGGCTCTAGAAAGTCTTTTCATGGGCGCCAATGGTTGGGTAGCGGGTTTAGTTTGCGCATTCCCAAAAGAAACAGTTGCCATTTACAGACTTCAGAAAGCAGGCAGGTATGAAGAAGCCCTGAAAATCTATCGTTGGTTTTTACCATTGCTGGAGCTAGATATTAATGCCAAATTGGTTCAGAATATAAAATTGGCAGAAGTTGCCACGGGCATAGGTACCGAAAATGTAAGAGCACCTCGCCTGCCTTTGGCTGGCGAAGAAAGAGCCCACGTTTTAAAATTGATAGAAACAGGTTTAAAGAACAGGCCTACTCTTCCAGATTACCTAAATTTATAAAATGATTAAAGGAACAAACTTCATCGGAAAAACGGCTTCGGCCAAAGGTAAGGACTCTCTTTTTGCAATTAATCCAACTGATAATTCTCAATTAGCAGGTCAATTTACCGTGGCTACGGAAGCCGAAGTAAATGAGGCTGTGGAAAAAGCACAGTCAGCCTATTCAGTTTATCAAGAACTGTCTAGCGCAGAAAGAGCTGATTTTCTAGATGCCATTGCGGAAGAAATTATGGCTTTGGGCGATGAACTTGTGAAGCGAGCATCAAGCGAAACTGGTTTACCAGAAGGTAGAATTCAAGGTGAACGTGGAAGAACTTGTAATCAATTGAAGCTCAACACAGCATTACTTCGCGAAGGTTCTTGGGTAAACGCCACCATCGACACAGCCATTCCCGATAGAAGCCCTGCTCCTAAGCCTGATTTGAGAAAAATGCAGATTCCGATTGGCCCAGTGGTCGTTTTTGGAGCGAGTAATTTCCCATTGGCTTATTCTACTGCAGGAGGTGATACAGCCTCCGCACTTGCAGCCGGAAATCCGGTGATTGTTAAAGGCCATGAATCTCATTTGGGCACCAATGATTTAGTAAGTCAAGCTATTTTAAGTGCTGCCGAAAAAACTGGAATGCCTGATGGTGTTTTCTCTATGGTCAATGGAGGAATTCCAGTGGGTCAACAGTTGGTAAAGCATCCCTTAGTCAAGGCTGTGGGATTCACAGGTTCGTTCCAAGGTGGTAAAGCGCTCTTCGATTTGGCGAATCAAAGGCCAGAGCCTATTCCTGTTTATGCTGAAATGGGGAGTATCAATCCAACTTTTATTCTTCCCCATAAATTAGAAAAAGACCCCGAAGGTTTGGCTGGTATTGTAGCTGGATCGATTACCCTTGGTGTCGGTCAGTTCTGTACAAATCCTGGCCTACTGATCGCGATTCAATCTGAAGCGCTAACTAAGTTTTCCACGGCCCTAGAATCGGCCATTGCCGCTACTCCCCCGAGCACCATGCTCAACGAAAAAATAGCCACTAGCTATTATAAATTGAGAGAAGAAGCACTTAGTCAAAAAGGCGTCAGTGCCCATGGCAACACCGCAAAACTTGAAAAAAACAAAGGAAATGCACTCACCGCTAGTGTCGATGCGCAAAGTTTTCTGGCTAATCCTAAGCTTCACGAAGAAGTCTTTGGCCCATTCTCATTAATGGTGGTTTGCGCAAATGCCCAAGAAATGGAACAGGTTGCCAACGCATTGCAAGGCCAGCTTACAGGTTCATTACTGGCTACTGATGAAGATTTGAATAACCATCCTAAAGTCGTTTCAGCCCTAAGGCAGAAGGTTGGACGCATCATATTCGATGGAATGCCCACAGGAGTTGAAGTTTGCCCTTCGATGCATCATGGAGGCCCTTTTCCTTCAAGTTCAGACGGAAAATTTACAAGTGTAGGCAAAGATGCTATTTATCGCTTTACTCGGCCTGTAAGTTATCAAAACTGGCCTAACCAACTCTTGCCTGAAGCACTTCAGGATGGGAATCCGTTAGGCATTTGGCGAACCGTCAACAATACTTTTACTAAAGACTAACATATGAAAAAGCTCCTCCCATTTTTTGCGATTATCCTATTGTTCTCTTGTCAGCAAGAAACTGATTCTTTGGATAAAATTTTGGCTGATATTGATGCTTATGAACCATTGACAGAAGCTGAAAGAGAGCAATTTCCGTTAGGCAGGTACACTGAAGAGGATTTTCAAAAAAGGGCTGAGTTTTCTGCAAAGATGATCGATAGGTTGAAAGCCTTAGATAAATCTACGCTCTTCTTTTCAGACGAAATCAGTATCGAATTGATGACCTACCGACTACAGGAAGATATTGATGAGTATAAATACAAAGCCTACCTCAACCCTATTTTAGTCGATGCAGGCTTTCATATTAATTTTGTGGGTCAGCCCAATCGATTTCGTTTTAATAAGGTAGAGGATTATGAAAGGTACATTCGAAACCTGAATGCATTTCCTGATTATGCTCAGCAGCACATCGATTTAATGCGCAAAGGCTTGGCCATTGGCATTGCACAACCTAAGGCAATTCTTGATGGCTACGAAGTGACCTATGAAACACATATAGTCGATAATATTGAGGAGAGCTCCTTTTTCGCCCCGTTCAAAAATTTCCCAGAAAGCTTTTCCCCTGAAGCAAAGGTGAAGCTTTTATCAGATGGTAAAGAGGCAGTTTCGAATGGAGCGATCGGTGGGTATAGATTGATCAAAGACTTTTTCGACAAGGAATATTTACCTAATGCGCCTGATGAAATTGGGGCATCGCATTGGCCGAATGGCGCGGAATACTATCAAGTACGCGCTAACTACTTTTCTACTCTAGATATGTCGGTAAAGGAGATTCACGAACTAGGCCTCAGCGAAGTGGAGCGTATTAAAGCAGAAATGGAGTTAGTGAAAGAAAAATCTGGCTTCAAGGGCACTCGCAGAGAGTTCATTCAATTTCTAAGAACCGACCCACAATTTTATCCTAAAACGGGCAAAGAGCTTTTGATGTATGCCGCCTACTTGGCCAAAAAAGCAGATGGAAAGCTACCAGCCCTGTTCAATAAATTACCTCGACAGCCGTACACAGTAGAGCCTGTTGCACCTCATTTGGCACCTAAATACACTGGTGGGAGATATTCAGGTGCTAATATTAATGGAACCAGGGCTGGGGAATATTGGGTGAACACTTACGATTTACTAAGCCGTCCACTTTATGTAATGCCATCGCTCACACTACATGAAGCCGTGCCAGGCCATCATTTGCAAGGTGCGCTAACACAAGAATTAGAAGGATTACCGCGCTTTAGAAACAACATGTACATTTCTGCCTTTGGCGAAGGCTGGGGATTGTATTCAGAATTCTTGGGGATCGAAATGGGAATGTATGAAACGCCTTATGACGATTTTGGAAGATTGACTTACGAAATGTGGCGTGCTTGTCGATTGGTGGTCGATACTGGCATTCATGCCTATGGATGGTCTCGTCAAGAAGTAATTGATTATTTAGCTGAAAACACTGCGCTTTCAATTCATGAATGTACTACCGAAACTGATCGCTATATTTCATGGCCTGGTCAGGCACTTTCTTACAAAATAGGTGAACTTAAAATCAAGGAATTAAGGAAGAAAGCAGAAAAGGAACTCGGAGAAAACTTCAATGTAAGAGCATTCCACAATGCTGTACTTTCACAAGGCACACTGACATTGACATTGCTAGAAAAGGTGATTGATAAATACATCGAAGAAGCAAAAACTGAAATAGAATAATATTTAACCTGAACATTAGATTGAAAAGTAAACGTTTCTTCTGCATCGATGCCCATACTTGCGGCAATCCCGTACGCTTAGTGGCTGGAGGTGGCCCATTATTAGAAGGTGCCAACATGAGCGAAAAGCGCCAGCATTTTCTACGCGAATTCGACTGGATCCGCAAAGGCTTGATGTTCGAACCTCGAGGACATGATATGATGTCGGGAAGTATTCTTTATCCGCCTTCTGATCCTGCCAATGACATTGGAGTGCTCTTTATAGAAACTAGTGGTTGTTTGCCTATGTGTGGTCATGGCACTATTGGTACCGTCACCATAATGCTCGAAGAGGGACTCGTTCAACCCAAAGTTCAAGGAAAACTTCGATTAGAAACCCCAGCTGGCCTAGTCAAAATTGACTACAAGCAAGAAGGCAAGAAAGTGACTTCGGTAAAACTCACTAACATCCCCTCATTTTTGGCGGCTGAAAACCTTAAAGTGGAATGCAGCCAATTTGGAGAACTGGTTGTTGATGTTGCCTATGGTGGTAATTTTTACGCCATTGTTGATCCTCAGAAGAACTACAAAGACCTTGCAGATCATTCGGCCTTAGAAATTATCGGAGCCAGTCGTGAGATACGGACTTACATGAATGAGCACTATCAATTCAATCATCCTGAAAACCCAACCATCTCGGGGCTCTCTCATTTACTTTGGACGGGACAGCCAACTCAGCCAAATTCCACCGCAAGAAACGCAGTTTTTTATGGTGAAAAGGCCATCGATAGATCACCTTGTGGCACAGGCACTTCGGCCAGAATGGCCCAATGGGCAGCGAAAGGAAAACTCAAAGCACGAGATGAATTTATACATGAAAGTATCATTGGCAGCCAGTTCGTTGGGCGCATAGAAGGCATTACCCAGATAGGAGAAAAATCAGCAATTATACCGAGTATTGAAGGGTGGGCGAAGATCACAGGATACAATACAATTTTAATTGACGAGGATGATCCCTACGCATTCGGATTTTCAGTAATTTGATCTATGAGCAGCAAAAAAGTCATTGTGGTAGGAGCAGGCATAGTAGGCCTGAGTACCGCTTATTTCCTTCACAAAAAGGGAATTGAAGTCACCGTAATTGACAATACCGATGGCAGCGATAACTGCTCTCACGGCAATGCTGGCTACGTTTCTCCAAGCCATATTATCCCCTTGGCTTCTCCCGGAATCATAAGTCAAGGCATTAAGTGGATGATCAATCCGGAAAGTCCATTTTACATTAAGCCGCGCCTCAATGCTGACTTGATCCGATGGGGATTACTATTCAAGAAAGCTTCTACCAAAGCTAGAGTAGATGCTGCCATTCCGGTACTAAATCAACTTACAGTTCTCAGTAAAAAATACTATGAACAAATACTCAAAGATGAAAGCATAGAAGCAGGCTATTCCAGCGAAGGCCTCTTAATGCTTTGCAAAACAGCATCTACGCTTCATCATGAAATTGAAGTGGCTGAAATTGGTAGCACACTTGGTTTAGAGACAGCAGTACTTTCTAATCAAGAAGTTCAAAAACTAGAACCAGGTTTGGAAATGGATATTGCCGGGGCAGTACTTTTCAAATGTGACGCTTGGATGACACCAGGAGTTTTCATGAAGGAATTCAAAAAACGCTTGATCAATAAAGGAATTAAAATCCAGCACAACACTTCACTTACAGGGGCGAAAATTGAGAAGAATAAGATTGTTGCACTTGAAACTAATATGGGAGATTTAGTAGCTGATGAATATGTTTTGGCTACGGGTTCATGGTCACCTATTTTGGCCAAAAAACTAGGTGTTTCCATTCCTCTGCAAGCAGGAAAAGGTTATAGCTTCATGATCAAAGATCCCGTTGTTAAACCAAATTTACCCTCTATTTTAGTCGAAGCCAGAGTAGCAACTACACCAATGCTCGATGGTTTACGGTTTGCGGGCACTATGGAAATTGCGGGCACTCAACTAGACATCAATCCAATTCGAGTGCGTGGTATTGTAAATTCAATCAGCAAATACTTACCTCAATTCAAAGATCAGGACTTTAGCCAGATTCAACCGTGGGCTGGACTTAGGCCGTGCACTCCGGACGGCTTACCCTATATTGGTAGGACTTCCAAATACAGCAACTTGGTGATTGGTACCGGTCATGCCATGCTTGGATTTACTTTGGGCCCCGTGACTGGCCATTTGCTTAGTCAGGAAATTTTAAATGAAAAAACAGACTTCGCAAGTCCATTACTCTCTGTTGATAGGTACGCTTGATGTCATTCGTACTCGATTTATTGCATTTTGCATTAAAACTATTTGGTATTTCAAGAATAGTAATTCATTTTTGGTTAAGCCTAAGTTATATCCGCAAAATTTCCTCAGCCTTTTGCAGTAACTGACAAAATCAGACTCAATTATATGGCAAAATCCGTTATTATTATTGGCTCGGGGATAGCCGGGTTAGCATGTTCTATACGTCTCGCAAAAAAAGGGTACATCGTTTCAGTTTTTGAGGCCAATCAATACCCTGGAGGAAAACTTACTGAGATCCAGTTAGGTGGGTATCGCTTCGATGCCGGCCCATCGCTTTTCACTTTACCCGAAGAAATAGAAGCGCTCTACAAGCTTTGCGGCTTGAAAGCAAGTGATTATTTTGAATATCAAAAATTAGATACCACCTGCAAATATTTTTACCCTGACGGAACGGTAATCGAAGGCTTTGCTGATCAAAAGGCCTTTCAGCGCGAAGTACATGAGAAAACAGGCGAACCGACTAAAAACATAAAAAAAGCACTCAGCAAAAGTAAGTTCCTGTATGAAGAGCTATCCCCGCTATTCATGCACAAATCCCTTCACCGTTTAAGTACTTGGCTCAGTGCAGAAGCATTCAAAAGATATGGCAAGTTGACTCAGTTCAACTTCAATCGCAGTATGCATCAGGCGAATGCCTCAAGGTTTGAAAGTGAAAAGGTAGTTCAGTTATTCAATAGGTATGCCACTTATAACGGCTCAGATCCTTATCAGGCGCCAGCTACACTCAATATTATTCCTCATCTGGAATTTGGAATAGGGGCATTCTTTCCTAAAAAAGGCATGTACGATATCACCAAAAGTCTTTTTGAATTGGCTAAAAAGGTTGGGGTGAAATTTTACTTCAACACTAAGGTCGAAAAAATTACGGTCCATGAAGGGGCGGCCAAAGGAATCACCACAAAATTTGGTTTTCACAAAGCAGATAGGGTCGTGAGTAATATGGATGTGGTTGGGACTTATGAAAAATTGCTTAAAACCGAGTCGAAACCAACAAAAATCATCAACCAACCCAAGTCAAGTTCGGCACTCATTTTCTATTGGGGCATCAAAAAAGAATTTAAACAACTCGACCTTCATAACATCTTCTTTTCAGAAGACTATAAAAACGAGTTCGAACATATTTTTAGCAAGGGAACAATTAGCAGTGACCCCACTATCTATATCAACATAACATCCACTCATAAGAAAGATGATGCACCAGAAGGTTGCCAAAATTGGTTTACTATGATCAATGTGCCTAATAATCAGGGCCAAGATTGGGATCTACTTATTGAAGAGGCCAGGGCGAATATTTTGAAGAAACTTTCGCTTCAATTGGGTGAGGATATCGAGCCACTTATAGAACTTGAGGATATCCTTGATCCGAGAAGTATTGAATTAAGAACGTCCTCATCACAAGGCGCACTTTATGGCAATAGCTCGAACAACAAATACGCTGCTTTCCTACGACACGCCAATTTCTCGAAGAAAATCGAACATCTCTATTTCTGTGGAGGAAGTGTTCATCCGGGAGGTGGGATTCCGCTCTGCTTGCTTTCGGCCAAAATAGTAGCCGAAAATTTTGATTGAAATTTACTCAGGCTTAACGTTTCCGCCCGAAAGTCTTTTCAATTCAATTTCTGCCAACATGATGTTGTATTGTGCGTTAATCTTTCGGATTTCTGCCTGAACTAAATTGATTTGGGCTTCTCTTAACTCCACGGCCGTGGTATTGCCCACTTTGAACCTCTCCAATGCGATATCATAATTTTCCTTCGCCACTTCCAAATTCAAGGCTTCCAACTCATTCAGCCTAAGGCTATTCTGATAACTACCATATACTTTACGAATATCAGATTCTAGGGACTGCCGTAAATCTTCTATTTGCAATTCGCTAAGTTCCACTTGAATTTTAGCATTTTGCTCTCTGCGCTTCAGGTCAAAGCCATTGAAAATATTCCAAGAAGCTCCGGCCCCATAACTAAATCCTGTAGAGAGATTGCTAAGCACAGCACCAGCGTCAGAAATTCGATCATTATAGGTATAGCCAAAATTCACATTAAGCACAGGTAGCTTTTGGGCATTCAATTCTTTGATTTGTAGGTAATTGGCTTCAAGATTTCTTTGGGCACGGACTACTCCCGCATTATTGAGACTGGCCGATGAGATTATGTCGTTGAGCTGAATGGAGTCATCGTAATTAAATCCTGCCGATATTTCGTAATTGCGCTCCAAATCTTGTCCTAACAATCGATTCATTTCTACGAGTACGTTATGGATCAATTCGCGCTGTGTTAAATAGTTGGATGAATCCGTATTGTAATCCACTTGCGCTTGTAAAAAAACGAGCTTGGAGGCCTTCCCCACTTCGTATCTAGTTTTGGCCAGTTCTAAGCGTTTTCGACTCAAATCAAGTGCAATCTGAAAAACCCTGGCCCTTTCATTTTCCAGCACAACCCTATAAAAGGCATTGGAAATTTGGGCAATACTGTTTTCTATTTGAAGTCTTAAGTCGTCTTCACCCACTTGGGCCAAAGTCTTGAGTCGATTTCGGGTATGGAACATTCCTAAGCCATCAAAAACTGTCCAATTGAGTGTAGGTGAAAGATTGAGGTTGCTGGTTTTGGCATTATCGATCTTTCTTGCTTCGCCCCCTGAAGCCAATTGTTGGGTTACATCCGTATTACTAAAGGATTTATTGGCGGTTACGTTAAAAGTCGGAAGCAAAGCCCCATAACTCAATTCTGAATTCACCGCGCTTGTCTCGGCCGTTTTTTTTCGAAATCTTAATCGCCAAATTATACTCTAAACCCAATTGAACTGCATCTTCAATTGTCAATTTTTCTTGGGCATAAATGCTTGCCCAAGAAATGATCAAACTCAAAAAAGTAATCTTGATTTTCATAATTAAGCTGTAGTTCTAGCTACCCGACTCTTTTTACTTGAAAAATAAGTATAGATCGCTGGAATGACATAAAGTGTGAGTACGGTTGAAAATATAAGTCCGCCAATAATGGCAATACCCATTGAAACTCGGCTTTCTGCACCAGCTCCCAAAGACAAAGCAATTGGTAGAATGCCTAAAATTGTAGAAAGCGAGGTCATTAAAATTGGTCTGAAACGAGATTTAGAAGCATCCAATACTGCTTCTCGAACACTCAAGCCTTGGGCTTTCCTTTGGTTAGCAAACTCAACAATCAGAATACCATTCTTCGATACCAAACCTACCAACATAATGATTCCGATTTGACTGAAAATATTGAGTGACTCCTCGTATCGCCACAATACAAGCAAGGCACCTGCCAATGCCAAAGGCACCGTGAATAAAATGATCAAAGGATCCACAAAACTTTCAAACTGGGCGGATAAGACCAGGTAGATCAAAATCAGAGCAAAACCAAAAGCAAAATAAAGGCTATTTGTGCTGTCTCTAAATTCGCGAGATTCTCCGGCTAAATCTGTTGTGAAAGTATCGTCCAAAACTTGTTTAGCAATCCTGTCCATTGCCTCAATACCTTGGCCTGTAGTTACTTTTGGTGCCAAACTAGCCGATACCGTTGCAGCTGCAAATCTGTTAAAACGGTATAATTGCGGTGGAGAACTTCTTTCTTCTAAGGTGATCAGGTTGTCCAATTGAATTAATCTTCCATCGGTAGAACGTACATAAAGCGCCTTCAAATCTAAAGGATCATTTCTATCGGCCCTTTCTACCTGACCTATAATTTGATACTGTTTTCCTCCTAAAATAAAGAAGCCAAAACGCTGACCTGCCAAGCCCAATTGAAGGGTTTGAGCTATATCTCGAACTGAAATACCTAAAGTACGCGCCTTCTCTCTATCAATTTCGATTGTAATTTCGGGCTTAGTGAACTTTAGGTTCAAATTAACAAAAGTGAACTCTGGCGCCTGATTTGCCAATCTTACAAATTCGGGCAAAACCTCCTTTAATTTTTCTAATTCTCCAGCTTGAATAACATACTGAACTGGGAAACCGCTGCTTCTTCTTCCGCCAATAGTGGGTGGCTGAGACAGTGATGCTCGTGCCGCGGTATACTGAGCCATAATCGGTGAAAAATCATCTAATATCTCCTGTTGCGACCTATCCCTCAGCTCTGCATCAACAAGCGTAATTGTGATTCTAGCAGAGTTTGTTGCGGCACTACCGAAACCTGGAGATGTTATGGTGATTAATGATTCCTTTTCTGGTACATGTTTTTCTACTGCAGCAATTATGCTATCCACATAAGCATCCATATACTCGAAAGTAGCACCTTCAGGCCCTGTAGCACTGGCCGTTAATGACCCTCTATCCTCAAGCGGAGCAATTTCTTCTGGAATTCTGTTGCCTGTTAAGAAATAAACAATCATACCAGCAGAGAGCAAGATGACAACGAAAGCCATCCATCGGATGTTCATAAAAGCATCCAAAGAATTGTTGTACGCTTTATTGAGACTTATAAAGAACGGCTCTGTTTTTCTGTAGAACCAATTTTTCTTTTCTGTTTTTCTTAACAGTCTAGAGCTCATCATTGGAGTGAGCGTGAGTGCTACGAAAGAGGAAATCACTACAGCGCCTGCCACCACAATTCCGAACTCTCTGAAGAGCCTACCTGTTAATCCCTGCAAGAAAATCACTGGCATAAACACAGCTACTAATGCTACGGTGGTCGCTATTACTGCAAAGAAAATTTCATTCGTTCCTTTAATGCCTGCCTCATGCGGCTCCATTCCACCTTCTATTTTGGAATAGATATTCTCTAGTACGACAATGGTATCGTCCACCACCAAACCAATGGCCAGTACGATTCCCAATAAGGTCAACACATTAATCGAAAACCCAGAAACATACATGATGAAGAAAGCTCCAATCAAAGAAATTGGAATGGTCATTACCGGAATCAAAGTAGTTCTCCAATCTCTTAAAAAGGCGAAGATAATTACTACAACAAGGGCAAATGCCACTATAATGGTTTGCTGAACCTCAGTAATTGACTCACGGATATATTCAGTGTTATCAAAACCAATTCCTAACTGAATATCCGCAGGAAGATCCTTTTTAACTTGCTCGATTCGCTTATAGAAATTAACTGAGATTTCGATATTATTTGAGCCTGGCTGGGTGATCACCGCAATACCAACCATCGGCACTCCATTTCGCTTTAAGATGGTTTTCTGATTCTCAGGTGCCAATTCTGCTCGGCCAATATCTCTGAAACGAACAATTACTCCATTCTCTTCTTTTACAATCAGATTGTTGAATTCTTCAGGAGAATTGATTCTGCCAACCGTACGAACTGTTAATTCTGTATTTGATCCTTCGACACTTCCTGATGGCAACTCTACATTGTCGCGATTAACCGCATTTTGAACATCTAGTGGTGTTAGTTGATAAGCTGCCAAGCGATCTGGGTCCATCCATAAGCGCATTGAATACCTTTTAGAACCCCAAACTTGCACAGAGCTAATCCCTTGAATAGTCTGAACTCTTTCTTTCAACACATTTTCAGCTAAAAGGGTCAAATCCAAAAGATTTCGCTCACTGCTTGCCACAGTTAAGAAAATAATAGGACTTGCATCAGCGTCTGCCTTACGCACAGTTGGAGGCTCAACATCTGGAGGAAGTCTTCTGACAACGCCAGAAACTTTATCTCTTACATCGTTGGCCGCGGCTTCTAGATCTACTCCCAAGTCAAACTCTGCAGTGATTGAGCTACCTCCATCTCTACTTGTTGAGGTAAGTGTTTTTATGCCCGCAATACTATTTAGTGCTTCTTCTATAGGCTCCGTAATTTGGGCTTCGATGATCTCTGCATTGGCTCCAGTGTAACTTGTAGATACTGAAATTACGGGTGGATCCACACTAGGGAATTCCCGAACCCCTAAATAACTAAAGCCAATAACACCAAAAATCACAATGATGATGTTCATCACCAAGGCAAGCACTGGGCGTTTTATACTTATGGTTGATAAACTCGACATATTTATTTAGATATAGATGTTACCTTAATCGCTGACCCTTGTCTTATTTCTAATAGCCCGGTAGTAATTACCGTGTCTTGAGGGCTTAGCCCTTTCAAGATTTGTACTGCGTCCTCAGTTCGAAGTCCAATATCAACTTTAGCCGCTACCGCTTTCCCTGATCTAGCCACAAAAACCATATGACCATTTAATTCGGGGATTACAGATACGGCAGGCACCAGAAGTGCATTGTCAACTGAGGACATTATTAATTCTATTCTCGCAAATTGACCAGGCAAAAGCTTCCCATCTTCGTTTCGAGAAATAGCCCTTAGCTTTAAAGTCCGAGTCGTTTGATCAATTTGTGGTTCAAAGGCATATACTTTCCCTATAAACACATCGCTGGAAGTTTCTGTAGTAAATTGAATCTCATCTCCGACTTTAACTTCGTTCGCGTACTTCCCCGGAATGGAAAAGTCAATCTTGACAGGATCGATATTGTAAAGTGTAGCAATGACAGTACTATTGGTGATAAAAGCTCCTTCACTGATTTGTCGAAGCCCTAAAGTACCATCGAAAGGAGCAAAAATTGAAGTCTCCGCTAACTGCGCTTCAATTACACGGATATCGGCATCGAGTGTGTTTACCGCGGTAAGCGAGATGTCGTACTCCTCCTGACTAATGGCTTCTTTCTCTAGCAGTAGTTTTTGACGCTTCTCCGTTTCTTCTGCCAATTTTTTACTGAACTTCAACTTCTGGAGTTGGGCCTGTAATTCATCGTCTTTAAGGCTCACTAATAAAGTGCCCTTTTTGACTTTCTGACCTTCTAAAAAATGTATTTTAGTCACTAACCCAGCCACCTCACTCTTCAATTCTAAAGACTCGTTGGGTAAAATAGAACCTGTAATTTTTATTTTATTCTCTAAAAGCTGAGGCGAAACCACATAACCCGTAACTGGCAAGACCTCACTCCTACGTTTTATTTCTGCCGCAGGCTCACCCCCATTTTTGGGTAAAATTTCATCGATTCGTGGATAGACGGCCCAAGCCGCAATTGCTAAAATGATTATCAAGACAATAATAATCCTTGATGCTTTACTCATTGTTTAGTGATTAGGAATGTATTTTAATAAAGGCGATTGAAAAATTGTTGAATGCATCTGGTTGTTCAACGTTGCACACGTGGCCGCAATCTTCGATAATATTTAACCATGCATTTTTATGATTTGAAACCAACTTGATCACTTGTGGAAGGAACATGTAATCTTCATCTCCCATTAAATAGAGCGTGGGCAAACCCGTTTCCTTCTCATTAAAATAGCGCAGTAGAGGATTGATTCCATTGGTCAGTTTAAACCATTTCATGAACTCGTGTTGTGCTACTCTTTTGGCTTGGCTGATAAAAAGATCCCGAGATTCGGCATTGCGCTTTCTGGGCATTATGATAAAAGCAAAAAGTCTGTAGAGCCACATGAAGGGTATAAAGCGCTTTAGTCCATTTCCTACACCTACTAAAAATTTGGACCGGACATTCAATCTAGTGACTGCACCTCCCAAAATCAGGGATTGCACTCTTTCTGGAGCAATCTCGCAGATGGTCCGAATGATAATTGTACCCAGCGAAATACCAACAAAATGTGCCTTTTCAATTTTTAGATGATCGAGCACGTCAATAATATCCTTGCTTATGTTTTCGAAGTTGTGCTCGTTGGTGAAGTACCTTTCGAATGCCTCTTGCGACTTGCCGTGCCCACGCAAATCCAACAGTAGCACATTATACTGTTCCTGAAAACTCTTGATTTGCCTAAACCATATTGAAGAACTACCACCAGCCCCATGAATGAAGGCCACCCACTGGTCGGAGCTATTATTCTTATATGTTTTATAGTAGAGCAAGGATGAATATTTTACTGCAAAAGTAACCCCTCCCAATCAAATAAGTTCGACCGTTTGCATAAGTAGTTGATGAATGAAATAGAAAAGGCCCAGCAGGAAAATCCAACCGGGCCTTTTTTTTAGGAATTAGGAATATTAGTTTCCGAAGATATATCTAAGACCAAGTTGCATTTGCCATCTTGAGCTAGTCAAACCTGAATCATCGATTCTATTCGCAGCTGGATCGTTATTAACAACACCATCGAAAGTAAATTCTGGAGTTGTGCCATCAGCTTGGAATCCTTCGAAGTTTAACAATTCAAAGTCATTCGGCACAAAGTATCTTCTACCCCAAGCGCTGTTAAGCAAGTTTCCGAAGTTGTAGATATCAGCAGTGAACTGCAAAGTATTTTTGCTATCACCAGCTTTGATGCTGAATTCTTGCATGAATCTTAAATCGAAGATATGCGAGAATGGCGCTCTTGAAGCATTTACTTCTGCATATTGACCTCTTCTTGAATTCAAATATTTATTACCAGAAATAAATCTATTCAATGCCTGCCACTGGAAAGCTGGAGTACCAGCCTGTGGGTCGTTTCTCAAAACAATATCGTCAGAGTTCAATGGAACATAGATCAAGTTTCTCTCACGAGAGTCTTCTCTGTTCAAGTTTCCATTGTCGTTGTAGATGAACGAATAAGGAGACCCTGCTCTTCCTTCGTAAACCAAACCAATCTGAGTTGCAATGTTTTCAGACCACTCTTGTTTGTATGAAGTCTGAACAATGATTCTGTGACCAGGAGAGAAAAATGACTTTACCAACGGCTGGTCAAAGTTTCTACCTTGGATAGAATGTAGACCTCTCCACTGCGATGAGTTTTGAGAAGATGTTCCATCAAAAACGTTGAAAGACTCACCATAAGAATAAGAAGCGCTTCCTTGGAAACCGTTGGTCAATGGCATGGTTAAAGTAGTAGACATGTTATATGAATAACCTCTGCCTGTGTTAGCCGCTAAATAAATACCACCGTAGTTTCTAACGATCAAATCACTTCTATTGAATTTTTGTCTGTAATCACCTGTTCCAGTCAAATATTGTACCGCTGGCTTGATGTTCAAATTCTGATAAGTAATGGCATTAACGTTCTTGTTGTAAAGGGCGTCAATTGTCCAAATCCATCCATTCGATAATTTCTTATCCAATGCTACGTTGAATTTTGCCACCTGAGGTGCTTTAAAGTCCTTAGCAAATAGGTCAATATTACCTGATTGAACCGTTGTACTTGGAGTTCCTGGCTGATTGTTTACGTCAGGTCTGAAGATACCGTCAAAACCTCTTTCGTCAATTGAACCTAAGTTAAAGCCATTATTATTATAGGCTCCACCTGGCCAAACCAATGGAATTCTTGAAGTAAAAATACCAGCTCCACCTCTTAGCTGAAGAGTTCTATCACCACTGATATCCCAGTTGAAACCAACTCTTGGAGAGAACAAAGCCTGTGGCTCAATGAATTGACCTACTCTAGCTCCTTTTAAAGTATAACCAAATGACTCCAATTGTGGAATTACAGTATTGTTAAATACCTCATTTTCTGGAGTATCCTCAAAAGACTGAATATCCATTCTAAGGCCTACAGTCAATTTGAAATTATCATTCACTTGAACTTCATCCTGAGCATAAACACCGATTACGCTAGAATTAAAAATTGCAGCTGCAATAGATCCGTCACCCGTGATATTATCTCTGTTAGAGAAAAGTCTGAAATAATCATTGGCAGGTTGGTCTGTCAAGAAGTCGTTCAAGCTACCATAAGTATATTGACCAAAGTTTTGAGCAATGAACAAGTTCTCAGCTGCATAGAATTCAGCATTGATACCAAAAGTATAAGTGTGTTTACCTCTGTATAACTCAAAGTTATCGTTGATGGTAAAAACAGTTTGGTCAAGCAAGTTAGCCGTTGAGAAAGGCTCCGCTCCAAATTGAATATTACCTCTACCGTCATTAATTGTTACTGTTGGAAAATCTCCACCCGTTGGATCTCTGTCATCAGAAACGTTTACATAACCAATAGTCAATTTATTAGATGCATTAGAACCTAAAGTAGCCGCCCATTCTGCAGAAAGTGAATTGGTTTGAGAAAGGAAAGATTCTGATCTGTTGTAGAAACCAATTTGTCTTGTGGTTGATCTAATGGCCTCAATATTATCAGCGTTCACGTAAGAATAACGAAGCGTGAATTTGTTATTCTGGTTAGCATTAAAATCAAGCTTGGCAGTAAGTTTCTCAGAATTAAGTATAACTGGGTTATTTTCAAAGGCTCCTGGATCATAACCAAAACCATTCAACTTAGAAATAAGAGCATTAATATCAGCCCTGTCTGAATCACCTTCATAAGTCGAAAAATCAAAAGGCTGAGGAGTCTCATCTCTTTGCTCTTCGTAATTCACAAAGAAGAAAAGTTTGTCCTTAATGATTGGACCACCTACTCTAACACCATAGGTTTCAGCAGTGAACGCATTTAGTTTTCTTCTTGTCGCTCCATCAATGTCGGTTGGAGTTTCTCCAGCTAAATTCTCGTTTCTCCAGAATCTGTAGGCAGACCCTTCGATTTCGTTTGATCCTGAACGAGTAACTGCGTTGATAGCACCACCCGCAAAACCAGAAACTCTTACATCGAAAGGAGCAACTTGGATTTGGAACTGCTCGATTGCGTCAATTGAAATTGGAGATACTCCTGTTTGACCACCGTTAGTTCCTGAACCTGCAAGACCGAACACGTCATTGTTTACCGCACCATCAATATAAATAGAGTTATATCTGTTGTTCTGACCACCAATTGATATAGAGAATCCATCTGAACCCTCATCAATTGTAGCCTGAGGAGTGAATCTTGCAAAGTCACCAATGGCACGAGCTACAGTTGGAGTTGCGTTGATTTGGTCAATGCCAATTACAGTTTCTGCACCTGTCTTGTTTCCATCAAAAATACCACTTCTGCTAGCAATTACTTCAACATCATCAAGGCTCACAGATGTTTCTTGTAATGTTGCACTAAGTTTGTAAGACTGCCCTAGCGTAAGGAACACATTCTCTTGCTTAAACTCCTGAAAACCCACGAAAGTAACTGTAACCGTATAAGGGCCACCTACTCTCATGTTAGGAATTCTGTAAAAACCGTCAGCATTGCTAACGTTACCATATTGCGAACCACTTGGCGTGTGAATCGCAACAACTGTTGCACCTGGAAGCGGAGCCCCAGCGGCATCCGTTATCTTTCCATTCAAAGATGATGTTGTTGTACCTTGTCCGTAGGCCACTGCGCTAATCGCAAGCATGATCCCGGCTAGTACAAACTGGAGTAATGATTTTCTCATAGAAGAAATTTTAATGTAGATTAGATTAAGTTGTTTCAATTCAAATCAAATGCTATGGCCACGAATGACTGCCGCAAAAGTAATACTTACTATGTTCAGCCCTTTTTCACAAATGTTAACATTTCGATATCAATGACTTTGTATTTTAACCTAATGTTAACATCAAAAAATTCGTGGTCTGAATATCTGCATTTTTTAGACCAATCCATTTTTAATCAATGGGTTAGCTAAAACAAAAATTGACAAAGCGAAGCTTAGGTGAACGAAAAATGCTACAGGAATAAAATCCAATGCAATTTTAATTGTGAATTTTATTTGTAAAGCATGTTTTCCTTTTTATTTCCTGAAATAATTTTCAAGGTCGAAATTCGACCAATTCAAATCTCAGGATTTGAATTTTTTCTTACGCAATCGTATTCCTATATTCGACATTATTCAGGCTTTAACTAATACTATGCGATTACACCTTAAACTGCTTTTTGGCTTGGTCATCATTACCCAAGCTATTTCGGTATCAGCTCAAAAAGATTTGAGATATTTTTTGCCGACAGATGTTACTTACGACCCTAATATTCCAACACCAAAATCAATTATTGGACACGAAGTGGGAGAATGGCATATCACTCACGACAAACTCGTACTCTACATGCGCGCCCTTGCCAACGCATCGAATAGAATAACCTTGGAGGAAATTGGGCAAACTCATGAGGGAAGGACACAATTATTGCTGACCATCACGCACCCTGATAATCAAGCAGGTATAGAAAAAATAAGGACTGACCATGTCTGGCTTACCTACCCCAATGAATCCGACAAGTTCGACATCAAAAAAATGCCAGTTGTGGCCTATATGGGCTTCAGTATTCATGGCAATGAGCCTTCAGGCTCTAATGCTGCCTTGATAGCCGCCTACTACATGGCTGCCGCTCAAGGGCCCAAAATCGAAAATGCGCTAAGGAACTCCATCATCCTTTTCGATCCTTCTTTTAACCCAGACGGCCTTACGAGGTTTTCTACCTGGGCCAATATGCATAAATCAAAAAACATCAATCCCGATCCAAATGATAGAGAGTACAGCGAGGTTTGGCCTGGCGGAAGGACCAATCACTATTGGTTCGACCTCAACAGAGATTGGCTGCCCGTACAACAACCAGAGTCTAAAAATCGGATTGCGAAGTATCATTTGTGGAAGCCAAATATTCTAACTGACCATCATGAGATGGGGACTAACTCCACTTTTTTCTTTCAACCGGGTGTCCCAACAAGAACTCACCCACTTACCCCAAAAACCAACCAAGAACTCACCAGCAAAATAGGTGAATACCATGCCGAGGGTTTAGATGGCATCGGATCGCTTTACTATACCAAAGAAGGCTACGATGACTTCTATTATGGTAAAGGCTCTACATTCCCAGACATCAATGGTGGCATTGGAATTCTTTTTGAGCAGGCAAGTTCCAGAGGTCATGCCCAGGAAAGTGATAATGGTATATTAGAATTTCCATTTACCATAAAAAATCAGTTTACGGCTGTCCTATCCACTTGGAAAGCTGCAATCGATATGCGCGTGGAACTGCTTGACTACCAGCGCGACTTTTACAAGAGAGTCTTGAGAGATGCCGATAGTGATGAAACCAAAGCCTACATTTTTAAAGCAGAAAAGGATGCAGCAAGGTCTTATCACCTAGCCGAAATTCTCGACCGTCAAGAAATCGATTTTTATCGACCAGCACGCGATTTAAAATTTGGCAATGAAGAATACAAAATGGACAATAGTTACATCATTCCTTTAAAACAGCGCAACTATAAGCTCATAAAAGGAATGTTTGAAAAGAGAACTACTTTTGAAGACAGCCTTTTTTATGATATTTCTGGCTGGACCTACCCTTTGGCCTTCAATGTCGAATATGCTGAACTTACCAGCCGAGAATACGGAAGAAATCAGCTTGGCCAAAAAGTAGATAAAGTCGAATTTCCGCAAGGTAAAATGATTGGTGGGCAAAGCGCGTATGCCTATGCTTTTGAGTGGCACGGATATTATGCTCCCAGGGCAGCCAATAGGCTGCTTTCCAAAGGAATTAGAATCAAAGTGGCTACAAGTAAATTCTCTAAAGATGAAGAAACCACTTTTGATTACGGTACCATACTGGTGCCAGTGGCCAATCAAAAATTATCAGAGTTTGATTTATTCTTGGAAATGCAGGCCATTGCTAACCTCGATGGTTTAGATATCCACGCACTTAATAGCGGATTAACCAACGGGGTCTCTTTGGGTAGTAATTCTTTTATCAGTCTTGAAAAGCCAGAAATTGCGTTGGTCGTAGAGTCTGGCAGTAGTGCCGATGCTGGCGAAATCTGGCATTTACTAGATACGCGCATGCAAATGTTGGTCACTAAGTTGCCCGAAAACAGGCTATCCTCAAACGCAATTGAGCGCTATAATACACTTATCATTACTGGCGGTGTAGATTTATCAGAGGCAGAGCTCGAAAACCTCAAGCGCTGGATCAGAAATGGCGGAACGCTTATAGCTAGTAACGGCAGTGCAGCGGCTTGGGCAAGCAGAAACAAGCTTACCAATGTTCAACTTGTAGACGTAGAGCAATACAAAGGTGAAAATGTAGTTTACGATCAACTAAGTAATTTTCAGCGGGGGCAAAGTATTCCTGGAGGGGTGTTTATGAGCGAATTAGAACTTACTCACCCTTTGGCTTTTGGGTATTATAGAAAGGAGCTTCCTACTTTTAGGCGTGGTAATGTTATGCTTGAGGCCTCAAAAAATAAATTTTCTAACCCAGGAAAGTATACAAAAGAGCCATTGCTCAGCGGCTGGATCAATAAACCGAACTTAGAAGCCCTAAAGGAAACATCAACCATAAGAGTAAATGCATTGGGGCAAGGTCGCATAGTTTCTTTAGCGGATAACCCAAACTTTCGGGCCTTTTGGTACGGCACAAATAAGTTAATGATGAATGCAATATTCTTCGGGCGGATTGTAAGTTCGGCAGCCGCTCGGTAATTGTTGCCCAAATCCATGGCCTTCAAATGGAGGCCATTTTATAAAAAGTGTTATTTTTGTTTAAACTTTTTAGACTTGAGCCAACGCCTCTTTCTTTTAGATAAAAACTATATCCTCAAGCAGGTTCAAAGCGATTCAAGGTTTGAGCTTGAGAAGCAGCTCGTGGAGCAAATAAAAGAAGGTTATTTTCTACTTTTTAATCCGCTTCATTTGGTTGATGATCTTTCAGAAATGGTAGAAGCTTTCAACCCAGAACACCTTACATTTTTTGATGAACTCTACGATAACCTTGCTGGAATTTTCAGATTTCAGGAAGAAGGAAATCAATTGGAACTTCTTTTTGATGGCCGAAGTCATTATGAAAAGTATTCGGAGGATTGGAAGACTGGCTTTAATCAATATACCAAAGCGCTTTGTCTTAAAAAGAACTTTATTTTAGCAGGGCTTGAGTTGACTGTTTTTCACTCTCCAGATAAACGCATTGAGCTAGCCCAAAACAGAATGAAAGTTTGTATTTATGAGCATTTTGGATTGAAAATCTACAAATACAAAGGAATACAAAAATACTGCTCTAGTAAATCTGCCTAATTATTAGCGCCTTATCTCAAAGTCTTCAAAACCTTGAGTAACTGGGATTAATTCCACCATTACCTCCTCCACTTTAGATAACTCGGGGCCTAAACTGCACCAGTCAATAAAATCATTCACGTCTTGTTCTTTCCCTTCGATGTTTATAAGTACCGAGCCGTCCGCTTCGTTTCTACACCAACCTACAAGCGATAAACTCTTGGCCTGATGCTTTGCCGAGGCTCTAAAGAAAACCCCTTGGACTTTGCCTCTAACGGATATTTTTACTGCTTTCATGCCATTCTTTCATAATCGCCACACCCGAAGAAGTGCCAATTCTATCAGCACCTGCCGATATCATTGCCTCGGCATCTGCTAGTGTTTTAATACCTCCAGAGGCCTTAATTCCAACATTTGAGGGCAAGGATTTTCTCATCAATTGAATGTTTTCCAACTTGGCCCCAGATGACGCAAAGCCTGTGGATGTTTTCACGAAATCTACCCCTGCCTCGGCACATAGCGCTGATGCCCTGATGATTTCTTCATCAGAAAGATAGGCCGTTTCGATAATCACCTTCAGAATACTATCTGCCTCATGGGCTACTTTGGAGCATTTTGCCAATTCAATCTTCGTCCAGGGAAGCCTCGTTTTGAAAGACGAAATATTCATCACCAAGTCTAGCTCATTGGCTCCGTTCTCTATGGCCAGCTCTATTTCCCTTAGCTTTACTTCCGTCATTTGATAGCCTAATGGAAACCCAATTACAGTGACCAATTGAACGTCTGAATTAAGCAATTCTCGCGCAGCTCGTTTCACCCAAAATGGTGGCACACAAATCCCAAAAAACCTGTTTTCTTTGGCCTCATGCACCAATAAATCAATTTGACTTTCTGTAATTGTTGGGTTAAGGTTGGTATGCTCTATGTAATGGTTAATTTCCATCTACGTAATCTTGAAGATAACTATACCTTTCAGTCAAATGACCATTTTCTGTGATCGTGGCCCTTTTTATAATGTTGTCTTTGTCTCCCGTCAATAAGTTAGGAAGGATATATTTTATAAACTCTTTTCCGAAATCTTCGGAAGCATTCCGTGGCAATTCGCATGGCAGGTTATCCACGGCCATCACAGTAATGTTGCTTTCGTCTGTAAAAGCCGCTTCAATCTTATCATCGCTTGAATTGTAGTCATAAACCGGGTCATCAATAGTACTTGGTCTTTTAGTCGAAGGAATAGACCCTTCTATATCACAAGTAATATCTGCTATAATTCGAATATTGAAATCGCTTTCGTTGGCTTCTTCTTTGGTAAATAAAACAGGTGCCTTTGGATCCCAAAATGCTCCCGCAATCAATACATCGGCCTTTCTTGCGTATTGCATAAAGTTCGATTTGTAATTGGTTGGATTTCTATAAAATTCATCTCTGCTAAATCCACCGCCTGCAATATGCTTATTGTAATCCCTTGTATTCAGCTGGGTATATACTGGCTCTGCAAAATATTCATTCAGGAATTCTATTGGGCTCACTTTGCGGATTTTCATCCCTGTAAGTACTTCCATTGCCCCCTTTGAAACTCTACCACCACCTGTAAGCACTATTTTTATGGCTGGTAACTTTACTTTGGCATATTCCAGTTGCATATCCGCCATGTCAAAACATTCGTGCGCTGGCCTCAGGTGAAATAGGTTATACCGTCTGCCATACGTCAAGATACCATTATAAGCACCAACAATGCCTGCGTATCTACCGAAAGCGATCAGTCTTTGGCCTGCCTCATTGGTCAAGCCTTCCCAATCAATAAGTTTTACATTTTTTTTAAGAATGGTCTGCAATAAACCTCTGTTATACTCTTGTTTCTTGGTAGTATGTGAGAAGAAAAAATGGGTTTTCCCATCGACCAACATAGAATTAGGCACTTCTTTCACGCCTATTATCACATCACAATCAGCAACGCTGTCCACCATATTTGCACCTGCTTGCTGGTATTCATCATCATGAAAACAGCGAATGTTGCTTCTTTGACAATAAATCTCTACGCCTGTGAATTCGGATAAAATGGTCTTGCACTGATCAGGCGTTATGGGCACCCTTTTATCAATGGGAACTTTGCCTTCCTTAATAATACCAAGTTTCAGTTGTTGCATCTTTTATTCCGATTGTTTGAGTTCATCATTGGTTTTCATTTCTGGGATCGAATTTTCATTCTCCCTTTTCCAAACCATCTCCCTTGATTTCGTCTATATCGTCCCTATCCCTGAGTTTTTTATCATCCACATTCTTATTTAAGAACTCGTTGATTTTATCAATGGATAAAGAATTATGGATCTCGCCAAAAGAATCAATTCTTATTTCTAAGCCTTCCAGTGCTTTGTTAACTCTTGGCTTCTCGTCTCTGAGCTTGTTTTCTTTTCTTTTGGACATGATCTTTTATTTTAGCGTATTTATGGCAAATTCAATTCTTTCTGCAGATACTTTTGGGCCTAATATCGCGATTATTTGCATCAAATCTGGCCCACCAGCAGCACCGGTAAGTGCCAATCTGAGTCCTGGCATCACCTTCCCAAGTCCGGTGCCGTCTTTAGCCAAAACAGTTTCTAACAGTTGTTTAGCGTCTTCTGGAGAAATCGCATCCAAATCCTTCAATTCGAGAGAAAAACTATTGAGTTTAGCTGCGACTTCTTCATTCCATTTCTTTTTTACGGTAGTTTCATCGAAATCGCGAGGTGCGTTAAAAAAGAAATCTCCGTGAGTAACAACTTCCGACAGGAACGTAATCCTTTCTTTCATAGCATCCACTATTGACACTACAGTGGCATCATCCGTTCTAAGGTCATATTCGGCTTTGAGAGTACCTGCCAATCCCACGCTAGAGCGGTTTTTCAAGTACTGTTGGTTGAACCATTTGGCCTTTTCTATATCGAACTTTGCTCCAGATTTGTTGATTCGATCAAGTGAAAAGGTATGGATCAATTCTTCAAGACTAAAAATCTCTTGTTCGGTGCCAGGGTTCCAGCCTAACATGGCTAAAAAATTAATGAAGGCATCGGGTAAATATCCTGATTCTTTGAACCCTTGAGACAATTCACCGCTTTCAGGATCATTCCAGTTCAATGGAAAAATCGGAAATCCTAATTGGTCTGCGGCCCTTTTGCTCAGTTTTCCATTGCCATCTGGCTTTAATAAGAGTGGCAAATGAGCAAATTCCGGAGCTTTCCAACCGAAGGCATCATAGAGTAAAATATGCAAAGGAGCAGAGGGCAGCCACTCCTCACCGCGAATTACATGTGTGATTTTCATGAGATGATCATCAACAATATTGGCCAAATGATAAGTTGGCATACCATCAGATTTCATCAAGACTTTGTCATCCAAAGTGGTGGTACTTACAACGATCCAGTCACGAATAATATCCTTGAATCGAACATCATCGTGTTTTGGCATTTTAAATCGAATAACATATGGCTCACCAGAATTCAACCTTTGGGCTACCTCTTCTTCGGAAAGGGTCAAAGAGTTTTTCATTTGATTTCGGCTGATAGCGTTGTACTGTGGATTTGCCATCCTAGCTTCCTTGAGCCTTTCGCGCATTTCATCTAGCTCTTCGGGTGTATCAAAAGCATAATAGGCCTTTCCAGCATCAATCAATTGCTGAGCGTAATCAAAATACAACTCTTTCCGATCTGACTGCCTGTAGGGTCCGAAAGTACCTCCATTCTTTGGCCCTTCGTCAGGCGAAATTCCCGCCCATTGCAGGGCATTTAAGATGTAATCTTCCGCCCCTGGAACAAACCTACCCTGATCTGTATCTTCAATCCTTAGAATGAATGTTCCTCCATGCTTTTTGGCAAAAAGATAATTGTACAATGCGGTTCTCAGTCCACCAATATGTAATGCACCTGTCGGACTTGGAGCAAATCTTACTCTAACACTCATCTTAAATTAATTTGGCCGCAAAATTAAACAAATCTTAACCCAAGGACTACTATCTGATCAACTTTAGCCTTTAGCAAAAAAGCCTTTTAAAGATCTACCGCGATACAGGATATTTCAACATTTACATCCTTGGGTAAACGCGCGACTTCTACGGTCTCCCTTGCAGGCGGATTAGATTTGAAATATACCCCATAGGCCTCGTTGATTGCGCTAAATTGGTTCATGTCCTTTATAAAAATAGAGCACTTCACAATATTCTCGAAAGACATTCCTGCGGAAGAAAGTATGGCCTCAATGTTCTTCATTACTTGGTGAGTCTCTTCAGTAATATTTTCATTGATCATTTCACCCGTGATTTGATCAAAAGGGATTTGACCTGAAATATATAATGTATTGCCCGCTTTAACTGCTTGGCTATAAGGACCAATGGGCGCAGGAGCGTCCTTACTCATTACGATTGTCTTGTCCATATTCGGATTGTTTGATTTAATGGATAATTTTGAAGCAAATTACACATTATGAAAGTTCTAGTCATCGGTTCTGAAGAGAATATTGAAGAGTTTAAGATCAAGTTTGGCCACTTAAGCGACTGCCAATTTGAAACCGACTATAACTTTGAGGCTGAGCTTAAGAATTTTGATGTTATTTTCGATTTCCTGATCGCGGATAGTCCTGAGCAATTCGAAATATTCAATGAATATGAGGGGCTTAACCTTTTCGTTTCTGCTCCTAAAATCTCATTGGCTGAACTTGCCTTTTACCAAGCTCAAATAAAATGTAATCTTTTCGGATTCAATGGCTTACCTTCTTTTTTAACTAGAGATATCCTAGAGGTAAGTTGTTATAATGACCAACAAAAAAATGTACTTGAGCAAATTTGCAAGTCGCTAAATACTGATTTCGAAATTGTGAAGGATCGAGTTGGAATGGTAAGTCCAAGGATAATTTTCATGATTATCAACGAAGCATTCTACACACTTCAAGAGGGTACGGCTACTATCGAAGCCATTGATACTGGAATGAAATTAGGTACGAATTATCCTTTTGGCCCATTTGAATGGTGTACTAAAATCGGCATTCACAATGTCTACGAAACCTTGGAAGCTATTTATGAGGACACTAAAGATGAGCGATACAAAGTTTGTCCACTACTCAAAAGACAATATTTGCTTTCATAAAAAAAGGGCTAAACGCCCTTTTTTTATGAAATAGTAAATCAATTTCTATTCAACAGTTACAGATTTCGCTAAATTCCTTGGCTGATCTACATTACATCCTCTCATTACTGCGATATGATATGAAAGTAATTGAAGAGGAATTACTGAAATTAATGGCATCAGAGCATCACTAATGTGGGGCACTTCGATGACGTAATCTGCCATTTTAGGGATTTCTGTATCCCCTTCTGAAACCACCGCGATTACCTTACCCTTTCTGGCTTTTACTTCTTGAATATTCGAAACGATCTTTTCATAGCTGCTGTCCTTTGTAGCAATAACTACTACTGGCATGGCTTCATCAATCAATGCTATCGGCCCGTGTTTCATCTCAGCTGCTGGGTAACCTTCTGCATGTATATATGAAATCTCTTTGAGCTTTAATGCACCTTCAAGGGCTACAGGGAAATTGAACCCTCGACCGAGGTATAAGAAATTGGTGGCATCTTTAAATATGGCAGATATCACTTCAATTTGATCATTCAAAAGAAGTGCTTTAGCCACTTTTGCCGGAACTGACTCCAATTCTACCAGCAAAGATCTGTACTTACTTTCAGAAAGCGTACCTTTCTTTTCCGCAATCATCAAAGCCATCATGGTGAGAACAGAAATTTGAGCCGTAAAAGCTTTTGTGCTGGCAACGCCAATTTCTGGTCCTGCATGGGTGTATGATCCTGCATGGGTAGCACGGGCAATGGAAGATCCGACTACATTACATACGCCTATAATGGTTGCTCCTTTTGACTTAGCCAAATCAATTGCCGCAAGCGTATCGGCTGTTTCTCCAGATTGCGAAATTGCAATGACTACATCCTTTTCGCTAACGATCGGATTTCTATACCTAAATTCTGAGGCATACTCCACCTCAACAGGTATTCTACAAAATTCTTCAAAAATATACTCGGCAACCAAACCAGCATGCCAAGATGTACCACATGCAACAATAAGTATCCTATCGGCATTTACCATTTTGGTAACGTAATCGAAAATACCTCCAAGAACGAGCTTACCTTCCTTCGCTTGTAATCTACCTCTCAAGCAATCCCCAATTGACTTGGGTTGCTCATATATTTCCTTGAGCATAAAATGCTCGTATCCACCTTTCTCAATGGCTTCGAGTTCAAGGTCGATCGTTTGGACATAGGGCGTCATTTCAACATCAGCAATATTTTTGATGGTGAGCTGACCATCCTTGATGATGGCTATTTCTTGGTCCTCAAGGTAGACTACTTCATTGGTGTATTCAATGATAGGAGTAGCGTCAGAGGCAACAAAAAACTCATTTTTACCCAAACCAATCACCAATGGACTGCCCTTTCTTGCCGCTATTAAAAGGTTGGGATCCTCAAGTGAAATGATTGCGATGGCATAAGCGCCAACAACTTTGTTCAAGGCTAATCTTACGGCTTCACCCAAAGCGACACCAGTATTTAAATAAATGTCTTCTATAAAATTGATGAAGACCTCAGAATCGGTATCGCTCTTAAATACGTACCCCTTTTGCTGCAAATCAGTCTTTAAAGCAGCATAGTTTTCAATTATCCCATTATGAATTAGGGCTAACTTTCCTGAATTGGAAAGGTGGGGATGAGCATTTCGATCATTGGGTTCGCCATGAGTTGCCCATCTTGTATGCCCTATGCCCAAGTTACTCTTTAAATTCTTGCCCTTGGCGAATTCATGTAGATCAACAACTTTGCCCTTTTTTTTATAAATATTAAGTTCTCCATCCATTAGAGCTACACCAGCACTGTCGTAACCTCTATATTCTAATCGTTGTAGGCCCTTAATGATTATTGGATACGCCTCTCGATGACCTAAATAGCCAACAATTCCACACATACTATTTCTATTTAAAGGGATTTAAAATTTTCGTTTTGACTTACCTTAAGCGAGAATAAAATACTTTGATCTTGATGTTATTAGGATCAAATATAAACTGATTTAAGGAATTGTTTATGCCTTGTGGGTATACAAAATAGCTGTTCCTCCTAAAACTCTCTGAATAATAATTATTAACAAATGAAGTGATGGAAGCTGAGTAAGTCTTGGTTTCCGCATCATAAGTCAATTGCACGGGTGCATTACTGCCGATCGGGCTTGCGCCATCTCGTTGCATTGTCCTGAAAGTCGCGCCATCTCTTATTACTGTATTTTCGTCATCGGTGAGGGCCAAAAATAAAACTGAGGGCGGAGTCAATCCAACAGGAAAATCATTCACTGGCCCAATCGAAACTTGTGCGGAATTAATGATTATTCCAGGATTCAATTCCGAAAAAGACGCCAAACTAGAAAGGTCAATTTTAGTAACAATACCCGTCCCTTCTTGCACATACCTCAGATTGGTATTTGGTATGAATTCAAAGTTTTTCTGCCTCAATCCTGTTAATTCACTTGACCTTCTGTCCACTTCCAAACCATAGTAATGTGGTACACTTCCCAAGGTCAATTGATGTTCTAATGCAAGGTCCACTTCGCCAGAACTCCCTAAGTCTCGATAATAAAATGTGATGTTTGTTGCCGCGTCCAAATTGATTGAAAAAATATTTTTAACAACACCTGTTGTTCTAAATGCCAATCCAGGAAATGTAGCTTCAAATAACTCTTGAGTTTCAATTGACGGGTCCGCGTTTCTCATTAAAGTGAAAAGGTTATTAGCGAAATCTGGTGACACATGAAAAGAGTAAATCGAATCGAGATCATCCAAAGTAACTGAGCCGGAAACAATTAATTCATCGGAAACGCCATTGCCGTCTGAGGTAATATGAACTGTGTCAATTAATGGTTCCGCCAGCTTAAAAACCTCTAGATCCAAATCCCGAATCAAAGTGTCTCTCAATGAAGATATCCTAAAATTAAACTTAACACTATCCAACACGGCATCGGAGGAAAGCACACCTAAGAATGTCCGTCTTAGATTGAGTCTAGAATAAGTCGTTGCCCTGATCTTCCCAAAACTTGGGTCCTCCATATTACCTATCAAACCAGAATTCAGATTCGAGGAGAACACAGTATCTAGCTGTACTATAGATGAAGTAATTGGCGCCTCAAAAACAAGAAACTCAACTGGAGCAGTGTCCTCCTCATTGAAACCAAAACTTCCGCTTTTCTCACAAGAAAATAATATAGAGATGCCTAAAATAAGAACACCAATAATTTTAATCTTACCCAACAAGTTCATTATATAAATTGAAATAAGAATCTAAGAAATTATCATCCTTTTCTATGGTATCAACTTTTCTAAGCTTTTCAACTTCCGTGAAGAGTTCGTTAAGTGCCTCATGACCTTCGTCTTCTGCTCTAATCACAGCATCAGCATACTCCGCACCCGTCTTAATAAAACCTGCAAAGTCTGCCGTTTTCAAATTCTCCAGCATGCTATCATCAATATCCATCATTTTCACTTTGTCCAACAAGTCAGCATCAAATTGATGTGCAAAAGGATTGTTGTAAATAGTGAAGACTGACTTCGTGCTCTGGAAAATAGGGTCGTTCTTATAAGTTGTCTTTAGGTACATTGGGATCAAACTCGTCATCCAATCGTTGCAATGAACGATATCTGGTGACCAGCCTAATTTTTTCACCGTTTCAAGCGCTCCTTTACAAAAGAAAATTGCTCTTTCGTCATTGTCTGCATAAAAATTATTCTCCTTGTCGAAGAAAACGGACTTACGATGGAAATAGTCTTCGTTATCAATAAAATACACTTGTAATTTCGCATTCGGAATTGAAGCCACCTTAATCACTAAAGGCTTTTCTTCATCACCTACCGAAATGTTAATTCCAGAAAGCCTTACGACTTCATGCAACCTATTCTTTCTTTCATTAATTAATCCGAAACGGGGAACCAAGATCCTGATTTCCATACCTCTTTCTTGCATAGCTTGTGGAAGTTTTCGCACAAAGTCAGCAACAGCAGAGGTTTCTAGAAAAGGATTGATTTCGCTCGCAACGTAAAGAATTCGAAATTTTGACATATGGAAAGGAAATTTAATGACACTCTCATTCTGAAAATGACCACAAAATTACCTCAATTTCCTGAAAAAACCTTCATTAATCTAGAAAACCATTGTTAATAAGCGTTAATTAAATTAATCTTCGCCCCCAAATGGAAGTAATAAAAACGATCATGGCATTGCGATCAAAACTCGCAAAACATAGGCTGAAAGGCAACAAAATAGGGTTAGTGCCAACTATGGGAGCTCTTCATAACGGTCATCTCGCACTTGTGAACGCATCAAAAAACCAGTGCGAAATAACCGTGGTTTCAATCTTTGTCAACCCAGCCCAATTCAATAATGCAGAGGATTTGGAGAAGTATCCCAATACCATCGAAAAAGATACTGCCTTACTAAAGGCCGCAGGCTGTAATTTTCTTTTTCTACCTTCGGTGAAAGAAATTTATCCAAATACACATGACCTCTCAATTTCATTTGGTGCACTTGAAAATAACCTTGAAGGCCGTTTTCGGCCTGGCCATTTTCAGGGAGTAGGCTTGGTCGTCAGCAAATTGTTCAATATCTGTCAACCAGATTATGCCTTTTTTGGGCAGAAGGATCTTCAACAGTTTTTTGTCATAAATAAATTGATTGACCAGCTTTCGTTTCCCATTGACTTGAAAATGGTAGAAACCTCGAGAGAGGAAAACGGCTTGGCGATGTCTTCAAGAAACCTGAGACTTTCTGAGCGCGACAAATCAGAGGCCTCCTTAATTAATCAGAGCCTTTCGATTGCAAAAAAACAACTCCTTGAAGGGGTCGGCATTAAAACCGTAATCGAAAATGCTAAAGAACTATTTGCAACCAATGACCGTTTCACGCTTGAGTATTTTGAAATAGTGGAAACGGACAACTTTAGTTCACTCACCCAAGTGACGAACCCCAAAAAAACGGCAATTTGTGTTGCGGCATATATTGGAAAGGTTCGTTTAATAGACAACTTATTTTTAAATTATTAATTTCGCGCTCGCATTTGGAGGAGGTATGCAAATAGAAGTTTTTAAATCGAAGATTCACAGGGCAAAAGTTACACAGGCCGAGCTGCATTATGTTGGAAGCATCACGTTGGATGAACTTTTAATGGAAGCCTCAGGAATTATTGAAAACGAGAAGGTACAAATAGTAAATGTCAACAATGGCGAACGATTCGAGACCTACGTTATCAAAGGAGAAAAAGGAAGTGGCACAGTTTGTTTGAACGGCCCTGCCGCAAGACGTGTCCAAGTTGGCGATATTATCATCATAGTTTCCTATGGGATTATGGATTATGAGGAGGCAAAAACTTTCAAGCCTAAATTGGTATTTCCAGATATTAATAACAGACTGAACTAGTCATAACTCAACCCATTGAAAGTTAAAGCTAAAGATGTTTTAAAGTTTGCGATAGCCTTAGCTTTTTCAGCGGCTATTTTTTGGTATGTATATAAGGACTTTAATATTAACGAAGCCCTCGTTTCACTCAAAAAATTTGACTACAGGTGGGTTGTATTAAGTATAGTTTTGTCCTTCGGAAGTCATTTCCTCAGAGCACTCCGTTGGGGTCAGCTGCTTGAAGTTTCTGGTAAAAAGTCCACCCTAATTATAAATTATTTTGCTGTTATGATTGGCTATTTAGCCAATACTGTTTTCCCTAGATTGGGAGAAATCACAAGATGCGGCATCGTCAGTAAAAAGGAAGGTATTCCCATGACTTTTGCCGTGGGGACGGTATTTACCGAAAGGTTAATTGACTTGATTATACTGCTGCTGTTGACTGCTTTGACCTTCGTTTTGGAATTTGCCCGATTGAATGAATACTTTTCTAGCACTTTTGAAAATATAACATCTTTACTCACCACTTATTGGTGGTTAGTAGTAATAATAATAGGTTTTGGAATATGGGCTTTTTGGTTCTTTATTCTCTCAAAACGTCCATCGAACAGTAAATGGGTAGAGAAAATCAGAAAGTTGATCAAGCAGCTGTACAGCGGTATTTTGAGCATTACCAAAATAAAAAAGCCTTTACTTTTTTGGGTCAATACAATCGGGATTTGGGTGCTCTATTTTCTGATGCTCTATGTCATATCATTTGGATCTGAAGAAACCAAAAACCTTGGCCCATTGGCGGGCCTCGCAATTTTGGTAATGGGTAGTTTTGGCATGGCAGCACCCACCGCCAATGGTGTTGGTTCTTTTCATGCCTTTGTGGCAGGCATATTAGTGCTTTATGGACTACCAGAGTCGGAAGGCAAAATTTTTGCATTGATTCTGCACACCTCACAATTATTTACTGTGATTGTGTTTGGGATCATAAGTTTGATCTTGGTTAACTTTATAAAACCGCTTGAAATCCATGGAGAGCAAGAATAAGATTAATTCTTGGCAGGGTCTGAAAGAGCAAGTAGAGCTTTGGAAAAAGGCTGGAGAAAAAGTCGTTTTTTCGAATGGCTGCTTCGACATCCTCCACCTCGGCCATATTGATTATTTAGAAAAAGCGAGATCATTAGGAAATAGACTGGTAATTGGACTCAATGATGATGATTCTGTGCGTCAGCTGAAAGGGGCTGAAAGACCCGTCAATAACGAAATCGCTAGGGCAAGATTATTGGCAGCCCTTGAATTTGTGGATGGTGTAACTATATTTTCTGAAGACACTCCAAAAGAATTGATTGCTTTTTTAATTCCAGATATCTTAGTGAAAGGAAGTGATTACAATGTCGACAACATTGTGGGTGCAGATATCGTTTTGGCGAACGGTGGGGAAGTCAAAACCATTGATTTGGTAAATGGTTATTCCACTTCAAACTTGATTAACAAACTTAAAAAATAGAAGAAGATGTTTTTAGTATTAATAATTGGCATTGCCCTAGTGAGCTGGCTTGTTCAAAATAGTCTTAAAAGAAAATTCAAAAAGTACTCCAAAATTGGGCTTCAAATTGGGCTAAGTGGTAGGGAAATCGCAGAATTAATGCTTCGCGACAATGGAATTCATGATGTTCGTGTAGTATCGGTTCAAGGCAGATTAACGGATCATTACAATCCAGCTGACAAAACTGTCAACCTAAGTCCAGAGGTTTACGAAGGGCGATCGGTAATTGCAGCAGCGGTGGCAGCCCACGAATGTGGCCATGCTGTTCAACATGCAAGGGCCTATGGGCCACTTGAAATGCGTTCTAGCTTGGTTCCAATTCAAAATGCGAGTGGCAGAATTATCAATATCATTTTTATGGTAATGCTATTTGGCTCTTTTATGATTGATAGTATGAATCTTTACACTGTTGGGTTACCTATTATTATCGGTTGTTACTTCATTTTTACTCTTTTCGCGTTCATTACATTACCTGTTGAATACGATGCGAGTAAAAGGGCTTTGGCATGGATCAACGATCGCAACATCGTGACCACTGAAGAACATGGAATGGCCGAAGACGCTTTAAATGCTGCCGCAAAAACCTATTTAGTGGCTGCCTTAGGCTCATTGGCCATGTTGCTTTATTATGTGCTAATGTTCGTAAATCGTGACTAAGGTTTGAGCAATTTTATTACTTTTGCCTAACAAACGTTAGTTAACTATTTAGAGTATGAATTTCGATTTAACAGAAGAGCATTTAGCGGTTCGGCAAGCAGCAAGAGAATTCGCACAAACAGAATTACTTCCGGGAGTCATTGAAAGAGATGAGCACCAAAGATTTCCTGCCGAGCAGATCAAGAAAATGGGTGAGCTTGGTTTTATGGGAATGATGGTCGACCCAAAATACAATGGCGGTGGTATGGATACTATTTCCTATGTATTGGCCATGGAAGAAATCTCTAAAATAGATGCCTCAGCTTCAGTTTGTATGTCCGTAAACAATAGCCTTGTTTGTTGGGGAATTGAAAAATATGGTACAGAGGAACAAAAAGAAAAATACCTAAAACCATTAGCCACTGGTGAAAAGATTGGTGCATTCTGCCTTTCAGAGCCCGAAGCAGGTTCTGATGCCACTTCGCAACAAACCACCGCAGAGGACAAAGGTGACTACTACCTTTTAAATGGAACAAAGAACTGGATTACTAATGGTAATAATGCCTCTGTTTATCTGGTAATTGCTCAAACTCACAAAGAAAGAGGTCATAAAGGCATCAACTGTCTCATTGTTGAAAAAGGCATGGATGGTTTTGTTGTTGGCAAAAAGGAAGACAAACTCGGCATTAGAGGTTCCGATACGCACTCTTTAATGTTTACTGACGTCAAAGTGCCAAAAGAAAATAGAATTGGTGAAGATGGATTTGGTTTCAAATTCGCCATGTCTACGCTGAATGGTGGTAGAATCGGCATTGCTTCACAAGCCTTGGGTATCGCTTCAGGTGCTTACGAACTTGCCTTAGCCTATTCAAAAGAAAGAAAAGCTTTTGGAAAAGCCATTTGTGAGCATCAAGCCATCCAGTTCAAATTAGCGGACATGGCCACAGAAATTGAAGCAGCCAGATTGTTGTGCTATCATGCTGCTTACCTCAAGGATCAAAAAAAGGATTTTGGAAAAGCCAGTGCTATGGCCAAACTTTATGCCTCGCAAGTTGCAATGGACACAACGATTGAAGCTGTACAAATTCACGGGGGATATGGATTTGTGAAAGAATTTCATGTGGAAAGATTAATGCGCGATGCCAAGATTACTCAAATATATGAGGGTACTTCAGAAATTCAGAGGATTGTTATCTCCAGAGAACTATTGAAATAATTAGAATAATTCCATTTAACTGACCATTGGTATATTATTTATTACCAATGGTCATTTTTTTTTGAAATGCTCTTATTAGGTATTAAATTCGTACTGTGTAAGTGTTTAACTCTTTAAAAATTTTTAAATGGAAGATTACAATAAAATCATTGAGTCACTCGGTGTTCGCTACCTAAAAAGTAGGAATATGAAGATCGCCAAACCGGTGACCATCAAGAATCATTATGACATCGAAAACACGATTTTCATAGTGAACAACGGTGATATCTTTTTTGGAGACGATCAAGAAAAAGTTTCTGAGGGAGATATGTTATTTATCCCAGGAGGTAAGTCAACTGCCATATCATATGGTTCCTTAACTGCTGCGGCTGTATCAAACGAAGACTTTGTTGCCAACAAAAAGAAGTACCTTCAAAATGCATCAGATTCAGACATTAATGATTATGATGTCGATGGTTTTAGTCAAGTAATGTTCGAGGCAAAGGTTTTCGATTCTGTAAACTTCTTCTCTTCTCTTAACATTACTCCGTTTGCCATCAGAGGAAGCGAAACTATCGCAAATTTGATCCGCATCATCATTGACGAAACTAATTCTACAAAGCCTGGAAAGAATAGAATCATCAAAGTAAATACTGAGTATTTATGTGTTGAGATTATCAGATATATATTGGATAATCGCTTGTTCGTTGAGCAGTTGGTTACGAACAGCACTTACTTCAAGGACCCAAGACTCATCGACATCTTTGCTTATATCAAAGCAAATACTGGCGGTGATCTATCCAATAAGGTATTGGCTTCAGTTGCTGGTGTATCAGAAGATTACGTTGGTCTGTACTTCAAAATGTTGACCGGTATCAATCCACAGGATTACATTGAGTACCAAAGAATGGAAGCTGCGGTTGACTTACTTCGTACAACTAAGAAAAGTATTAGAGATATCGGTCACGAAGTTGGTTACAAAGACACCGCTTACTTCTGTAGAAGATTTAAGATGATGTTTGGCATCCCAGCTGGTAAAATGAGAAGAAGAGAGAGCTTAATTAACGTTTAAGGCCTCATTCAAATATTGAATCACATCAGAAACCTCGGCCAAAAGGCTGAGGTTTTTTTGTGCGCCATTCCCAATCACAATCATATCTGCACCAGCTTCTAATGCCTCTTGAGCTCTTCGCTTTGAATTGATTCCGCCACCTATGATTAAAGGAATGTCTATATTCCTTTTTACTGATTTGATGACTTTTGAAGACACTGGCTCCAACGCTCCGCTCCCTGCGTCCATATAAATGCACTTCAGCCCCAGCATCTCGCCCGCCATTGCGGTACTGATTGCAAGGCTTGGTTTGTCATTAGGAATTGGCTGTGTATTGCTCATATAAGATACACTCGTTGGCCGTCCTGAATGAATAAGCATGTAGCCTGTAGGAATGATTTCGAGATTGCTCCTTTTAAGCACTGGAGCTGCCACTACATGTTGACCAATCAGTAGCTCAGGGTTTCTACCAGAAATTAATGACAAAAAGAGAATAGCATCTGCTTCGGGATGGATTTGGATGGCATTTCCTGGAAACAATATACAGGGAATAGCACTGTATGCTTTTATGGAATCTACAACTGACTCGAGATTATTGGAAGTAATTAGACTTCCGCCAACCAAGAAATAGTCTACTTTATTTTCAATGGCGGCATTTACAATGGCCTTCATGCCCCCTTCATTAAGGTCATCAGGATCCACCAATAGCGCCAAAGATTTTTTTCCCAGGCTAGCATTCCTTACAAATGAATCAAGAACCACCTTCTTTTTTATTTTGCTCCAACTCCTTTAAAAAATTACCAAGTTTTTGGGCGGCCAATCCCAAAATAAATATCAGGGCTTGCTCTTTTACAACTGCCCCCAAATAATTTGCATTGTTCTTTGAACCCTGCCGTTTAGGCGAATTGATTGTATCATCATTTGATTTGGTCTTCTCGCCATGTTCAGGTTTTTCAGATTTTTCTGATGAGAAAAGGGAAACCAAACCATAAATTGCCAATAAGCCCGCTCCTACCATCAATGCTTTCTTGCCAACATTCTGGGCTGTCGATTTGATCTCTTCCAACTCGGATTCGAGCTTCATTTTATACTCGGCATGTGACTGCTCTAATGCTTGCTTTTTTGACATCATTAATCTTCTTCGTTAGTTATAATTGATGACCCAGCTGCGCGTTGTCGTTCTATTATGGTTTGAATCACCTTACTCTTGTTCAAATAAAGCACAATAGCAATGATAAGGTAAATACTGCCTACAATCAGGAATCCAGCATAACCACTTTGAAGCCAATCGCTTATGGCGTATGCAGCAGCAAGTGATATAAAAAGTAGCACCATAGCAGAAAACAATCCAACTAGAAGAAGTACTAATAGTTTTGCAATTAGGATTTCAATCTCCTCACGGGCATCAAGTTTTAAAATTTCAAATTTGGTTTCTAAAAACCCATTGAAAGCCTCTATTACTTTATGGAAATCGAATATTTTCAACTGAATGATTTTTCCTTCAAGGTAGGAATAAGTTCACAAATTTACTCTATCGAGCGCAATTTGACTGTTTTTATCACCTCTTTTTGATTTCCAAAGTAGGTGGCCTCCAGTAAAAGGTTCAATTCTGGGTTTACCAAAAATGTAGCACTGGCACAACCACTAGAAGCGTTTTGGTATTTTTTCTCCAGTACGAGTAAATCCTCCATATCACCTATTGGATAGGTCCATCCAATACTATCCTCCACAATGTTCATTGAATAAGTACCGATAATATCTTTCCCAATGAAATCCTTAGATCGGTACTTAGTAAGCTCAGTTAGACCTATGAATGTTTTTTCAGTAAGATTAACCTCGAAGGTTGTGTCTGGTAACGTGGTTATGTTTTGATCCATATTCCTGAATATGCTAAACTGTCCAGAAGTATTTCCGTGGTTCGTTTTCAAAATAATCATTCCTTGTCTATCCTCTTGATTCACTTCGGTGATTTCGTAAACAAATTTCTGTGTTTCGGAAGTATCCTTGTTGATATAAATCAAAGTGAAAGGCAATAGAAAGAAGGTGAAAATGATGTAAGAAAATCCGATGATTCTACTCTCTAAAGTCATCGCTCCAAATTTATAAGCCAATTTTACAGGGATTCTTCTAAGCACTGGAAAAGGAAGAAAAATAAATACACCAATCATATTCATGATCAGGTGGACCAACGCTAAGCTTACTGCTGCATCTGTTTTAGTAAATGCAGCCAACAGTGCAGTAACAGTAGTGCCAATGTTCGCACCCATAATAAAGGGGAATGAATTGGCCAACTTTACCCGCCCAGAAGCAACAAGTGGCACCATCAGTGAAGTAGTAATTGAACTTGATTGAACGCCTCCAGTAATGACCATTCCCCAACCAAAGGACTTATATGGATTATCAAAAACGAACCTTCCTAATCTATCCTTGGACTGACCAATGAGGTGCCGAAAAATGATATTCGACAAAAACTTAATGGATAAAAACAGAGCACCCAGTGCGATTACAATCGTAAGGATATTAGAAGGGAGTATCGCAACCAAAGACCTACTCAGGCTACTGAGGCTGTAATCCAAATATCCTAGATTGGAATTCCCTACAAGTCCTAAATCGCGAAGCCAATCCGTTAGCCCAATTGCCAAAATTGATAGGAAGCCAAAATAATACTCCAATGGAAAGAGCAGTAAGACCATGATGATATTAAAGAAATCATGCACTGTTCCAGCAGAAATTGCCTTTCTAAATTGAGTTCTGTTGGTAATAAAACCCAAAGAGACGATAGTGCTTGTCAAGGTTGTGCCAATATTTGCTCCCATGACAATCGGAATTGCATTGTTCAAGCTTATGTATCCCGATGCCACCACGGCTACTGTCATTGAAGTAATCGTTGAACTGCTTTGAAGTAGGGCAGTGGCCAGTAATCCAATAAAAAGGCCGATAAAAGGATTTGAGGTAGCCAAAAGAATGGATTGCGCTGTTTCTTGACCGATCATAGTCACAGAAGCACCCACCATATCGATAGAAAATAGGAAGAGGAAAACACCAAAAAGCATCATCAAAACTGACCAATACCATTTTGGTGACGCTTTGTATGCCTTATTTAAATTATCTATTACCATTCAATGGAGACCAAAGCTGAAAAGCTTTCTGGTCAGCAAAAGTACTACATTGCGTTGCTAAGTTTTAACAGTGCATGTGAAGCATTTGTTAACAAATAGAAGATTTCATAAATTTTTAATAATAATATAACTTACTGTTTATCAAAAGATTACGAACTATATTTGTCTGATGTTCTTTACAACTATTGAAAGGTAGGAATTTTATCCATTCTGTATTTTGAAAAAGAATGATAGTTTTGTAGCGCCACATTGAAAGTCAGACCCTAAAGATCGAGATTCAACCAACACAATGTCTCAACTAGAATTCATTATGTATGCCGGATTCATTTTATCGGCCTACTCGGTAATCGGAAATGATGTTATCCAAACGCTCGGTACTTTCTTAAGTTCGAATGAAGGGCAAAAATGGTGGAAGCTTTGGCTTTTCGCTGGATCAATCCTAACCATTGTACTCGTTTATGGCTGGTATGTAAACAGCGGGGATGTAACCTTTGGTAGGCTTATTGGAGATCCAGTGGAAAACAGTTTTGCCAATCCGAAATACTTAGAACCTAAAGACATTGAAGGGTTTGGATGGCCTTACCTGCTGCCCCCAATAATTCTGTTGGTCATCACTCGGCTTGGAATACCGGTCAGTACTTCATTCCTCATCTTAACTTTCTTTAATCCGAAAAACTTAAATGACATGGTAATGAAATCCATGTCGGGATATTTGGTTGCTTTTGGAGCTGCTGTGTTGGTATACATGGCTATTGCCAAGCGTTTTGAAAAGACCTTTATCAATAACCCTCCTTCCAAACGTCAATTAAAGATTTGGACTGTCGCTCAATGGGCTTCTACAGGCTTTTTATGGTCGCAATGGCTTATTCAAGATTTCGCGAACATTTATGTTTACCTACCGAGAGAGATTGATACGACCAATCTGATTTTCTCAGTTATTGTCTTTTTGCTTTTATTGGCTTACATCTTTTATTCAAAAGGTGGCGCTATTCAGAATATTGTAAAGGCAAAAACGAATACAATGGATATTCGATCGGCAACCATTATTGACTTTTCTTATGCCATCATATTGTTCTTCTTTAAAGAACTAAATAATGTTCCAATGAGCACAACGTGGGTTTTCTTGGGGCTTTTGGCAGGTAGAGAAATAAGCATAAAATACTTTGCCTTTGGACGTGTTTCTAATGCTACTTTGAAAGACTTAGGTAAAGATTTAGGAAAGGTCTTTTTTGGATTAATCGTGAGTATAGGCTTGGTCTTCTTGGTTAAATTTTTAACTGGCGCTTAGTTCTTCCAAAGCTATCCAAGCCATTAAACCGATTCCTATTTCAATGGCGTCTTCATCAATGTTAAACTTTGGAGTATGAACGCCCAATGTAGTCCCTTTGGCTTCATTTCCTGTTCCTAATCTGTAAAAACACGATGGCACGACATGAGAATAGTAGGCAAAGTCTTCGGCTCCCATCCACAAATCTAAATCCACCAAATTTTCAGTTCCTACATAAGCCTCTGCCGCCTTGCGAGCGATTTGGGTTGTCTCCGGATCATTAATGAGAAAAGGATAGCCAACGTCAATAAGTACATCACAACTTCCTCCCATGGCCTCAGCCAAACCTTGGGCAATAGAGGTAATCCTTTTGTGCGCCTCGAATCTCCAATCTTCGTTCAAGGCCCGAAATGTTCCGGAAATCTTGACCTCATCTGGAATGACATTCTGTGCATGACCTCCTGATATTTGACCAAAAGACAATACTGTTGGTTTTTTAGGATCGGCATTTCTACTCACCACTTGTTGAAGAGCGACTATGATATGGGAAGCAATTAATATTGGGTCTATGACTTTATCTGGTAGAGCAGCATGGCCACCTTTTCCCTTAACCGTTAGGTAAATTTCATCGGCACTGGCCATGTATTGGCCTTCGCGAAAACCAATTTTTCCTGTTGGAATGTAAGGCATTACATGTTGCCCCAACATTCTTTGAGGCCTAGGGTTTTCCAAAGCACCATCTTTGATCATCAAAGACGCACCACCAGGATTTTTTTCTTCCCCAGGTTGAAAAACTAATTTAACCGTACCCTCGAATTGATCCTTGAGCTGATTGAGAATTCTCGCAGCACCAAGCAGACATGAAGTATGAACATCATGACCACAAGCATGCATTACGCCTTCATTTTTTGATTTGTATGGGATTTCGTTTTTTTCAAAAATTGGTAAGGCATCCATATCGCCACGAAGAGCGATAGTTTTTGATTTTGGATTCTTTCCTTCGATCAACGCTGTAATACCTGTCCCTGCGACCCCTTCTTTTGGTTCTATACCCAATTTTCTAAGTTCAGCAGCAACATATTTTGCTGTTTCATATTCTTGAAACGAAAGTTCTGGATGCGCATGAAGATGTCTGCGTATTCCAATGGTGTCTTCTGAAAATTCAGAAGCGAGCTTTTTTACTTCATGGAGCAAACTCATTTGTCAAGCTTGAATTGTTCTGGAACCACCGTAGCATTTGGGTAATACCTTTTGATTTTCTCGTAAAGCGGTTGTGCTTCGATCTGCTGATAGAATGTTCCAACTTTCACAAAGTAAGTGGGCAATTTGTACTGCATTACGGCCTGCATTTCGGGCAGAATATCAAATAATCTGTTGCGCACTCTACCTGCATCTCTTTCGTTAATGCCAGAATACACCAAGATAGTGTAGCCATTTAAAATAGCCATCGTATCGTTTCGAACCTTTATAGAATCCAAAAGCACATCAAACTCTGATGTCATATCAAATTTTGATTGCACTGCGGTACTGGCTTTAGGTGCGGTTGCATCTTGCTCTAATTCTTCAGATTCAATCTTTGGTCTTAGCTTAGATAAGTCAGCTGAGTACTCCAATTCAAGCCCTGAATCCTTGCCCACCTTGGTTGGGGCAGACTTTTCAGTGCAGCTTACCAAGGTTAGTGCGAGAATTACGAGCGTGCTCGACAATATGTTGGCTGAATTATTAGACATCAAGTAAAACGCATTTATTGGACAGGATGTCATCTTCAACCTGCTTGAATTTAACGTCTTTCTTCACCGTCCCGTCTTGGTACTGAACGCTAACTTTATCATTCCTCCCAAAAATCTTATCCGACTTTATAGGTGCAGTTTTTTCAACGGGTGGCCTGTTTCGTGTATCCTGCTGTCCAGCCAATACAGAACGAGTCTCTTCTTTGCTCTCATTCAGTTTTTGCTGTTGTCCTCTGCTTCTTGCTTCTTGAACTCTGTCTGGCGCTTGCTGAGGAATGTCTGCCCGAGACAAGAAAGAGACCGTATCCTCATTCACCTTAGACAAAAAAGTTTTAAAGAGCTGGAAGGCCTCAAATTTATAGATCAAAAGAGGATCCTTTTGTTCATAAACAGCGTTTTGAACCGACTGTTTCAGATCATCCATATCTCTTAAATGTTCTTTCCAAGTCAAATCGATCACTCCCAAAGTAATTGATTTTTCCATCGCCTTGATCAATTCAGCATTTTCGGTCTCCACCGCTTTATCGAGATTAACCGCTACGCCTATTTGACGTTTTCCGTCTGTAATAGGAAGCAGAATATTCTCTACAGTTGCCCCTCTTTCCTTCTTGATGTGCTGCATTAATGGAAGTGCTCTACTGGCTATGGCCTTATTCTTTTCATTATAGTGTTGGAAGGCTTCTTCGTACAAATCATTCACTAGGGTATTCATGTCCGTAGTGGTGAAATGTTCGCGAGTGATTTTCGTATCAATACCCAAAACGCTGATAGAATTAAGCTTAAAGCTATCAAAATCATCTGCCGTTTTAGTCTCGTTTAAGATATCTTCGCAAGTATCATAAACCATGTTCATGATGTCAAGTTTCAAGCGCTCACCCATCAAAGCGTTCTTTCTTCTTTCATAAATCACGGTTCGTTGTTGGTTCATGATGTCATCATATTCCAACAGACGTTTTCTGATTCCAAAGTTATTTTCTTCAACTTTTCTTTGAGCTCTTTCAATGGATTTGGTAATCATTGAATGTTGAATCATTTCCCCCTCTTTCAAGCCCATTCGATCCATTAACTTGGCAACGCGATCAGACCCGAAAAGCCTCATCAAGTTATCTTCAAGGGAAACAAAGAACTGAGAAGAACCATTATCTCCTTGACGACCAGCTCGGCCACGAAGCTGACGGTCCACTCGCCTTGATTCATGACGTTCTGTTCCTATAATTGCAAGTCCTCCGGCTTTCTTAGACTCTGGTGCTAGCTTAATATCGGTACCACGACCGGCCATGTTTGTGGCAATGGTCACTGTTCCGGGCCTACCCGCAGCGGCTACAACATCAGCCTCTCTGGCATGTTGCTTGGCGTTCAAAACTTGATGCTCAATTTTCTTGAGGTGAAGCATCCTGCTCAATAGTTCCGAAATTTCAACTGAAGTAGTACCTACCAAGACTGGTCTGCCTTGCTCGGTTAATTCAACAATCTCATCCACTACTGCATTGAATTTCTCTCTAACCGTTTTGTAGACTTTATCCTCTCTATCATCTCTAGAAATAGCTCTGTTAGTAGGGATTACTACTGTATCTAATTTATAAATTTCCCAGAATTCGCCAGCTTCAGTCTCGGCAGTACCTGTCATACCTGCCAACTTGTGGTACATTCTGAAATAGTTTTGTAAAGTAATAGTGGCATAAGTTTGGGTAGCATCTTCTACCTTCACATTTTCCTTTGCTTCGATGGCCTGGTGTAAACCGTCAGAATATCTTCTGCCATCCATTACACGGCCTGTTTGCTCATCTACAATTTTTACTTTTCCGCCATCCAGGATATACTCGGTATCCTTTTCGAACATGGTGTAGGCCTTGAGTAACTGGTTTACCGTATGAATTCTTTGTCCTTTAACTGAATAATCTTGAATCGCTTCTTCTTTTTGTTTTAGCTTTTCTTCATCACTCAAGGTTTCATCTTTTTCTAATCTGGCGACAACTTCACCAATATCAGTCATAATGAAGAAAGACGGATCTTCTCCTTCACCTGTAATAAGGTCTGTTCCTTTTTCAGTAAGGTTGACCGCATTACTCTTTTCATCGATAGTGAAATACAACGGCTCGTCCGCTTTAGGCATGGCCTTTTGGTTGTCCTGCAAATAGATATTCTCTGTTTTCTGCAAAACGATTTTCATCCCCATTTCACTTAGGAATTTAATCAAGGGCTTATACTTCGGCAGTCCACGATAGGCCCTGAAAAGCGCCAAACCGCCTTCTTCTTCATTACCTTCTTTCAAAAGTCTTTTAGCATCGTTTAAATATTGGCCACAAAGCTTTTTCTGCGCCTCAACCAATTTAGCAACCCTAGGTTTTAATTCATGAAACTCGTGTTCGTCACCTTTCGGTATTGGCCCAGAAATGATCAAAGGTGTTCTGGCTTCATCAATCAAAACAGAATCGACTTCATCTACCATTGCATAGTGATGCTTTCGTTGCACCAATTCCTTCTCTTCGCGCGCCATGTTATCGCGCAAGTAATCAAAGCCGAATTCGTTGTTGGTACCGTAAGTAATGTCCGCACGATAGGCCTGCCTTCTTTCTTCTGAATTGGGTTGGTGCTTGTCGATACAGTCTACATTGAGCCCGTGGAATTGGAATAAAGGTGCCATCCATTCGGAGTCACGTTTAGCCAAATAGTCATTCACCGTAATAATGTGAACGCCTCTTTCTGCCAATGCATTGAGATAAGCCGGCAAAGTAGCCACTAGCGTTTTACCTTCACCCGTTGCCATCTCTGCAATTTTACCTTGGTGAAGCACTATACCACCGATCAACTGAACGTCATAATGAAGCATCTCCCAGGAAACTTCTGTACCTGCTGCCAACCACTTGTTTTTCCAAACCGCTGTATCTCCAACTATTTCTACTTGACCGCCTTTGCGAGCTGCAATTTGCTTATCATGTAAAGTAGCCTGAACTTCGAGTTTACCATTTTCTTTGAGCCTTCGAGCAGTTTCTTTAACTACTGCAAAAGCTTCGGGCAATACAATCATTAAAACCTTTTCAAGTTCTTGATCACGACTTTCCTCTAGCTTATCTATCTGCTCAAAAAGCGCTTCCTTAGCATGAATATCTAGGTTGGCATCGCTGTCGATCTGCGAATGGAGTTCAGCCAATTGATCATCAATGGACTTAAGGTATTCTTTAATTTTACCCTTAATCTCCTGCGTTTTTTCCCTTAAAGCCTCATCGCTGATATTCGTGATAGTGGCATATACCTTGTTGATTTGATCAACAATAGGTTTAATTTCTTTTATATCTCTAGCGGATTTAGATCCGAAAAGCTTTGCTAGTCCTTGTGTAAGAAAACTCATACTGTATTTTAAATATGGTTTAAAGTTAATTTCTTGAAGATAAAAAATGAACCTAAGTGCGGATTATATTCACAGCACTATTTTGCCCTCAAAAACCTTTTGAGCTGGTCCAATCAAATATATATTGGTGAATTTACTTTCATGTTGATCAAAAGAAACCTTTAAGTTGCCACCTTGGGCTTTAAGCTCGATCGGACTAACAGCTCCCAGTAGTCCAAATGACAATGCGGCCGCAGTACAGCCGGTACCACAAGACAGCGTTTCGCCCTCAACGCCACGTTCGTAAGTTCTGATTGCTAGGCCATTTGTGGATTCCTTTTGAATGAAATTCACGTTAACGCCTTCTTTTTTAAATCTTTCAGAGTACCTAATTGCCTTGCCTTCTGCAATGACATTTAAACTCTCCAAGGCACTAACGTATTTTATGTAATGAGGTGACCCGGTATTGATTAAATAATCATCCCCTATTTTTTCAAAACTTGTGACATCATTCATTAATAGATGTACTTCACCCTCTTCAATAAATGCGCGATGGGATCCGTCAATTGCTAAAAATTCAGTTTCATTTTGAATGATACCTAAAGCCTTGGCAAACATCACTGCACATCTACTTCCATTTCCACAAAGGCTTTGTGAACCATCTGGATTGAAATAGATCATTTCGAAATCAAATTGATCATGGCTTTCAATAAGAATAACGCCATCTGCACCAATGCCAAATCTGCGATCACAAAGTTTTGAAATTGAATTCAAATCAGACTTATCGAAACCAAGGTCACGATTATCAATCATGACGAAATCATTGCCAGTACCTTGATATTTATGAAAACTAATCACTGCTTACTTTTGATGTGGGCAATTGAACAATAAATGCGCCTTGTTTAAAATTATGACAGAATGACGCAAAAAAAAACCTCCCAACAAGGAGGTTTTCGATATGATTAAGTTTTTAAGACTATCTAGCCAATTTTTCTTTGATTCTAGCAGCTTTACCTTGTCTACCTCTTAGGTAATACAATTTGGCTCTTCTTACTTTACCTCTTCTTAACACTTCGATCTTCTCAATGTTAGGAGATAAAATTGGGAAAATTCTTTCCACACCAACGCCATTAGAAACTTTACGAACAGTGAAAGTTTCACCGTTAGTTCCTGAATTTTTTCTCTGAATTACAGCACCTTGAAATTGCTGAATTCTTTCTTTGTTACCTTCTTTAATCTTCACGTGCACGTTTACCGTGTCACCAGGATTAAAAGATGGCATAGAAGCTCTTGCTTCATTATTTTCTTGTTCAATAAATTTGATAAGATCGCTCATGATTTCTATCTCTAACAGCCTTGCCTAAAATCGGACTGCAAATATATGGAAAATGTTTTTCTAAAAGGAATGGTATTTTGAATTTTTTATTCACCCAATAAACCAGGCCTTTTTTGTTTAGTTAATTCTACTGATTTCTCGTACCTCCACTCTTCAATCTTGGCCTCATGGCCAGATAAAAGCACTTCCGGCACTTTCATCCCTTTGTAATCTGACGGTCTAGTGTAAACTGGTGGCGCCAATAAATCATCTTGAAAAGAATCCGTTAATGCAGAAGTTTCATCAGATAATACCCCTGGCAAAATCCTTATAATCGAATCGGCTAAAACTGCAGCGGCCAACTCGCCACCTGAAAGCACATAATCGCCTATACTAATTTCTCTAGTAATGAAGTGATCACGTACCCTTTGGTCCACTCCTTTATAGTGCCCACAAAGAATAATGAGGTTTCCTTTAAGTGATAATTCATTGGCAATTCCTTGCTTTAAAAGCTCACCATCGGGCGTCATATAAATTACCTCATCATAGTCTCTTTCCGACTTCAATTTGGAAATGCATAAATCGATGGGCTCAATCATCATTACCATTCCAGCCCCGCCTCCAAAAGCATAATCGTCTAATTGCTTTTGTTTGTTGGTAGCAAAATCCCGAAGGTCATGCACCACAACATCAACCAAGCCCTTCTCTTGCGCTCTTTTTAATATAGAATGCGAAAAAGGACTCTCTAAAAGTCTGGGAAGCAATGTTATGATATCAATTCTCATCTCAATCTTCTAAGAAAACATCAACAAGCCCATCAGGAATAAACATCCGAAGCGCTCCGTTTTCACGGTCAATCTCTTTAATGAGTTCATCCGTCAAAGGAATCAGTATTTCTTTGCCAGACTCGTGACGAGCTGAAAGTAAAGTCTGAGGGCCTGCCTCAAATACATCCTCTATCTTCCCGACCAATTCATTAGAATTCACATCTATCAGATCAAATCCGACTAATTCGTGAAAATAGAATTCATTCCCCTCCATTTCTGGAAGATTTTCTAGTGGAAGAAACAGTGAACAACCTCTAAGACCTTGGGCCAATTCCAAAGAATTGATATCCTCAAAAGCAATGATGGCCTTTTCGTTGTTGATTGAAATTGTATCAATAAAAAAAGGAACCAGTTGCTGTCCTTGTTGAACAAAAACTGATTCCAATTCTTGATATTCCTCAGGAAAATCCACGTCCAAAAGCACCTGAACCTCTCCTTTCAATCCATGCGGTTTTGTGATATACCCAAGTTGGTAACAATCTTCAACCGTCATGACTTATTCAATTAATCTTCTTTTTTCTCTTCTTCTGCGGTCGCTTCTGGTGCAGCCACCTCTTCTACAGCAGGAGTTTCTTCTACTGCCTCTGGTGCTTCAACTTCTTCCACCACTTCAGCAACCGGTGCATTAGCCGCCTCTAGTTCTGCTTTCTTAGCAGCTAGTGCCTCAGCTCTTGCAGCGTTCACTTTAGCCTCCGCTTCAAGTTTAGCTTTCTTAGCATCTCCTTTAGCAGTAGCAAGTTTTTCAACTTTGCCTGTGATTTTAGATTCTTTTTCTGCCAACCATGCTGCAAATTTCTTGTCAGCATCTTCTTGAGTTATAGCTCCTTTGATCACACCAATTTGAAGGTGTTTTCTCATTAGAATACCTCTGTAAGAAAGCATTGCTTTTACAGTATCGGTAGGCTGAGCTCCGTTCATTACCCACTGAAATGCTTTTTCATTATCAATGTTGATTGTAGCTGGGTTGGTATTTGGGTTATAAATACCGATTTTTTCGATAAAACGACCATCACGTGGTGCTCTTACGTCTGCGATTACTACATCATAAATCGCTTGCTTCTTGCGGCCTCTACGGGCCAATCTGATTTTTACTGCCATTTTGTTTTTATGGTTAATCGAGGATCACGTCCCCTGCTTTTTAGGATCACGTCCCAAAAAGGAGTGCAAATGTAATAGAAATATTTCGCAAACCATTGATGATATGCAATTTATGTAGCCATTTTCAAACCTCTTTCATAGATACTGCGCATTCAATGTGAAAAATCTGTCCGAACGGCCCTTTTCAGCAATTACTCAATCAATAAAAGTCTTACCAAGTCAAGCCCCAAAACCATCAAAGTATGTGAAATTTGATAGTCTGAATAAGTAATTTGTATAATCGGTTTAACGGTTTTTTAAACTAAATCATATGGATTACCTTTGACAATCATAAAGGCAATTTACCAGCGAATGGACAATTATTCTTATTTAAGCAATGCCGATCCAAAGGCCCTAGAAGCGCTTTATCAGCAATTTAAAAATGATCCAAACTCAATTGATGAGAGTTGGAAGAAATTCTTTGAAGGTTTTGAGTTCGCTCAAACCGAGTATCCAATGCTTCCAAACGGTCAGGCCACTCCCGCTCCTGCTTTGGGTGCTGGAAGTCATCAAGTGTCTGAAAAGGAAGTTCAGGTAAGGAATTTAATTCATGCTTATCGTACCAGAGCACATTTGAGGTCTAAAACCAATCCCGTTAGAGAACGGAAAGACAGAAAGCCAATCTTGGAATTACAAGACTTTAATCTAAGCGAGGCTGATCTTGATACGCAATTCATCTCAGGTGAAGAATTAGGGATTGGCAGGGCAACTTTAAGAAAGATCATAGAATCCTTGAAGTACATCTATGAAGGCACGGTTGGTTTCGAGTACATGTACGTTCGTGATCCCGAAAAATTAAAATGGTTAAGAGAAAGGATAGAAAAAGATGCCTTAGCATTCAAACCTTCGCATGACCAACGCAAACGAATTCTAAAAAAATTAAACGAAGCTGTAATCTTCGAGAACTTCCTTCACACCAAATATTTAGGACAAAAAAGATTCTCGTTAGAAGGTGGTGAAACTACAATTGCAGCTCTGGATGCCATTATTAATAAAGGGGCAGAACTTGGGGTGAAAGAAGTGATGATCGGAATGGCCCATAGAGGCCGTTTGAATGTTTTGGCCAATATCATGGGCAAAACTTACGAGCAAATCTTTAACGAATTCGAAGGTAGCGCTACTCCCGATCTTACCATGGGAGATGGTGATGTAAAATACCACATGGGTTTTTCGAGCCAAGTGAAAGCTACGAACGGTGAAACCGTAGAATTAAAACTCGCGCCAAACCCTTCGCATTTAGAAGCGGTAAATCCTGTTGTCGAAGGCTTTGTTAGGGCTAAAGCTGATGTTGAATATAATAGAGAGCGCTCTAAAGTATTGCCAATTCTTATTCATGGTGATGCCGCAGTAGCTGCCCAAGGCATTGTTTACGAGGTGACTCAAATGAGTAAGCTTGAAGGCTACAATACAGGTGGAACCATTCACTTCGTGATTAACAACCAAGTTGGCTTCACAACCGATTTTGATGATGCACGCTCGAGTATTTATTGCACAGACGTAGCTAAAATGATCGATGCGCCTGTAATGCACGTGAATGGTGATGATCCTGAAGCAGTTGTGTTTTGCGTTCAGTTTGCTACGGAATACCGTCAAAAATTCGGAGAGGATATTTTTGTGGACATGGTGTGTTATAGAAGACATGGACATAACGAAAGTGACGAACCAAAATTCACACAACCTGCACTTTACAATATCATTTCTAAGCACCCGAACCCGAGAGAAGTCTATATTAAGCGCCTTATCGAAATGGGTGAGATTGAAGCGGCCTTGGCGAATGACATGGACACTGAATTTAGAGGCGTTCTTCAAGATCGCTTGAATTTAGTGAAGCAGAAGCCATTGCCATATGTATACCAACCCCTGGAAGAAGCATGGAGGAGTTTGAGGAGATCGGTACCCGAAGATTTCGAGCAATCTCCTGAAACGGGCATTAGTAATGCATCATTGGAAAAAGTAGCGAAAGCATTGACTTCGATTCCAAAAGGATTCAAACCCATCAAACAAATTGAAAAGCAGCTCAAGCAACGTAAAGACATGTTCTTTAAAGACAAGTCGCTGAACTGGGCTGCGGGTGAATTATTAGCTTATGGGTCTCTCCTTTTAGATGGAAAGAAGGTAAGGTTAACAGGTCAAGATGTTCAAAGAGGAACATTCTCGCATAGGCACGCAGTTTTACACGATGCCAACACAACCGAACCCTATAATAGCTTAAATCATTTAGAAGGTGCTGCTAACAAATTCGAGATCTACAATTCATTACTTTCAGAATTTGGGGTAATGGGTTTTGAATTTGGATACGCAATGGCGAATCCAAACGCCTTGACTTTATGGGAAGGTCAATTTGGTGACTTCGCCAATGGCGCTCAAGTAATGGTAGATCAATTCATCTCTTGTTCAGAAACAAAATGGCAGAGAATGAACGGCTTGGTTTTACTTCTTCCTCATGGTTATGAAGGACAAGGGCCTGAGCATTCTAACGCAAGACCAGAAAGATATCTCCAGCTTTGCGCTGAATACAATATGGTGGTGGCGAATATTACCACACCGGCCAACTTATTCCATGCCTTGCGTAGACAAATGACCTGGGAATTCAGAAAACCATTGGTCATTATGTCTCCAAAGTCACTTTTAAGACACCCAAGTGTAGTTTCCGATGTAAGTGAGTTTACCTCAGGCAGGTTCAAAGAAGTAATTAACGATAGCTTTGCAGTGGCTAAATCTGTGAAAAGAGTTTTGATGTGTTCTGGAAAGATCTACTATGACTTACAAGAGCGCCAAGAAAAAGAGAAAAGAACAGATGTTGCCATTGTAAGATTGGAACAACTGCATCCTTTCCCTGCCAATCAAATCAACATCATTTTGGCACAGTACAAAGGCGCTGAATTGATTTGGGTACAAGAGGAGCCAGAAAACATGGGGTATTGGACTTATATTTTAAGAGTTTTCAAGGACCACAGCCTAAAATTAATATCTCGAAAAGCAAGTGCTTCTCCGGCCACTGGATACGCCAAAGTACATGCTGCCGAACAACAAAAATTAGTCGATCAAGCTTTCGCATAAAATATAGAAACTATGAGTTTGAAAATCAAAGTACCCACCGTTGGAGAGTCAATCACAGAAGTTACAATTGCCCAATGGTTTAAAAAAGAAGGTGAAATGGTAGCCATGGACGAGGTCATTTGTGAGCTCGAATCAGACAAAGCTACCTTTGAACTGAATGCTGAGGCAGCAGGTAAATTGCACATTGTTGCAAAAGAAGGTGAGACCATTGAAATCGGTGCAGTGATTTGCGAAATCGATGCTGATGCCTCGGCCACATCTGCTGAAAAACCAGCCGAAGCCCCAAAAGCGGCAAAGGCAGAAGCGCCAAAACCAACAGGCAAAGTGAAGGAAATGATCGTTCCTACTGTTGGTGAGTCGATAACCGAAGTCACTATTTCTAATTGGTTGAAAAAAACTGGTGATTATGTGACGTTAGACGAAATCATAGCCGAAGTAGATTCAGACAAAGCGACTTTCGAATTGCCTGCTGAAGCCTCTGGGATTTTGACCGTTGTAGCACAAGAAGGTGACACTATCGAAATTGGTGCTTTGATTTGCAAAATTGAAGTCACCGATGGCGGTGCGCCTGCTCAAGAAGCCCCAACATCAGATAATTCAAGTAAAGCTGAAAGTGCACCATCTTCTCAAGATAAAACTTACGCTACAGGGCATGCATCTCCAGCCGCAGCAAAAATTCTCGCTGAAAAAGGAATAGACCCACAATCAGTTAAAGGAACTGGCGTGGATGGAAGAATCACCAAGGAAGATGCCGACAGCGCACAAAAATCAGCACCTGCTCCAAAACCAGCAGAAAGCAAAAAAGAAGATTCAGCTCCAATAACCAGCACCCCTGGTAGTCGTAATGAAAGCCGAGAACGCATGTCATCTTTGAGAAAAACAGTTGCGAAGCGATTGGTTTCCGTGAAGAATGAAACAGCCATGCTCACTACTTTCAATGAAGTGAACATGAAGCCAATCATGGACATTCGTAAGAAATACAAAGATCAGTTCAAAGAAAAGCACGAAATCGGTTTAGGTTTTATGTCATTCTTTACCAAAGCCGTAACAATGGCAGCCAAAGACTGGCCAGCGGTAAATGCTCAAATTGATGGCAATGAAATCGTTTATCATGACTTCGTAGATGTTTCCATCGCTGTTTCGGCTCCTAAAGGACTGATGGTACCGGTGATCAGAAATGCAGAAAGCATGACCTTCGATCAAATTGAAAAAGAAGTAGTAAGATTGGCGATGCGTGCTAGAGATGGAAAATTAACTATTGAGGAAATGACTGGGGGTACCTTCACCATTACTAATGGTGGAATCTTCGGTTCTATGCTTTCAACACCAATAATTAACGCTCCACAATCTGCGATCTTAGGAATGCACAACATTGTGGAAAGACCAATGGCGGTTAATGGTCAGGTTGAAATCCTTCCTATCATGTACTTGGCGTTGTCTTACGATCATAGAATTGTCGATGGTAGAGAATCGGTTAGCTTCTTGGTTCGTGTTAAAGAATTACTCGAAGATCCAACACGCTTATTGTTGGGATTATAAATCTAAAATCAAACATCTAAAATCGTAATTATGAAGTATGATGTAACAGTGATTGGTTCAGGACCTGGAGGCTATGTGGCAGCAATACGCTGCGCACAGTTGGGCATGAAAACAGCCATCATTGAAAAATACAATACCCTTGGAGGTACTTGCTTAAATGTGGGTTGTATTCCTTCAAAAGCACTTCTAGATTCTTCGGAACATTATCATAATGCTGCCCATACTTTCAAAACTCATGGCATTGACCTTGACAATCTGAAAGTGAATCTAAAGCAGATGATTGACCGCAAGGCTGGAGTTGTGACTGATAACGTGAATGGTATCGCCTTTTTGATGAAGAAGAACAAAATCGATGTTCATCATGGCATGGGTGCTTTCATTGATAAGCACAACATCAAAATCACCGATAAAGAAGGTAAGACTTCACAAATCGAAACTGATAAAGTGATTATTGCTACAGGTTCTAAACCATCTTCTTTACCATTTATTAAAATCGACAAAAAGAGGGTAATCACATCTACTGAAGCTTTAGAGATGACTGAAATTCCGAAACACATGATCGTAATTGGTGGTGGAGTAATCGGAATGGAGCTCGGTTCTGTTTATGCTCGTTTGGGTGCCGAAGTTTCTGTAGTTGAATTTATGGACGAACTTATTCCGTCAATGGACAGCACCATGGGCAAAGAACTGAGAAAATCCCTTAAAAAGCTTGGCTTCAATTTCTACCTAGGCCATAAAGTGACTGAAGTAAAAGGCACTGCTAAAACGGTAACCGTAAAAGCTGAAAATAAGCAAGGCGAGGTGGTGGAAATCAACGGAGACTATTGTTTGGTTTCAATTGGTAGAAAACCTTACACTGAAGGCTTGGGCCTAGAAAATGTTGGTATTAAGACTGACGAAAGAGGCAGAATTCCTGTAGATGCTCATTTGAGAACAGAAGCCGATAATATCTATGCCATTGGTGACGTAATCAAAGGGGCTATGTTAGCACATAAGGCCGAAGAAGAAGGCACTTTTGTAGCTGAAACCATGGCAGGTCAAAAGCCGCACATCAATTACAACTTAATTCCTGGGGTGGTTTATACTTGGCCAGAAGTAGCTGCTGTGGGTTATACTGAAGAGCAATTGAAGGAAAAAGGAATTGCTTACAAAACTGGTTCTTTCCCTTTCAAAGCATCGGGCAGAGCAAGAGCTTCAATGGATACGGACGGGCTTGTGAAGGTGTTGGCTGATAAAAACACCGATGAAATTCTAGGCGTACATATGATTGGCCCAAGAACTGCCGATATGATTGCAGAGGCGGTTGTTGCGATGGAATTTAGGGCCAGTGCCGAAGACATTGCAAGAATGTCGCACGCTCACCCAACCTATACCGAAGCGTTTAAAGAAGCATGTTTGGGAGCTACGGATAATCGAGCGCTACACATTTAACAGATTTGAGACATCTAAAATCAAAGAAGGCCATTTAACGATGGCCTTCTTAATTAACACACATAAAACACTACTGAGTAGTTATATCCTTCATTGGGCCATGGCCGAAACTCGCTTGTCCAGGATGATTAAAGCGGTAAGGTTGGGATCGTTAACCGATTCTTGTAGGCACATCAATGTTTGCTTTTTATAAGATTTGAATTGAGCCACAACCACCACCTTGCCATTTGATTCAATGCCATATTCAAAGGTGAACTGGTTGCCATCGCCCCCATCAAAATTGATCAATTGGCTGTCTTCTCCCATGACTTTCAATTTGATCTGATCCTTTTTGTCTTTGTAGAATTCGTAATAAACCTTAGCCTCGCTGTTGGGAGTTGGGCCTTCGATGGCCCATTCGCCAAGTAGCGATTCTTCTAATCCATTTTGCTTCTTTTCGAAAATACCGCTGTTCGAGGTAATGCTCTGTTGACAACTTGATAAACCAATCACAAATACGATGGCGATAAATGCATATATCTTTTTCATTTTTAGAGAGTTTTAGTTGCTGAGATTACATTCAACCAAGACCACACCAAAACAAAAAACTAGCCTGACGCACAAAAAACAAGCTTTATCCAAAATCCATAATCCCGATTTGGGAATATCTTCCTTCCATTCTATTGTACAGAACAAAAAAAACTCAGCATCCACTGAGTTTTTTTGTTGAGCAGAAATGCTTATTGTGCTTTTCTTGCACCTTGCAGCGGATAGCTATCGGCACCTAACAATACCGAACCTGTCATTGCATCGCCATCAAAATTACCCGATAGCTCGGCAATCGTCCCCATCACATCGATACTTCCAGAGAAAGCCATGCCCACTACGGTAAAATCCGTCACTTGAAGCGTACCAAATTGATCCGTTTGAAGAGATGCCTCAAAAAGCCCATTCGCACCACTCACCAACATTACCCCGAAACTATCTCCATTTGGAGTAGCCACAGTATACTCCCACGAACCAGTCGGGTCGTAGGGTTTTACTTTTTCCTTTTTGCCCGTTTTGGCCTCACCAGTGGCATTAGTGCTTGCGGCACAACCCGACAAGAATCCAATTAAAAGAACACTTGCTGAAAGCATTAAAAATCTACAGAACTTCATCATTGCTATTTATTTGTTAAAAAAGGTCAGGATGAATTTAACTTCTTTTTCTAATTCTTTTGCCATCTAGGGCAATTAGAAATTTTGAATTTTGACAAAAAGCCTAAAAGACCAATCAAGGTTTTGATTGTAAGCTTTTCGACATAACTTTGTGCCAATTTGTTCCCCAGTCAACCACTCGTTCTTATAAAAAATGCCTAAAAACAATAGTATCAAATCAATCCTAATTATCGGAAGTGGACCTATCATCATTGGACAAGCCTGTGAATTCGACTATTCTGGCACTCAAGCGTCCAAATCACTTAGAGAAGAAGGAATTGAAGTTACCTTAATCAATTCAAACCCAGCGACCATCATGACCGACCCCGTTACGGCAGATAATATTTATCTGAAACCGTTAACAAAAAAGTCGATCATAGAAATTTTAGAAAAACATAAAATCGATGCCGTACTGCCTACCATGGGTGGTCAAACTGCTTTGAACTTGGCCATTGATTGCGATAAAGCTGGAATTTGGAAAAAATATGGTGTTGAAATAATTGGTGTTGATATTAAGGCCATTGAAACTACTGAAGATCGCGAGAAATTCAGGTTGAAAATGCAAGAAATTGGAGTGAACGTTTGTAAAGGTGAAACGGCCACTTCTTTCTTAAAAGGAAAAGAAATCGCGCAAGAAATTGGATTCCCACTTGTTATCAGACCTTCCTATACACTAGGTGGCTATGGTGGTGGATTTGTAAATAACGCTGAAGAATTTGATGTTGCCTTAACTCACGGACTTAATGCTTCACCTATCCACGAAGTACTAGTAGAGCAATCCATTTTGGGTTGGAAAGAATACGAGCTAGAGCTCTTAAGAGATAATGTCGGTAATGTAATTATCATCTGTTCTATCGAAAACTTCGATCCAATGGGTGTGCATACTGGTGATTCGATCACCGTTGCTCCTGCTCAAACCCTGCCTGATACTACTTATCAAGCAATGCGCGACTTGGCCATTAGAATGATGAACGCCATTGGCCAGTTTGCTGGTGGATGTAATGTTCAGTTCGCAGTAAATCCAGAAGATGACACCATTGTCGGAATTGAGATCAATCCGAGGGTTTCTCGTTCTTCAGCCCTGGCTTCGAAAGCAACGGGGTATCCAATCGCAAAAATTGCAGCTAAGCTTGCAATCGGTTATAACCTCGATGAACTTAAAAATCAAATCACTAAAACTACTTCGGCATTTTTCGAACCTGCCCTAGATTATGTGATTGTAAAAATTCCGCGTTGGAATTTCGATAAATTCAAAGGATCTGACAGACGTTTGGGCTTACAAATGAAATCTGTTGGCGAAGCCATGGGGATTGGAAGAAACTTCCAAGAAGCATTGCAAAAAGCTTGTCAGTCGCTTGAAATCAAAAGAAATGGACTTGGTGCCGATGGCAAAGAATTAAAGGATCAAGCTGCTTTACTTTACAGCTTAGAGAATCCAGGATGGAATAGATTATTCCACATTTACGATGCTTTCAAACTCGGCATACCTTTCAAAACCATTCAAAAGAAGACTAAAATTGATAAGTGGTTCCTTCAGCAAATTGAAGAACTGATTCAGTTGGAAGGTGAAATTGAACAATTTACTTTAGAAACCTTACCAAGCGAAATCTTAAGAACTGCCAAAGAAAAAGGCTACGCTGATCGTCAGATTGCTCATTTGCTAAAATGTCTTGAAAGTGAAGTCTTCAAAAAGAGACATGAGTTGGGCATTAAAAGAGTGTATAAACTAGTAGATACTTGTGCTGCAGAATTTGAAGCACAAACGCCTTACTATTACTCTTCTTTCGATCATGAAAATGAGTCGATTAGCAGCGATAAGAAAAAAGTGATCATTCTAGGTTCAGGCCCTAACCGAATTGGACAAGGAATTGAATTTGATTATTCATGTGTGCATGGTTTGATTGCAGCAAAAGAATGCGGCTACGAAACCATCATGATCAACTGTAATCCTGAAACAGTTTCAACAGATTTCGATGTAGCGGATAAGCTTTACTTTGAGCCTGTTTTCTGGGAACATATTTACGACATCATTCTCCACGAAAAGCCTGAAGGAGTAATCGTTCAGCTTGGTGGACAAACTGCCCTTAAATTAGCTGAAAAACTTGATCGCTATGGCATCAAGATCATCGGAACAAGTTATGAAGCACTCGATTTGGCAGAAGACAGAGGTCGATTCTCTGAGTTGCTAGCCGAAAACAACATTCCTTACCCTCAATTCGGGGTAATCGAAGATGCTGACGAGGCCATCGAACTTTCCAAAAAACTAGGTTATCCTCTCTTGGTTCGTCCGTCTTATGTACTCGGTGGACAAGGGATGAAAATCGTAATCAACGAGCAAGAACTTGAAGAGCATGTGGTCAATATATTGAAAGATATTCCTGGCAATAGAGTTTTGCTGGATCACTTCTTAGAAGGTGCGATTGAAGCCGAAGCGGATGCAATTTGCGATGGTGAAGAAGTGTACATTATCGGAATTATGGAGCATATTGAACCTGCCGGAATTCACTCTGGAGATTCATACGCAGTGCTTCCTCCTTACAGTTTGGGCGACTTCGTAATGCAGCAAATTGAAACCTACACCAAGAAGATTGCTTTGGCTTTGAGAACCGTTGGCTTGATCAATATTCAGTTCGCAATTAAAAATGATAAAGTTTATATCATAGAAGCGAACCCAAGGGCATCCAGAACCGTTCCGTTCATAGGTAAAGCCTACCAAGAGCCTTATGTAAAATATGCCACTATGGTAATGTTGGGCGAGAAAAAGGTAAAAGACTTTGATTTTAAACCAGTTAAGAAAGGTTATGCCATCAAAGAACCTGTTTTCTCTTTCCATAAATTCCCGAATGTGAACAAGGAACTTGGGCCAGAAATGAAATCTACTGGTGAGGCCATTTACTTTATAGATGATTTAATGGATGATTATTTCTTAGACATCTACTCAAAAAGGAATTTGTACCTAAGCAGGTAATATGGGAGCATTATTAAAATTTGTATTATATTTTTTTGTCATCAGCTGGATCATCAGAAGCGTGATGAGGTTTTTTATGGGAGGATTATTTGGCACAAGCCAACAGAGAACTACCCAAGGCAACCAATACCAGGCACCACCCAAAAATGATGGACGAATAAAAGTTGATTATGCCCCAGAAAATAAAAAAGGCAAAAGCTCCGATAATTTTAAAGGAGGAGAATATATAGACTACGAAGAGGTGAAGTAATTCACCTCTCTTTTTTTTGCTTAGACACCACTCACCACTAGTCTTGGCGTCTCGCTGAGACTATATTTACTGAGCTTTGTCACTACCACTTTAGTTGCTGAAAAATAATACTGATCTTGAAATAAAAAACAACAATGATGAGTCTTGAAAATTTAGCTCTTTTATGTTTGGCTGTAGGGTTAACTAAGATTGGAATTCGATTTTATGACCTACTTACCAAAAAGCTAGCTTGGGAGTTGCAAGTTCCACAGAGCATTTTCTTAGGCAAGAAATTGATTATCCTCTATATAAAATTGCTAATAAGTACATTTCCGATTTTCTCATTCAAAATTACGAATCGATCATTGCGATGGATTCATAATATATGCGTAGTCTTAATTTATGTTCTTGCTCTTTTGGTAAATCAGAGACTTCATCATGACTTAGCTCTCAAAGAAGAGTTCGGCAATACCTTGTTCTAACTCATGACTCCCTTAACTCAAAGAGTATTCCTTGTACCAGTATTTAACAAATAACCATGTAACCAAAGGTGGTACAAATACGGAAATTACCAGACCTAAAATCATTATTATTCCTTCCGGTTCTACCCCTCCTGATGCAACCAATGCGATTTCTCCCAATGGCCCATTAGAAAACAGTCCATTGGAGATCACGTTCCAACCTAGATGTAGACCAAAAGGAAGCATAATCGACTTTGTTTTAGCAAAAGCATAAGCCCAAACGAAACCCATTAGGCCTGTCAATAGCAACACGTAAATCATCGGGAAAAGGCTACCGATTACGCCAAACGAAAACCAGTGATAAATGCCAAAAGCAACAGCCGAAATAAGCACTGCTTTTTTATGACCTAGTTTTTTAATAAGAATGTAAAGTATTGCGCCTCTGTAAATCAGCTCTTCGGTGAAGACCGATTTAAGATCATACCAAACTGAACTCAATAATCGCTCAATATTAAATTGGTCACTTAACAGCCATGTTTCGGCTTTTAAAGCGGACAACGCAAGCGTAACCGCAAGACAGAGGAAAGAAGAAATTAAGAAACCTAATCCGAATTGCTTTAAACGCAACAAGAGCGGTGTAAAACCAAGGGCCAGCAAGCTTTCCTTTTCAATAAAAAAGAGAAGCGCCCAAGAAAGAGCTAAGAAGATGAGAATACCAATCACTGCAAAAAATAGAAATACAAGTGTAAATCATTCTGGTTTGAATAAAAAATGGGTTCATTTCTGAACCCATTAGATCAATTTCTAAAGTAGAAGAAGATTTAAGGCATCTGATACACCATAGCATTGATATGCATGCCAGCACCTACAGAAGCAAAAACTAAGCGATCACCAGATTTTACTTCATGGCCCTCAATTTTTCCTCTTAATATCAAATCCAGCATGGTTGGAATCGTAGCTACTGAGCTATTGCCCAAGTCTTGGATGGTCATTGGCATAAGATGATGAACGTTCGGTGCCTGACCGTACAGCTTGTAGAGTTTCAATAAAATAGCTTCATCCATTTTCTCATTGGCTTGATGAATCAAAATTTTATCAATATCAGCAAGGTCTAAATTGGCCTTTTCGATGGCCGTTTTTATGGCTTCGGCTACATTTACCAAGGCGTATTCATAAATCTTACGCCCTTTCATCTTGATGAATTTGTTGCCGTTAGTGCTCAATTCTGGTTTGAACGAAGGCCCCATGGCCAAATAATGCAGTTCAACCGAAGCATCTGTTCTTGAAGCTTGACTCAAAAAGCCACCTGTACTTTCTTCAACGCCTTGAAAAATCACAGCGCCTGCACCATCTGAGAAAATCATCGCGTCACGGTCATGATGATCTACTATTTTACTGAGCGTTTCTGCGCCAATTACCATCACAGCTTTGGCATCACCACAACGAATCATTTGAGTGGCTTGGATTGCGCCTTGCACCCATCCTGGACAGCCAAAAATAATATCGTAGCAGGACGTTGACGGATTTTCTATTTCCAGCTGGTGCTTTACTTTGGCAGCCAAGCTTGGCATCATATCGATTCTATTTGAATCATCATCTAAATCCCCAAAGTTGTGGGCGAAAATAATGTAATCAAGATCTTCCTTATTTACAGTGCTATTGGCCAATGCATGCTTGGCCGCAATTGAGGCCAAATCCGAACAAAACTGTCCCTTATTGGCATACCTGCGTTCTTTTATTCCGGTAATCTTTTCAAATTTAGAGATGATATCTTGATTATCGTTTGTAAAACGCTCTCCATTTTCTTGATAAAATTCATTCCCTAGAAAGTCTTCGTTTTTGACCACATTATCGGGAATACAGCTTCCAACCCCATTGATTATCACTTTTAGCTCGCTCATATTTTCTTGCTCATTTGAATTTGACAGCATCCCAACAGGCTTCGGCAGCCTGATTAATTCTGTCCGTAGATAAGTTTTGATTATTGTCGATGTGTTGTTTGAGTAGTGACACAATTGGCCCATATAGTAAGGCAATGATGGTGTACAAAGGCAAGTCTTTCATTGCTTTTGCACGTTTTGATTCAATAAAAAACATCATGATTGGAGATAGAATCATAAAGGATTCTTCACGCGTAAGGTTACTTACATAAGGCGCATATCGATGTTGTTCTATGAATTGAAATTCTTTAGGATGCTCCATGAAATAGTAGACCATGTTCTTCCATAGGTGCATAAATCGCTCTTCATAGGTGCCCTCTTCCCTATAATTATTCAGCATCGCTTTAATTATATCGCGCTTAATATCCTTGAAAAGCTCGTTGATCAATTCTTCTTTGTTAGCGAAGTACCTATATATGGTACCTGCGCCTATGCCCGCCCGCTGCGCGATCATCGAAATCGGTGTACCATGAAATCCCTGCTCTGAAATCAAGTTCAAAGTGCATTCCAAGATCAATGTCCTTTTATCTAGCTTACTGTCGATCATTTTGAAACGGAATGAACGTTCATTCCGCGGTGCGAAGGAAATGAGAATCGAATAAAAAACCAATTCTTTTAACCTTTTTAACAGGTAAATATTGATTTGTTATAGGTAATCGAGAATAGTCTTTGGGGTACGCCACTTTTGACCTATTTTTGACCCCTATTTGAATAAAAGTTCAAGCTTAATTCTGAACATATGTCTTGGTTTGAGAGAAAGGTAAAAGGGATTACCACCCCTACTGAACAAAAGAAAGACGCCCCTGATGGTTTGTGGTTCAAGACCCCGAACGGTAAAATTGTTCATACACGTGAGTTAAAGAATAATGCCTATGTAAGCCCTGAAGATGGTTTTCATGTGCGCATTGGTTCTAAAGAATATTTCGAAATACTATTTGATAGCAATAAATTTACTGAGCTAGATGCCAACATGACATCTGGTGACCCCTTAAAGTTTGTCGACAGCAAACCTTACCCAAAAAGAATCAAGGCTACGCAAGAAAGTACCAAGCTGATGGATGCGGTAAGAACGGCTCATGGCAAAATGAATGGCCTTAACTTGGTAGTTTCTTGCATGGATTTCGCCTTCATCGGTGGTTCAATGGGTTCGGTAGTGGGCGAAAAGATCGGGCGTGGTATCGATTATGCATTAAAGACAAAAACACCATTCTTGATGATCTCAAAATCAGGTGGTGCTCGAATGATGGAAGCTGGCTATTCGTTGATGCAAATGGCCAAGACATCAGCAAAACTAGCACGATTAGCCGAAGCTGGGATTCCATACATTTCACTATTAACTGATCCAACTACGGGAGGTGTAACAGCTTCTTATGCCATGCTCGGTGACTTCAATATTGCTGAACCAGGTGCGTTAATCGGGTTTGCTGGCCCTCGTGTAATCCGCGATACGGTAGGAAAAGACCTTCCGAAAGGATTCCAAAGCTCTGAATTTGTATTAGAGCACGGCTTCCTAGATTTTATCGTTGACCGCAGAGATCTCAAAAAACAGTTGACTACTCTTTTGAGCATGATCGCCCCAAAATAAGGAAAGACCATTTTTAATGGAGCCACACTTCGACCTTTCAGATGATCAATTTGAAGCGCAATTTCGCTCCTTGACTTTTGTGCCTGCCCACTTCTCTCATGAAGCCCACTTGCGTTTGGCATGGATACACATTCGTAAATACGGAGTAGATAAAGCTGCCGAAAATATTGCAGAACAGATTTTGGCTTTTGCGAATAGTTTGGGAGAAAGCGCCATCTACAATAAAACGCTTACAGTGGCTGCTGTAAAAGCAGTAAATCATTTTTACTTAAGATCTAAAACAGGCAATTTCAAAGAATTCATAGACGAATTCCCTCAGCTCAAACATGAATTTAAGCAGCTTATCGGTTCGCACTATAGCTTGGACATTTTCAATTCAGAGGAGGCAAAAGCCGAATACCTCCAACCTGATTTAATTCCCTTTGATTAGTATTTGAAGATCAAGAGTTCTCATACGGCTTATCTTGAGCACCAAAAAAACCTTTAAGAACAAATTCAGTAAAACATATTTCAATCTGTTTTATGAAGAAGCTACCTTATCTACTCGCTTTGCTGTTTTTGTATAATTGTCAAAAAAAAGACTCAGATGCACCAATTTCTCAGATTACAATTGAGGTTCAAAAGAAAATTGGACAGTTTAACGATTCCACTTTTGTCGATCAAACTTTAGACATCCACTATCATAGTGGCAGTTTATTTCTAACTGAAATCAAAAATGCGCGCATACTGCAGGTGGATGAGGAATACAATCTCAAAACAATTTTTGGAGGTAAAGGTGACGGCCCAGCAGAGTTAAGCTATCCAGAAGCTGCTCAAGTTTACAATAACCAATTACTCATATTGGACAATGGTCATCAAAAAATCAAGGCCTTTAATTTGGATGGATCAATAAGCCATCAGTTTGGAAGAGATATCCCTGATAATTCAGGCTTCTTTATCCAGAACGACCAGTTATTTGGCAGCAGGTACACTAAACCTGAATTACCAATATTTGCTTATAACCTGACCAATAATGACTCCACCCAATATTTTGGTTCTCAAAATAGGAAACTCACCGTTATCAACTATGACCGACCCAGAGTCTTTCACCTATTTCCATTCAAAAATGACATTGTAGCGGTAAGTAAAAACGAGCCAGTGATAGAACGATTTGATTTGGAAGGTAATAAAACCGAAGAGCTTTATTACCCAGAATATTTCGAGGCTTATATTCTGAATGCTAAAGAAAGAGAAAAGACCCTTGCAAATATGCGTCCGACCTTCTCCTTTGTTTCGGACGCTACTTTATTAGGTAATGAACTTTACATTCTGACAGTAGGCTTTGACGAAAGCAAAGCCGTAACTACTTCAAATCACATCTTCAACTTTTCTATTGAAGATTCAAAAATCACACTTTCCAGAATAATCGAACTCCAGAATGGCGGTGAAGATATATGGTATCTATCCTTCGAAGTTTTTGAGCATAAAATAGTGGCCTTTGAATCAAGGAGCTATGAACTCCATGAGTTCAACTTACCTAAAGTGAAATAATATATTTTTCATCATCCATTTTGAAATCAATCAAACGACTTGTACGTTTGCATCCACAAGTCGAAAGCTAAGCTGACTGTTCAGTTCAGATTCGATTTATAAAGAAGCGTTGAGAGACTGGCTCTATGAAACGCTAGCAACCATCCCGAAAGAACGGAAAGGTGCTAATTCCAGAACCCAAAGGATGTCGGTTGGCATTCGGGTGAATATAAATTGAAAAGCTATGTTAATCTCTATTTCCCAATTGGGCAAGTGCTCAATACTCTTCAACCTGAAAACTCAGGGTTAATTTCCTATTCTCAATTTCTAATTGCGCTTTAAGCTTAGGCCTGAATCTATTCAGTCCAAAGTTTATGCGAATCATTTAAAATCATCGCTATGATTTCATCTATCTATCTTGATCGTACATCAGAAAAGACTCATCAAAATCTTCAGTACTTCTATTCAAAAGCCGATTTTCCGCTAGAAGCGGGCGGTAGTTTAGCCGAAGTTAGAATCGCATATCAAACTTTTGGCAAGCTCAACGCTCAGAAAGACAATGTAGTTTGGGTTTGCCATGCACTTACTGCCAATGCCGATCCCACCCAATGGTGGCCTGGCCTAGTTGGCGATAATGATTTGATCAATCCTAAAGACCATTTCATTGTTTGCGCCAATATTCTAGGCTCCTGTTATGGCACCACCGGCCCAAGGGATTTCAATCCCACCACGGGCCAGCGTTACCTTTCTAATTTTCCCAATATTACAATCCGCGATCAGGTCAACGCACATGAATTGCTTCGCCAACATTTAGGGATTGAAAGCATCGCGCTGGGCATCGGTGGTTCAACAGGCGGACAGCAAATCTTGGAATGGGCTTGCCAGCAAGACATTTTTGATAAAATCTTCATCATTGCGACCTCTGCTCAAAGCAGTCCTTGGGGAAAGGCTATTCGCGCTGCCCAGCGCATGGCCATTGAAGCTGATCCCTCCTTCTTTTCAACCTCGGTAAACGGAGGTAAAAAGGGAATGGAAGCTGCCCGAGCAATGGCCTTATTGAGTTATAGAACACCAGAAACATTTAATGCTGCTCAAAAGGACAATGATGAATCAACGGACAACTATAAAGCGGAGAGTTATCAGCGCTATCAAGGCATAAAGCTAAGTCAGCGCTTCGATGCCAGAAGTTATTATTCACTTGGCAAGGCCATGGACAGCCACAATTTAGCAAGGGGGAGAAAAAGCCTTGAAGATGTATTGGCCCAAATCAAGGCCAAAACACTCGTAATCGGCATTCAGAGTGATATTCTATTTCCAATCAACGAGCAGCAATTTATTGCCAACCACATTCCGAATGCTCAATTCGAAAGCATCGAATCCGATTATGGACATGATGGATTTTTAATGGAGACACAAAAAATTTCAAAAATTCTAAAACAATTCTTAAGTAATGAGAGCAATTAAAATTGGCCTTTTTGGCTATGGCTGCGTAGGGCAAGGTCTTTACCAAACCATCAATAATTCGAAAAACTTTGAAGGCGAAATCGTCAAAATCTGCGTGAAAGACCGCAATAAAAAACGTTCGTTACCCACAAACCTGTTCACTTTCAATAAGGAAGAAATCCTTGAAGACCCATCAATTGATGTAATCGTTGAGCTGATTGATAATGCAGAAGCTGCTTTAGAAATAGTTACTACTGCGCTTAAGAATGGAAAATCCGTGGTTACCGCCAACAAAAAAATGGTAGCCGAAAACCTTGAATACCTTATTGATCTACAGCAAAAAACAGGAAAAGCCATTTTGTATGAAGGAGCAGTATGCGGCAGTATTCCCATCATAAGAACGCTAGAAGAGTATTTCGGGCATGAACCCATTAATGAAATCAAAGGCATTTTCAACGGCTCGACCAACTACATCTTGACCAAAATTTTTCAGGAAAAAATGGATTATGACCAAGCGCTAGAACAAGCCAAGGAAAAAGGCTTTGCAGAAAGCGATCCAACGCTCGATGTGAAAGGTTTTGACCCAAAATACAAACTGAGCATACTGCTTACCCATGCTTTCGGCATTAATGTATCACCAGATAAAATCACGAATTTAGGGATTGACCACCTTCAATCTAGCGACTTAGAATTTGCTCATAAACACGGTTACGGCATTAAGCTCATTGCTCAGGCCATCCGTAAAAACGATGAAGTTTTTGCCTGTGTGCTCCCTCAATTCATAAAAGCCGATCATAATCTGCGCAATGTCAATAATGAATTCAACGCAGTGACTTTGAATGGAGAGTTCTGCGATGACCAACTTTTTATTGGCAAGGGTGCAGGCAGTTTACCCACAGGAGCGGCAGTGTTATCAGACATTTCCGCTTTGAGCTATGACTACAAATATGAATACAAAAAACACTACAACCAGGGCAAAGTGCATTTCAATAATGACAGTGAAGTGACGGTTTACGCTAGTTTTCAAAAACCTGAAGACATTGATTTGAATGAATTCGAGCAGGTAAGCGATAAATATTTTTGTTTTGATCGCAGTTATGTCATCGGAAAGATCAAACTTTCAAAACTACTTCGCTCAAAATGGGTTTATAATTCCAAAATCAGTGTGATCCAGTTCGACCAATCTGATGAATTTTCGAATGAATTAGACCTAAAAACGTTGGAAACAGAGATTTTGGAGCTACGAAAAGGACAAAAGCTAAGGGAGAAAATCAGTGTTTAAAGAATGGCTTTTTTTGCCATTGTTTTTTTATCGATTCCTTCTCCATTTTAATGTTTAGTCAATATATTTGTAGCCCTTACGTAAGGCTGAATTGCAGTCTTTCAAATTGTTGATTTAAAAGAGATTATTTAATGTCTTCAGTAATTATCACTTCAGTAGTCGCGTTTTCGGCTGTAATTTTATTGCTAGTGTTGATTTTGCTTTATGCTCAATCGAAATTGGTACAGTCAGGAGATGTAAAGATCATCGTTAACGGTGACGAAAAAAATCCAATCATTACTTCTGCAGGTTCGACTTTGTTGTCAACCCTTTCAGGTCAAAAGGTATTTTTACCTTCGGCTTGCGGTGGTGGTGGTACTTGTGCCATGTGTAAGTGTACCGTAGTAGAAGGCGGAGGCGATGTGCTTCCAACTGAAGTTGGCCACTTGAGCAGATCTGAGCAAAAAGAAGGTGTACGCCTTTCTTGCCAAGTAAAGGTAAAAAGCGACATGCGCATCGAAATTCCAGAAGAAATCTTCGGTATCAAGAAATGGGAATGCGAAGTGGTTTCTAACTACAATGTGGCCTCATTCATTAAAGAATTCGTGGTAAGATTGCCTGAGGGCGAGCATTTAGAGTTTGAAGCAGGTGGTTATATCCAGGTAGATGTTCCACCTGTGGTTTGTGATTTCAAAACCATCAATATCGAACCTCATCCAAATGATCCTGCTGGTCCAGATAAATTCAAAGGTGACTGGGATAAATTCCAGCTTTGGGATTTGAAAATGGTAAATGAAGAAGAAATCTTCAGGGCCTATTCAATGGCCAATCACCCTGCTGAAGGAAATATTATCATGTTGAACATCCGTATTGCCACCCCACCATGGGATAGAGCAAACAACAAATGGATGGATGTAAATCCAGGTATTTGTTCTTCTTACGTGTTCACCAGAAAACCAGGTGATAAAGTGACCATTTCAGGTCCTTACGGTGAATTCTTCATTAAGCCCACTAATGCAGAGATGCTTTACATTGGCGGTGGAGCAGGTATGGCACCAATGAGATCTCATCTTTTCCATCTTTTCCACACCTTGAAAACTGGTAGAAAAGTTTCTTACTGGTATGGTGGACGTTCGAAAAGAGAGCTTTTCTACCTAGAAGATTTCCAAAAAATTGAAAAGGAATTCCCGAACTTCAGTTTCTATCTTGTGCTTTCTGAGCCAATGCCGGAAGACAATTGGGTAACCAAAAAAGATGTTAACGATAAAGAAGGAGATGGTTTCTTAGGCTTCGTTCACCAAGCGGTGATTGATCAATACCTAAGCAAACATGATTCTCCTGAAGATATAGAGTTTTATTTCTGCGGTCCTCCAATGATGAACGCAGCTGTAATCAAAATGTGCGATGACTGGGGTGTCCCTCCTGAAAACGTAGCATTCGATGATTTCGGTGGATAATTCATTCGAAAACTAAAGTTTTAAAGCCTCGATGATTCGGGGCTTTTTTTATGCGCATTGCTCGCTAAAAGCCAGCTTACCGTACAACAATTCGCAGCTTTAATAATCGCCTTATTCTTCCTAAATTCATCAGACTTTTTTCCACAAAATACTTAGATGATGACTTATAAAAGAAGAGACTTTTTGAAAGTGGGTGGCAGTTTTGCAGCTGGCATGGCCATATTACCCATGGGTTGCAATTTTGCTGCTAAAACAGAGGTGGCCACCAACACATTTGGACTCCAACTCTACTCACTACGCGATGTAATTCCTGCCGATCCCAAGGGAATTCTAAAACAAGTGGCTTCTTTTGGCTATAAGCAAATTGAAAGTTATGAAGGAGGCACAGGTATGTTCTGGGGAATGAAAAACACGGAGTTCAAAAAATACATTGGTGATTTAGGACTCGATATGGTTGCTAGCCATTGCGACATAGACAAAGACTTTGAAAAGAAAGCAGCCGAAGCTGCCGAAATTGGCATGAAGTACTTGATTTGTCCTTGGAGAAGCCAAGAAACTCTGGACGACTACAAAAGAGTAGCCGAAGATTTTAACGCCAAAGGCGAAATTTGCAAAAGTAATGGAATCCGATTTGCCTATCATAACCATGCCTATAGCTTTGAATTAATGGACGGCATAATGCCTCAAGACATTATGATGGGCCAAACCGACCCTGATTTAGTTGACTTTGAAATGGATATTTACTGGGTGGTGACAGGGGGACAAGACCCAAAAACTTGGTTCGAAAAATACCCTGATCGATTCAAGTTATGCCATATGAAAGATCGTATGAAAAATGCTACCGAAGCAGAAGCTACTTGTACATTAGGCACAGGGTCCATTGATTTTCAGCCGATTGTAGACGCAGCAAAGGCCAATGGAATGCAATATTATATTGTGGAACAAGAACGATACGATGGTACCACGCCCATAGAAAGCGCTAAAGATGATGCGGCTTATATGGCGAAGCTTACACTTTAGGCATTAATCCAACTGATTACGAAGTTCATTGCACGATTTTGGACGACAAAATTGGAATGAACTTCGTAATCAAGCATTAACTTAAGCGTTCTCATTCTATAATTCATTCATCGAATCAAGCTTATTAGCTACCTTTATTTTAGAATACACTTCAAATGAACCTTCAACTCTTTTTCAGCCCTATTGATCTTCCAGAAAATCTTGCCAACAACTCTGTTGGAGCACAGATTCAGTTTTTAACGCATGAAAATTTCAAAATCAAAAACTGCGATTTAGCACTCATCGGTTTGACTGATCATCGCGGAGCTGAACAAAGTCAAAATGAGGTAGAAGCGGTTGAAAAAATCAGAGAGAAGTTCTATAGGCTTAAAAAAGGAATAGGCCGGTATAGAATTGGTGATTTGGGTAATCTAAAAAGCGGAGAAAGCTTAGAGGATACCCATGCCAGGGTAAGAGAAATATGTGAATATCTACTCGGGCTCAAAATTGTCCCCATCCTGATTGGAGGCACGCAGGATTTGAGCTTTGGCCAATACCAAGCTTATGAAGCTTTACCCGAGCTAGTGACCTTGCTCAATGTAGATGCAATGCTGGACTTAGAAGCTTCTGGAGCTGAAAACAGCACCTTTCTTGATAAAATATTAACCTATACCCCAAACTACCTTTTCTCTTATAACCACCTTGGCCATCAGAGCTATTTGGTAGCGCAAGATCATTTGGCAGTGCTGGATAAACTCTATTTTGAAGCCATGCGTCTTGGCGAAATCCGTGAGCACTATCTTGAAGTAGAACCGTTAGTCAGAATGGCCAACCTGATGACCTTCGATATCACAGCCATTCGCAGTGCTGACGCCCCTGGCAACCTTAAGGCGCAACCTTTTGGGCTTTCTGGTGAAGAGGCCTGCCAGATTTGTTGGTACGCGGGCATGAATGAGAAGCTAAGCTCCATCAGTATTTCGGAATACAGCCCTGCCTTAGATGATCAGCATGCAAAAACTGCTTCTGTGATCGCCACGATGCTTTGGTATTTTGTTGAAGGCTATTACAACCGAAAAGACAGCGGAAAATTCGAAACTGGAGAGTATACTAAGTACGTTGTTTCGCAAGAAGGCACGGACGACACCATGATTTTCTATAAAAGTAAGGCGACAGACAAGTGGTGGATGCTCGTGACATTTGGGGATAAGCATAGCCAAAAAGCATATTTGCCCTGCAGCTATAAAGATTACACCAACGCCACCCATGGCGATTTACCTGATCGTTGGATCAAGGCACAAGCGAAGTTGATTTAGTAATTTTGCATTCCAGTTTTTAAGTCATTTCGCAGGAATCTTTTTCAGTAACCTAAGCACTCTAGGAATCACAATTGGTAATCTTTCTATCGTGAAATTCCGATGTCTCGGAATCAGCGAGGTGACTTGTAGGGATGGTTAAAATACAGCAAGAAGAATTAACTCCACACTCATTTTAGTTATTCCGTAGGAATCTTTTTCAGTAAACTAAGTGCCTAACAGTCATAATGGTAATCTTTCTTTCGTAAAAAGGTCTCTACGAGATGACTTGTAGTGATGGAAACTCAAGATATCTCCAAAAAATAAAAGCCCTAACACCGTATGTGCTAGAGCTTTTGCTGGGTCATTAAAATAAAAATGGTACTTTTTAACTAAACTATCTAACTAAACAACCTTATATAAGTAAGATTGCTTGCTTAGGATACGATTGAAGTAAAGAATACCCTACCTGCTAATTAAAATAATGACTAATACCTACGAAGATGAACCCATCCCGAAGCATTCTTCTCATAGCTTGCGAGTAAGTTACTTTCAAACGAAGTTGGGAAATAGGGGGCATTAGCATTTACTTCAGTTGGAAAAGGTTTTAAAGCATCAAAAAAGAAGACTTTGGTATTGCCATATTTTGTGTGAAGCATGAAGTTCCCATACGCCTTATACTCTGCTAGAAGTGTGTCCACAACGGTAACGATGTAAACTCTGATAATTGGTCCTGTGTTATTCTCGTTTCGATAGGAAGTGATTTCAGTAAACCCACCTTCTAAATCCCCAACTCCCGGTTGGCTAAATGATTGCCACATCATCAAGATGACTAGAACAATGACTACTAGCAAAAGTGGCTTTTTATACTTCATAATACTTTAGATTAGCCCCCTCGCTTTTAATTCTAAATATTTATTGATGGTGTTAATGGTCAGGTCTTTTGGAGTGGTAAGCACGGAGTAGATGCCGTGTTTTCGTAATTCTCTTACGATCAACCTTTTTTCATGGTCATACTTTTCGGCTATAGTTTTATAATAAATGTCCTTAACTGCTTTTGGTCTACTCTCAAGCAAATCCGTGAGCTCAGTATTTTGGAAGAATATAACTACCAATACATGGCTTTTAGACAAGTTTCTAAGAAAGGGCAATTGCCTCTCCAAACCTGCCATAGATTCAAAATTGGTGTAGAGCATTAGCAAACTCCTTTGGGTGAGCTTCCGCTTTACCGCCACAAACAGACGTGAAAAATCAGCTTCCTTGAAAGCTGTCTTTTGATTGTAAAGTGATTCTTGAATCAACTGCATTTGCTTGTTCCGCTTGCTTGCTGGCAAAACCGTATTCACTTTATTCTGAAATGAAATTAACCCAGCCTTGTCTCCTTTTTTAATGGCAATATTCGAAAGGGCCAAAGTAGCATTGATGGCGTAATCTAAGAGACTCATGCCTTCAAAAGGCATTTTCATCACCCTGCTTTTATCAATCAGCGAATACACCTGTTGCGACTTTTCATCTTGATAGGTATTCACCATCAACTGTGCTTTTCGGGCGGTTGCTTTCCAATTTACAGTTCTGAAATCATCGCCAGCTACATATTCCTTGATCTGCTCGAATTCTTGGTTATGCCCCAGTCTTCTGATTTTCTTGATGCCTTGCATGGTAAGGTCATTCGAAATGGCCAGTAACTCATACTTGCGCATTTGAATAAATGAGGGATAAACAGGCACCATGACTGGTTCTGCAAATTGAAACCTTCGAGAGATCAAACCAATGGGCGATTGTGTCAAAATATTCAATTTACCAAAGTGGTATTCGCCTCTTTTTACTGGTCTTAAAGTGTAGTTGATAACTTGTGATCCTCCTGAATCTAGCTTCACTTTAAAGTTGGCCTCGCGCATTTGAAACTGGGCTGGCACCTCGTCAATAATGGTCAGATTGACTTCGAATTGATAAAAGTTTTGAACGGAAAGCTTGATTGGATTTTCATCGCCATTCGAGAATTTTTCGGGAGCAAAGCGCTCAGCCTTCATCCCTTTTTTCACCCTAAACAAGAGAATGATATCTATGACCAAAAGCGCCAACAAACCAAAAATCAACAACCTAGCAATGGTCTCGAAAAAATCGACACTATAGCCCAGAATGGCAAGGAACACAATGATTCCTGCCGCTTGAAAAGCTCGGTTATTGAAATATAATGGCTTGATCCACTTCACTAGCGAGGCACCTCTACTTTAGCGACAATTTCTTTGATCACTTCATCAGCGGAAATGCCTTCCATTTCACTTTCTGGAGTAAGGATAATTCTATGCCTCATCACTGGTGCGGCCATGAATTTGACATCTTCTGGCGTTACAAAGTCCCTTCCATTCATGGCAGCAAATGCCTTGGCAGTTACCATAATGGCAACAGAAGCACGTGGCGAAGCACCTAAATAGATAGAAGGATGTTGCCTAGTTTGATTCACCAACTCTGCGATGTATTTGAGCATTTCTGGTTCTACATGGACTTGCGCCACCAATTCTTTGAAAAGCTTAATGGCTTTGGGCTTCAAAACTGCATTGACTTGACTTAAATCTGCGCCTACCTTTTGTTCATGATGATTCAACAGAATTGCTATTTCGTCATTCAAAGAAGGGTAATCTACCGTAAGTTTAAAAAGGAAACGATCGAGCTGAGCTTCTGGTAAGCGATATGTTCCTTCTTGTTCAATAGGGTTCTGTGTAGCGATGACCATATAAGGCTCACTCATTTTGTGGGTTTTGCCATCTACAGTCACTTGCCTCTCTTCCATCACCTCGAAAAGTGCTGCCTGGGTTTTGGCTGGAGCACGGTTAATTTCATCGATTAGGATGATATTCGAAAAGATCGGCCCATTCCTAAATTCAAAATCTGAAGTTTTTTGATTGTAAATGGAAGTTCCAAGCACGTCTGAAGGCATTAAATCTGGCGTGAACTGAACACGAGAAAAACCTGCGTCAATGACTTTAGCTACTAATTTTGCTGTGAGCGTTTTGGCCACGCCAGGCACTCCTTCCAGCAAAATATGCCCGTTTGAAAGGATGCCCACCATGAGCATGTCCACCACAACTTGTTGACCTACCAACACTTTGGCAATTTCTGCCCTCACTTGATCTACCGCAGCCTGAAGTTCAGACAGGTCTAATCTACTTTCGAATTCGGCTGGGTTTTCATTATTTTCTTCCATAAAAAACTTCTATTTGTTGGCTCAGCAGTTGCAGCTCTTGCGCACTAACTTGTGCCTTGTTTTTAATTCTTTCAATTTGGTCGAAGAGCTTTTTGATCGAAATCACATCTTGGCCAGACTTCGCAGCCAACTTCTCGAAAAAGTCGGCATTGAATTTTTCAAAATTGAGATAGTACTTCGTTCTAATGTGCTCTAATAAATACTGAATACGCTTTAACGCAATGTCCTTGTGGTTTCCCTTTCTCAAATAAAGGTTACCTATGGTTTTGATGAAATCTACCGTTGTATTCTTTAAAGGAACAATAATAGGAATGATCCTTTGTCTCCGTTTTGCTTCGAAAATCATAAAAAGCGTTAGACTGACCAAGGCAATGGTATAGGCCAAACGGAGCGCAGAGGTTTTCATAATAATGCTCAATGGCGAGCCAAATTGAAGCCTACCTAATTGATAATACTCCGTCCAAATAGTTGACTGGGCTGGCAATTCGCTCATCAGTGCTGAGGCAAATCGGTTGTTTTCTTCAAAAAAGAAATAGTTATTGGTGAAAGCCAAAGGTGTAGTACTCAAAACCATCTTTCCAGCACCCCATTTTACGGCAATGGCAACAGGTTTTCCCTCAGCATTATTGGCCAAAACTTTATGATCGAGGCTGTCCAAATCATCAAAATAGTAGGCAATGGCATCTTTTTTAAAACGGAAGCTACTGCTCGCCAATGATGAATTCACCAAATTGACACTTGAGGTATCTGTATTCCCAGATGCCACATACTCAAACTCGTTGCGTGCCGTAAAAAACTTCAAAGTATCTGCCAGTTTGCCCCCAATGCTATTGGCAGAGATAAAGGCGGTCATGCCCAAACCAACACCATCGAGGAGCACATCTGTGTCTTCATCGCTCAAATTAATTTGGTCGGCAATTAAAATCAGGTTGTTATCCAACTCGAATTCATCTTGCAGTTCATATAAAGTAAGGTTAAGGCTTTGCACCTCATTATCTCCTAAAAATTCTGGCAATAAAGTCTTAAGCACATAACCGCCATATGGATTTTTATCTCGGTGCGAATAAGTATGATCGTAATTAGTCGGCTTTTTTTGACTTTGTTGAATCAGGAACAAAATCAAAAAGATAGAAAAGATAATGAGGTAATATTTTCGTTCGCCTTTCATGCTGCAGCCCCTCCCTTTTCTATTCTTGTAAGAATGTCTATCGAGTTGGCCGAAGCCTTTTCATAATGACTTTGTTTCACTTCGAAATCACCATACCAAGCGTAATCAAAGTAATAGCATAAATCGCGAAATGAAGACTTAATGGCTTCTTGCTTCAATTCATATAAGTACTCGTAATTGGTTTTACCCGATTCCCATTCTACCGCATGGGCTTCATTAAGTCCCTTCAAAGTTTTTAAATAGACCAATCGAACAGCCAAACGATAATCAGCTTTAGAGAGGGCCTCTTGCAGCAATTGATCCAAATTAAGGTCGTTGATATTGTCTTCTAAAAACTCGAAATCCAAGGTCTTTTTATCGGTACTTGAGTAGAAAACATCTCGCACGTTGATGTTCAAAAGTTTGATGATGGCAACGATCAAAAGGACGAAAAGTGCGCAGTAAAGGACCACCTTTCCGAACGGAGTATTGGTGGCAGCGCTAAAAAGCCGATCGATTATGCCGATGATGAAATTCCAAATACGCTCTAAAATCGAAGGAACTTCTTCTTTCCCTTCTACATAATCGAAGTCTCCGCTTTCCTTCAATTCAGCAATTTTGGCTTCATCAAATTGTCTTATCTCAGTAGAATCCGCAGGCACTGGCGCAAGCGTTTGAGCCTTCAATCCATTGAAAGAAAGGAAAAAGAGCAATATGGTAACTACGGTTTTAATAATGTTCTTCCTCCTCGGGTTCTGCTTCGCCAAACGAATCAATTCTCTCAATTAGTGAAGTCGCCTCTTTGATTTCTGAAAGGTTGAAATACTGCAAAGTCATTCCAACAATTGGCACTGAATAAGTAATGAAGGTACCTACGAGCAAAATAGCGCCAGCAAGATAGTTGAGCAATACCATGTACATCGGAGTTTCCTGCATCAAATCTACCTCCAATGCGCTGACCACACTGAAAACCATACCCACGTAAAACGGAATGCTAAAAACCACGCTCACTACATTGTAGATCAACATGAGTAAAATGAGCAAGCCCAAACTTGACCACCAATTGCCTTTTAATAATTTAAAACTGTGTGAAATGGCATTCCCAAGACTTTTTCGACCAAAAATCTGGGCAGGAAGTGCCGTGAACATGAGCACCAAGAAAAAAGCAAAAACCAGATAGACAACGGGAATAAGTAGAATGGATAAGAAAACCAGAATTAAACTGGCGGGGATCATGATTACGAAATACGCCACGAAAAAAAATACCCCGTACAAAAAGGTAGCGCCAAAAATAGGCCAATACATTTTTTTGGTTTTTTCCCAAACCTCATTGATGGTGTAATCAGCATTTTGGTTCAGTTCGTACAATCGGATGTTGGCATAAATGACCGAAACAACCATGGTGCCAGCAAAAATCATTAGAAAAAGAAAGCCAAAAGCCGAAACCCCAATACTCATAATGCTGCTCAAATCAGGCTCAACACCAGAATCTGCACTTTGAGTGATTGCCATCAAGGAAGAGAATAGATTTGAGAACAAGAAAGTACCCACGAGTACGAAAGGGCTAGTGAAAAAGAAAAGGCTTTTGAACAATGGCTTGGCCGTTACTCTGATAAAATCAAAAGTACCTTCCAGCTTTTCGCTGAAGTTTCTGGCTTTACGAACTTGGAATACTCTTTTTGTGCGCATTGGCTACTTTGATTGGGTAGAAAATATAATAGTAAATAATAAAGGCTGCAGAACCCGTGATTACGAAAAGGCTAATGGCAATTGGCATATTTGTGAATCTAGTAAAGAAACCTTCGATAAAACCAGCTAAAATGAAGACAGGCATTAGTCCCATAACAATTTTCAAACCTTCAATGGCACCGCGTTTAAATGAAGCCATTCTGGAATAAGTGCCTGGAAACAAAATGCTATTTCCCATTACGAAGCCCGCCCCTCCTGCCAATACAATGGCCGAAAGTTCAAGTGTACCATGGAGCATCACTACTTTAAATGCTTCATTCAAATAACCCTGCTGACCTAAAAAGGTGAAGAAGCAACCAACCATAACACCATTTTGGAAAAGTAAATAGCCCGTACCCACCGATACCAATAGGCCAGCCGCAAATGCTAAAAACGAAACCCTTACATTGTTGAAGGTAATGGCAAAGAAAGTATCCATCTGTCCTCCTCGCCCATAAACCGCCAAAACATCACCCTTTTCAATATTTTCTAAGGTCATGTTCACGTAATTATCTCCGAGAATAATGCGGACGAAATCAGTTTCCATGTTTTGAGAAACAATGCCGATAATTACTGATACCGCAAAAATGATAAAAGCATAAAGCAGTTTGGTATGCGATTTTCGAACGACTAGAGGCACTTCCGTTTTCCAGAAATACACAAAGCGCTTTCGGTCTTCATTCTTATTCTTGTAAATCTGCGCATGGATTTTAGAGGCTAAACCATTCAAATAAGCATAGGTTCTGCTGTCAGGGTATTGGGTATTCGCGAAAGCTAAATCATCGGTTACTTGAATAAATAAATCCGATAATTTATCGGGATCGGTAGAAGTGCCCTGAAGCAACTCTTCAAACTGTTCCCATTTTTTCACATTTTGCTTAACGAAAGCTGCCTCGCGCATGAAAGCGTCCCTTTATTTAGATTAAAGCCCAATATACAAATCGAATCCAAAAAAGACGGTTGTTTTTATTTGACAAATTTCTGAATTATTGGAAAGAATTCTTTTTATACTTACAAAATCGAATCGAAGGTGAAATACGGACTTCCGAAAAATTAGATAAGCATACAAAATCATGCAAGTAAGCATTCAAACAACGCAAAACGTACTTATTGAACAAGAAAAAGCTGGGGTGGGAAGCCGCATTCTGGCCTTTTTAGTAGACTTAACCATCTTCATTGCCTATTCCGTGGGCATTTATTATTTTCTTGAAGCGGTTAGTTTTTTCGATAGCCAGTGGATCAACTTGCTCTTTTATTTCCCTATTTTCTTTTATGACCTGTACATGGAAATCCTCAACAATGGCCAATCCGTTGGGAAGAAAGCTTTAGGCATTCGAGTGGTTCGATTGGATGGTGGCCCACCTACGATTGGCGGGTATATTTTACGTTGGATTTTGAGACCGATTGACGTCATATTCTCTGGTGCGGTAGCCATAATTTGCATTGCGATGACGGAGAATGGACAGCGCTTGGGTGATTTGGCCGCAGGCACCACAGTGGTGAAAGTGAAGAAAACCGAAAAAGTATCGCGCCTGCAATTGGTCGAAAAAATGGAAGATAATTATGAGCCCATGTTTCCGGAAGTAAAAATATTGAGCGATAAAGATGTGGCCATTATTAAGGAAAGCCTTAGGATGAGGGCCGATTTTTCGAACTCCAAGCCCGTGATTTTATTGACGGAAAAAGTGAAGCAGAAATTGAATATCGAATCCGATCTCGATCCAGTGCCTTTCCTTTATACCATTTTGAGGGATTACACCTATTACAATACCAGGTGAGCATAAGTTGTCAATATCATCAGTACCTGGTTAGGCCCATTGGCCTATTCGCATTGCTCTTGGCCAGTGCGGTAGCGATAGCACAAACTGCCAATGATTTTCCTAAAACCTATAGCGATATTGACTATAGCCAAAAAATAGATTCTCTACGAAATTTATATGGGCAGAAAATCAGCTACCAAAATGCTGAGCAGATGGAATTGGCTACTTTGTTGGCCGTAAGCCACTATCCATTACTACAGAATAGAAAAATTAAGGTGATCATTAGAAAGGTAAAAGGAGCACCAGTCGAAGCCAGTTTTTCTCCCTTCAACTTTATTAAACCGAGAAAGAGCAAAATCTATAAAATCATCATCCATGAAAACTCCTTTATGGAAAGACTGGGGCTTAACAAGCAAATTGCAGCATTGGGGCATGAAATGGCCCACTTTATTCAGTACGAAGAAAGAGGCTATTTCGGAACGCTCTTTGGGCTATTGCGCTATGTGAGTTCAGATAAGTACAGGATTACTTTTGAAAAGAAAGCGGACAAAGTAGCCATCGACCATGGCCTCGGTCCTTTGATGTTCGATTTCTCTTTTTACACTTCCAAAGAAGAGATTAAAATCTACATGGACGAAAAGGGTTATGGATATTAAGACTTATACCACCGCCCAACTCGCCCTTCGCAATGGCCAAGACCGACCTGAAATTTGGGTGGCTTATCACGGTAAAATCTATGATGTAAGCGCTTCTCGACTTTGGAAAAAAGGAATGCATTACGAACATTGGGCTGGGCAAGATTTGACAGACGAGCTTCAAGATGCACCTCATACCGAAAAGGTATTTGAGAAGTTTATGGTCGTGGGTTTGCTGCACCAATAACCCGTCCGATTCATCTGAAAACTGTGCGATTAATGACCGAAAGGTGTACGTTATCGTAACACTTTTTCCTGCCAATTCTTACCAAAAAATATTTTAATTACTCTTTATCAGTTAGTTACAATCCATGGCACGTCCATTGACTATAACATGGCACGTTCAAACGAACAAAGGTCAAAAACTCAAAATAATACGGTCATGAAAAGCTCAACGGTAAAAACTCAAAAAAACTTAAGCGCACTAATCGCTTTATCATTAGCATTGGTTACCCTGTTTCAGGCAGGTTTTGTAAAGTCGACTGAAAGTAAGAACGATATTCGTTCGAAAGAAGAAGTTCAGCTTATTGCTGAAATTGAAAGTATGCTTTCTGAAGATGAAGAACTGAGCATTATTGAAGAAGTTTATCAGGATGTTGAAGCTGAAAACTTAGCAGAAGTAAAAATCTTTAATGCCGAAAATGAGTTGGTCGCTCAAGGCAATCCTTCATCAAACGCAACAGTTAGAAACCTGGTGAACCAAGCCGATTACCTGACTTCAACCGCAAGCTCAAAATATTATAGAATTTCTAAATAAGGAATTCGCCCTTGAGCAGGCCAAGATAAATAGTTTAGTCAATAGGTTTAATTTGGAAGAAACGCTGATCGAAAGGTCAGCGTTTCTTGTTTTATTCAGCCTATTACAATCAAGAATAGGTATTAGACCAACTTGCATTTAAGTTTTCTAAGCCGAAACAAATAAACGCTTTGCCGTCCTGTTGATCAGGATCATCCCAATCATCGAAGTAGCGATAGTCGCGAGCATTACCACCCACCAAAATTCCTTCCCATTAAGTAACCTTGTTCCCGTTTCGGCCCAAAAAGCGCAATACAAGCCCACTACCGACCAACTCATAAAGTAGAAATGCCTTTTATACCAATCCTTCGACTTTTTACGCATGGCAGGGAGCAATCCAGCCACTAAAGTCACCAAGCTTATGATGGCAAACGCATGGAACAGTGATGGTTTTCCCCCGAAATTATAAATCCCAAAAGCAGAGCCATTAAGCAAAAGCATGCAGACTACATAGGCATAGCCCATTTGCTTATGCCGCTGCGTTCCTTTTGGCCTGAGCAACACAATGGCACCAAAGGCCATGGCAAAAAAAGCGATACTGGTGTGAAAAAGTCCCAAATAGCTATGCACCATCCTAGAATTTTCGATAAGCTGATCTATCATGGCCGACTTATTTTTTTACTCTCGTCAGGTTCATTTCCAGTATTGGAAAAGCCTGTCCGGTACCTTTCATAATATATTCACCTTTTTCATTCCAAGTATCTCCCGAAATGTTCATGGTATATCGAATGCTTCCGTTTGGAATATCAAACTGCCACATGAATTGACCCTGATCGTTGACCGTTGCTTTGGTCAGTGCCATGTTGCCGTCAGCGATAAAAGATTTGATTTGATAATGATTCAATTGATTATCGAAGTAGATAATCCCTAGCGACTCAAAGCCTACTTCGCCTGTAGCCTTATCCTTTCCAATGCCTTCGGCTAAGATGGCATGGCCACCTACCTTCAATTGAATATTTTCTTCTACCGTGAATGTAGACCTCTGCTGAGTTTCGTCCATAGACCAACCTTCTCCCTTCCACTGACCTACCCAGTTTGCGAGCTTTTCCATGGCTGCACTACTTGTTGTGCCAGTTTGAGCCATGGCAGATTGACCAAATAAAGCACCGAATAAAAAGGTGAAGATTATAAAAATCATTTTTAGCGATTTGTACTGTGAATTTCTGTTTTTCATGATTTTAAATTTTAGAATTACAAACTAGTTTATTTTATAAACCATATTGACAAAAAAATTATGGCTTAAGGTATTGCTGAATTGTTTTCACGTATGTTTCGAAAGCGGTTATGCCCTTAGACGTAATTTTACAGGTGGTCTTCGGCTTTTTTCCCTCAAATTGTTTGGTGACCTCGATATAACCTGCAGTTGACAACTTATCAATTTGAACACTCAAATTGCCCGCTGTGGATTCGGTTTGTTCTTTGATGTAAACGAAATCTGCACTTTCTACACTGATCAAAAGCGACATCACGGCCAACCTTAATTGAGAGTGTAAAAGTGGATCTAATTGATCAAACCCCATGTTTCTTCGAATTAGCTTTCATGATATAACCAGGCAACAAATAACCCAAGGCCACCCCTAAAGCCATTAACAACATTTGGTCATTTTCGGATTGTCTGAAGGCAATAATTGACAAAATCCAAAAAGCCAGTGCCCCAAATTGCATAGGCTTAAAATTCATCATTGCACCCGACACTGCTGTTCCCACTCCTGCAAATAAAAGGATAAATGGCACCGTATTCCAACCTACAAGTTCACCATTGAAAATAATTGTAAACATCGCCAAGCCTAAGCTTAACCAGAGCCAGCCATACATTTTGTCCATGTAATTTTTAACCAAACGACTTTTCCCCTTTTTGGCGCCAATCACTGCAGAGGCTACAGCCCCAACAAGGGTGAGCGACCAACCTATGTATGGATCTTCGAAAGAGGTGTAAACTGCCAAATAATAGTGAGTCAAACTAGCCACAAGCACAATCCAACCCCATAACAAAAAGAAGATGCTGTTATCAGAATACTGCCTTCTGGCCTTTCCGATCATGGACTGAATGAGTTTTAAACTCTCCTCTGGTGATATTTCTTTCTCTTCCATTGGTCAATATTTTTACAATTATAAAGTAGTTTATTTTATAAACCAAATTATTAGACGAATGACAAACACCGATGGTTTCGCACGAAATGTTATTTTTGGCTTTTCGTAACAATTCAATGCAGAAAATTTTAATCGCAGATAGCGGATTCACCAAAACAGATTGGCGACTGATCAACGAGGACGGTAGCATAGAGCAAGCCCGCACGCTAGGCATTAATCCTTATTATCAAACCGAAAAAGAAATGCTGAAGGTGATCCAGGACCTTCACAACCAAATTCCTGATCGGCTTGATGAGATCTATTATTATGGCACAGGCTGTTCTTCTGGTGTAAATCGCGATAAAATCGCGAAGCTTTTAAAGCGCTACTACCCCACTGCAAAAATTGATGTCAACCATGACCTGTTAGCTGCGGCACGTTCACTTTGCGGTAAAGAAAAAGGGATTGCTTGTATCATTGGCACTGGAACAAATTCATGCTTGTATGACGGTGAAAACATTATTGGGAACGTTCCTTCTTTGGGCTGGGCAATAGCCGATGAAGGCGGAGGCACTTATTTAGGAAAGACTTTAGTAACAGAGTATTACAGAAAGGAAATGCCAGAGCATTTGCGTCTTTTGTTCAAAGAGCGTTTTGGATTGACCAGAGACGGTTTTTTAACCAAAATTTATCAAGAACCCATGCCAGGACGCTTTTTAGCCAGCTTCGCAAAATTTATAAGCGAAAATATTCACGAGCCCTATATGTATCAGTTGGTTTATGATGGCTTTACCACTTTTGTGACAAAGAACGTGGCAAAATACGAAGGTTATAAAGAAGTACCCGTTCATTTCACTGGATCAGTGGCCTATTACTTCAGCAATATTTTAAGGAAAGTGGCCGTAGATCAAGGGATTCACATCAAACATATAACCGAGCACCCAATCGCTGGATTGGCTTTGTTTCATCAGTAGTTAGCTGCTAACACCAGTAGTTCTATTCATTCGGTTTTACGTTTACTAATTTTTCAAATTGCATTCTTTCAAAAAAGTCAGCAAGTTTAAACTCTATTTTTGTCGAGTTAAAAATGTCCTTGACTTTTTCTGCTTTGTCAGGGTGTATTATTTTACAATTTTTAAATTCAAAATTGTCAAGGAAACTGCCAAATCTATTTTTAAAAGTGTCTGAACTTATAAGTCCAGCTTCTTCAACTGTCCTGAATAGTTTTTTATATTTCTTTGTCAGCAAGTAATAATCAGCAGGAGGAAAAACTTTTGGTATGTGTTCTGTCCAAGTGCAGATTGTTACTATTTGTCCGTCCGACTTTCTTTTAAACAAGTAAAGTTTTGGCACATAATAGTTGTCGCCTAATTTTTCTTGTAATAATGACTTGTTGCGATTATAGTTATAAAAGTCGTTTGATTTCTCTAAAGGATAAAATTCAAGTCCGTATTCTTTAAAAAAGTTTGCGGAGTTCCTTGAATTTGTTTCCGACCAGTTTTCATAAAGTTCATTCTCTTTTGGTTTTAAAGGATTGTCTGGGTCGGTTGTTGATTGTGGGTTAAGGACAAATAAGTCAAGGTCTTTTATGAATTTGTCAACAAACTCAAATGCAAACTGCCCAAAAAAGTCAGGTCTCAAATAATTTAAGTTGAAAGTAAAATGAGTGTTGTCAAAGTCGGTAAAGTTTTCAAAAAGCTCAATACTTTCTTCATCTGTTTCAGGTTCATTTTGGTCAAATGAAAAATATGTTTCCGTATCTTCATTTTCAACGAACCATTGGGTATCGCTTTCACTTGTTGAAGTCAAGTTGTTGGTTAAATATTCAGCAATTTGACTTTCTGTCAAGTTGGAATTTTTTCGTTTGTAAAAATAGAGGTCGTAACTCATTGTCTGTTTGTTTTGTTTCTGTCGTTCTACTATTGGTGTTAGCTGTTAGCGCTAACTTTCTTTGAGAAAACGTATTCCCTTTTCCCTGATTCACCGATCAACTGATTTACCATTCTCTGGCGGCTAAAAATCAGAGTTCAAGATTGCTAGCACACTTTTAATCCCATTTCTGTAATGGCCTAAGCGAAGGTTTTCATTCGGACTGTGCTGACCGTTGTCTGGATTGACTAAAGGCACCAATACCGCTGGGATTTTTAATTCTTGTACGAAGAAAGCAATCGGTACGGAACCACCTGCCAAACGGATTCTTGCTACTTCTGAATTATGCGCCTTGCTTAAGGTTTCGTACAACCATAATCCTGTTGAAGAAATCACTGGCGTATAAAAGGCCTTCCACATGGCACCTGCATCATGGTCGAAGCGAATGATTTTTCCATGGGCCAATCGTTCTTCTTCTGTAGGCTCTCTTTTTTCAATGATGTAATAACCTGCGTCTTTGATATGCCTTTTCACCAATGCCACCAAACGCGCTCCATCTGATTCAGGGACTAGGCGAATATCCATTGTGGCTACCGCTTTATCAGGAACAATGGTCCGAGCTTCATCGCCCACCCAACCTGATTGCAATCCACGGATATTCAACGATGGAAATTGCATGGCCTCTTGATAATTCAAGCCTACTTTATCTGTAGAGGCAATCCCAACCCTTTTTTTAATCTGCTCTTGATCATCTGGTACTGCCTTTAAAATGGCCTGAATAGCGGGAGTTAGTTCAATGCCATCATAAAATCCTGTAATGGTCACTCTGCCTTCATCATCTTTCATCGAAGCCAAAAGCTTGGACAAGCGCAAAGCAGGATTAGGAGCGTAATTCCCAAAATGACCACTGTGCTGAGGCGTTCTTGGTCCATATACGGTCAATTCGATTTCGGCAATTCCCCTTGTACCGAAAACCAAGGTTGGTCGGTTGGAGTCATGCACTGGCCCATCTAAAATCACCATACGATCGGCAGAGAGTTGCTGGCTGTAAGTTTTCACTGCCCCAGGTAAGCCAATAGAACCTTGCTCTTCCTCAGGATCAAGAATGACCTTGACATTATAATTCAGCTCCTGTTCTCTTTCGGCCATAATATCCATGGCCTGCAAAAACATAATGATGGGTGATTTATCATCCGATGCCGAACGGGCAAAAATCCTCCACTCGTCATCAAAATCATCTTCTGCCAAATCCCAATCAATAATTTCCCACCCGATGCCATCCGCTTTTCTTCGTTTTAATACAGGTTTATAAGCATCTGGCTGTTCCCATTTACTTGGGTCAATGGGCTGGCCGTCAAAGTGCATATAGAAAAGCACGGTATTTTCTGCTCCTTCTACCTTTTTTTCGGCCAAAAGCGCTGTACGAGAAATTGTGGGTAATTCGGTAGTTGTAAATCCCCTTTTCTTAAAGGCCTTGGTCAGATAATTCAGGTTATTTCTTACATGTTCATCAATCAGGGCATTGTTCGGGATGCTTAGAAAATCCCTCAATTCTCCATTCAGTGAACTGACCGCTTTTGCCTTGCTCAGGGCTTCCAAATCCGCATTAGTGATTTTTTGAGCCGAAAGAGGTAAAGCAATAAGGCCAATAACGAAAGTCAATATGAGAAAGCGAACTGGGGAAATGTTAGTCATAAAGTGTAAGTTTGAATCGAAGATAAAACTTTTCAGTCAATGGAGATTAACGTTACCGAATCTGAATCAATATACAATGCACTAGAGTCAATGACTGTGGCCGATTTGCTTACCAATATCAATCGCGAAGACCAAACTGTGTCCTTGGCGGTGCAAAAGGTCATTCCTCAAATTGAAGCTTTGGTAGCACAGATTGTGCCCCGGATGCAAAAAGGCGGAAGACTCTTTTACATTGGGGCAGGCACAAGTGGAAGATTAGGAGTTGTGGACGCCTCGGAATGCCCTCCCACCTTTGGAGTAGAACACGGAGTGGTAGTGGGCATAATTGCAGGTGGAGACAGTGCCATTCGAAAGGCGGTGGAATTTGCCGAAGATGATACTGACCAAGCTTGGAAAGATTTGCAAGAGCATATGGTCAATCACAAGGATACGGTGGTTGGTATTGCGGCTTCTGGAAGAACGCCTTATGTGATTGGCGGAATAAAAAAGGCAAAAGAAAATGGCCTTTTGACAGGCTGTATTAGCTGCAACCCAGACAGTCCATTGGCTTGGGAAGCTGAATTCCCTGTTGAGCCTGTTGTTGGGCCTGAGTTCATCACAGGAAGCACCCGAATGAAAGCCGGGACAGCACAAAAGCTGGTTTTGAATATGATTTCAACTTCAGTAATGATTCAATTGGGCAAAGTACAAGGCAATAAAATGGTAGACATGCAGCTCTCAAATAATAAACTGGTAGATAGAGGAGCTAAAATGATCATGGAAATCCTTCAAGTCGATAAAAATACCGCTGAAACACTCCTTAAAACACATGGTTCGGTAAGGAAAGTGGTTGATTTTGTGAAGGGAAGTTAGTTGGTATTGGGTATTGGGTCAAAAAATGTGTTTCAGTAGTTGGGTTTAATATTTCGAGCCAATTCTTGTCCCATTTGGCGCAAGTAGAAAGCTGCGTTTTGCATGGCTTCTTGATTGTTTTGAGTTCGGGATCTGATGTCCAAAACTGAAATAGCATTAAAATTATTTAGAGCCAATTCAGCCTCTTCCTTTCTTCCACAACAAATGGCCAGAGGAATATTTTTTGCCTTAGCGCCATTCGCCACGCCAGAAACTACTTTGCCTTCAAGCGTTTGTCCATCCAATTTTCCTTCTCCTGTGATCACAAGGTCGACATCAGCTAAATGAGTGTCTAAATCTCTTAATGCCAAAATCGCTTCAATTCCAGACATCAATTTGGCATTTAAGAAAGTCATGGCACCGTAGCCCAAACCACCAGCCGCCCCTGCTCCTTCCTTCATTTCGAAACCATTATTCAAGGTTTTTGCTAAATGCCTTAATCCATGATCAATTCGTTCTACAGCGTCTGGACTTGCGCCTTTTTGCGGCCCGTAAACAAAAGCTGCCCCATTTTTCCCAAAAAGTGGATTCTTCACATCCGACCAAACAGTAAACTCAACTTGGTTTAAACGTGGATGAATTCTAGAAAAATCCATTCCTTCAATCGAAGCTAAAGCGGCTGCATTGGGCGTAAATGGAAGGTCATTAATAGTTTTAAAATGGTATCCCAAAGCTGCGGCCATTCCAATACCAGCCTCGCTCGTGGCACTTCCTCCAATGAGCAAGACTATCTTTTTCACTCCTTTATCAAGGGCATTTGCAATCATTTCGCCCGTTCCATAAGTCGAAGTTAAGAGTGGATTTCTTTCTTCTGCATTTAATAATTGAAGGCCAGAAGCCTTCGCCATTTCGATATAAGCCGTATCGCGATCAGAGAGATAATAGGTTGAGATTGGCCTCATCAAAGGATCATTTACTTGGACCTCAATTCGTTTTAAGTTGAAGCTTTGTTCCAATAAATCTAGAGTGCCTTCGCCTCCATCCGCCAAGGGAAGTTTAATTACTTCAATATTGCTATCTATGTCGTGGATACCTGCTTGAAGTGCATTGCACACTTCCATAGCTGTCAGTGACCCTTTGAATTTATCTGGGGCGATAAGGATTTTCATTAGACCTAAATTGGGCAGAACAATGACCAAAAACAAATAAAACCAAGACCATATGCCTTGGTTTATCATGATTTAAGAACAGTGTTGTTTTGAATCTTAGTTTATTTCACAGCATATCTAATAATCGTTCTTAGTTTTTCTTTTGATACTTTTCTTGGGTCGGAAAGATAGATTTCGTGATGACGACCATTGATTTGAAGACCTTCATTTTCCATGAATTTTTCAATTTTAGCAATTGATTCCTCCTCTTCGTCATAACCACCGATATGCAATACCTGCACTGATTTGCCTTCATGAAATGAAGTCAGCTTAACCCTGTGGTCGGCCTGAAGTTTAGCCTTCTCGATCAATACCTCGCTGGCAATTTTAACCTCGCCTTCACCCACAAAATCAGGCATACGAATTAGTATGTTCCAATGCCATTCTTCTTTTGGAGCTTCTTCGAATGGCAATTCGCCCTCTACCCACCAAAAAGCTTCCATTTTAGGCACAACGAAATCCATTTCTTCGGCTTTAAACATGAATTTGATTTGATAGGCCATCGCATAAATCTCCTCGATGGCAGAAACAAAGAGCGCATCTTCTGGTGAAGAATTACCTTGAATCGAAAGGTAATTGCAAGGTTCTAGTTCCACTAAGTTGGGTGTCAACGTAGCTGAATAATACTCTGGATAGGATTTGGTCAGGTTGAGTTTGGTCACAATCATCTCTTATTTTTTCTTCAAAATAAGTGAGGTCAAGTGACAACCCTATGTCAGTAGTATTTTCGGAAATTTGATTTTTTTCAATGTAGAAAACCTGTAAGGTTTGGATGGAAAGACAGCTCAATTCAAATTATCATTTACAGCTTGAACGACCAAAACCTTGCAGGTTTGAAGTAGCATGAAAACCTGTAAGGTTTGAGTCTTTTAAACAGCAAAAGTCACATTACCACCTGCTCTTCGAATGATCAAAACCTTGCAGGTTTGACGCAGCATGAAAACCTGTAAGGTTTGGATGGAAAGACAGCCCAATTTACATTGTGAACATCAGTTCGAATTACAGAAACCTGACTGGTTTGTTAGTGCGGGTGATCGCCATAATGACTTCTTAATTCCTCGATCCTTTCGAATACCATTGAATTGAGTTTTTTAGGGGAAATTATGGTGGTTGATTTGCCTAGCATCAACAACCAACGCGAAAAATAGCCCAAACCTGGCACTAAAAAGGTCATTTCAATACGATCGCCTTTTGCTTCTTCGCTTACAAAGCCCTGCGTGTACTTTTGCTCCGAAATAAACCGAGCGATGTCTTTATCTACGGAGATAACTACCTCTTCCAGCTCCGTGCCATGCATTAAGTCCGTAAAGAAATCTTTGAACTGAATATTTTCATCAACATTGAAATGCTGATCCAGTGATTCCAGCTTCACAATTCGATCTACCCTGAAATCTCTTGGTGCTTTTCTCAATCGACAATAAGCCAACAAATGCCAGCGGTTTCCATAAAAAATAAGCCCAATTGGCTCCACATCACGCATGGTGAAGTCATCAGTGTAATTGGCATAATATCGAAATCTCAATACCCGTCTGTCGATCAATGCCTGTTGAATCGTGGAAAGAAAATTATTCGGGAAGTCATCGCTTGGCATTGGCGCATAATGCCTCACTTCTATTTGAGATTCCAATTTCTCTAGTTCATCTTTACCCGCACTCTTCAATACCGACTTGATTTTGAACATGGCTTCTGTAAAGTGCTTTTTGATCGAGCTATCCGTTTGGCCTTCAATTAACTTGGCACCTAATACCATCGCGTTGGCCTCTTCTTGGCTGAACATTACAGGAGGCAAATGATAACCCTCCATTATAAAATAACCTTTGCCAGCTTCGGCACCCAGCGGAATTCCAGCTTCTTCTAAGGCCCTCATATCTCTATATACCGTTCGAAGACTGATCTCAAAATGATCGGCCACTTCTTGTGCGGTCACAATTTTTTTAGATTGAAGCTGAATAAGAATTGCGGTAAGTCGGTCGATACGATTCATGACACTGAAAAAATGAAATCTGACTTGAAGATAATTTGAATGAAGTATACCTGTCGCATTTTATGCATTTTTTTACGACCGATCAAAGGCAGTGAACCTTCAGCCAAAAATTATCCTTATAATTGTCCCTGATGATATTGAATCATATTTTATTCTTTGGCTGCTGGGTAGTTTTCTATTCCCTTCATAGCCTTTTGCTTTCAAATAAGGTAAAAGCCAAACAGCCCTTTGGCCCCAAAACTTACCGACTGATTTACAGTATTTTCTCCACACTGACTTTTGGATTTACACTATTACTAGGCGCAAGTATTTATAGCGGTTTTGTACTACCACCCAACCAAACCACCTTTGCTATTGGTTTACTCATTGCCTCATTGGGTTTTTTTGTGATCAAGCGAGGTTTCAGAAATTATAGTCTTAGGGTTTTTCTAGGCTTGAAAAAAGAAGACGCTTCGGAAACTGCTTTAAAGACGGACAAACTTCAAGGCAAAATTCGTCATCCCTTATACTCAGGTACTATTCTGATTTTCCTTGGCTATTTTATTTATAACCCTTTGCTCGTAAATCTTATCAGTTTGATTGCATTGCTGCTTTATCTCCCAATTGGTATCTATTTCGAGGAGAAGAAATTGATCGAAATTCATGGCAAGTCCTATCTTAAATATAAAGAAGAAGTGCCTGCACTACTCCCCAAATTCCGACTGTTTTGAATACCAAGAAATTCATAAAAATAGCCTCAGTTGTAGCGATTTCAGGCTTTATTTTGGTGATCAGCATGTTGGTCTCCAAGTTCCTTATCAACCTTGAGCAATCCACTCGCAATACCATAATGGTGATTGGATTTACGCTAATGCTTTTAGGTACGCTATGGAGGGTGGTTTTAGAAATGAATGAGTAAGTACTGAGGTATTGGGGTGTTGAGGTTTTGAGGTGTTGGGGTGCTGAAGTATTGGGGTGTTGAAGTGAAGATAAAACCAACCCGATGAACTCAGTACAACGCACGAAATACTAAGCCACTAACTTAACCTATTTGCCATTTTAACTGTTATTCAAACACTCAATACGCTCGGCACAAGACCCATTACCCAAAAAATGCATACCATAGAACCCTTTTATAGATGGCTACAATACTACGATGTTGCCGAAGACCCGAACTCTCCTTTTGATGGTAAAATCTATAATGCTGAGTTATATTCAGAAACCATCTACGGTTATTACATCGATCCGCACTGGGATTTCATGGGTTCAGAAACACTGTATATTAAAGTGCTCTTTGCCGATTATGATCTTGGTTTTATCATCATAGAATTTATTGGCGAATGGAATGATGCCATCAATAACGACATCATGCATTTTAAACGCAATATCGTTGACCACTTCAATGGCTTAGGCATTAACAAATACCTATTGATTGGAGAGAATATCTTGAATTTTCACGGCTCAGACGACAGTTATTATGAGGAGTGGTTCGAAGATATGGAAGAGGGCTGGATTTGTGGAATTAACTTCCGCGATTTCGTGATTGATGAAATGGCCAATTATAATATTGATAGCTATGTCAATTTTGGGGGCGAACTAGACACCTTCAATTGGCGAACTCTAGGGCCAAGGCAATTATTCGAAAAGATTCATTTGATTGTGAGCCGCAGAATTGACCTTCTTTGAACTCTTTTTCTTTACCAAAACAGCCTTCTGAGTGTCTTTTGGCGCTTGCTTTTTCTCAATTGGGTTGAATTCTACTTGGGCAATTTGAGGAATCAAGTAGCGCTTTCCGTTCTTCATGTCTAAGCATAAAGCCCTTGTCCTTTTTATTTCCAGCTTTTTAAACTTGCGTTTCCGCAACAAAAATTCAGCCTCCATAGGCACCTGATCAAGCGTGAACGCAGGTGCAGCTGATTCATCATATTGGGCCAAAACTTTGACCAATTTATGATCTGCCGAAGTGCTTGCTTTAGGATTTTTCATGTGCTTGGCCAATATCCTCAGTACATCATCTGGGAAAATATCAGTATTGAGTAATGGCAACATCAACTCTCTAAATTTGCCTTTCCACTCATCGCCATGAGGCAACTGGCGCGACCTCGGTTTGTGTACCACCCGATGGGCCACTTCATGTACATAAGTAATTAAAAACTGATAGGGATTTAGGTCTCCGTTAACAGTAACTGTATGAGATTGGTCGCGAGGACTATAACGATAGTCGCCTAATTTAGAAAGCCTTTTTTGAGTAACTGTAAAATGAAAAGGATACTGCTTTGCCAAGTCAAGGCAATAATCTACACCTCGCTCTGGCATCCTTCTTGATAAAATTTCTCTTAAACCATTTTCCATGAAAAAACTTCTCCTTCTTGCCTTTTTAGTGCTTTCTAGCGCTTGCACATTCATACAACGATACCACAAACTTACCGTTTCTACGGATACTTACGCGATAGACGAGGTGACCAAAATAAAAATTGACTCAATTTTTATAGATAATAGCCCAGCTGAATCGGACTTATCGCTTTTGCCAGTTTTTGAATCCATTAAATCTCAGTTGGAGCAGTTCGGCTATACTATCACTTCTTCAGAAAAATCTGCCTATAAACTGATTTACGAGTTGAGCGTAAGCGATCCAATCTCTCGAATGAGCTCTTCAACTTCTGAATCAATATCGTCTGCTACAATCACTAAAGAAAACAATGAGGGAAAAGAGGAAGCGTTTATTGTCGAAAACAAAGTTAGCTACCCTACTTATTCACAGTATTATGAGTATAAGCATAAGTTAAAACTAAAGCTTTTTAGGTCGGTGGATAAGAAATTGCTCTGGCAAAGTGAATCTGAACTCAATAATGTAAAACATAGTTCGGCCACTTACTCAAAGCTCTTAGTTCTAACTACACTTCAAAATTTCGTACGAAACAGTGCAGAACACCCTCACATCAAAACTTATAACAAAAGGCATCAAAAAAATATTTCAGAATCCTTTTAAGCCGCTAACTGTTGACTAACTATTTTATTGCTTCACCCATAATTTTAATAGCGTTGATTTGTTTTTGCTAGTGATATATCTAAATTTAGATTACATCAAAACTTTATAAAATGAAAAATCACATTATTAAAACTGGCGTTATCATAATTCTATTCATCACTCCCTTTTTTGTTATTCAGGCAAATGAGTGCCGTGAAGTAAAACTGGAATGCAAAGAAAAGAACAAAGCAGATGGGGATTACACCGCCCTAGAGAGAAGTATATGTAGGAATCAAAAACTAGTATGCAAACTGCTTGAGGAAATGGAGCTTTAGAATTTTACTCCTTCAAGTGAAAATGGCATTTAATTAAATTAACCTAAGATTATTGATGGATGCATGACTACATTGCGAGAAGTGAAAGCAGATTCGTCAAATAGTTAGGCTGTTTTTTGAGATTTTCCTCCGACTTAATTTCGCGCTCCAGATAATATCACCTTGTTTTAACGAGCCCACATCTTATGAATTCTAAAAGTGCTATAGTTGTGTGTCTTCTATGGCTGTTTGCCTGTACACCTAAAAGGTCAGAAATTGTTCAGTTCGAAGCCCGAAAGACAGATTCAGTCAGCACAGACAATTTAGTGCCCGAGAGTTTCATTATATCTTCCAAAGTAAAAGGACTGAATGGAGGAATGGTATATTGGGACAGTGCTGTTGAAAAACTCATTGTGTTAGATGGAAATGACGCCCTGAAAGAACGTTTGATCAGTAAATTGGGAGATGGCCCCGAAGAAATTGATTTCTTTGCGGGATTCGATATTACAGAAGATTACATTTTCGTGTTTGGTACACAATGCCTAGTGTACAAAAAAACAACTTTAGATTTTCTGGGCAAATTTAAACTGCCCAATGCGGACATTCACTGGGTAAAGGAGTTCGATGGAGATTTGCTTCTAGGAGGGCTTAATTATGAAGCCAATGAATATGTTGTTTTCTCTTCGAAATTTAACTCAAAAGACGGCTTTACAGAAATTCATGAAGCATTTACCGTTGCTTTTCCCGAGGACTTAGATGAATTAAGCAAAATCACCGAAGCTGAGGTAATGGGCGAAAATCTTTTCATTCTAAAACCTCATATTGGTGAGTTGATCAAGGTGAATAAATCTTATAAGCAAGTATTCGACAAGCCTTTGCCGTACAGGTTCGACCAAGAAGAAAATGTGATAGAATACCCAGATGGAGAAATAGACATAGAAAGATTGGAATCTTGGTCCTTTAGCAGCTACAACAACAAGCTACTAGTGCTTAGAGATTTAGATATGTCGGAACCTGATAAAGCAAGCACTAAAACACACAGAAATACCATCCACGTGCTCGACCAAGATGGTCTGTTTTTAGGTAGAATTAGAATCGATAATAAAGCGGTGTATATTAGTGCAATAGGCAAAAGGTTATACGCTATTGACCCAGTATCCGAAAAGTATGTTGTTTATGAGGTTTTGGACTAGTCTTTACTTTCTCGTTCTTGCTCACCTCTTGGTTGGGCAGAAAAACGAACGGCTTGATTTTGTTGACAGCATTGGTAAGATTTACCCCGATTATAAGTTCGTCTACATGAACGACAACTACCAAATCAACCAATTTACAATTTATGATGAACACATCACACTGTTGCTGTCTTCATGGAACAAAGGCAGCGAAATTACCGATGCCCATTTATTGTTGTTAGATCCTAATTCTCAAATAACCCTTGATACGCTTACATTTTATAAGACAATGTTGCGGAATCATGGCCGCCATTTTTATTATGGCATCGACAAACAAAACCTCATTTTCAGGCCATTGGGAGGATATTTTACGGAAACCCAAAGGCCCTTTTTCAATAATCTGAGTATCGAAATACAAATAGACAAAGAACGGTTTTCACATTCTAAATATATTTTCGACTTAGAAAAGTCTAGCCTAAATCTCTATTTCCATTTCTTAAACCCAATAAACCTTAATGTTGAAGCAAACAGAAAAGACATTGCGCTTTACATCAATGCGCAAAGACAGGAGGTTTATGAAGTAAAAAAAATCGCTCCAAGCTTAAAACTTAAAGAACCTGTTTTCTACAAAAACTATTTCCCACAAATCATTACCGAAAAACAGGTCATTGTACTGGACTTGCTCGGTAACCAATTGATATTTGCAAATAAAAAGGATTTAAAAAGACAGCAGATTAAAAACTTAGATGATCTAAAAAACAGAGCATTCAGATATGACCTTTTATTCGATGAGACCTATCAGAACCTTTACTTAAAAATAGAAAATGGTACTAAAGCCGAGCTTTATAAGCTAATGGGCGATGAATTCAAACTTTTAAATATTAAACTTCCTAAGTCTTGGAACTACGATGGGCTAGGATCGAATCATTCAACACCAACCTTCATCAACAATGGTAAGCTTTATACCGTTCTGAGTATTAATCAGAACGGTCGTCAGTTAGATGGAATATTCATGCAAGTGCTCTAATCCAATTCAACCCTTATTTCTGCCTGAAAACTAGGTTAATTGGTACTCCGTCAAACTCGAAATGCGCCCTTAGCTTGTTCTCCAAGAAGCGCTCATAGGGTTCTTTAATGTATTGAGGTAGATTACAGAAAAAAGCGATCGTTGGCGTTCGAGTCGGCAATTGAGTAATATATTTTATTTTAACATATTTACCCTTTAATGCTGGTGGTGGGTAATGCTCAATTTCAGAGAGCATGGCCTCATTCAATTGCGAAGTGGACACCTTTCTCGATCTGTTTTCGTTGATTTTCACGGCCATTTCTATGGCTTGAAAAATCCTCTGCTTTTCGGTTACCGAAGTGAAGATTTTCGGGATCCAAGTCAATTGACCTAATTTCTCGTCCATTTCGGCAGTGAACCTTTTCATGGTATTAGAGTCCTTTTCAATCAAATCCCATTTGTTCACCATCACCATAATCCCCTTTCGGTATTTTAAGGCCAGGCTAATAATGTTCATATCTTGGGCTTCTAAACCGCGGGTGGCATCAATCATTAGAATGCAAACGTCAGAATCTTGCAAGGCCTGCAATGCCCTCATGACAGAGTAGAACTCGATGTCTTCGTGTACTTTAGATTTCTTGCGAATGCCAGCAGTATCGGTCAAGATAAAATCCTGACCAAATAAAGTGTAGTGCGTATTGATTGAATCACGTGTAGTACCCGCTAAATCGGTAACTATGGTCCTTTCTTTGCCCAAAAGTGCATTCACAAAAGAGGACTTGCCAGCATTTGGCCTCCCTAAAATTGCAATTTTCGGTATGCCATCTTCTGGGTTTTCATTGCCCTCTTCTTCAAAATATTTAACTACCTCATCCAGTACTTCACCAGTTCCAGAACCACTAGCAGCAGAGATAGGAAACACTTCTCCTAAACCCATTTCGTAGAATTCGGCCGATGCATATGACTTTTCTGCGGTATCGGCCTTGTTGGCCACCACGATAACAGGCTTTCTGATGCTTCTGACAATCCTGGCAAATTCTCTATCCAAGGGATGCAAGCCATCATGACAATCGGCCATGAATATGATGACCGAAGCCTCTTCCATGGCCTCAGCTACTTGGGTACGAATGGCACCTTCGAAAACATCTTCAGACCCTGTTACATACCCACCTGTATCAATAACCGTGAAAAACTTACCTACCCATTGTGCATAACCATAATGACGATCGCGAGTAACCCCACTCTCATTGTCCATAATGGCCTGTCTTTTCTCAACAAGTCGGTTAAAAAATGTCGACTTCCCCACATTGGGCCTACCCACGATAGCTACTATATTCGCCATGTTCTAATATCTATAATCTAAATTCTGATTTCTAACTTGTATAGCCAAACCGCTTTAGTTTCGCTTCATTTTTTCGCCAATCTTTCTCTACTTTCACGTGGGTTTCAAGAAAGATTTTCTTTCCAAAAAAGACCTCCAGGTCTATTCTGGCCTCCGTTCCTACCTTTTTAAGGGACTCGCCCTTATGCCCAATCACAATGCCTTTTTGGCTATCGCGCTCAACGTAAATATCGGCCGAAATTCTAATGATATCCTCATCTTCTTTGAAAGAAGTCGTCACCACTTCACAGCTATAAGGAATTTCCTTTTTATAGTTCCTGAAGATTTTTTCACGGATCATTTCATCTACGAAAAAGCGTTCAGGTTTATCTGTGAGCGTATCTTTAGGAAAATATGCAGGATGCTCTGGCAAGTGCTCCACTATTTTACCGAACAGTTCTTCAATACCTTGCTTCTCCAGCGCAGACACCATTATGGTATCATGGAAATCCATGATTTCTTTCCAATAAGCCACCTTATCTTCGGCTTGAGAACCTTTGGCCAAATCGATTTTATTCATCACCAAAACCACAGGAACTTCCACTTCCTTTAAAAAATCAATGACTTTTTCACCATCATACTTTTCGTAAAGGTCTGTAACAAAAAGAATCAGGTCAGAATCTTCGAAGGAGCTAGTCACAAAGCGCATCATGGTCTCGTGCAGCTCGTATTCTGGTTTAATGATACCGGGAGTGTCGGAATAAATGACCTGAAAATCATCTCCACTCAAAATCCCCATAATGCGATGTCGCGTGGTTTGGGCTTTTGAGGTAATGATAGAGAGACGCTCGCCCACCATGGCATTCATCAAAGTAGATTTTCCTACGTTGGGTTTTCCTATAATGCTCACAAAACCAGCCTTGTGTGGACGCTCAGCCATGTATTTTTAAAATTAGTTCGCAAAGTTACTTGTTTAGAATGGATTTATCACCTACTTTTGTATCCCACTTCGGAATAGCTGAAGTTGATATATCGCGGGATGGAGCAGTTGGTAGCTCGTTGGGCTCATAACCCAAAGGTCACAGGTTCGAGTCCTGTTCCCGCTACAAGTAAAGCCTTTTGAAGCAATTCAAGAGGCTTTTTTTATTTTCGGTAACCGTAATAGTAACCATTGGAGCTACTTTATCATCTTTCTTGAAGACTTTATGACATGATAGATGATGACCGAATTTCCAATTCTCATTAAAGCCGCAACTACTGGATTCAATAAAGTCTCTCCATAAGTAAGATTGAATGTAGGAAAAAGAGTATAAGAGTATAACTTCAAACCTTCAATAAAACCACCATATAGGTTTCGCCAATTAAAACCGGCAATAGAATCTATAAAATGCACATTCAAGCCATTACCAACTGCTATTAATAGAAGCACCATTAAGAGATGAAAAACGATCAAAGTCCTGAGCGACTTTAGGAGATTATTACCATAATCACTTATTAAACCGTTAAGTACAACCACAAAGAAATGTTCTAACCTACCCAAAGACCACAGAGCGTTTGTCAACGCTCCCTCATTTCTAAGTTCATGCATTTCTTTGGAGTAAAAATGATTGCTTAACATAGTGTCTTTTTGATTGGCATAAGACAATTTAAGTTGCCTGTAGAAATCTCTCATCTGCCTTGTGTCTTCCAATTCTCCCTCACTAAAACTCAAACCAAACTGCCCAGACCTGAATCCATAACAAACACATAGATTATCTCCCCAATCTACGTTAGTAAATACACAATTGTGAATTTGACTATTGGAGAATCCAATTTGGCTAAATTTCCTAAAATCTACTTGAAAGAACTCTGTTGCATCCATTGAGGAATCATAAATGTATATCGCACTTTGTTCATCAGCTGGACAAAGACGCATTATTTTAAACTTGGAAGAATTACTAAAACTCCCAATATGGAAATTCTTGACTGCACAGTCTGCCAAAAGGATATTTGAATCATGGCTCACAGCTTCAATTGTTAGCCTTTGATTTATCCTACATTGTTCAATCCTAATTTTTCTAATGCCTTTAGGTCTCAGCATTAAACTACCAATCTGAGTATAGTTTTTAAGCCAATCTCCATTGCACTGATCCGAGTAAACTTTACCAATCAAGCCCCTATGAATTTCAAATGTACCATTCACATTAAAGCCTTCTTCAAAACCCAACCCGCCAAACTCGTTATAATCGAGTACCATTATATTCAAGGCGCTTCCAGATGTAAAGCCGATGTGTCCTTCACATTTAGTTTGTCTGAACCTCAATAACGACTTAAACTCCGCTCCAATGACCTGAAACCCTTCCTTCAATATACATTGGGCAATCTCAAACCATCCTTCTAAAATTAATCCCTTACCCAATGTCAAGTATTTTAAAAAGACACAGTTATTGAATTCCAAGTCCTGAAAATGACAGTTTTCGATATAGATTGACTTTTCAAACTGAATCTTATTAATGAGAATTTTCGAAGCACACTTTAATCCATGAATTCTAATCCTATCTCCATCGAGATAATCGACTACTTCACCATTAAGGATGCTGATTATTTCCTCTTGGGTTGTGACTTTCATTATGTCTAATTGTTAATCATGACTCGAACTACGCTTGATTTAGCCGTTAGAGTTAAAGTGTTAATAATTCAATTCAGCTGAACCTCAAGATCTCTTCATAAATAGGATAAAGTCTTTTGAACTCATCAAGGATCGTCTCTCCTATTTGATCCTCAGATAAAAAAGGGTCATTTTTATCAAAGTCTCGGGCCAGAATTAAATATTTTTTTTGATTATCGGTCATCATCAAATCGTAGGTATCTTCAAAACTTTGTAAATCCGAGATTTTGTGATCTACTCCTCCAACGAATAATCTATAAGATGCTCCAAGATCTTCTAGTAACTGATGAAAGTACTTTCTATAAGACAATGATGATTTGAGTTCATTCTTTAAATTTTCTCTGAGTTGTTTACTTCCATAATCCTTTCCTATTGCAAACCAAACACCTATTACCGCCCTAACTAAAATTACCTGAATTCGAGGGAGCTCCATAAAAGAGCGACCATTAGCTCTTTCTTTAGAGTATCCATAGTGGAGCCACATTGCGTCTTGTTGTTTTTGATTAAAGCCCTTTCTGTAAACTTCAGATGAAGTGATATTCGGTTTCCACCAATGAGCATTTAGTTCTTTCAAGTCAAATTCTTGAAATCTAGGATAGATTATTTTATGGAGTTCTTTCATTCTCTCTTTCACAACCTTTCTTTGCGCATTGGCCTTTTCTCCATAATCATAGTGGAAAGGCTCAGTATAAGCATGATAGTGCCTATCCTTAAAGAATTGATCGTTAAGCGTTATGGAAGTTGACAAAGGCTTGTTCTGAGTGAGAGACAAAGAGTTTATGTCTGAGCGATTAGCGGCATCTCGACTTCTGATTCTACCGTACACCATCTCATAACTCTCTATAAACCCATCTTCTATATCACTTGAAGAGTTGTACAATTCAGAAAACCAATTCAATAGCTTGGTGCATTCATTTTGGTCATCAATCAAAATTGAAACTTCTGTATTATGATAGAAACCAGACTCAGTTGCGTTGGCAGACCCAATAAAGGCAATCAACCCAGATGCCCTTTTTATAATGTAGACCTTAGGATGGAATGTAGAACTGTCTTTATAGATTCTTGCTTTGAATAATGCCTGATCCGAACAATCCTTTAATCTCTTTATAACGTTAATTGGAGTGGCCAAATCAACACCAACTAGATATTGCCTTTTGCAGTCTGAAGTCAAAGCATTTTCTATTTTAGATAGAATTGGCAGTGTTAGTAATGCAGTGGCAACATAAACTTCTTCAGCAGATTCAAGGGCTGGTATTAATGAGTCTCCAAGTTTCAATATCATATGCATAAAATTACTCTTTAGATACAAAAAAGCAACTTTATATTAGGCTCTTCTCCAACCTCAACTTCCATCTTTGCCAACCAGGTAACACGCTTTCTAAAAGCGAGTAGAAATTCCGACTATGGTCGGGGTGTACTAAATGACAAAGCTCATGAACAATTACATACTCAATACACTTACTTGGCGCTTTGATGATTTCTGGATTCAGCATAATCTTACCTGAAGGAGTACAGCTACCCCACCTATTCTTCATTCTTCTGATTTCCAATTCAGGTTCCAGATTGAATTGCTGAAACAAGGATTGTGAACTGGCAAATGCTTCTTCAAATTTATGTGTGCTATGCGCCTGATACCAAGCAGAAAGTAATTGTTTCACTTTTGTTTGGTTAGGTTGCGCACTTGTAGTCACTTCAAAATTTCCAGCCCTGAGTTTCACCAAATTAGATTCTCCTTGGCGGATTTTCAAGAGATACTTTTTACCCAAATACAAATGTGATTCTCCTGAAACATATTCTCTTTCAGGGGTTCTGGGTAAAAACTGATCGAAATATGCCCATTGCTTAATGATCCATCGGGCTCTTTTGAGTACTTTTTCTTGGACTTCTTGAAGATTGGTTTTTAGAGGGGCAAGTACAATGACAGTTAAATCTGGATGCACCTCAATGGCCAAGGTTTTACGATTGCGCCAATCAACACCAAATGTAATTTCTTGTGTACCGTACTGTATTGAATGCTCCATCAATAATTGTTCTTGGCCACTTTCAAGCATCTTTCAATAATTTGATCGATTTCATCAAAAGTCATATCAACACCGAGATGGTTTCTATGTGAAATGAGATAATCTTCAATCGCATTCTCTATCTGTTTCCCCACATCAATATTTTTCTTCCAATCTCTTATGGTCAATTTACTTACCGTGGTCTCTATAACTATTCCCGTCTCGGCCCAGAGTTGGAGGATTTCATCCGTTAGACTACTGTGGTGGTTTTTCAAAACTTCTCTCAATGCACCGAAGAAAGCCCTGGCCTTTGGTTGTGAGGCTAGCGAACTTGGAACACCCTCCTGTTCGCCATGCTGCATTTGTTCTCGGGTCTTGAGAATTCTATCGAGGTAATCCTTTTCTTCCAGCCTGCCTTCATTAAAAAGCCTGATGGTTTCATCAATCATCTCCGAAAACTTTTTGTAGTAGGCCTCATCCTTCTCCATGTTTTCAGTGATTACCTTTTTCATTTGATTGGCAATCATATCAGCTTTAGATGCAGGTGTTTTACCATATTGTTCCAAAGCTTCTCGAACCATATTTTCATCAAAAATATTGACTTCGCCAGTGATGGACTGCACCTCATCAGCTCCTACATAAGTATCCAAGAGCTTTCTCACTCGGGGTTCATACTCGTGGTAAGAGACAATTTCGGCATAACGGTATTGTACCGACTTTCTTTGTTCTCTGAAGAATTTGAGCGCCTGCATAAACTCTTTGATTTGGGCTTCACTGAATTCCTTATAAAATTCTTCAGAAGCCAAGGCCAATTGCAAAGCTTTGAAATAAGCCAGCACTCTTTCATGGTAAACATCTCTGAGGTTTTTCCCCTGCAGATGCCTTTCCATAGCTTCCTTATCCTGTCGGTTTACTCCTTTGAACAAATCCCAAATCCCGTCTAGTCTCAATGGCACTTTTCTAACTTCTTCCAGTATATTGGTGACGACACTTTTTAGATCGTCCTCCTCATAACCTTCAAAGGCACTATAAGCCGTCAGGGCTTCGTCAAGCTTACCAAGCACCCCAACATAGTCAATGATGTACCCAAAGTCTTTCCCTTCACAGAGGCGGTTTACACGGGCAATGGCTTGGAGTAAATTGTGCTCCATTAAGGGTTTGGCCAAGTAAAAAACAGTATTCCGTGGAGCGTCAAAACCAGTGAGTAACTTACTGACCACAATCAACAGTTCTACTTCGTCTCCTTTGTCTTTAAACTCCTCGACCACCTTATTCTCGTAGAATTCTTGATTGCCATATTTGTTTACAATGGCCTCCCAATATTGCTTGGCTTCATTGCTGCTTTCTTTCCATACACCATCATAATCTGAGCGGCTATCTGGCGGAGTGAAAACCACACGAGAATTGATTTTCAATGCTGGGTCGCTTTGGCTTTCGAAGTATTTTTGATAACGGATGGCAGTGTCAATTTTCGGCACGGCCAATTGAGCTTTGAAGCCTGTGCCCTTCCAATTTTTGGTGTAATGGACGGAAATATCATAGGCCACTTCTTCTATTACCTGTTCCGACTCGTAAATCTTGGAAATACGGGCATGTTTCTTTTTTAGGTCTTTAGCTGCTTCTTCCGAAAGGGGTGCCGTTAGTCGCTCGAAACCCTTGTCAATCTGAGTTTTATTTACACTGATTTTTGGTGCCCTACCCTCATAAAGCAAAGGCAACACAGCTTTATCTTTTACTGCTTGATCAATAGTGTACTCATGTATAAAACCTCCAAATTTTCTGGCTGTACTTTTCTCTGGTTTTAGTAGTGGGGTTCCCGTAAAGCCAATAAAGCAGGCATTGGGCAAAATGCGCTTCATGTGCATGTGTGACGAACCGTACTGACTACGATGGCTTTCATCTACCAGCACAAAGAGGTTTTTGGAGTCGTCTTTAAAGTCCTTGCGCTTGGTGGCCATGCGGAACTTATCCAGAATGGCAGTAATATTTTCGTTGCCTTTGTCTTTGAGCAGCTCAATAAGATCGTTGCCCGATTTGGCCTTTTTAACATTCTTGCCACAATTGAAAAAGGTTTTATAAATCTGCTTGTCCAAACTTACCCTATCGGTAACTACAACTACACGTGCATTGGGAATTTCAGGATCGAGGGCAATGGCTTTGGAAAGCATGACCATGGTAAGCGATTTGCCGCTGCCTTGGGTATGCCAAATCACACCTCCTTTTCGCACCCCGTTTTTATCGGTTTGCTTGATTTGCTTGAGCGCCTTTTCCACCGCAAAGAACTGCTGATAACGGGCAATTTTCTTTTCCGGCTGATCGAACACCACAAACTTATAGGTGAATTCCATCAAGCGTTCTGGCTTGCAAAGCGACACCAATACACGGTCTTGCTCAGTTGTAAGCCTGTTCTCTGGTTGGGTGTTGTGGGCTTTGGACTTAAGCAAACGTTCGGTCTCGGTTTGGTTGTCTTCTCGCCAATTGGCCCAGAATTGCATGGAAGTTCCCACCGTAGCATATTTCACCTCGTTGGGCTGTACGGCCATAAGCATTTGTGCATAATGGAATAACCTCGGAATGCCCTCTTTCTTCTTTTGGTTACGGATGGTTTGAGAGATGGCCTCATCAAGCGAAAGGTTCTTATCCCTCCGTTTATTCTCTATAACAGTGAAAGGAATACCATTCACAAACAGCACTATATCCGGTCGCTTTTTGCTCCGAATGCCTTCTACTTCAAATTCTTCTGTAACATGGAAAACATTGCTCTCTAAATTATTCCAATCAATATAGCGAAGGGTAAAAGCTTTCTGATCGGCTTGAATATTTTCGGTAAAACTGCGGCCCAAGGTTAGTAGATCGTAGACTTGTTCGTTGGTGCGGACGAGTCCTTCATCTGGTATGTTTTTAAGCTGATTGATGGCCGACTGGATATTGGACTGAGAAAATGGATAGTGCTGGCCTTTGTACTCAAAACGGTTGATGCGCTCTAAGCTTTCATGAAGAATGCCCTCCAGCAATACATTGGACAGGAGGCCTCCCCTGTGCTCCAAAGCTTGCTCAGGAGAAAGGTATTGCCAACCCAGCTTTTTGAGCAAGGTAATGGCGGGGGATTGTGAGTCGCTCCATTCGTTGTAGCTAGACACCTTCTTTTTCGATTAAAAGGTTGACAATTACTTTGATCATCATGTCCTTATCGCTCGGGTGGCTTTCCGCAATCATTAGCGTAAGGGCTACCAGTGCGTTGTCCGGAATTCTCTTGGTTCCGTTTTCTCTTTTGTTGAGACCATTTCTTTCTAAAAACCAAACAAACAAGAATGCGGCTATCCGTTTATTCCCATCTGTGAACGAATGATTTTTGGTTACGAAATAGAGGAGGTGTGCGGCTTTTTCTTCAACCGATGGATATAGATCATTTCCTTCAAAGGTTTGATATATATTTTGAAGTGATCCCTTAAATGAATCATCTTTCTCTTTTCCAAATAGTCCTTGAAAATTAGTCTGCTTTCCAAGGGTGTCTATTGCTCTTTTTGCTTCGCTGTATTGAATTTGATAAACTTCTTCTGTTGCAGTTTCAGGTATTTGCAATCGTTGATGATCATAATCGTCAAGTAAATCCAGTGCAGTAGTATAATCTGCTATTACTCTGATCAAACCTTCGGCTTCATTACCTTCCAATATATAATTGGTAATTACTTGTTCTTGTAAGTATACTACTTTCTTTAACTCCTCTAACTGTTCTGTTTTCTCTTTAAGTCTTTTCTCATTAATTGAATATCCTTTAACAAGAAACTCTTTCAATATCTTATTGGCCCATATTCTAAACTGTGTTCCTCTCTTTGATTTAACCCTATAACCTACAGATATAATTACGTCCAGATTGTAATGATCTATGTTTCTATTAACTGTTCTTTTACCTTCTTTTTGAACTAGTCGGAAATTCCGACTAGTTGCTTCCCTATCTAATTCACCTTCACTAAAAACATTATTTATATGTTCAGTAATATTAACACGACTACTATCAAATAGATCAGCCATTTGTTGTTGTGTAAGCCAAATAGTTTCATTTTCTAAGCGAACATCTAATTGTGCCTCACCATCTTCAGAATTATAAATAACTATTTGTTCTTCATTCATAACTTCATTCTTTAAATAATATCTCCGTCTTGATAAACGTCATATTCTTTAATTTTCACCCTCACCTGCCCCGTAAGCAAAGTTTGCATTAAACATTTGGGAGTTTCTCGAAGCACTACAACATCTTGCATATGTTTAAATTTATCAGTTGTTATATCTAGCCTTGAACATCTTATTCATACATCTCTATCTACACCATTATTATCTTGTCCATCATTAACAGTTATATTATCTATATAACTATTAAATATTATTCACGTATATTTGAACAGTCATTACCCAAAGGGTAAAGGACATGGTTGCCCGCAGCACCGTAAATGCGGACCACATTCATCGAAATGTGGTTTTTTTTTACATACCCTCTCTATATTCATTATACCTTCTTCTTGTTTTATCAATTTCAAAGTCATCAATAACAAAAGACGTAACCACCATTAAGTCATCTGATATAGGTTTAAGAACAACAAGATGATTTCTCTCTTCAAACCAATAATGTTGTTTAACAACCCCCTTACCATCTTCATACTCATAGTATTTAATCCTTGCATCTTCCTTTTGAAGTAAAATTGATTTGACCCAATGAATTCGATTTGCTCTCCACTTATCGAACTGTCTTTGGTTTTTCATCTTACTTTCTCTCGTTATTAAGTGAAAAAAAGTTTCTGCTTCACCTCTGAAGTCTCTATCCCATGTTTGATGGGTTACCACTTTTACGTCACAATCATCTATTTTAAAAGGATTTTCTATAAAGTCTCTTTCAAAAATATTACGCATTTCATCCAGTTGCTCATCTGTTGGCATCTCAAAGGACATGTCATCAAACAAATCATCAAGATCATCTAACTCGATCATTTGCTAGCTTTAGGTTGATGATCATAAATATTGAACTTCTTCTCCCAAGGCTCAGTCCCTTCATTCAATCTATACCCAGACCTCAATTCCAAATACTCTACCACTTCTAGTTTCGACTCTGAACCTGTTAAACCCCTTGAGCGATAGGTAACTGCTCCAATAAACAAATCGGCCAATTGAAGAAATTCATTTTCATGTGACTGTAAATGCTGAAAGTGTATAAATGGAGAACTGCCTTCATGATTTTCGTCAAACTTGGCAACTATCTTATTCAGTTTTTCATTACCTCGTGTATCTTTTAAATCAAGGTATACTCGATATTTATTTGAACTTGAGTTGGTGGCAGAGTCTAGTAAAAAGTACACCAGATTGTAATAGAAGTTATCTCTACTTCCTCTATTGAAATCCGCTGGAGTGAGCTTGTCTTTATACTTAACCAAGATAGTTCGAAATGCTAATGACGAGTCAAAGAACAGATCTATCAACTCTTTATAAAGGGGTATTCTCGAAGCAGAAATTTTATTCCATTTTACTTCTGTTGGAGACTTATGTTTGATTTTGATTTGTTTAATTCTCTCTTTAAGCTCATCATAATTTTCTTGATCTACCTTAATATATCCAATACACATAACAGGCAGTTTGTCATGCGATAAATGACAACTTTCATCAATATATAGATTAAATACTTTATCCATTTTCTTATAATTTATATTGATTACTTTCAGCATTCACCCGCACCTGCCCAGTAAGCAAGGTTTGCATTAAGCCTTTCTTTTGGATTTTAAGTTGCTCCAAATGCTTCTGAAGGCTTTCAATTTCATCATCTGCTTGAGAGAGTACTGAGGCTATTTTTTGTTGCTCTTCTTTCGGAGGCAATATCACTTCCAACTTTGAAACACTGGTTTTTGTGATTCCGTAAACTTTACTCCCTCTGGCGAGCTTCATCATACTTATAGAAACGGGTTCATTCTTGAAGAGATAAGCTCTATAACCATCAGAGGTTTTCTCAGCCTTGTCTCTTAAAGCCACCGTATGCAGACCACTCAATACCTTCCTGCCCTGAATATTTTTAAGCTCCACACAATCACCAACTCCCTTATAATCTTCAGAAGCATCAGCTATAACCAAGTCTCCATCCTTTAAATATGCATTCTCATTATGAGGTAGATTGTTGTTCAATACGGGAATCAGTTTTTCGGACTTACTAACATCTAAAATCACGTGATTATATGTAGCGTGTATATCACCGTAATGAATATTGTAGATTGAACCCTCTACAGAGTGATAATTCATTTGGGCTCTTGAAAATGAGTTGGTAGGTATAAACTGAAAGAGTTCAGATACAGCGCATACGTCCCAATCTTGTGGCACTTGCCCCAGCTTGGTGGCTTTGAATTTAGTTGATTTTACAAATTCCTTAAATCGTTTTTGGCCTGTAAGCAAAGCTTGCATCAGGCCTATTTTAAGCTGCTGCTTTTTGGCAATTAGGGTTTCTGTTTTTTGAATGGCTTCATCCCAAGTGCTTAGGATTTGAGCAATTTTTTGTTGTTCGGGGAGGGGAGGAAGGGGAAGCGACAGTTGAAGGAAACTCGACTTCGAGATATTCTTCATGCTATTGCTAGTTCCAGTCGCAATATTTTTGATTTTGGTTTTATAATTGTCTGTATTTAACAAGAAATTTAGCCACTTACCCTCCACCAAATCATGGTTTAATATAGTTTGCCACAGACGATCTGGCAGAAATAAATCCAACCATGTTTCACTAACATAACCACAAGCACCAACTAAATCTGGCGTATTCATTCTACTAATTATAATACTGCCCTTAATTGGATTCAGCTTAGCTCTATTATATTCTTGTTTCAAAATGGTTTTATGTTCATTAGGGTCGAATCTGCCATCTGATACACAGCCTGTTTTCAACACCCCAAACTCATGATCATGCTTTCTCCTCTCCTCAGAATTAACGCTTACACCTGAGTTAAGCCTTTTGACAAGATTTAGTAATTTGTCTTCAATCCATTCCTCAGGAATCCAGCCCAATTTGGTCAGATTATAGCCCGGTTTTGCGTTATGGTTTTGGTTGGGCTTAGGCATTGAGTTGGAAATTTTGGCACATATGATTCAACTAAATTTAGTGTAATAAACCAACTTGGTTTATTGTAGTGGTTTTGGTTTACTACTTGTCTTTCTTAAGGTTATCAATACGATATCCAACTTCTTCAATAATGTATTTTGCCGTTTCTCTAGCAATATCTTTCAATTCATCCTCTAAAGGCAATTGATGGTATAGCGCATCTCGGAATACTTTATTCGTCTGAGATTGAACTATAGTATAGCTGTATTCTAGAAACTCAAACCTAAGCTCTGTCGCCACCTGAAATGGCTTAGTACCTGATTTCTTGAAGCCGCTGAAATCAAAGCTAATACCTACTCTATGCGGATGTCTGTCATGAGCATCACTAAAAATCTGGCTTAACGCAATCTTCTGAATGTTGTCATAGTATTTACCATTACCGTCATGGTACCAATTAACTTTATAATTGGTAAACCATTTTTTCAGTGGTTCTAAATAACTATCAATTTTTTTTGCTAGAGGTAAAGCTACCTCCTCTAAAATTTTATCAATTATCTCGTTACTTTTCGCTATTTCTATTTCTTCCTCATCCAAATTCTTGATTCTCTGATCAAGCAATTGAAGTTGCTTATCAAGATCATCTGGGTCTTCAATAGGTTCACCTTTTGCGCCCTTGATTGCTAACCCCAAGGATAACAATAACTGTTCACCTATGTAGATATAAAAGGCTTCTAGGTTTCCTCCATCAGCCTGTCTTAAAACATTGAAGTAATCTTCTTTCTTTTCACTCCTAATTATTACTGGAGGCATATCCATTTGCATCAAGACAAAATTCATTAGGATTCTAGCCAATCGCCCATTTCCATCATCAAAGGGGTGAATTGTTATGAACCTATAATGGAACTCCGCAGCAAGAGACAATGGGTGTTGCTTAGCTTCCATTTGTTTGCGATACCAATCGATTAATTCCCCCATTTTCGCTGGTGTTTCTTCAGGACTCGCAAAGTAGAACATCTCACCTGTTTTGGTCAAAACATGATTGGGCTCTGTTTTGTATTCCCCAAGTTTGATCCATTTTTTAGTGGGCTGACCATCTTGTGTCTGTGCGGCAACCTGATAGGGCTTTTGTAAAATCATTTCGTGGAGTTCACGAATAAACTGTTCAGTCAGGGGTCTTTCTTGTGCAATTACTTCTTCTACATACTTTATGGCATCATCATGGCCTTCAACTTCCAGATATTCCTGAAGAGGCTTGGAGGAGGAAGTAATGCCATGAAGCAGCAACGCCTTAGTTTCATGGTAACTTAACTGGTTCCCTTCCAGATGATTTGAATTAAAATTCCATTCCAGCCTAAACTTCTGCATTATACGCCCTTCTATTTCTGGAGTCAGCGGTAGGTATTGATCATATTCCTTCTTTAAAGAATTGATTTTGCGAATAATTTCCTTCAGTTCCATAACTACAATTTAAGCCCTAATTCTTTTAAATAGATGCCCATCTCTTCGCGCACCTCTTCTAGCTCCTTCTCCAAAGCTTCAATTCCCTTTATAGTCGCCTTAATATCTACCTGTTCTTCTTCTTCAAAAGTGTCTACATATCTGGGAATATTAAGGTTGAATTCATTTTCTTCCAACTCTTCAAACTTAGCGCAGTAGGCGTATTTCTCTATGGTTTCAAAGGCCAAATAAGCCTCCACCACTTTTTCTATATCCTGCTCCCTTAGTTTGTTTTGTCGCTTGCCCTCTTGGTAGTGTTTACTAGCGTCTATAAATAACACGTCCCTATTGTCACCTTTGGCTTTATTGAAAATCAAGATAGCCGCAGGAATTCCTGTACCGAAAAAGAGATTAGAAGGCAAACCTATCACGGCTTCTAGCAGATTTTCTCTGATCAAGCTTTCCCTGATTCTTCCCTCTGCTGCTCCTCGAAACAACACCCCATGTGGCACAATTACACCTACTTTACCAGTTGGCAAAGTAGTATCGATCATGTGTAGGATAAAGGCAAAATCGCCCTTGGTTCTGGGAGGCACTCCTCTCATAAAGCGCTGAAAACGATCGGCCTCCGCAGATTCGTGCCCCCATTTATCTAATGAGAAAGGAGGGTTGGCAACGGTAATATCGAATTTCATCAGGTTGTCACCATCGAGCAACAGTGGATTGTTAATGGTATCGCCCCATTGAATATCCGCTCCATCCATACTGTGGAGGAACATATTGAGCTTACATAATGCCCAGGTGTCTCCATTACTCTCTTGCCCATTGAGTGAATAGTCATTGGATGGATTACCTTGATCATCTTTTACTTCCTCCGCTACAGTAATTAGTAAAGAACCCGAGCCACAAGTAGGATCGCAAATGCGTGCTCCTGCTTTGGGCGCCATCAATTTGGCCAATAGCTCAGAAACCTCGCTAGGTGTATAGAACTCTCCTCCTTTTTTACCCGCTCCAGAAGCAAAGCGCTCAATCAAATACATATAAGCGTTGCCAATCAAGTCTTCTTTTTTACCCAAGGCCTGAGGCCTGAAGTCCAGTACGGGATTGGCAAAATCGTTGATCAAGTTCTTAAGTCTTCGGTTACGATCTTTGGTTTGGCCAAGCTTATCAGAGTTAAAGCTGATATTCCTAAAGACCCCTTCCAATTTGGCTAAATTCTGATCTTCAATTTTGGAAAGTACTTTATCAATCCGCTCTCCGATATCTGGCTCGTTCCTATTTTCATAAAGGTATTCGAACGTACAGTTTTCAGGCAGAACAAAACGCTCCCTGTGCATTTTTCGCAGGATTAGAGCTTCATCATCTCCATACTTTTCTTTGAACTCCTCGTAATGGTCTTTCCATACATCGCTGAGGTACTTTAAAAACATAAAAACCAGAATGAAGTTTTTGTATTCAGAAGAGTCAAATGCTCCTCTAAAGGTATCGCAAGCTGACCAAAGTGCTGAGTTGATTTGGTCTTGGGTTGGTCGTTGATCCATAATTATACTTTTGGCAAATCCTCTTCTATTTCCTCAACTATTTCACTAATGCTCTTTAACAAAGCTTTATCATCTACTGCATTCTGTCTTATCATGTCTAATAAGGATACAGTTAGGTTAGCTCTTTTATTATCGAGGTAATTAAGCTTGCTAAACCTCTGTCTAAGATCACTTGAAGGTTCGTTAAACGATACCTGCCTCTCATTGATGAAAGACAAAGTTGTATCCCATTCTCCACCATTCAAACCCTCTAATTCATCCCTTTTTTCTCGTAGTCGATTGGCTACATCTGCAATTAGCCCTTTGGCAGCCGTAATCTGTTCTTCACTAATCATAATTTTCTAAAATTTTTAATATTTGGTACGACATCAATGTTTTTCTCCTCTCATTGATCTCGTTTACTAATAAATACTCGCGCAAACTCAAAAAGCTCAATTTGGATATATCCTCTTGCAGTTTTCTTTCTGGCACCTTGATTTCAATGGATTCTAATGTTGCTCGGTTTACGTTCTGGGTAGAAGTTCCTACCCTATTTTCTAAAAAGTGTTTTTGTGCTTCTCCTGAATTTAAATACCAAGCGAGGTACGCAGAAGTCACCACTTCTGTGTTAGGCCTGATTACAAAAAAAGTGGAGGAGGCAATTGCCCTTTCAAACAGACCTTCATACACCAGCGCCACATTGTTAACACCTTTTGCTAGAAAAAGAATATCACCTTTTTCCAACAGATACTTTGGATGAATATCTTCCCCAATAATAAAGTCAACTGATTCACCAACCCTAGAATATTCATCGGTCAAGTCCCTCATTTGAATAACAGCCAAATCACCATCAGGCACTGCTTCAACTTTCGTTCTGAAAGAGTAACCCGCCCCCAGCGATATGACAGCTTCATTAAATTTAAATCTATTCATGCGTAATGATCATACTACAAATCTAAAGATATAGTTTCACTAATATAAAAAAATTGCGTAATGTTATTACTACATATTTTTTATGTCTCTTCTTTCATAACATTACTTTTTCTGTAACGCTATTTCAGGACGGGACACTCCACTGAAATAAACAAGCCTGACTAGAAATTAGTCAGGCTTTTTTTTGCCTATACCTCAACTTGGGGAAAAGTTCTACACGCTATGTAGAATTTAATTCTTGAATTGGTAAAATAATTATGTTGAAAGTGTCTGAAACACACTCAGACCTTGTTTTGAACCTTGGCACAGTTATTCCATTAGTATGGTTGAACAAAACAAAAAAATGATGAACAATACAGCAAAAATAATTTCAGGAGTTCTAATAGGAGCAGCAGCAGGTCTAGTAACCGGTTTTTTAACAGCACCAGATAGCGGAAAAAATACTAGAAAGAAAATTGCCAGCAAATCTCAAGATTTAGCTGACGAAGCTAAAGAGGAGTTAAATAAAAAATTGGACGCCATTAAAGATTCCTACAACAGGATTTTAGAGGACTCAGCGAACAAAACGATTAACGGAGTTAAGAACACCGAGAAAGTATTGAAGGTATAATTATAGTTATTTCTTCAAAGCCTTATTGAAAGCCTTGTGAGCAACAAGGCTTTTTTTCTGATTAAACAATCTAGCTTAAGGCTTGCATAACTAAAGAAATAGCCAAAAGCACCACAAAAATAAAGAAGAGAAATCTTGCAATTTTAGATGTGGCTGATGCTACACCTCTAAAGCCAAATAATGCGGCAATAACCGCTATAATAAAGAATATAATTGCCCAATAAAGCATGATGAATGAGTAAGGGTTGAACTTAAAATGTGCACTCTGCACAGCCTTCTAGTTCAAAAATAAAACCATTTCAAAAATCCCTTAAAACCTCCTAAAAAGCAGCTTTTCTATTTTAATCACTTACCATTTCGAGAATATACTAATCAATCTTAGAGGGGTTGTGAGTTCTAAGACAGAGTGCTTGAGATCAAATATCTCTAAAATCAAAGAAGGGTTCATCAAATGACGAACCCTTCTTTGTTGAAAAACACTTGGGCCTTACTTGCTCAACCTGATGATGTGCACCCAAGCATCCTTGAACCTTGTGTCCTTGCGGGTCTCCTGCATACGATCTAGGGCTGTTCTGTAGTCATTATATCCTCCTAAGTAAACATAGTCCAGGTCTCGCTTACGACTTGCAAAGATCTTCACATCCTCATATTGGGATTTGATCTGGTTTACAAAAAGCCTGCTGTACCTGCTGTCCACAGGATAGGAGGCAATGACCACAACGTACTGCACCTGAATAGAACTTATTCGGCTTGGGTGGGCTGAATCGCTTATTTCCATCAAGACCTCTGGCTCCACCAGCTTGTTGATCTCACGTACCCGTGCCTGTTCATTTTCAGGAAGGGTCTCGATTGCCGCCTCGGTTGCCTTGATTTCCAGTCCCTTGGCTTCTGTTTTGGTCTCCACGATCGGTGCTGGTGCCGGCCCTGGTTCAGGTGCTGGTTTTGCCTGTTCGGCCTTTTGGCGTGCCGCCCTTTCTTCGGCCGCTATCCTTTCCCTTTCCGCAGCTGCCTGTGCATCGATGAGTGCCTGTTGTCTGGACCTTTCTGCATCGACCTGGGCCTGGAGCCTGGCCTGCTCGCTGTTGCGCATCCCCTCCAGGATTTCATCGAACCGCGCCTGGCCCGCCATCCGCCTTTCCCCTTTGCTGCCCGCGCTTTCCAACGAGGCCAGGTAGTCGACCGCCAGCCGCTGGTCGGTATTGGGGATCAGCGATTTGTCGTAAACGTTCTCTGCCCTGATCCTGTTGAGCACCGCTTCACCTTCCGCATATTTCTTGGACAGCCGTTCTTCCTTGTTCTTAAAGGTAAAATGAAGGGCAAATTCGTTGAACCCATCGGCCAAAAATGGCACATCGGCCTGACCAAAGTCGTAGTTATAGGTGAATAGGATGCTCGGCTGAAGGTAGATCCCCGCCCCTATGGTCGCCCCATAGTTGTCGCGGTAGCCAAGGTCGGCCTGGAACTTCTGCTTGTAGTCAAACCTTGCCAAAACATCAAACTCACTGCCGATCACGTCCCTGTACCGCCAGGTCACGTTCGGGGTGACCGACACTCCGTTGCCCAGCCCGAAGCGGTAATATGCCCCGGCAATATAGTCCGGCACGTTGTCCTCATTGATCTGGACATATTCATCGTCAGAGAGGCTTTCGTTGATCAGGGCAGGGGCTGCAACATCGATCCCAAAATCCTTGTACTTGTAGCTTATCGAAAAATCTATGCCCAAAGCTGCGCCATTGTTGCCAATCAGGTCCACAAGCAAGGGATCGTTGAAGCTTTCTGGACTAATGATATCTTCATTGATACTGAACAACGAAATTCCTGCAAGTGCGCCAACAGATAGTGAATGATCCCCTTTCTTGTACAGGGCATATGAAAAGCCCCCCTGCACCTTGGTCTGGCTGATGAAACCGATGTCGTTGCCGCTCACGTTCAGGCCAAAACCCATGCCCGTGCCGAGCTTGTTGGCATAGCTTACCGCATAGGCTTTCGGGGCTCCCTCAACCCCGGAAAACTGCCCCCTGTAGACCACCGACAGCGATGGCCTTTCCACAAAGGCCGACTGTGAGGCATAGGCCAAAAACCTCTGCTGAAAATATTGGTTGTACAGTGGCACCTGTTGCGCTTTCAGCACCATCGAAAGTGCAATAAAAGCTATCATTAGAGCTGCCGTCCTTAATCTTATGATTCCTATATGCTTTCCCATCTTAATTGTTTTTTGACCTGATGATCGTTAAAAAGCCCTTGATAATGGATTCTCCGTTATATACATTGATCTCATAATAATAGGTGCCTGGAGGTATCGCCTTGCCATTGTACGTCCCCTTCCATGTGTTCTTGTAGTTCCTCTCGCTGAACAGCAGCGTGCCGTTCTGGGAGAAAACCTTCACTTCATTGATCGGGTTGTCCAAAATATCCTCGATCACCCAAGCATCGTTGGTGCCGTCCTCGTTGGGGGAGAAGAAGTTCTTGATCTTTGCATCGTTCTTGTCCTTGTCGAATTCACGGATGGGCTCTATTTCCACGTTGTTCACGGTAATGGCGAACACTTCCTCATAGCCAAGCCCTCCCGCATCGGTCACCCTTACCCTGATGGAAAGCGTGGTGCTGCTTTCAAAGTCGATCGGGGCTGCCGTCCTCAGTTCATCACCGCTAAAGGTGAACAATAGATTATTTTCATCACCAGCACCTGTAACAAGAGAATAGGTGAAGGTCTCTCCATTGTCCACGTCCGTTGTGGACATCTGCCCCACCAACAGCCCAGGGGTGTCGTCCTCATCTATCTCATTGTTGCTCAGTGACATGGCGGTAGGTGCTTCGTTGACATCGGCAATGGTGATCGTGAGCGGCTTTTCAAAAGTGCCACCGTTGTTGTCGGTCGTCCTTACCCTGATACTGTAGCTTGCCCTGGCCTCAAAGTTGAAGATGGCCCCGGCAAAAAGCTTGTCTCCCGCAATCAGAAAGCTGCCGTTGTCAGCATCTCCTGCGCCTGCAACTAGCGCATAGGCATGGGTATCGGTGGCATCCTGGTCGGTCGTGGTGAAGCTGCCCACCTCTGCGCTCAGGGCATTGTTCTCTGCGATCGAAGCCGTGCTAAGGCCAAGGTCGGTCGGCAAAAAGTTGGTCACGTACACTTCGCCTGCCAGTGCTCCTGCCAACGGGTTGTTGGCCGCATCCAAAATACTGTCATCGTCCTTCAGGTTCAAGCCTATGCTGCCTTGCCCCGATATGCCCGTTAAGGTAATATCATAGGTCTTCGCATCCACTTGGGCAACAGTGTTCAATGTCCCCGTGGCGGTGCCCGTCAGCATCACTTCAAAGTCAGTTATGTCCACCCCTGTCACATTTTCCGAGAAGGTGGCCCTAAAGCCTGCACTGGCCGTGAGCACGGGGTTGCTGCCGGTCCTTGCGATGGATATGGCCGTTGGGGCTGTGCCGTCAAACTCCCTACTGATGGCTGTGCCTGCCGCACTGGCATTGCCAGCGGCATCGTTGGCCACGCCTGCTCCCAAGTTCACCGTAACACTGCCGTCCGCTGTTGGTGCAATGTCTGCTGTCCAGGTTAAACCTGAAGTGACATTGGTGAAATTGCTTGCAGTTCCATTGGTCACAGTGATATCGTCAACAGAAAGGCCAGTCACCGCTTCACTGTACTGGAAGGTGACACTGAATGCTCCATTGACCAATGGTACTGCGCTCGTGGTGATTGCCGGTATGGCCCTAACGCCATCCACCTTAACATTGGCGCCTGGCGCTATATTGTTCAAAGCTGTAAGGGCATCCGTCCCGAACTGGTCCTTGATCGTGCCACCGTTCAGGTTTATCGTTGTGCCCACCGCTATGCCGTCCGTATCAAGGTCGCCTTCTGCTATCGTATAGCTGAAGACTGCTGTTGCACTGTTGGCAGCGGTGGCTTTGAGGTCCGCTGCTTTGGTGCTCGTTCCTATGGTAACTGGAATGCTTGGTGTTCCTGTAGTTGTAATCGGAAGGGTGAAGCTGGCTGTAAAGTCCAGTACATCACCAATCTTATAGGTATTGTTGGCCGGCAAGGCCACGCTGGTCACCACCGGGGCGGCAATAATGGTAAAGGTCCAACTGGTGTTGTCGCTGATCCCTGTATAATTATTGCCTGCATTGTCCTTGAAAGCTCCTGCATCTATGTTCACATAAAACTCCGTTGCCGGTGGCAATATCGGGTTATCAGGGTTTATAGTCACAAGCCCACTGGCTATGGTCACCTTGCTGCTTGTCACATCAATGGTTTCCAATACACTGTTGTCACTTTTCTTCTTGATGGTTATGTTGCCTGTACCTTTGGTCATTGCTTCTGCAAAGGTCATGGTCAGGTCGGCTCCTGGAAGGATGTCGATCGAATTGTCTGCAGGGCTCAATGCTGGGGCTGCTATTGTTGCCTTGTGGACGGTGCTGGCCGTTTGTGCAGCTCCTGTATTGTTGGAGGCATCTTTCAGGGTGACGGACAGGGTCAGTGTGCCGTCCCCAAGCCCGGACAGGTCCGCCATTGTGATCTTATCGGTGGCCGTGGCTATCGTACCGGTGCCCGTTACGTTCGTGCCCCCTCCTGTTGAGCTCACGGTGTAGTTGTATGTCGCTCCTACTTCTGCCCCAGTAAAAGTAAACTTGCTGGTGGCCTGCTCAAGGGAATTGATCAATGCGTCATCGAAGGTGACAGCGTAGCCTGTTGGGGCGGTGTTGTCATCGTCATCGGTGATGGTAATGGTGGCGTTGTCACTGATTGTCACTCCCAGCGTTGTGGCGGCCAGGTTGTCCATGCTTACCGTCAGGGTTTCCGTGGCTTCTTCCACCGCATCGTTGGTCGGTGTCACCGTAAAGGTCTGCGTTTCGCCTGCCGTGCCCGTAAAGGTCAGGGTCTGGCTGGTGACTGCGGTATAGTCACTGGCGCTTGTGGCTGTGCCGTCTGCCGTGTTCACATCTACGGTAAAACCGCCCTGCACCGCATTGTTTAGCGTAGCGGTGACCGTGATCGGCCCACCGTTTTCCGCCCCGCTTGCATCGGCTATCGTTACCGAGGCATTGTCATCATTGTTGATCGTTACCGTAGCTCCATCGGCAATGTTTACCGCTAAGCTTGTGGCCGCTAGGTTGCCTTGGCTGATGCTTACTGTCTCATTGGCTTCCAACTTCGTGTCTGCGGTCGGGGCAATGGTGAAAGTCTGGGTCTCGCCTGCCGTTCCTGCAAAGGTCAATGTCTGGCCTGCTACCGCAGTATAATCATTGTCTGCTGTGGTGGCCGTGCCGTTCGCTGTGCTCACATCTACCGTAAACCCACCTTGCACCGCATTGTCCAAGGTGGCAGTAACTGTAATC
>PCUU01000096.1 GCA_002786855.1 Cytophagales bacterium CG12_big_fil_rev_8_21_14_0_65_40_12
AATGGCCCAGCAGTCATTGCCAATGGGCAAAATGTGGCCGTGACTTGGTTTACTGCCAAAAATGGTTTCCCACAAGTCAAAATAGCTTTCTCTCAAGATGCTGGCGCTTCTTTTACTGATGCCACCGTGGTAAGTGAGGGAGCTACCATCGGTAGATTGGGCCTGACAGACCTAGCCAATGGCAATGTAGCCGTAAGCTGGATGGACAATCAGAACGACCTCGCTTTGATCATGCTAGCAGAATACGATCAAAAAGGAATGCTCTTAAAAAGAGTGAAAGTGGCCGAATCTAAGGCGTCTCGCTCCAGTGGCTTTCCTGTAATTACCAGCCTAGGCAACACCGTTTATATGGCCTGGACTGAAGTAAACGAAGAAACAGTGGTTAAAACAGCAAAGATTAATTTCTGAAATAATGAAAATCGATAAATCAACAATATTAACCATCGTCATTACCCTTATTGTGGGTGTGGCTTTGGGCTCATTTCTTTTCAATGGAAAAGACAATGAAAGCCTCACAACCCATGAGCATGAGGTTTCTGCCGTTACCGGACTTTGGACCTGCTCCATGCATCCTCAGGTACAAGCCAGCGAACCAGGTGCTTGTCCCTTTTGTGGAATGGACCTCATTCCCCTGGCTGGTGATGAAGCAGGTGGAAATCCACAAGCTTTGAAAATGTCAGCAGCCGCCATGCAATTGGCTAATATCCAAACTACCATAGTGGGAGAAGGTACTTCAAACGCCAATCTGGTACTCAATGGAAGGGTTAAAGCAGATACGCGTCAAACCAATGTACAAACCACCCATTTTGCGGCACGGATTGAAAAGCTGTACAAAAATTTTGAAGGAGAAAGTATAAGAAAGGGTGACAAAATAGCCTCACTTTATTCACCACAATTGGTTACAGCCCAAGAAGAACTCATTGAAGCCAAGAAAATGGAAGCTTCAAATCCAGTGCTCTTAGAAGCGGCTAGAAAGAAGCTTCATCATTGGAAATTAACCATGGAGCAAATTCAAGAAATTGAAACCTCGAGCAAGCCAATGAGAAACTTCAATTTGCTTTCAGATTATGATGGTGTGATCAGCAAAAAGATGGTAAATGCTGGGGATCACTTAAAAGAAGGAGGTGTACTTTTGGAAGTTACAGACCTCTCTAAAGTATGGGCAGTTTTCGAAGTATATGAAAAAGACCTGCAGTACCTAAAAGTGGGTCAACAAATTGACTTCAGTGCTAGCTCAAATTCTGATCAAGTTTTTGATGGCAAAATCGCATTCATTGAACCCATTTTAAACGTCAATAAGAGAATCATTGAAGTTAGAGTGGATGTGGACAATCGAAATGGATTGCTAAAACCAGATATGTTTTTGAAAGGAAGTGTGAGTTTGGCGGAAAGTAAAAAAGGCATTGCTGTTCCCAAATCCGCAGTCCTCTGGACAGGAGAAAGGTCGATCGTCTACTTAAAAACAATTGATGAATCAGGCACTTATTTTCAGCTGCGCGAAGTAAAATTAGGCGCTAATTCTGGTGAGGCTTATGAAATCCTAGAAGGCCTAACCATTGGAGATGAAGTGGTCACGAATGGGGCATTTACGCTCGATGCCGAAGCACAGCTTAAAGGTAAAGTAAGCATGATGAATCCTTCAGGTGGTAAAACATCGACAGGACATGATCATGGTAGTATGGGAATGAATGTTGAAGACCCGTTTGAAGTCATTGATCTACCCAAGGCACAAGACTTTACAAAAACCACAGACCCAAGTTTTAAAAATCAACTGAACCAACTCACTAAAAGCTATATCCGCCTAAAGGATGAGATGGTAAAAGGACAAGCACTGGCTATCCAAAAAGCGGGCAAAGAAGTGGCCTCATCTTTGGCTAAAGTCGACATGAAGCTCACCAAGGGGGAAGCCCATATGCATTGGATGGCCCTTTTGACACCCATGCAAACCAGCCTGAACAAGATCATTTCGAACAATGAAAGAGATATGCAAAGGCTTGAATTTATCAACCTTTCGAAGGCTTTCATCAATGCGGTGCAATCCTTTGGAGTTGAGCATGAAAGCCCATTGTATGTTCAATTTTGCCCAATGGCAAATGACAACAAAGGAGCTACTTGGATCAGTTTGAATGAAAATATCATCAATCCTTACTTCGGAGACGTCATGCTCACCTGCGGATCAGTGGAATCCGTGATTGGTCAATAGAGATGAGACAATAGACAATAGACAATAGACAATAGACAATAGACAATAGACAATAGAGCAAAACGAGCCCTGCTTGACATAGTTTGGGTATTAAAACTAAAAACAAAAAAGAATATGAAAAGAGCAATTATACTCATCGCATTGGTAGCCACAGTGGCCGCCTGCGCAGGAAAAAAAGAAGAAAGTAAAACCGTAAGTGCAACCAATTCTGAAGTCAATCTAGTGGATAGCTATTTGGCACTGAAAGATGCTTTAGTAGCTACAGACCCCGCTAAGGCACAAGAATCCGCTGCTAAATTTTTGGCCTCAAACCAGAATGAGAGTTTGATAGCCTCCCTAACAACAATATCTTCTACCACTAATGTAGCCGAGCAGCGAGCAGCCTTCGAAACGCTTTCTATCAACATGTATTCTTTGGTAAAAACCGAAGGCTCAGACACTCCCCTATTCAAGCAATATTGCCCAATGGCTTTCAATAATAAGGGTGCATATTGGTTGGCTGCTGAAACCGAAATCAACAATCCTTACTTTGGCAGTCAAATGCTGCGTTGCGGAAGTGTTCAAGAAACGATAAATTAATAACGACTTAGCGCGAATTGAAATACCCAATAATTGAATGGAGAATCGTAATGAAAAATTAAGAATGATCAGAAGATTAGTCCTAACCTCTTTTCTCATGGTGCTTTTCATAAATATCTCTAAAGCACAATCTACCATTCGGTTTGTAATTATCGATAAAGAAACCAACGAACCACTTGTGGGCGCCACAGCTTTTGTGAGCAGCACACTAGGGGGAATTTCCGATGACCAAGGATTTGTTAGACTCACCAACTTAAGTGGTACGGAAGTAGAGGTTCGCTTCTCTTTTGTGGGCTACGAAACCCAAACCAACACCTATACATTCAGTGAAATAGGCACTGAAACTATCAAAATCATGATGGAATCAGCCACAGAGGAGCATGAAGAAGCAGTCATTGTCACCGCCACGCGTTCGAGCAGGAGCATTGAGGAAATTCCAACACGGATCGAGTTTTTAGGTACGGAAGAACTGGAAGAAAAAGCCGTGATGAAATCCGCCAATATTGCCATGTTGCTGCGCGAAAGCACTGGCATTCAAATGCAGATTACTTCACCAAGTTCGGCCAATCAGAGCATTAGAATTCAAGGTTTGGATGGACGATACACACAGCTTTTAAAAGACGGATTTCCGCTTTACGGTGGTTTTTCTGGTGGTTTAAGTATTATGCAAATTCCGCCTTTAGACCTAAAACAAGTAGAGGTAATTAAAGGCAGTAATGCTACACTTTATGGCGGTGGCGCCATTGCTGGTTTGGTAAACTTGGTAAGTATTCAACCCGAAGACGAAGCGAGGTTTAGATTCATGCTGGATCAAACTTCGGCCGGTGGCACAACACTAAACACCTTTTTTGCCAAGCGAAATGACAAATTCGGAATGAGCTTATTTGCCTCAGGTGGCTTGCAAAATGCTTATGAAGTAAATGATGATAACTTTTCAGATATCCCCGAATCGAAAGCCTTAACCTTTAACCCAACCTTCTTTTATTACCCAAGTGCAGACAGTAAAATTAGATTGGCGCTAAGCGGTACTTTCGAAGATAGATTGGGTGGAAACTTAGATGCTATTGATGCCGAGCAAAGCAATGCCAATGCTTATTTGCAAGAGAACACCACCAATAGGCTTTCGTATCAATTGAGCTATGACAAGGATTGGGGCACGAAGAGATCATTCACAATCAAAAATAGCTTGTTAAGTTTTGACCGAACTATTGAAGAACCAAACCTCGTGTTCAAAGGTCAGCAATACGCTACTTTTAGCGAAGCAGCCTATTCCTTTGGAAGAGACAAAAGCAGATGGATTGTTGGCGCTAACCTCTATTCTGACAACTTTACAGAAGATAGCGGCACAAATAACAACCGTAATTATGAGCAAATCACAACCGGGGTTTTTGTTCAGCAAGTAGAGCAGCTTTCAGAAACATTCTCAATTGAATCAGGGGTTCGGTTTGACCACAACAATGATTACGGCTGGTTTGCACTTCCAAGGGTAGCGCTTTTCTATAACCCTGCTTCTAAATTTTCTTACCGATTAGGCGGTGGATTGGGCTATAAAACACCCACCATTTTTACTGAAGACACCGAGCGACTGTCATTCAGGGGTCTAGACGCTTCGAACTTAACGATTCTTAATGCCGAAAAATCCTTTGGAGGAAACTTCGATATCAATTATAAAACTGCCATTGGTGACCGTTGGACTTTCAGTGTAAATCAGTTGTTTTTCTACACACAATTGAATGATCCATTGGCGCTTCGCGAAGTTCCGCTCACAAGTTCATTCCGTTTTGAAAACGCCAATGACCATACGCGATCTCAAGGTTTGGAAACCAATTTAAAACTCACTTACAACGATTTTAAGCTATTTTTTAATTATGCCTTAATCGATACAGAGGAAAAATTTGATAACCGAAATGACCAAAAACCATTGACTGCCAAGCATAATATTGGGGCGGTTTTGGTGTATGAAGAAGAGGGGAAATGGCGAATTGGCTTTGAGGCTTACTATACAGGCGAGCAATACCGAAGAGACTTGACCAGAACGGATAATTACTGGATTACTGGCCTGATGGTACTCCGTAAATTCAAGCACATTAGCGTTTACAGTAATTTCGAAAACTTCTCAGATACAAGACAATCCAAATTCGAAGACATCGATTTGGGATCAAATATGAACCCTGCCGAACTTGATATTTGGGCTCCGCTGGAAGGCTTTGTAGTAAATGCCGGAATAATCATCGATTTTGGTCATTCGGGACATCATTAAAAAATAGCTTGATTAAAAGCCGCGAAGCAACCCCATCTAAAACATGGTTAGGTATGGACTCTAGTTTAAAGTCAGGTGTATTACATCATAACCCAATTGACACGGAGATCCTTAACTTTGTTCTATCTTAGCCGTAAGCCAACTCACAAATTTCAAAAATAATGAACCTTAAAACCTCTGCCCTGCTCTTGTCCTTCTTTGCCATGGCCTGTTCATCTCCACAAAAAACAGAAAAAGCTGAACCCAAAAGTCAGGTGCAAGAGATTGTTGACAATGCCATTACTTTTCACGGAATGGATGACCTCGATAACTCATCATTTACATTAACATTCCGCAACATGGACTATACCTACATCAACCAAGACGGAATGTACGAATACACCCGTACTCAGACAGATTCCGCTGGCAGGGTAATTTTCGACAGAATGGACAATGATGGACTAATCAGAAAAATTGACGGTGACACTGCTGAATTAACGGATGAACGAAGAGCAGCATTTACACGCTCTGTCAATTCGGTGATTTACTTTTTTCGACTTCCCTTTGGCCTCAACGATCCGGCCGTGAACAAAACTTTTGTTCGCGAAACAGAAATCAAAGGCAAAACCTACTATGAAATAAAGGTGACTTTTACGCAAGAAGGTGGTGGGGAAGATTTTGATGATGTTTTCCTGTATTGGTTCGACAAAGAAGATTATAGTATGGATTACCTTGCCTATTTATACCATACCGATGGCGGTGGAATGCGCTTTCGCGAAGCCATTAATCAACGTAGAGTAAACGGGATTTTGATTCAGGACTATGTGAATTTAAAGCCAGAAGATGAAGGCATGGATATTATGACAATCGCGGAACTCTATGAAGCAGGCGAGCTGAAATTGCTTTCCGAAATCATCAACGAAAACGTGGTCTTCAAAAAGAGATAAACGCAAGCTGTATACTTGGAATGGTTTAACCAAGTCAAAAACCATTCACCCCAAGTTTTAAACCACCTCGACAAAAGATTCGATGCATCGAAGAAAAATATGATACTTTGAATCGTATTATCGATCAAAAATATGTCTTCAAATTTTTCGGACTGGTGGGGCGCCCTAGATACAACGCATCAAATCTATTGGGGAATTGCCATCCCTTTTTCCATTATCTTTTTAATACAGATGATCATGACCTTTATAGGAGGTGAAATGGAAATTGATGGCGATGTCGATTTTGATGTGGAAACCGATGGAGGTGCGGGTTTTCAATTCTTCACCCTTAAAAACTTCATTGGCTTTTTTACCATTTTCGCATGGTCAGGAATTGCCTCTTTAGACTCAGGTTACAGCACCGGCACTACCCTATTAATTTCTACCTTATCTGGCCTTTTTATGATGACGATTATGGCTTCATTATTTTACTTCTTTAGTAAACTCACTGCCAGCGGCACCATGAATATCAACAATGCTAAAGGCAGCGTAGCTGAAGTTTACATGCGCATAGAGGCTGGCAGAGGTAATGTAGGCAAAGTGCTGATCAAAGTGCAGGGCTCGCTGAGAGAGCTTGAAGCCATTACAGATGATGACCTTGATTTACCCATGGGTACGGTAGTTACTGTCACCGATGTTCTGAATAGTAGTATGCTCTTAGTTTCAAAAAACAAACTTTAAACACTATGGACCAATCCTTTATTATCATTATTGCCGTTGCGGTTGTCTTCGTCTTCGTTATGCTCATTGGAGTATTCCGAAGATATAAAAGATGCCCTTCAGACCGAATTCTTGTTGTTTATGGAAAAGTAGGTTCCAATGCCGGTTCCGATACTGGCAGATCGGCCAAATGTATTCATGGTGGTGCTGCCTTCATTTGGCCTGTTATTCAGGATTACGCCTTTTTGGATTTAACACCAATTTCGATTGAAGTCAACTTGACCAATGCGTTAAGCCGCCAAAACATTCGTGTGGATGTGCCTTCTAGGTTCACAGTGGGTATTTCTACTGAAGAAGGAGTGATGACCAATGCTGCCGAACGACTTTTAGGTCAAAGCCAACAAAACATTCATGACTTAGCGAAAGACATTATTTTCGGTCAGTTGCGTTTAGTTGTGGCTACAATGGATATTGAAGAAATTAACTCGAATAGGGATAAATTCTTGGCCAATGTCGCTTCTAACGTAGAGCAAGAATTGAAAAAGATTGGTTTGAAACTGATCAACGTAAACGTAACCGATATTAAGGATGAGTCTGGTTATATTGAAGCTTTAGGTAAAGAAGCCGCGGCAAAAGCAATTAACGATGCCCGCCAAAGCGTAGCTGAGAAAAACAGAGATGGTTCAATTGGTGAGGCAAATGCCCACCAAGATCAGCGTACTCAAGTAGCGGCAGCTGAAGCTAGTGCTGTAGAGGGTGAAAACTTAGCAAAAATTAAAGTGGCTCAGTCAGATGCTTTGAGACAAGAGAAAGAAGCAGAAGCAAAAAAGATAGCAACAGCAGCAGAAAAAGTACAGTCGGCTAGGGCTTTGGAAGAAGCCTACGCTGCGGAACAAATCGCTGAAAATGCCAGAGCAGAAAGAGATAAGGCGAGTCAAACTGCTGATATTGTAATTCCAGCTCGAATTGATAAAGAAAGGGTAGAAATTGCAGCTGAGGCGGAAGCGGAAATGATTAGAAGAAGAGCTAAAGGTGAGGCCGATGCAATTCTTTATATGAAACAAGCCGAAGCAAAAGGTATTTATGAAGTATTGACCAAGCAGGCTCAAGGTTTAGAGCAAATTGTTAAAGCAGCTGGTGATAATTCAAGAGATGCCGTATTGCTGTTGATTGCTGATAAACTTCCTGAATTGGTAAGATTACAAACTGAAGCCATCAAAAATATCAAGATTGATAAAGTCACCGTTTGGGACAATGGTGGAAACAATGGTCCTGATGGCAAAAATTCAACTGCTAATTTCATTTCAGGACTCTATAAATCAGTACCTCCATTGCAAGAGATCTTCAATATGGCGGGGATGCAATTGCCTGATTATTTGAAAGGCAAAAATGTAGATGAAATTCAGGAAATGGCTGAAGAAATCAAGGCCAAAAATGACACAAAAGAGTAATTATAACACAGGTATAATTTGAGAAGTCAGGCCCAAAGCCTGACTTTTTTTGTTGCGCTACAGTCGCTCGGCTCTGCCGAGTGACGGCTAGCACTTTGGCATGTTGCCAACTTACAAATAGCCCAACTTTCACTCGCAAAATACGAGCGATTGCCCGCCACAGTCGCTCATCTGTGCCGAGTGACAAATAGAGCCTTGGCACCCCCACAGTCGCTCGGTTGCACCGAGTGACGACTAGCGTTTTGGCATCTTGTCAACATTACATTGAACTTATTTTAAGTGGTGAATTAGGGTTTGCACTAGAATACTGCCAAAATTCTCCGTCTGTCACTAAACCTGCTTCGACAGGGTTATTTCGAATGTACTCAGTCTTTTGATACTGAATATATGATGAAATCAGCTCAATAGGATGATTCGTCTTTTGCCAAAACATATATTCTGAATTCTGTCGATAATATTTCGCATTGAATTCAAACATATGCAAAAGCCACTTTGAACGACTTTCATTTTGATGATTTACTTTTATCTCGTTTATAATCTGCTTTGAGGTGAAGCTTTTAAAATCACGTAAAATCAAATTCAAGTTGCCTTCCAAAGATTGTGCAATCATATGAATGTGGCTTGGCATAATTATATATTCGAAAACGATCAAACCTTTCTTCTCAATACAAAAGCTTAAGCTATCGATGATTTTATCACAGTAAACCTGTCTAGTGAAAACATCAATCCAGTCGACAACGGTAAGCGTAATACAATAAGGAAGGTCAGTATTGGCTTTTCTTAATTCCGACATTGATTTAATCAAATTATTCTTTGAATATAGTAAACCATAGGTTTAAAAGCTATGAGTCACTCGCAAAATGCGAGCGACTGCTGCCCTGAACATTTGTAGTCTAAAAAATATTTCAGCCGTATCCAGCCACAGTCGCTCGGCTCTGCCGAGTGACGGCTAGCACTTTGGCATCTTGCCAACTCACTCGCAAAATGCGAGCGACTGCTGCCCTGAACATTTGTAGTCTAAAAAATCTTTCAGCCGTATCCAGCCACAGTCGCTCGGCTCTGCCGAGTGACGGCTAGCACTTTGGCATCTTGCCAACTCACTCGCAAAATGCGAGCGATTGCCATTCTGTGAGCAACCCCTTCCATTTTAATTTGCGATTATGTAATATGCTGCCATGAATAAGAAAGTAACCATTGGCGTGGTCCAATTTGCTCCAGAGTATTTGAATGTGGCCAAATCCTTACAAAAAGTAGAGGTACTTTTAAGAGAAGCCGCATCGAAAGGCGCCCAATTGATCACCTTTGGCGAAACTTGGTTTACTGGTTACCCTGCCTGGATTGACTATTGTGATGAATATGCCAAATGGAACTTTCAACCTACAAAAGCAGTCTTCGCAAAGACCTATGAAAGTAGCTTAGATGTCAATGGACCAGAAGTTGCCCAAATCGGCAAATGGGCCAAGGAGTTGGGCGTTGCTGTGGTAATGGGCATTAATGAAAAAGTGAGTACCGGAATTGGCAATGGCACAATTTACAACAGCCTACTCACATGGAATGAAAAGGGAGAATTGGCAAACCATCACCGCAAACTCATGCCAACTCATACGGAAAGACTTCTTTATGGTCAAGGTGATGGCGCTGGACTTCAAGCAGTAGAGACCTCCTTTGGTCGAATTGGTGGACTTATTTGTTGGGAACATTGGATGCCATTGACTCGGCAGGCCATGCACAATTCTGGTGAGCATATCCACGTGGCCGTTTGGCCGAATGTACATGAAATGCTGCAAATTGCCACCCGCGCTTATGCCTTTGAGGGGCGTTGCTTTGCAGTAGGCGTTGGGCAAATTATGAAGGTGAAGGATATTCCTTCAGAACTGAACTTACCTGATGAGTTGAGAAACAAACCAGATCATTTGTTACTCAATGGCGGCAGCTGTATTGTAGGCCCTGATGGACACTATGTACTTGAACCGCAATTTGGGGTGGAAGGCATCTTTACAGCAGAAGTAGATTTAAACCGTTGCGCTGAAGAAAGACTTGCGCTTGACGTTACTGGCCATTACCAACGCCACGATGTTTTCGAACTGACCGTAAATAAAAAAAGGCCGAAATAAATCGGCCTTAATTTCTTAAAATTCATAATGAACTATTTGCAGCCGTTGCGCTCGTCAATCTTTTCTGCGTATTCATTTCTGTTAATCGTGTACTGTGTACTTGGGATTGAAGTTGAAAATCCAGAAATACTGTACATATGGGCTGTGCCCAATTCATCAATAGCTTTGATCATTTTTATCGCTTCGCCATCCATCTCAATAAATAAAGCCGTATAAGGCTTATTTCCATAAGGCGTTAGTTTAATCATTCCGCCTTCCATAGCAGCGGTATGGCCTGTGCCGAAAAAAGAAAGTAGATTACCAAAAGGAACAATTTCTTCACTGTTTTTGCCGGGGCAGAAATACATAATTTGAGAATGATCTTCTTCTTTTGTACCAACGATTTCAGCCGTTCCATCACTCAACCAAGTTTCGTTTGGGCCAAAAGAGAGCTTATAACGCTTTCCTTCCACGACCAATACACCTTCTTGGGTATTGGTAAATCCCATGTCCGAGTTGTCCGCCACGTATGTAACATTCAACTTGTAGTTGGGAATTGACCCGTATTTATTTACCAGCTGTTTTACCACGGCATCGGCATTTTGAGCAAAAGCACTAGCGCAAAACATGAGCAAAGTGGCCATTAAAAAAATTCTACCAGAGTTTTTCATTTAGATATCAACTTTAAGTTTCGAAAAATACACTTTTCCTGCAGAGAAAGGAAATTTGATGTATCTAGCAGGTTGAGGAAAGTAAAAATAAAAAAATCCTGCGAACTAACATCCACAGGATCAAAATAACATTCGAAATTCAAGCCCTAGCCTTTTCTGATATAGATGTTGCCATTGTGGGTTTCCATCATTACTTCAGCTCCACCGCCATTTAAAGTACCTTCTACCCAGTTTTCATATTTCAATGAATAACCATTTCCTTCCTTGCTTCTTTCTGTTTTAGGAGCAGTTGGCTTAAGGTTAAAACCTTCGAAATCAGTATAAATCTCTCTATTCGTCTTCATTTTGGTCGAAAACTTTGTTCCTGCGGGCACGGTCAAGTCAATGTTCCCATTGTAAGTGCTGAAAATCATTGGCGCATCAGGAGTCACTTCTTTAAAAGTGACCAAGACTTGGCCGTTATAGGTGCTTGCACTTACAGAGCCACTAATATCTTTCAGCGTAATTGGGCCATTATAGCTTTCTACATTCATTTCTCCTTTGATTCCTGTGATTTCAATATTTCCATTGTTATAGGTTTCTGCGCTGATATCGAAGCCTGCAGGTATTTGAATTTCGAAATCCACTCGATTTCCCCAGCCTTCATTCTCAATGGTAACTGTATTATTGTATTCTTCGGCTTGAACACTAAAACCACCGCTGCTTAACAATCTCATTCCGGCTTTATCACTAGACTTTTCTACCTTTTTGGAATACTTGATCATTTTAACCTTCACCGTTACCCCATCGTATGCCGAAATCCTAACTTGACCGTTATGCGATTCCACATTCAACTTACCTCGCTGACCAGGCTTGGAAAGAGGAATTTCAACTTCTTGGGTGTCTTCCTGATACAATTCCTTGAAGTTCCCTCCAAAATTGAATGACTCATTAAAATTCCCGAAATCGAAGTCCATTGAAGGCTCAAAGTCGAAATCAAAGTTAAAGTCAAAACTAGGGTCTATGTTGATATCGAAATCTGGATCCACCGAAACTTGAATCTTTGGATTCGGTTTTACACTTACCATTTGTGCGTTGACGGCCAAGGGAAAACATCCTAGCAAAGTCATTATTACTATCTTTTTCATTTCTATTGTTGTTAAGTTTTTGATTACATTATTTTTTCTATTCGCTCTTTCAGCGAAGTTTTTACTTCTTCTGGCGTGAATTCATCATTCAAAATTGAATTGAATTCGTCCACTGCCTTTTTCTCTTGCAGATCCACCATTAATGTGGCAAGCGCCATTTGTACTAAAGGTGAAGTCTGTTGAGAAATGCTATTGATTAAACCTTCCCTTATTTGAGGATCATTGGCGTATTGTGCCAAAGTATTCAAAGCCGCAATTCTCACATTGGCACTTTTGTCATTATCTAAAGTAAGGAACAAGGCTTCGATCACTTTTTGGTTGGTAGATGAAAGCTCCGAAGACATTTGGATGCCTTTGAGTCGATCACTCACCGATTCCTTTTCCAGCATTGCCATCATCATCATCTCCTTCATTTCAATCATTTGCCCATTCAAATTCGAAATTTCGCTCTGATATGGATTGTTCATAAAATTTCTACCTACTACCAAACCAAGCACTAGCAAGGTTATGCCAAAGACCATTTTACCAAGCATATGCCCAAAAACCAGTTCGTTCAATCGATCTAAAATTGATGGCCTTATTGTTGGCTGCTTCGCTTGTTCGGCTGAAAGCATTTTATAGAAGTCGACTTTAAGTTCTGCTGAAGGCTCAGGAGTATTCATATTGACTACTTCCGACTTGAGATTGGCCAGCGCATTTACCTCGACCATATCGATTTGGCCTTCTGCCACCAGCTTGTCAAAAGTTAGTTTAGCATCTTCAGTAAGTGCACCGTCAATAAAATCCGTGATCAGCGCAATGTGTTGCTCTTCCATTCTCTTATTAATTAATCTTCAATATTTTAATGTTCCCATTCAAAGTTTTGAATTCAAAGCTTGGACCACCAACTCCCAATTGGTAAGTGTTTGAGTTGTCGATTTTGTATTTCGTTCCCCCAGACTCACTTTTACTAGCAACCACCATAGGTTTGGCTTTCGCTGAAAAATCAAATTCGCTATAAATTTTACCCCACTGCGTTTCGAAATTATAAGTGCCGTTTGCATTCGCTGGCGCTTTGATCACAATGTCACCATTGATCGTTTCAAATTCTCCGAACTCCTTTGGCAGCTTGGTGTAGCTCACCTCGATATGGCCATTGACGGTGTGCGCTTTGGTATTTTCTGCTACATCAACAAGGTCAATATCTCCATTTACATTGTTGGCATAAACTTCTCCCTGCACTCCTTTTAGATAGAGATCACCATTGTTGACAGTTGAAATCTTCACACTGATCGTTCTGGGTACTTTCACCTTAAAATCTAGTCGATGTTTGTATTCAACGCGCTTTTGATCTCTATTCCAGTCCCATCCGCAAGCCAATGGATCATCTTTTTGCACATAGCGATTATTAGCAGAAAGCATCCGGGCCATTGCATAACCATCGCCTTGCGAAAAGTCAACTCGAACATCATTCATACCTTCCGCCAAATCCGCATCATTTCTGGCGGTAATTTTTTTGGTGACTTCAACCTCAATGGTTTTACCATCATAGGCTTCTACACTCACATCGCCTTCAATATTGCAGACACAGAACCAGAGTTCTTTACTTGTATCTGTCAATTGAAAACTCTTGGTGATGGTCTCCGTTTTCGACTGCCCAAAGACCATTAAGGGCAGTAACATCATCCACATTAAACACTTTATTTTATTCATCATTCAGCATTTGAGTTTGTTGCTAATTGGCTATTGAACCTTTCTCTAGCCTTAAGTACTCCGCTTTCAAATCTTTAAGTGCCCTGAAAATCCTCACTTTAACTGCGTTTTCATTAATCCCCAAAACTTCAGCAATGTCTTTGTATCTCATTTCCTGAAGTTTGCTCAAGACAAGCACCTCACGTTTTTCAAAAGAAAGTTGATTCATGGCTTGCTGCAGCAAATCCAATTCCTCGCTTTGAATTCTGTCCGTCTCTGCGTTTCGATCATTACTGAAATACTTATCAGCCATTTCTGGTGATTCTTTGAAGCCCATTTTTTTATTCTTTTTATAATGGTCTGCAAAAAGATTTCTAGCCATATGGTACATCCAAGTACTGAACTTTCCATCACCATGATAGCTGTGTTTGTATTTCAGAATCCTCAGAAAAACACTTTGCACCAAATCCTCACTCTGCTCTTGATCGAGCGTCAAGCGATAAAAAAAACCATAGAGGTTTTTATTATAGCGCTCGAAAAGAAGCCCAAGCTTATCCAGCTGGCCATCTTTTACTTGTAGCATCAATGCATTGTCAGAGAGTGAATCCAAGGTTCTTTTTTAAGAATTCAGTGGGGGAAACCTAGGCATTTTGCAAAGGTTACAATCAAGTTACATTTTTTTGAAAATAAGTGAATTACTCCTATCTTCATCTGACCTAAATAACTACTCATGGAAATCACAAAAGAAACCTTAGAACAAGAAATCAATGAGCTAAGAGCTCAACTTAGTGGCGACATGTTTAAAGACATGGACATTAAAGACAAAATTCACAATCTCAGCATGAAGCTTAATGGCGTTCGACCCATGGACTCCGCCATAGAATGCGTTGGCTGTGGTAGCTAAAAATGAAAAACATCTCAACTTCAACCTATAAGATAGGGCCACTCTTGGCTCTATTTTTATTTATAACGCTCTCTTGCGATAACGCAAGTCAACAAAGGGTGATCCCAACCACAAATCCTTTTATAGCCGTATTGGGCATTGCTCAAGATGCTGGCTATCCTCAGGCAGGACAGCGAGAGGAATGGGCTTTAATTAAAGAGAGAAAAGCCCGACCCAAGAATGCGGTGGCCTTGGCCTTAGTTGATCCGGTTTTGAAGCAGAGATGGCTTTTCGAAGCCACTCCCGACTTTAAGTTTCAGCTACAGATGCTCGATGATATTTCAGAAACCAACCAATATCCGCTAGATGGCATATTTCTAACACACGCGCATATGGGCCACTATACGGGATTGATGAATTTAGGAAGAGAAGCGATGGGCACCTCTGCTGTACCAGTTTATGCCATGCCCAAAATGCAAGAATTCTTAACACAAAATGGCCCTTGGAGTCAGTTGGTGGCATTAAACAACATCAAACTGAAGGCTTTAGCGAATGAGGTCGAAATCAATTTAAACCCAAGTATCAAGGTGACCCCTTTCTTGGTGCCACACAGAGATGAGTTTTCCGAAACCGTGGGTTATAGCATTGAAATCAATGGAAAATCCTTGGTTTTCATCCCCGACATTGACAAATGGGCGAAATGGGACAAGGATATTTTAGAAGTCATAAAAGCGGCTGACTATGCCTTTTTAGATGCTTCTTTTTATAAAAATGGAGAAATCCCTGGTCGAGATATGAATGAAATTCCTCATCCTTTTGTAGAAGAAAGCATAAGCCTCTTCGAAAGTTTAAGTGAAGCCGACAAAGCCAAAGTGCATTTTATTCATTTCAACCATACCAACGCTTTGCTTTTCGAGAATAGCCCAGAATACAAAGAAGTGAAAGAGAAGGGTTTTAATATGGCCTATGAAGGACAGATTATTCAGTTTAGGTAAAGCCGATCTACTGCAAGAAGACCCACACGTGCACAAAGTCATCTCTGCAAAGAGGTATGAGTGAATTATGAGACGTAAAGAAAAACGTGAAGAAAGGGAAAATAGAAATTAAACGATGAGTGTGATTTTATTAATAGTAGGGTTATTCTTTCAACCCCAGGATACAAGTCCAGAGCAAGTTGCATTTGATTCTTTTATTAGGAATCAGTTAGAATCATATGCTGATCATGGTAGTATGTTTTTCTCTGGCATAACTGAGCCTAAAGCAAATCTATCAGGGCCCTTTCATGATTGCTTTCCAAGTGATGAGCAGTTCAACGAGTTTTTTCACAAAGAGAAACCGAGATCTGTAGATCAAAAAGAGATTGAGTTTACTGAGACAAAGCGTTTGAAAAAATCAAGTAAGTCTAAAAAGAATAAACTCAATTTAGAAGTATATGGAGCTGTTTATGACAGAGAGGTTGCATATGTTCACTTGGTAGTGTATGAACCTTCAAGTTTTGCGGATCACTATCTTTTTAAGTTATCACTTTCTAAGTCAAATGTTATTGAAACTTGTAAAAGAAGCGAGATGATGTAAGTGTTCAACTTTGTTGGCAAGCAGCACACCTTTCAATAAATAGATAGTTAGTTCTGAAAGGCAGATTACCAAGTTGAACCAGTGATTTTTAAGCTAACCTTAGTTGAGACAGAAACTGTTGAGAAAACTTTTTTGATTGACTTCAAGTTAAAGCTACTTGACTTCAATATTTTCATTCTCTCTCCGCTCTTGAGGGTTAAAAACACTGTACAGGCATTGGAGTCAAGCATTTTTTTGTTTTGAATCTCAAATTCTTGAATCTCATTAATCATGATCTGTCCTTTCTGGAATCTTACATATCCTTTTTGGATATCTAACTCGAGAATTGTTCTTTGGAAGATATTTCTCAGGTACTTAATAGAGTATAAGACTGTGGCAATGCCAAAGCCGTAGAATAGAAATAGGGCGAGTGTTGAAGTAGATGAAGTTTGTGTCAAAAAAGTAACCCCAATTAGAGCCGTAATTAAGAATTGCCCAATGGATACCAGTTTATTCCTGCGAATTACATAAATATTGGGTTTTGGTGTGTCAATTTCTATTTCTGACATTTAATATTTCTTTTGGAATTTTATCATACTTTGTTTTTTAATGCGCCAGTTTTTGTATTTGCTTTTTGGTGATGAAAGCATCGATGAGTTTTTTGACCACGTTGCGGTCTTCCTCGTCCATCCCTTCGATGGCCTTGAACTGGTTGATCAGCTCAGGATCTGAAAGCTTTATGTTGGCCTTTTGTTCGGCTGAGCCATAGATCAGGAAATCAGGAGAAACCCCCAAAGCATCTGCAATGTCGGTCAAGGTCTTTGCAGGAGGCTGCGCACCTTTGGTCTCATATCTTCCTATCTGAGCATAAGAAATCCCCACACGGTCGGCCAGTTCAGACTGCGACATATTGAGTTCCTTTCTTTTGCCTTTGATCCTATCCCCCAGAGAGTCCATAATGTAGCTTAAATACGTTTTGTGATGCTAAAAGTAGCAAATAGGCAATAGAATAACCAAGAGAGTACGACATAAATGAAATGTTGTGCGACATATTGATTGTAATTGAAAGTGCTTTTTTGTAGCATTGTACTACAGATATGCAGCAAAGAAATATTTTCATGAAATCTTCTCCACTCGACACCACCAACAACCAGCACCCGATCTACAAACATGCACCTTTAGAAATAGCCGTGCTCGGAGGCATCAGATTAGACGGACTGGACAGGATGCGCACCACTTTAAAAGTAACGGTAGAACATCTGAGCCTAAGACATAGCCTAGATCTTTACAACCACGGCCAAGTGGAAAAACTGATCAGGACAACGGCCGAGAAACTGGAAGTGGGAACAAGCGTGATCGCATCCGCACTGGACAAGCTCACCGATGAACTGGAAAATTACAGGCTGGAAGAAATAGAAAACCAGACCAAAGAAACCGACAAGCGCAAGCTGCCAAGCCCAGAGGAGATCAAGAAAGCAAAGTTCTACCTGTCCAGTCCGAACCTGACGGAGCGGACAAAAGAAGACATCGGCAAACCCCCTGGCGCTCACTTGTCCCCCCTGGCGCTCATTTGGCCACTACGGTAACTGGTGCTCACTTGCAGTGAGTACCATCTTAAGATGTACTTAAAGTGCATCTTTTTTAGTTCAGAGAGATTAGTTCGCCTTGCAAATGCGAACTAGTGGCTGAAAACGTAATGCATGGGCATAAAAAAAGGCAGCCAAATCTGACTGCCTTGCTGTGGGCGCTGAGGCTCCGATGCTTCGGAGCGAACCCCCGACCCTAAGAAAACCTTTTCAATATTTCATTG
>PCUU01000030.1:0-530 GCA_002786855.1 Cytophagales bacterium CG12_big_fil_rev_8_21_14_0_65_40_12
AGTCAAACATGACGACACGATTGTTGAGATAGTCTGCCAGAAACAGGCGAGAGTTTGCAGCGTCCCACACAATTGCCTGCGGTTGAGCTATTTTGAAGTTCGTGTTCGTCTGCCCGTCGCTACCTGCGCCGTCTGCACCAGTGCCCACAACAATCTTAGCTGCCGCTGGAGGAATAGAAATTCCAAGCCTAGTGACTGCTGCTCCAGAAATGTTGTAATACCAAATCAAATCATTCACAGCGTCTGAAAAAAAGTATCCTGTTGAACCATCACGAGCGACCTGAGTTGCCTGGAAAACTACACGATCCGAGCTGCTTTGTGGGTTGCCGCCATCGCCCAATCCCGCTTTGCCAACAAGAGTGCAGATTTGCCCAGCAGCAAGATCGTTACACGCATTGCTAAAGAAGTTAACATTGACAGTCCAAGTTTGGGACGCAGTCTCAACACCATCACTCGCCACTAACTGAATAGTATGGCTCCCCACGAGCCCTATGGTCGGCGAAAATATGACCTGTGCTCCTCCCGCCGGA
>PCUU01000030.1:612-17721 GCA_002786855.1 Cytophagales bacterium CG12_big_fil_rev_8_21_14_0_65_40_12
CGAAATCTACATAGGGATCTGCTCCAAGCGTGCCAGAGATCAAGGTGAAATCATGAATAGGTGAATAATTAGTATTATCGCCAATGGGTATAAAAACAGAACCTCCAGTGGTGGAATAGTATTGCCTCACTATTCCAGAACCATTGATTCTTATATAATCTGTAGCATCTGAACCTGTAACATTGGCGGTGGTGGCGAGTTCTAAATTGAACCCATTCAAAAGAGGGTCTCCTTCCAAAATATTAAGCGTACCATTCACCCTGACATTATTGAACAACTGCAATCTTTGATAGTCTCCAGTACCCATGTTCACTGTTACATTATAGTAATCATTGTTGGCTGAACTGGTCGCTCTCCAACGTTGACTGTGGGTTGTTCCAGCATAAATTACTGTATTCCCCACTGCGGATGCATTAAAATTTGTAATCGTAAAATTTGATCCACCGCTGTTATTGCCCGAGTATGTAAATGTGCCGGTTGCTCCATTGGTGAAAGTTCCTGATCCTGTCAATGTGCTGGCCACAATCAAGTTGCCATTGTTGGTATAGCTAGCAGGAGCATTGATAAGAATATCTCGAATGGACAAACTATTAGTTCCGCCAATGGTTCCTGACGAATTTGTAAGTGTATATAAACTCGTGCCGTATCCTGGGTCACCTGTAAATGTGCCATTATTCGTTATGTTACCCGAAACCGTAATATTCAGTGGTTGGGTTACATTCCAATTGCCAGTATTGTTTACTAAAATTGAACCTACTGATTTTGTCCCAGAAGTACTATTGAATGTCATGGTACCCTCCAAGGTGACTTGGCCTGAAACACTCATGTTAACTGCATTAATAAATATTTCAAGACCAGACGCGATGTTCACCGCGCCAGCCGTCAATGATCCTCCGGTAAAATTTGCAGTTCCACCATTCATATTGAAGTTGCCTGAAGCACCAAGTGCTGCGCCATTGGCTGTTAGAGCAGCGCCTGTTTCTAGATTAAAGCTACTTGCCGAGCTAAGCGAACCTTGAGAAAGGGTTAATGCGACATTTTGAAGTGATACTGATCCAGCGTCAATCGTAGACGACACTCCATTCAAAAAGAAATTGCCTCCTGTAACAGATAGTGCACCTGTGATATTGACATCACCGTTGTTATGATCGTATTCACCTGCGCTGATATTGAGATTTCCACCAATATTCACAATCGCAGAAGCGTTGTCAGGAGTTAACTCACCACCATTGACATTGACATTATTCCCAACAGTAAGTGTTACAGCATTGACTTGTAAAATACCGTTTTGGATGGTAAGGTCGTTGAGGACAGAAAGGCTTGCGCCAAAACTCAGTGCCCCTGAAGATTTATTAAGGATAAGATTATAATAGTTTCCTGAAAACGAAGTGGGATTTCCAAATCCAGTATAAGTTATGGTATTGCCTACTGCCGAGGCATCAAATGTAGAGACTGTAAATGGCCCGGTATTTTGCAATTCTAAAAAGCCTCCCGCCCCATTCGTGAAACTTCCTGTCCCCGACATATTATTGCGAACAGTCAAATTGCCATTATTGGTGTAATTAGCAGGCGCATTAAAAACCACCTTATACATACTCATCGGATTGGCTCCTCCAATTGAACCACTTGCACTTGTAAATCGGAATTCTGTCTGGTCATTGGCGGTAAAGGTGCCATTATTGGTGACATTCCCATTGAAGGTATAAAGGTCTTGGCCAACCACGGTCATGGTGCCGCCCACGTTAATCGTCAAGTTTCCAAAGTCTCTCGGCTTGGCGCCATAGCCCGAAATTGCCAAAGTACCGTTCACGGTTGTTGCTCCGGCAATATCAAACTTATTGGCCGCTACATTCAATGTAACTCCCGCATTGACAGTCAGTGAACCTGCAACTTGAAAAACTTGGGTATTGGAAAAACCATTGATCGTTGAAGTAGCGCTCACTACCACATTGCCTCCCACAGAGATTGTTCTATTTCCAGAATAGCTAATAGAACCATTATTAAAGGTAAAATTATTGCAAGCCTCCGCTCTCGAAACCGTGATATTATGACCGCTTTGTATGGTTACATCATCATCCGCATCTGGTCTACCATTCGCATCGCTTCCACTTACCAATGTCCATGTACTACTTGTATTCCAGTTGCCTGAGTTGGCTGAAACGAACACGCCTTGCGCGATGGAATGAAAAAAGGGCAACAATAAGAGTGAAAGGGAGATTAAAAATCTCATTGAATTCTAAATTTCTATTTGAGTCTGGGTAATTACGTAAGGAGATTGACTTCAGATCGCTGCGAACAACATTTTTTTTCATGCGAAGTCTTCCATGATTAATTAGCTCTAATACTCTCAAACCACAGGCTACCCTAATTTTTTTTAAAAACAATTCGAGTTTTTGTATTACGATCCCCAGAATTGAACATTCACTCACAACACTTAAATTTTTAGGTTAAAAACACTGCTTTATGGCTTAGGCACGTCCAAAATCTATTTGAGGTTGAATGAACTCCTTCTACACAGAGTTGTTTATTATTGCATCATTATTTAAATACCTTCGAAGCTATGAATCCGTTGATCGATACAGTACAAACCCCTTTCAATACCCCAGCATTTAGCCAAATTAAAAACGAACATTTTGAGCCAGCTATTAAGGAGTTGATTTCCAGAGCAAAGTCAGAAATAGCTGAAATCAATACATCGAGCGATGCACCAACCTTCGCAAATACTGTTGAGGCTTTAGAGAAATCTGGCAAAGCTCTTGACAGGGCTTCTTCTATTTTTTTCAACTTAAATTCTGCTGAGACGAATGACGAAATGCAGGCCATTGCGAAAATTATTTCGCCTTTATTGACAGAGTTTTCAAATGACATTCTGCTAGATGAAGTTTTATTCCAAAAAGTGAAAACCGTATTTGAAGAAACTGATAGAAACCTACTTAATGGCGAGCAAACTACCCTGCTCGATAAGACTTACAAGGGCTTTGTTAGAAATGGAGCCCTGCTAAATGAGGCTCAAAAAACTCAATTGCGTGCTATAGATGTCAAACTAGCCAATTTATCGCTAGAATTTGGGGAACACGTTTTGGCCGAAACGAATAAGTACAAACTAGTAATCACAGACCAACAAGACCTTGATGGCTTACCAGAATTCGCCATAGAACAAGCCGCACAGGATGCCATTGATAAAGGTGAAGACGGGAAATGGGTGATCACACTGGATTATCCCAGCTATGTTCCTTTTATGACCTATGCTTCCAACCGAAAACTCAGAAAAGAGCTTAGCATTGCTTTCGGTTCAAAATCATCAAAAGGCGATGAGCTCGACAACCAAGAGATCATTAAAGAAATCGTGAATCTGAAAAACCAAAGGGCTCAGCTTTTAGGCTACGCCACACATGCCCATTTTGTGCTGGAAGAACGGATGGCCGAGTCGCCAGAAAAAGTAATGGATTTTTTGAACGAAATCGAAAAATTCGGATTGAATGCGGCAAAGGAAGACATCAAAGAAGTAGAAGCTTTTGCCAAAAAATTGGATGCCATCGATCAATTGAACCGCTGGGACTTTGGGTACTATTCTGAAAAACTGAAGAAGGAAAAATTCAGTATTGATGATGAAATGCTCAAGCCATATTTCAAGCTAGAAAACGTAATCGATGGCGTATTCCTAACGGCTCAAAAACTTTATGGGCTTCAATTCAAAAGAAATCAAGCTATCGAGGTTTATCATCCTGATGTAACCGCTTATGAGGTTACGAATGAGCAGGGCGAGCATACCGCCATTTTCTATGCAGATTTTTTCCCAAGAGCGGGTAAACGTGCAGGTGCTTGGATGACCCAATTCGCGGGTCAGTCAAAGGATGAGCAAGGCAACCACCGACCTTTGGTTTCGATTGTATGCAATTTTACAAAACCGGGCAAAAGCAAGCCATCGCTCCTCACCTTTAACGAGGTGACCACTCTTTTCCACGAGTTCGGGCATGCCCTTCACGGAATGTTGTCCAATGTTCAGTACGAAAGCCTTTCAGGACCAAGCGTTTATTGGGATTTTGTAGAACTGCCTTCTCAGATCTTTGAAAACTGGTGCTATGAAAAGGAGTGCTTAGATCTTTTCGCGAAGCATTACGAAACGGGCGAAACAATTCCTGAACTGCTTATTCAAAAAATTAAAGAAAGCGCCAACTTCTTAGAAGGCTATCAAACCATGCGTCAATTGGGTTTTGGAAAATTAGACATGGCTTGGCATGGTCAGGACAATTCCAAAATAACCGATGTTTCAGCTTTCGAACGTAATGTTCTGGGTAAAACAGAGGTACTTCCTTTTATAGAAGGCACCAACATGAGCTGCTCCTTCTCACATATTTTTCAAGGAGGTTATTCGGCAGGATACTATAGCTATAAATGGGCAGAAGTATTAGATGCTGATGCATTCGAATACTTTAAGGAGCATGGTATTTTCAATAAAGAAATTGCTGATAAATTTAAGAAGTACGTGCTGAGCGCTGGAGGTTCGGAACATCCGATGGTGCTTTATAAAAAATTCCGAGGTCAAGCGCCTGATGTCAAAGCCCTGCTGAGAAGAGCTGGACTTATTGATGCTCAGTCGGTGTGACGTTGGTCATGAATAATCTGCTTAGCATTTTCTGTCCACTCATTATTTTAACTTAATTTTAAATACGACTAACCAACCCAGATATGAAACGGCTTTCAATCTTATTCGCAATAACGATCATTTTTAGTACCTGGGCAGAAGCTCAAATCAATACCTTTTTACGGAAAGTTGATAATGACGAAGTCGTTAATCTTGCAGAATTGACCACTTTTTCATCTGAAAAAACATTGGGTACTTTCGTGGTTACTTGGAGCGGAGAATGGTGCTTTCCTTGCATGGATGTCCTCGAATCGCTGGGAAACGCAGCAAAATCGGGAAAGGTAAAAGTAATCTCCATCAATGTGGATTCAGCAGAAGACTGGCCAGACGTGAAAGCAGCGAATTACCACAACGAACGCTGGAGCAATGTCACCAACCTTTACTTGGATAGAGAATTAAACAGTTCATTTGACTCATTTTTCAGTGTTAGCACCGCGCCTTTAACCTTATTCTTCAATCCAGCAGGAAATTTAGTTACCATGTATACAAGCTATGAGCTTCGGTCATGGATGTTTGTGGACTACTTTGGAGAAGAATTCATTTGGCAAGACTCGGCTGGGCTCAATTCATTCGCTTGGGATTACTATACCACGAACATTGACAAGGGGCCAATTAACCCCACAAGTGACCAAGAAATGGCAAAGGCCATTAAATACATTGAGCAATCGATAAAACTAGATTCCAATTATAATAACCTAGACACCCACGCAGCATTGCTTTACCTTTCCGGCCAATACACAGATGCGCTGAAAAAGGCCAAAGAGGCAATTGATGTTGCCAAACAAAACGATCAAAGCTACACCTCCACCAGTGAACTGATCGAAAAAATCATAGAGAAGATGTAATGTTGTCAATTCGAATTTTGGACGTTCATCTTCACTAGCAGCATTAAATCAATGTTCAGCAAGGCTATTCCCAAGCGAATTCTCCCAGTCATTGTATTTGCGCAGTTCGCAGGTACATCACTTTGGTTTGCGGGGAATGCTATCATTAAAGAGTTGCAGCTGGATTGGCAATTGCCCGCTGATGCACTGGCTTCTATCACCTCAGCGGTACAGTTAGGTTTTATTTTCGGCACTTTCCTTTTTGCCATTTTGTCGATAGCCGATAGGTTTAGGCCTTCTTTCGTATTCTTTGTTTGTGCTGTTCTTGGTGCATCGCTGAATGCCGCTGTTGTTTTTTTGCCTAGCTCCTATTTATTGCTCTTGCTCTTTAGGTTCTTCACAGGAATTTTTATTGCAGGAATTTATCCCGTAGGGATGAAGATCGCAGCCGATTGGTTCGATGGAAAACTGGGCAAAGCACTTGGTTATTTGGTTGGTGCCTTGGTGCTGGGCTCGGCCTTTCCTCATTTACTGAACTACCTTGGCACTTCCTTTTCTTGGGAATTCGTGCTTATTGCCACTTCTATTATGGCGCTATTTGGGGGGCTTTCAATGCTCCTTTTTGTAGGCGAAGGCCCTCACCGCAATAAGCCAAGCAAATTCGACCCTAAAAAGGTATTCGAAGTATTTAAAACCAAGGATTTCAGGTCCGCTGCCTTTGGCTATTTTGGCCATATGTGGGAATTATACACATTTTGGGCTTTTTTGCCATTGATTATTGCGTACTATAACGAAACGCAAGGCACTCAATTCAACCCAAGTTTTTGGACGTTTATCGTCATGGGAGCTGGTGCAATCGGATGTGTGTTGGGAGGTTATTTTTCAGTTTCTAAAGGAAGTGCCAAAGTAGCCTTTGCCTTTTTAGCAGCTTCAGGAATGTTATGCTTACTTTCTCCACTTTTCTTTATTTTGCCTCCTTTCATCTTTTTGGGGATTCTGGTTTTTTGGGGCTTTGCCGTCATCGGTGATTCAGCGCAATTCTCATCACTGAATGCGCAAACAGCACCCAAAGCATCTACAGGGACGGCCTTGACTATTGCCGTGAGCATTGGTTTTCTAATCACTATCCCGAGTATTCAACTATTGGGTTACTTATCCACCATTATCGAAGCAAAATGGTTAATGATGACTTTGCTTATTGGACCAATCTTTGGCTTAATTCATACTGCCCGCCTTATTGGGAATCGTAAACCCTAAGGCCTCAATCTGTTTTTTGGTCATTTCAATCACGTTGACATCCATTGTGATGCGATCAAGCGGTTGATTGATTGAATCCTTTTCAACTTTTACCATTTTGTCCACAATGTCCATTCCCTGAATCACCTGTCCGTAAATCATGTAATCGCCATCTAATCGCGGCAATCCATTCTTATTTTGAACAATATAAAATTGACAAGCAGCGGAAAGTTTGCCTGGGTTATTATCTCTTCCAGCACCAAATGCGCCATATACATGCTTATGCCCCGCTTCAAATTCCGGCTCGAGTAAATGAACAGAATAGGCAAAACCTTCTGGCGTATCTGGGCATCCGCCTTGCGCTACAAAATTATCGATGACCCGATTGAACGTAAAGTCATCGTAATATCCAGTCTCTGCCAATTCAATAAAGGCTGCTTTGTGTTTTGGCGTATCATCATACATCCAAATCAGAATTTCACCCATTGGAGTTTTTATCTGGCCTACCTCGTAAACTTTGGTAGCCGAGCAACCATTCAACATGAAAGCTAAAAATAGAAAGGCGATTAACTTGGCTACAATAGAAGGCTGTGTTTTTGGTGCTCTGGTCATGCTAAAAATACAATAGGTAAAACAAAAACGGTTATTTGACTCAATCTAAAAAATAAAATCCGTCAAATTAAATGAGCATAAATAGTTTGTTTGGATATTGGAAGTACCAATCAACCAAAACCATGCGATCAATTCGATTAGAGCCTAGCCCATCCGTTCTATTTTTCTTTATTTTCTCCTTACTCTTCTTTTCTGAATCCAAGGCTTTTCAAGCACCCAAAAGGGTTATGCTCTCAGAAATTTACCGCCAGATCATTCAATCCGAAGAGGGCGTTCTTCAATTCAAAGGCTTGTACCTTCAAGATGACTTTACTACTACGAAGAATCTAAAGAATCCCGAACTCTTTTATCAGGCACTTAAAGAGAAGATAAAAATCGATATTCCTTTCGATTCTCTGGGCATAAAAACTTCGGTGGAGGTGGTTTATCTGGATGACATTACCGCAAAAAACATCTCATTTGCTTTCCTCAACTTGGGTTGGCTTGAGTTCAAAGTTGGTCATTTCGAAAGGCTTAACTTCCATTCCATCAAGGCGGACACAGTTTTTATGGATTCCGTTTATGTCAATTATGCCTTTCGAATTGAGGATTCCGAATTCAACGAGTTCTCAGACATCGAATCAAGTTATCAGAGTCAATACATTTACAGAAGTGAATTCAATGGCTATTACAATATGTACCGAAGTAGGATTCATGAAGAATTCTACATCTACGATTCGCGATTCAAGGAAGGTGCACACATTGGCCCCCATTTCGAAGGCACTTTTACCGACTTTTTAGCCAGCGGCAATACGTTCGAACCGATAGACTCGGCACTTCCCTTTTACTTAGAAGAGATTTCGCCCGATTCGGTGGTTTACAAAACACAAGTCGTATTCAATATTTTTGGTCAGCTCAATCAGTTTTCGTTAGAAGACAACGAGTTCTTTTCTAAAGGTGACGAGCAGTTTGTTTATTTAACCAGTGCTGGCGCTTGTGAAGGAATGAGTATTGCTGGCAATCTTTTTCAATCCCATTTATACTTGGCCTCAACGATTAGCGTAAGATTGGACTTTGTCGAAAACAAGACTTTAGGGAATCTCGTGCTTTCAGAGCTTATTCTCGAAGGAAAAAATAACGATCTCAGTTGGTCTCAGTTTGAAGGTTTCAGGTTGGCGGCTGCTACCATACCAGCAGAAATGTTCACGGATCCTAATCAAGGCTATGAGCTACCCGATGAACAGATCAATCGACTTTTTCGGCAAACCTCCAATTTTGCCATAAAAGCTTTTCGTGGGTTGACAGAGGAAGAATTTGAAGACGAAATTCTTTACCAGCGATTGATTTCGAGTTATTATAGATTGTATAAAGTCTTTAAGGAGAACGGCCAAATCGCAGATGCCAACCATACTTACGTTGAAATGAAGGATGTCCAACTTCGGCATTTAAAATATAAATATGTCGGCTATGGTGGACTTGAAAACTGGATTCAATGGCGACTGAACCAACTTTTGAAAGCCTATACCGACTATGGCACCAATCCATCTCAGGCCATTAGGATTTCCATTTTCGTGCTTTTCATATTTGCCATTTTCTACTTCTTCTTCCCTAGTGAATGGGACACCAAAAGCAAAGGTCAGTTGATTAGCGATTACAAGATTTTTATAGAAAAAAACCAGCACGGCTATTTTAAACCATTTTTAAAATTAGGCCTTGGCTTTTCTGTGAGCCTTATCAATGCCATTACCTTGAGTTTAAATTCCTTTGTTACACTGGGTTTTGGATCCATACCCACTTCTGGGTTGGCACGGTATGTTTGTATATTGCAAGGCTTTATTGGTTGGTTTTTGCTGAGCGTATTTACCGCAAGTCTGATCAACCAAGTGATGTTTTAACAACCTATTTCTTGTCGAATGAATCTATAAATCGACTGATTTTAGAACATTTTTTCGTAGTTTGTAAAGCATAATTATCAACCTTACTAATACTTGCTCCCAATGATTATCAATAAGTTTCCAGGCACTCAGGTAAGCGCTGAACTTATCAACCCTCGCGTTTCGCAGTTTTGCGATATCTTTTTTGAAGCCGAACCTTCAGATCAAAGTACCGTCATGGGATCTGTCAATGCTGGTACCTCTTATTCCGGATCGCTTTTCGAAATGGGGCAAGAAGGTATGACTGGTGCTTTTTACGGCATTTTGAGTGTGCAGCAAAATTTTGTGGGCAAGCACCCTTACCAGAAAATCCACAACTTAATCCATCGGCTGTCGGCAGAAAATGACGTGCATACCTTGGATAGTTTTGAGTACGAAAGCCCTGTACAATTTTCGCTGATCAGTAAACCATCTGAGCATACGCCTTGCATAGATTATGATGGTACTGTGTTTATAGACGTTTTCAAAGATGATTTAAGACCCTATCAGATCAATGCCAACTATGCTATGATTTACGTGGTACCTCCGCTGGCCGATTTGTACAGCACTACCAATGATTTTCTAAATGCCATAAAAGCCACTTCTGAAAACATTATTAAGGCCGTAATGACTTATAATAAGGGGTTTACTGGCCCAAAAAGTCCGAATGGTTTAAACCTCAAAAAGATCAATACCATTAGGGTCTGTCTTTTTAGCGGTGGCTATTTTAACAGCTTTCAATTGAGCCATGACCAAATCGCCACCTACATTTACCAAGGCATTGCGAATGAATTGCACAGCAAGGAAACCAGCATTACAACCATCCAGTTTGAAAACAATTATTATGATGTAATGGAAAATGAGATCAAAAGCAAAAAGCAAGATTTCGGTATAGTGCCTGCTTTAATGCAACATTGATTTGAGATTAACTCAAAGGCTTGATCCTAATTTTCAATTCCTTTTCTATATCTAAAAGCTTAGGGCGATCTTTTTCTGAAATAAAGGCGATCGAGATCCCTTTTTCCCCTGCCCTTCCCGTTCTACCACTTCGGTGGGTATAATATTCAATTTGTTGTGGCAGTTGATAATGAAGCACAAAACTCAATCCCTTTACATCAATTCCTCGGGCGGCAATATCAGTAGCCACAAGAATTTCTGTTTTTTCAGTTTTGAACATGCGCATCACTTTGTCGCGATCGCGTTGGCCCATATCGCCTTCGATTACATCCACACTTATGTTTTTGGCCTGCAACTGTTTGGTAAGTACTCTGGCAGCCTGTTTCGTCTGGCAAAAAATCATACCGCGCTCATTCTTGTGGTAAGAAAGGAAATGCAGCATCTCTTGCACCTTATCCTTTGAATTGCATATCACAAACTCATGGGTAATATTGGCATTCACACCTGCACTTCTGCCCACCTCAATACGATCAGGATTAGGCTTCAAAAACTTCTTTATGATCTCTTTAATGCCTTCTGGCATGGTGGCAGAGAAAAGCCATGTGGTTCTTTCCGTAGGAATATAATCCAAAATGCCGTGCAAGTCTTCTTTAAAGCCCATGCTGAGCATTTCATCCGCCTCGTCCAGCACAACGGATTTTACCTGTGAAATATCGATGACCTCCTTTTTGATTAAGTCCATCAATCTGCCAGGAGTCGCCACCACAATATGAGTTGGTCTTTGCAACCTTTGAATTTGCAAAGTCATATCAGCTCCACCATATACGGCCTCGATAAAGATTTTATCCGTAAACTTCGTGAATTTGAACAACTGCTTAGCAATTTGCTGGCACAGTTCTCTGGTTGGTGCCAAAATTAAACCTTGAATTTCTTGCTTTTGAGGCTGTATTTTCTGTAACAAAGGAAGGCCAAAAGCGGCTGTTTTTCCTGTACCCGTTTGGGCTTGTCCTATAAAATCATTGGTGGAGGTTAAAAGTAAGGGAATTGCTAATTGTTGAATTTCAGAAGGTTCAACAATATTCATTTCAGTTAACCCTTTTACCAAGTCGTTTGAAATGCCTAAATCGGAAAATGTACTCACAGCTTTATTTTTTTTGATTGCAAAGGTAGAATTAATACTTCGGAATAAAGCATTGCATTAGTCTCGGAAGCTCACTTTCTTGCAAACAGAATCAAAAACGATGGAAGTTAAAATTGGCATTATCACCGTTTCGGACAGGGCCAGCAAAGGCGAATATCAGGACATTTCGGGCCCTGCCATTATCAATGCGCTCACAGAATACCTTATTGGGGAATGGACTCCTGTTTACCATGTAATCCCTGATGAACAACATTTGATTGAAAGTACGCTCAAACAAATGGCAGATAAAGAGAAGTGCTGTTTGATTGTTACCACAGGTGGAACGGGCCCCGCTTTGCGTGATGTAACGCCAGAAGCTACTGAAGCGGTATGTTCTAAAATGCTGCCAGGTTTTGGGGAATTGATGCGGCAAGAAAGTCTAAAATTTGTTCCAACGGCCATTCTCTCGCGCCAAACTGCCGGTATAAGAGGTAGATCTTTGATCCTGAATTTACCTGGAAAGCCCAAGTCGATCCGTGAATGTTTGGATGCCGTATTTCCTGCGATTCCTTATTGCATTGATTTGATCGATGGACCAAGGCTTGAAACAAATGAGGCTGTTATTAAAGCCTTTCGCCCCAAAAGTTAGGGTTTAACTTTGACCCAAGTTGGTTCGCCATGATAAAAATTCCCAGAGGTGATTTTCACAAAATGACCATCTGCCAACGTAATGCTATAAATTTGATCTCCATCTGCGATGCTAGTGGCGTGAAAGGCAATCTTCTTGCCATCTAAAGACCATGCCATTTCATGTTCAGCATAGGGCGTATTGGTCAATTGTTCAAGGCCGGTGCCATTTGTATTGATGATATACAAATCCTCATTGGCGCCCTCCGTTGTGTCTCGCATGTTAAAAACAATGCGCTGCCCATCGGGTGACCAACTTGTGTATTTTTCTATCGAGTGATTGTCGGTAAGTTGGGTCAAGGCGAGTGTTGCTACATCCAGTTTAAACAGTTCTATTCTGCCAGTGCGATCGGAAGTAAAAACAATACTTTTTCCATCGTGCGAAATGGAGGCGAATTCGTTATTGAAATCGCTCGAAACAAGTTCTTTCATTTCACCTTCTGTTAGATTACTCATCCAAATTCCCTTACCCGTTTCTTCTTTCACTGTGAAAAGAATTGATCTGGCATTAGGAAAAAGTTGTACGTCTTTCAAACCGATCAAGGCCAGACTGTCCTTATCGCTTTGGTTCAATACCTTCAATTTAACTTCTTCGTCCTCATTTTGTGCGTAATAAACTATGGCTTGAAGCCCTTCATTCCATTTAGGGTGCCATTCCTGACCTTCCTCAAAGGTTAATTGCTTCTCCCATTGTCCTAATTCATCGATTTGGTAAAGATTGAACCCATTTCTGTCCGAGCAATAGACCAAATTTTGCGCATAACCATTCTCGTCCTTTCCGCTGGGAACACAGGCCGTAAAAATGAACAAGGCTGTCGAAACAAGGCTAGCCCAAACCCAAGTCCGTTGATCACGGCTAGTAGTTTTTAAATTGGTCAATTTCATCTTTGGAAAATTAGCCATTTTGTTACTATTGAATCTTAAAACTAAGACTTTATCTTAGTAAGATTAATTCAAGGCCATGGTACTAGATCCAACTGTAATTGCAATTCCTGTTTATTTCTTATTGATAGGAATAGAATTGATCGTTCATAGAATTCAAGCAGTAAAATCGTACCGCTTGAATGATGCAATAACCAATATCAATTGTGGGGTAACTTCTCAAGTAACAGGTGCATTCCTCAAAGTCTTGAGTATTGGTGTTTATACTTTTGTTTTTCAGAAATTCGCCATTTTCAATCTAGAGAGTAGTGTTTGGATCTGGATTGTGGCATTTATTGCCTATGATTTTTTTTACTATTGGGCGCATCGAATGAGTCATCAGGTAAATCTATTTTGGGGCGGACACAGTGTTCATCATCAAAGTGAGGAATACAATCTATCGGTTGCGCTCAGGCAGAGTTCTACCCAAACGATTTGGACCTTTTTGTTTTACATGCCCATGGCTTTGGTAGGCATAGACCCGATTATTTTAGTTTCTGTTTCGGGCTTTAACTTGCTTTACCAGTTCTGGATTCACACAGAATCCATCAATAAACTACCAGTTTGGTTCGAAGCCGTTTTCAACACCCCTTCCCATCATAGGGTGCATCACGCCCGAAACCCTAAGTACATCGATAAAAACCATGCGGGCACCTTTATCATTTGGGACAAGATGTTTGGCACTTTTAAAGAAGAAGAGGAAAAACCGATCTATGGCATCACAAAAAATTTAAACAGTTGGAATCCAATTTGGGCAAACGTGGCTCATTACTCCGATATGTTGGGTGATATTCGCACTATTCCTAAGTTCACAGATAAAATAAGGTACATCTTTGAAAAACCAGGCTGGTTGCCACAATACATGGGTGGGTATAGGGCTCCTTTTGAAGTAGATAAAACCACTTATAGTAAATTCGATACTAGGACTGTTTCCAGCCTTAATTTCTATGTATTGATCCAATACATTGTGCTATTGGTAGGTACCGCTCTTTTTCTGTTCAACCTGAATGATATCAATGTTGCCGATAAATTAATCTTTGCTTCGGTCATTATCCTTTCTGTGATCAGTTTTGGTGGACTTTTCGAGAGTAAAACTTGGGGCTTTGTAATTGAGTCTTTGAGGATCATACTTATTCCAGCCATCTTACTTTGGAAAGTCTTCACAATGAGCCCAATTTTAGTCGGTGCATTTATTCTGTTTGTTATCGTATTCGAAATTTGGTTGATGAGCGTGCGGAAGGTAACTTTGGCAACTCAAATCAGCTCAGATGAAGCACATTAAAATCAGTTTCCTTTTCCTTACTCTTATCTTCACACTCGGCTGCACTAAGAAAATCGATGTCGGTGATTTTGATTCGAAAAGATGGATTGCCGACCGACAAGGTTGTAATGGAGATCGCGTTGAAATGATCAATGATGTGATCAAAATCAAGGAGAATCTTTTAGGCCTCTATCAAAAATCTGTCATTAAAGTATTGGGTAAGCCAGAAGGCGAAGAACTTTACGAAAGAAGCCAAACTTATTGGTGGTATTACTTGGACCCTTCGGGTGAATGTGCCAATGCCAGCGAAAACCCGCGCAAACTGACGATACGTTATACCGCCCTGGGCATTGCCAATCAGGTAGATATTGAATAAAATAGCAACAGCGGGTTAATCGCCATTTCAGCCTCTAAACCATAGGAAAAGTGGGTGAAAATAATTTTTGTAAAATATTATTTCACATATCACAAAATTTCCATACATTCATCCATGGATTAACCGAAAGGCTAGTAAAATCCAGCTAGCAGTTGTGCAAACGTTTACTGAGCCAATTGTTAGTTAGTGCAAACTATGTTAGTTTTAGTTTTATAGGTAGTTTAGGTGAAGGTTAGTCATTCCTCAGACTAACCTTCCGCTTTTATACGGGTCTCGAAATCAAAGATTTCTATTTGTCCTGCCTTGTAAAGTCCCCCAAGGATTTTCTTGAAGTTTTTCTTGCTCATACCTAACTCTTCCTTGATTTCTTCTGGGCTGCTTTTATCCCCAAGAAGTAAAACACCATTCATCTTAATCTTATTGAGCACGATTTGGCTCATGTCCTTTACCGCTTCGTAACCTTGCTTCTGAAGCGATACATCTACTTTGCCATCTTCTCTGATTGCTTTTACAAAACCTGTGCGTTCATCCCCGATCTGAACTTGATCAAAGATTTCGTTATGGAAAATCAAACCTTGGTATACAGAATTCACCACCACTTTAAACCCAAGCTCAGTTTTTTGCCAAATTAACAAACTAACCTTCTCTCCTTCTGACAACTCTTCTACCTTAGGATTCAAGAACGGTGCAATTTTGGTAGTGCCTATCATACGGTTGGTCTTAAAATCCAGTAAGACCTTCACCACGTAGTTCTTCCCTACTTCCATGGTATAAGCTTGCTCGTTAAACGGAACGAGCAAGTCCTTCTCTAAGCCAATGTCCATAAAAGCCCCCACCTTGGTGACTTGCTTTACTTCAAGACTGGCAATATCATCTACTTTGGCATAAGGCCTGTCTGTTACAGCAACAGGTCGACCGAGGGAATCTACATATACGAAAACCGCAATCTCATCACCAATGACTGTTCCCTCAGGAATGTATTTTCTGGGTATAAGTACATCTTCAGTACCATTTGTTAAGTACATACCGAAATCCACCTCTCTGGCTACTTTCAGTCTATGATTTTTACCAATTTCCATAAGGCTTTTATATTCCTTTTGAGTATTTTTCTATTCTAATCTTCAAAGGTATGACTAAGCTACCTTCTTTTAGCCATGGGCAATCAATTATTAGCATTCTAGCATTGGTTTTCAGTCTATTTACAAGCCAATCGAGCTTTGCCCAGAAAATTTATTTGGCCAGTGAGTCTTTTGACGGTGCCGTACGCGGCCAAGAAAGCATCCGTTTAGCTTTTTATAATGTTGAAAATCTCTTCGATTATTTTAACGACAGTACTACGATTGACGAGCAATTTCTACCTTCTGGTGATCATTTCTGGACGAAATCGCGCTATCAAAAAAAGCAGAACAACCTTGCCAAAACCATTGTCGCGATGGGCGGTTGGGAACCCCCAGCATTAATAGGGTTCTGCGAGGTCGAGAACCGCTATGTGCTTGAAGGCCTTACCAAATTTACCCAACTAAAATCCATAGGTTACGAAATCATACATCAAGACTCTAATGATCCAAGGGGAATTGATGTAGCCGCCATTTATCGGCCAGATAAATTCAAACTACTAAATTATGAGTTTTATAGGCTTAAATTCCCTTTTGCACCTAAATCGCGCACACGCGATATTCTCCATGCAATTGGAGAATTGCCGAATAAGGACACACTGCATTTCTTTGTGAACCACTGGCCCTCTAAGTTTGGTGGCGAGTTTGAGACCCAGCCCAGCCGCATGTTTGCAGCACAGTTTGTAAGAAAAAAAGCGGATTCATTACTTGCCATTAACCCCAATGCCTTGATTGTAATTACAGGAGACTTTAATGACGAACCTGGAGAAGAAAGCATGGTTGATGGTTTGGCAGTAGAAACTGCCAAAGAGGATGTAAAAAGCACTGACCTTTACAACCTAATGTATGACCTAAGGTATGTGACCGGCACCCACAGCTTTGAAAACCGATGGGGAATGTTGGATCAGTTTGTGGTTTCGGGAAGCTTAATGAAACTCCAATCAAAAACCTTTATTAAAAACCTAAGTCCTCAGATTTTCGATATGGACTTCTTGATCATGGAAGGTGCCACTGGCGCGAGAAGGCCGTTCAGGACCTATCAAGGCCCAAAATATATTGGCGGTTTTAGTGACCATCTTCCCATAATTATGGATTTGGTTTTGAGAAAGGAGTAGTGAAAAAGCCCTTGGCCAACAAAACATTTGCTAAGAAAGATGCACTCAAAGTACATCTTAAAATGGTACTCACTGCAAGTGAGCACCAGCGGGGTTCCTCTTCTTCATCAGTCCGAAGAACAACATTCCAACCTTTATCATCAATATGATAGTCTATCTTATTTCTCCCATAAGGACCGTAAAGATCACTAAATAAGCTTTCCTGTTCTGACCCGGATTTCTTATTCTTAGAAGAGTCGCAAGAAAACATGAACGATATCCAGAATATTGAAAAGAAAAAATATCCTAATTTCATTTTTTCAACACTAAAAATCGTTACCAGTAAAATCTTTATACGCGATTTTGAATCCATCATAATCGGTAATGTGGCCAAAAATAGTTGGTGACTTTGTAATGAAATTTGCATTA
>PCUU01000068.1 GCA_002786855.1 Cytophagales bacterium CG12_big_fil_rev_8_21_14_0_65_40_12
TCACAGCAACGGATGCGAATGCATTGACTTATAGCTTGGGCACGGATAACGATGAAGCATTATTCAATATCGCAGCAGGAGTGGTGACTTTCAAGAGCGTACCTGACTTTGAGACTAGGTCTAGCTACACAATCCAAGTAAGAGCAAATGACGGTTTGAACACAGCATCACAAAATGTGACGATTACGATTACAGATGTAGATGAGATTCTTCCTGTTTTCACTTCGGCTACATCAGTAAACTTTGCAGAGAATGGAACAGGCACAGCTTATACCATTACAGCAACAGATGCTAATCCAATTACCTATAGCTTAGGCACTGGAAATGATGAAGCCTTTTTCAATATAGCAGCAGGAATAGTAACCTTCAAAACAGCCCCTGACTTTGAAACGAAAAACAGCTACACAATCCAAGTAAGAGCAAATGACGGATTGAACACTGCAACACAAAATGTGACTATCACAATTACTGACGTTGATGAAATCAATCCAGTCTTTACTTCAGCAACAGCAGTAAACTTTGCAGAGAATGGAACAGGCACAGCTTATACGATTACAGCTACTGATGCGAATCCAATCACTTATAGCTTAGGCACGGGCAATGATGAAGCATTATTCAATATCGCAGCTGGTATAATAACTTTTAAGAATGCTCCTGATTTCGAGACTCCAAAGGATTCAAATAATGATAATGTCTACATGATTGAGGTGAAGGCAAATGATGGATTGAATGAGGTTATACAAAATGTCGAAATCACGGTTACAGACACAGATGAAATAGCTCCAAGAGTATTGTTTAGTTCCGGTACTTATTTCACTCAATTGACTTTTGGAGTAACGCTGGTTTTCTCTGAACCTGTGCTAGGATTTTCACCAAGCGATATCACAAGCGATTTTGCTAAGCTCAATAGTGTTGAGCAAAATGGTAATAGTTATTATTTACGTTTCACCGCGACTGCGGTAGGAAGAATCAATATTTATTTCAAAAAAGGGGGAGTGACAGATTTTACTGGAAATGAGAATCAGGACGAGCAAAGACATGTAATTACTATTGCGGATAAAGCTGCTGCACCAACTGATATAATTCTTAGTGAAAATGAATTATTTACGAACTCTAGAGTTGGAAATTTAATAGGTGAATTGAGTACGGTAGATCTGAGTGCTTTTGATAAACATACTTATAGGATAATATCATCAGATCAATTCTCGAGAAGCTTACGGATTTTCGACAATAAATTAAGGAGTGGGTATTTATCAAATTATACATATTCTATTGGAGACCAAGAGATTTCGATTTTGGTTACTGATGCGACAGGAAGATCTTTTAGGAAAAATCTTATAATAAAAGTTATAAGGAGACCAAATCCAATTTTTACCTTTTTTACAGTTTATAAGGGATATAAATCACGGAATGACTTCATCAACTTCGGTAATATCGAGGTAGGCAGCAAAGAAAGCGCCTATTTAGAGATTAAGAACTATGGATCAGTAGATGATTTAATTATTTCGGATATTCTTACTCCTAGCTATTATACTGTCGACCAAAAAGAATTAGTAGTACAACCTCAGAGCTCTAAATTTGTAGAAATCACTTTTCAGCCTTTGAATAGAGGGTCGAGTAAAGGTGTGGTGAGCGTTATTAGTAATGGAAAACCTTTAAACATCAATGTAAGTGGTTATGGTATAATCAATACTCGACCAATAGCATATGCTAGTAATTCGTCTGCTTCTTCTTCATATCAAACTCCAAGGAGAAGCTTTGATTTAATCGGTACTGATAGAGATCAACAATACTTAAGGTTTATACTTACTAAAGAACCTTTTGCAGGGGTATTAGGAACTCCACAAAAAATTATCTATCAGTTGGGCTATAACAGGTCTTCTGTGCAATACATCGCCAACACAGATCTAAGTCCAGGGCTTTACAATGAGTTTTTTGAATACGTAGCGGTAGATTTACCAAGTGGATTAGCATCTGTACCAGCAAGGGTCAATTTCACCTTCAATTTACTGGATTCACCTCATAGCCTTTCCAAACGGATTACTCAAGACTTAAAGAGGAAAGATGGTTTGAAGTTCGATCTCCCCGTCTACGATAAAAGAGTCAATGCCGAATACACGGTAATTTTGGATTATTATTCCAATCGATTTAGACGGTATTTTAGATTAAGGGACGAAGTTGTTAAGAAGGAGGACTTAAAGGATCTCACTAGTGGAGGTTTCACAATAGCTAGTGATATTTCCGGAGAAGTTTTTCAACCTATAAGTAGAGAGAGAGGTTGGAATCCCGTTCGAGTCACTGTTACAAGCGATAATAATTTAAGACAGGTTGGTGTATATCAAGTTTATATGGATCCTAATAGGGGAGGCTCAGAGGCATTTGAAACAGAGCCAGAAGATGGAATCGTTGCATTATCAGGTGAGTACTCAACTTACGAAAACGATACGGTTTCAGTAGATTTATATGCACTCAGAATAGGAGCCTTTGATATGAAGAAGGCGAGCCTTGAAATAAGTAAAGGCGCAATGTTTGGCCAAATTGGAACCCCTAAAATTATTCAACAATCAGATTCAGTAGCTCAATGGAGAGTGTTGTATTCTGGTACTTCAGAGAAGGGTGTATTAGATTCATTAGAGTTTTCTTTGATCCATCCAAATTACGCTCAAAAACTAAAAACGGTTGCTAAAATTAATGTTTTAGATGTACCAGATGCGCCTGTAATTGGAGACTTAGAAAATGCTGAAACACTTGAAGACACTCCAATTGATATTGTCTTTAATATCAATGATCCTGATTCGGAAGTTGATATTAGAGTTACTTCATCGAATCCTGATAGTGTAAGTGTCAGTATTGTAAATGGTGCCATTCGGGCAATACCTAAGTTTAATTTTTACGGAAATGTAACATTGAAACTTGAGGCTAAAGTAGATGACATTCCTGAAAATCAAACTGTGTTTAAAGAGTTCGGATTAAATGTGGTGTCAGTAAATGACAGGCCTATAATGAGTACGATTAATGATCAGCAAATCAATGAGGATACAGCATTTAAGATTCGATTGAATGCTACTGACTCAGATCAGCCGTCATCATTATTTGGATTCAATGCAAAATTACTTAGTACATCTGGCGCAACTTTAGAAGTAATTGGTGATACATTGTTCGTTGCGCCTAACACTAATTTTACAGGTGAATTGAACATTGAAGTAACCGCAGATGACGCTTTAGGAACAAGTACTTCCATATCGGATATTGAGGTATTTAAACTCAACGTTTTGCCTATTAATGATAGCCCAGTGGTTGATAGAAATTTCCCGTCACAGACTATCGTTGAAGGACTTCCTACTATAAAATTGGATTTAGCTCAATATTTCAGTGATCCTGAGACTGATGCTAAGGACTTAATTTATTCGGTCAATGGAGCGAGTAATGCACAACTCACAGTCAATGCTAATGTCTTAAGCATTACGCCAATTGTGGGAGCGCTTGGTGGAGAATTTACTACTGTCAATGTAAGTGATGGTGAATTCTCGACTTCACAAGAATTGTATATTTTGTCAGAAGCGGTAAGTTCGGACATTACAATTTCTGGAGCTTTACCGGAACTTATTTTGGACGAAGATTTTGGGACGTCAAATATTGATCTATCCAATATCTTTAGAAGCACCAATGGTTTAGAAGCCAACTTTATTTATTCTGCAACAGGTAGCGGCTTTATAGAAGGCACGATAGAAGGAAATAGGCTTGAAATTAGTTCGGCTTCTAACTTTAATGGCGAAGATCAAATGACGATCATTGCTTCATTGGATGGAAAGTCCAACTTCGCCAGCTTCAAAATCAAGGTAAATCCAATTAATGACGCTCCAACGTTAGAGAGTGAATTTGATGATTTACAAATTCAAGAGGATGCTCTGTTTAGTAGAACTTTGCCTTCTTCAAATATTGTGGATGTGGATGGCGATGTGTTAACCTACTCAGTAAGCTATGCGGCAGCTTGGCTGACTTTTGACCCTGCTACAAGAACCTTCAGTGGTACACCAGGAAATGGAGATGTAGGAATAGTAGAGGTGACATTAACTGCAACTGATCCTTCAGGAGCAGCTGCCACTGATGTATTCACTATTGAAGTTGTAAATGTGAATGATGCGCCTACCGATATCTCAACATCTTCTAATGGGTTTGATGAAAACTTAAGTATTGGTGCATCATTAATCACAATGGCAAGTATTGATCCTGATCCTAACAATACCTCATTTACTTACTCTCTAGTATCAGGTAATGGCAGTACGGATAACAACGCATTCAGTATTGAAGGTGACGTTCTAATAGCTGCTCAAGAATTTGATTTTGAATCGAAATCCAGCTACAGCATTAGGGTACGGACAAATGATGGCTTCGAAGGCGTGTTTGAGAAGGTACTTAATGTTACTGTGAACAACGTCAATGAGATTACTACGGATATTACTTTATCGGCTAATTTAATTATTGAGAATTCAGCGGTAGGGGAAGTGATTTCTACGATTGCTAGCATTGATCCAGATGTGAATGATACACATATTTATTCACTTGTGGCTGGTGATGGCGATGTTGATAATGCTAGTTTTAAAATTGTGAATGGAGCCCTAGTGGCAAATGAGGTTTTCGATTTTGAGAATAGAAATAGTTATTCGATCAGATTGAAAACTGAGGATGCGGGTGGCCTTTCTCTAGAAAAACAATTCGCAATTTCAGTGGCCGATGCCAACGATAATCCGACTTCTCTGACGCTGGATAACCTAGTTATTGCTGAAAATGAGAGTATTGGTGCCACGATTGGAAACTTAATCTCAACGGACCAAGACGTGAGCGATACTCATACTTATGAGCTAATTGCGGGAGTAGGGGATGCTGATAATGCCAACTTCAGGGTAGAAGGTGCTGTATTAAAGACTACGGCTTCTTTCAACTTCGAAAACAAATCATCTTTCAGTCTAAGGTTGAAAACAGATGACGGAGAAGGAGGGAGCTTTGAACAGCAATTCAATATTTCGGTTTCGAATATTGTAGAGACTATTTTTGTCGCAGAAGGTGATCTTTCAATCCCAGATACTGAAATTGGCTCAAGCAGTAACATCACCATTACATTAAAAAATGATGGCGAAGATGAGTTGGTGATTTCTCAAATTATATATCCTGAAGGATTCCTGGGGATACTAAGTTCAACAACTATAGCTCCTTTAAGCAGCCAAGTATTACTGTTGAATTTTACTCCGATTGAAGCTAAAATCTATAGTGGAGATATTAATATAACCACCAATACTGGGCCAGAGAAAATATCAATTGCCGCAACAGGAACCATAGTGACGAGCATTGATAATGGATGGTTTGATCAGACCGAAATCATTGTTTTCCCAAATCCTGCATCGGATAGATTATTCATTGACCTTTCTGATCTCCAAGGGCTTCCAGCTGAACTATCAATTACTTCATTGAAAGGTGATTCTAAATACTTGAAAACGAATGTAAGAGAGAGACAAGTTGCTGTAGATGTGAGTGGATATAGCGAGGGAGTTTACATCGTCACTTTGAGGACGGAACAAGGTGTCAAAACCAAAAAAATAATCATTAAAAGGTAAGCACAGCTATACCTATTAGGTGATTATCTAATTAAGAAATCTGAAGTTGATGGTTATTAATAATCATCCTAACTCCAGTGTTTAGGTGAGAGTAACCCCTGTTGAGAAATCATCAGGGGTTTATTTTTGTTCATAATAGCATTCTAACTCCATTATACAACTGGGCCATTGTTAGCCAAGAAAGAGGAACATAAAAAACTATGGAAAGTACAGCGTGAACCCTCTTTGCTGGAAACCAGTACACCTGGGATTTTTGCCGCTGGCGATGTGCGCTCTGGGGCGATGAACCGCGTGGCCTCGGCCGTTGGAGAAGGAGCTATGGCCATTAAGTTTGTGCACGAGTATTTGGCAGGGGTTTAATGCAGGTCGTTATTGGCTGACAAGTGGCAGGCGGTCTGACTTTATCTTTCTAATGATCTGAAGCTCATCAATTATTGATTCTATCAAGGCTTTTTAGGAGTCTCTGCACTCCGTGCTCCGATATTTACCTTAGCTCAATTCGAAAATAAGCCCCTGCTTGGTCACCTTCGTATTTGAGTGAAGCTTTTAATTGTAAAATCATCAGATTAACCAATCTCATGCCTAATGACTGGGCGTTCGTATACTCATGGTTTATTGACATTCCAGGCCCATTGTCTCGATAATGGAGAAATCTCTTTCCATTGGTGGTTTCGGACCACAAATGTATTTTACCTACCATTCCTGGGCGAAAAGCATGCTTGAATGAGTTGGTAATGATTTCATTGATGATCATCGCCAAGGGTATAGCCTCTTCCATTTCAATGATCAAATCATCGCAATCAATCTCTGTTGATGTTTTGACACCATTGCTGAAAGCCGCTGCAATATTGGGGATGAGCTGTCGTAGATACGCTTGAAAATCAATTTTCAGGGCTTCATTGTGCTCATAAAGATTTTGGTGTACAATCGCCATTGACTGAATCCTTTCTCTCAGTGTCTTATAAAGATTGATTTGTTGCTCATTTGTCTCCCCACTTTCTTGCAAATAAATCAGGCCCGATAAAATGGTAAGGTTGTTTTTAACTCTATGGTTTAATTCTTTATAAAGTACATTCTTCTGTTCTATCGCATCGGTAAGCTTGGAGTTTGTATTTTTAATGATCTCTTGCTGAGACCTTAGCAATGCATTCTTTTTCTTGAATCTTAAATAGAGGAAAGCACTGGTGATGGCGATTATTATAGACAGGAAAGATATAATCACGGTGGCAATTAAGGCTTTTCTATTGGTCAGTGCTCGTTCTTCTGCAATTTGGGTGGCGGTCCTCAACTCTGCGAGTTTTTGTTCGGCAATGTTTTTTTCTAAGCTTGCCGTAAGTTCATTTACTTCAATGGAATGTGATTCTCTCAGTCTAATATAACTTGCAGCCAGCGCTTTGTTCATATAAGTTGCGCTCTGTTTAAACTGCCCTAGTTCAAAATAAACTTCACCTGCCAGTCGGTAAGCATCGTCCATGGTTCCTCGCCAGTCATTTTTTTCTCCTAGGTCAATGGCTTCAAGTGTGGGTTTAAGGGCCAATGCTGGGTTTCCATTTCGTACATAATAAAGGGCAATACTTTGGAGTACGGTACTATAATTCCGAAACCTCTCATCCGCCAACATATTGTCCCGAGCCGCTGTCAAATAGTAGAGAACATTTTCGGCATTTTCTGGATTTGTACGCGATATCAATCGGCCATATTCGTTTTGGTTTAGGGCCATAATATATTTGTTATCGGCCTCATTTGCCGCTTTTAGAGCTATTTGAAGATGATGCTTGGTACTGTCGTTGATATCGATGAATTCTCTATAGTATGAAGCTTTTCGGCAAAGCAGATAAGCCTTGGCGGATAAGTCTATATCAGGATTAGAGGCGATTATTTCCTCGCCAGAAGTAATGAATTTGCGGCATAGTTCAGGGTTCGAAGTATATCTATAAAACTCTACTAGGTAAGCCGATGCCCATAATTGTCCATTGCTGTTTTTTGTCAAAGTATAATAGTCATACACTTCTAAAAGCGTTTTTAGGGCTTGGTTGAATTTGCCTACATCCTTAAGCATGGAAGACATCGCAATTTTCATTTCCATTATTTTTAAAGAATTGGGCTCATGATCAATGAGTTGAACGGCTATTTCGAAAAGAGAATCTGCTTCGACATAATTTCCACGATTTACCAATCTTTGGGCCGCATCGCTGTAAAGTGAAAATATCTTTTGAGAATCCAGCGGAACTTTATTCAAAGAAACGGCTAACTCATTGAGCAAAGTCTCAGGACCAGTTACTGGTTTTAGGGGGCTGTTGCTCTGGGCAAATAAGCCATAAAGGCATGTGGTCAAACCTAAAATAACAAAGCTGATGCGTTTCATTGAATGAGCAAAAACTAAATATAGAAGGTTTTTTTATGATTATGATATTGACAAATAGGACTGAATTTCAAAGATCAAAAATTCCCGCTTTTACTTTTTTTTAAGTAAGCGCTTCGCACTAGATTGACCCAATGAATATGCCCGTTTTGAAGATTTTGATTGTGGAGGACGAGTTGATTATCTCGGAAACGCTTAGGCAAATGCTGATTGATATGGGGCACCAATGCTCGGCTATGGCCAATGATTTTGAAGAGGGGATGTGTCAAATTACCAGACAGCAATTTGATTTAGCCATACTGGATGTTAACCTAGCTGGGCTTCATAATGGGATCATTTTGGGCAAGGAGTGCAGCAAATTAGGGAAGCCCTTTTTCTTTTTGACCTCTTATTCTGATTACGATACTGTTCAGGTAGCCAAAGTAGCTAAACCCGGTGCTTATTTGGTAAAGCCTTTTACTCCCGAGGATATTTTGGTGGCCATAGAAATGACCATGATGCACAGCAATACCGTAAGCGAAGGCCAGTTTGAGTCATTTTTAGAATCCTTGGTTTTGTCCGAAAGGGAAATTGACGTTTTGCGCTGTTTGAAAGATCAAATGACTAATGCTGATATTGCCAATAAGCTCTTTGTTTCGAAAGATACAGTCAAATTTCACGTCAAAAATCTTTATTTAAAACTAGGAATCAATAGCCGCATCGAACTTCTGTCAAAGATGAAAGGAGTGTCGGACGGTATCGCTCGATAATCTATTGAAATTCAATAATCTGCTGTACAAATACTTTTTTACGTAAAAACTACCCCTATAGGGTAGGAAGTTATCATCTGAGTTTTGTTGACCTTTATAGAGTCTAGGAGTATAAATTTTATGCTTCAGGCACAAAGACAACCAAAACATATTGTATGATGATAACCTTACTGAAGCTAGGTTTAAAAACCAAGCGCAATTTTCTTTTCAGCCAAATCCAAAGGCAAACGAAAAGACTGATTATGCTCTCTTTAATTATGTTTCTGCCGTCTGGGCTTTTCGCTCAAACAGAACCAGAATTCATCCAGAATTGGACTCCCTTAGAAGAAGCAGCATTCCATTTCGATGTAATGTATGCTGTTGTTAAGTGCAATCCTGTAGCTAAACCCGTTGTTCTTATGAACGCGTTCAACGAGGGTGGTGCTCATGCCAAAGTGGGTTTTAAGCTTGCAATTTCTGATGCTTCAGGAAATAAGGCGGATGTTGAAATCCCTTTATTTTCAACCAAACTTGGCGATATGTTCATCGCCTCTTGCAACTCAGATGATCATGCCTATTTGAGGTTTCCGGTTCCTGCGGGAATTGAAGCCGCCACGATGAAAATCGCAATCACCTATACTACAGGATCATGAGAAAGTTATTATCCACAATACTCACGGTCATTGTATTCTTTTCTGTAGGTATACAATCGAATGCTCAGACCTGTACTAACGTACCGGTAATCAATAGTTTCGAGCCTAATACAGGCTTTATAGGTAGTTTGGTAACTATTTTCGGAGCTAACTTTGATTCTAACAATATTCAGAATAACGTAGTCTATTTTGGTTCTACCAAAGCCGAGGTGATTTCTGCCACCTTTGGTACACTCGAAGTGATTGTGCCAGTTGGTGCTTCTACAGCGCCAATTTCAGTAACCAACCAATGTGACCGAACCGCTTACTCTAAAGTATCCTTTAATGGAATCTTTTGTCCGACTCCTTTGGATAATCAAACCTATAACAATAGGTCTTTTGATTTACCAGGTGTGTATGGAGCATATAATATGCTATCTCAGGATTTGGACCTTGATGGTAAGCCAGAAGTGGTATCATCAGGCAATGGTGGTGGTTTAACAATCGCCATTAATAATTCAACTCCTGGTGTACTGAATTTTACAGCACTTAACAGTAATGCAGGAGGACAAAGTATTTATGCTGCTGATTTTGATGGTGATGGATATAAAGATTTACTGTCTACTTATCAAGTAACAAGAAATACGAGTACACTTGGTAACGTGAGCATGGCTGCTTCTTTGGCCATTCCTAGAGTGAGTAGTTATCAAATTGCTGCGGGTGATTTTAACAATGACGGTAAAATCGATATTGTTGGTGAAGATGGAAATATCGTATGGGTAGCCTTCAATACGAGTTCAGGTGTTGGAAATATCAGTTTTGGACCAAGACAATCACTGGGTAATGTCGGTACTCGTTGTACTGGTATCCAGGTAGCGGATATTGATGGAGATGGTAAAACAGACTTTATCGCCTCTCAAGGCCCTGCCAACCGAGCAGTGTCAATCCGAAACACGACTGCTGTTGGTAGCATGACTCCTTCTTCTGAGGCACCAGAATACTGGGCTTCTGATTCTAATCCTAATGATGGCACTGGTACTTATCCTTACAGAGCGCAAATCGCTGATTTTGATAAGGATGGAAAAATAGATTTTACCTCATGTAACTATCAAGGTGCAACTAATGTGGCCATTTGGAGAAATATTTCAACTGTAGGCAATATCCAATTCGCACCTACAGTGAATTTAGACGCTCCTACAGCCAATTACCGAATTGGCGTTGGCGATGTGGATGGCGATGGTTATCCGGATATCGTGACCAAGTCTTTAGGTCAAAATGTTTTTTCAGTTTACAAAAACACAACTTCTAGCGAAGGTGCACCCACTTTTGCAACAAGAATTGATTACACTTCTAGCTGGCAAGCAGAAGTTTCAGGGATTGTGATTGGGGATTTAGATGGTGACTACGTACCTGATATTGCCACTTCTGGAATTAGTTCTAATCGAATTCTTTTCCATAGAAATACCAGTTCACAGAATGACGATACTGCGCCAAACGCAATTGCTCAAGATGTGGTGGTAGCTTTGACTCCTAACGGAACAGTTACAGTCACCGCGGCTCAAGTGAACAATGGTTCTTCAGATGCTTGTGGTATCGATTCAATCGTACTTTCACAAACAGTTTTCACTTGTGCAGACATAGGAGAAAACCAAGTAACCTTAACAGTTACAGATAATGCAGGAAATGTTTCAACAGCTCAAGCAATAGTGAATGTTCAGCCTGCTGCCATTATTGTAGCGGGTCAAACAACAGTTTGCCAAGGCGAAACCATTCCTTTAACCGCCAATGTTGGTGATTCATACCAATGGTTTAATAATGGACAGCCTATTGATGGTGCAACAAGCCAAAACTATACGGCAACAATTAGTGGAGCTTATACAGTGGCAGTTACAAATGCTGGTGGTTGTTCTGGTACCTCACTCGCAACTGAAGTTACAGTTAACAATAATCCTGTTGTAGAAATTACAGGTAGAACAGAAGCTTATTGCCCTGGAGAGTCTTTATTGGCTACTCAATCTTCTATTTATCAGTGGTATAAAAATGGAGCCTCTGTAGCCAATGCTACTTTGCGTGAGTTTTTCCCTGATGGGCCTGGCGTTTATACGGTAGAAGTAATTGATTTATTTGGCTGTTCTGCTTCAGGTTCAGTAACAATCAATCCTGACACCCAAGCTCCAACGATTTCACTTAATGGTGCTGCACAAATTACAGTGGATTCCGATACTCAGTTCAATGATCCAGGTGCAACAGCCGAGGACAATTGCTCAACCACAATAGAGGTGTCTTCAAATCTTGATTTGAGTACTCCAGGAGTATATACTGTTTCGTACACAGCGGTGGATGGAAGTGGCAATAGATCAACTACAATAACTAGAGAAGTAACAGTACTTGACGCTACTCCGCCAGTTGTAAATGCAGGCAGAGTAACGGTTGAATTGGATGAAAATGGACAAGTATCAGTTGATCCAGCAAGCCTAAACAACGGTTCTACTGATAATGGCAACGGTGCATTGACATTCACACTTGACGTAAGCACATTTACTTGCGATGATTTAAATGGTAATGCTGGTGCCACCCCAATTAACATGACGGGTCTTGGTACTGCTAACTTAAACAACTACAGTGTTGGCGCGGGTTATAATCCGAATAATGGTGAATTTTGGATGCCACAATGGAGTGGTACAACGGTATATAGAATCGACCAAAATGGAGCTGTCTTAGGTACTTTCAATTCTGGTGCTAACCTTATGATGCAGCTTTGGATCGATCAAGATAGCGAGACAGAGTATTATACTTCTCATTGGTCTAGTAGATTCTTCTCTAAAAGAAATACATCTGGTCAGGAAATATGGAGGTATGTATCACCTAGTGGGAGAGAAGCATCAGGTATCTCTACCGATGCAGACTTTGTATATGTAACAAGTTATTATCATAATCAGATCGAAGTTTTAGATAAGGCTACAGGTCAATTTGTAAGGGCTATAAATCTTCCTGGTCGAATCTACATGTATGGAGGTCTTGTTGTAGCCAATGAGAGATTTTATTTAGCTGGACAAACTGAAAATTGGAGTTCAAGACCAAACAATTGGAATACGATTCATGAGTTAGATATGAACGGTAATTACCTGAGTTCAATTGCTACAACAAGAACGGCTTATAATGCTTTCTTTGATGGTGAAGTAATTTGGACTTCTGATTTCGGTACTATCAACGATAGAACTCAAATTTCTGATGGTAATGCGTATGCAGGTGGAGGAGGTATTGAAGTACTTCTGACAGGCACAGATGCTGCTGGAAATTCTGCATCTGCTGTTGGAGTTGTTGTAGTATTAGATAATCTAGCACCAACTGTAACGCTTAATGGCGATCAAGTAGTCCAATTAGTGACTGGATCAACTTTTAATGATGCAGGTGCAACAGCGAATGATAATTGTTCAGCTACGGTAGAAACCAGTGGAAGTGTCAATGTCAATGCAGCGGGTTCTTATACCTTAACCTACAAAGCGACAGATGGCTCAGGAAATGAGTCGGCTGAGATCACCAGAACTGTTAATGTGATTGACCTTGTGGTGAATACAAAAAACGTAACTGTTGAACTTGATCAAAACGGAAACTATACACTAACCCCTTCAGAGGTAGATAATGGTTCTGTGCTTGCAGGTGGAGATCTATCTCTAGATATCACATCATTTACCTGTTCAAATATTGGTCAAAATGTAGTAACCTTAACTGCTACTTCCGCATCTGGAATTACAGCTTCTGGAACTGCTACGGTTACCGTTGTTGACCTGATTGCACCAGCAATTGCCCTGAATGGTAATGCCAGTCTTACTCATGAGGCTTACACTTCTTATGTTGATGCAGGTGCAACTACTACAGACAATTGTTCAGCTACTTTAGTAACAACGAGTAATGTTGATGTAAATGCGCTGGGTTCTTACACAGTAACGTTCACTTCAACTGACGCAAGTGGCAACGAAACTATAGCATCAAGGACAGTAACTGTGGTCGATAGTGTTGACCCAATTGCACAGGCAAAAGATGTCACAGTGACATTGGATGATAACGGAAATGCAAGTGTTAGTACTGCCGATGTGGACAACGGATCATCCGATAATTCTGGATCAGTGAGTTTGAGCTTAAACCAAACAACATTCGCTTGCTCTGACTTTGGAACTACTGTTCAAGTAATTTTGACTGCTACAGATGCTGCTGGAAATACTTCTTCGGCCAATGCCAATGTTACAGTTACTGGTGTTGATACTGATGGAGATGGCTTCGCAAACCCTTGCGATCTTGACGATGACAATGATGGAATCTTAGATACAATTGAATGCTCTTCCTCAGCATTCTTCTGGTCAGATGGACCTGCTCTTCAAAATCCAGTAAATGGACTAGCCACGAGTGCAAGAGGTACTATTAATGGAATCGGATATACCTATTCTTCAAATGTGAATTTTAGGACTACAGGTGACTTATTCGGTATCAATAAATTCCCAGCTGAATTTGCTATTCCTAACCAAACCTCCATTAGAAACGATTTGGCCTCTCAGAATACATTGACGTTTGACCAACCAATGACCAATCCTGTTTTGGTATTTGCTTCAATTGGCGGTGGGCCAACTGTGAATATTGAATTTGAGAATGATTTTGATGTGCTTTGGATTGAGACAGGAACCACTTCTGTAAATGGCAGGGTTGTCACTGGAAAAGAAGGAAATATTGTTTTAAGGTTTAATGGAACATTTAGTGAGTTGAATTTCGACTATCTAAATGATGAAACGTATGTGAATTTCGCGTTCGGTGCAGACTTCTTCTCGCTTTGTGATTTTGACGAAGATGGCATCACCAACAATTTGGATTTAGATTCAGATAATGATGGTTGTGTAGACGCAGTGGAAGGTGCTTTGGGCTTAGGTCTTGCAGCAATCAATGCAGAAGGAAGATTAATCGCATCGGTTGATGCCAACGGTGTGCCAATATCAGCTAACGGTGGTCAAGGTGTTGGAACAAGTGCGAACGCTTCCGTAGACTGCGAGTGCGAACTTAAAATTGACCAAGATGCCCCAGTCATTACTGCACCAGCTAACATCAGTGTATTTGCTACAAGTGCAGCAGGAGCGGTGGTTAATTATTCAGTGCCAGTAGGAACTGATGCCTGTGACGTAACCACAGTTTTAACCGCGGGCTTCGGCTCTGGAGCAACATTCCCAATCGGCACAACTACGGTAACATATACTGCCACAGATGGTTCGGGCAATACAGCCTCAGCATCCTTTAATGTGGAAGTATCAGGTCTTGCACCAGAGATTGTAGTACCTGCTAACATTACCGTTAGTAATGATACAGACCAGTGTGGAGCAATCGTGAACTTCGCAGCTACGGATGCTACGGGTATTCCCGCATCAACGATTACTTATGACCTACAGCCAGGAACCTATTTCCCTGTGGGCACCACAACCGTTACGGCAACAGCAACAAACGCTGTAGGCGTTTCAATAGGTAGCTTCACTGTTAATGTAGTTGATGATGAAGCTCCGGAGATCGGTGGAGCAGGCGAATCTATAGTGTTTGTCGATCCATCGGGAGATGGAGTATTTAATTCTGCAGACCAAACAAGGAGTCCTTTGACGGCAAATCCAAGTGCTTTCGGGACTTTGGGCTGGTTCAACAGTGGTGGGCTAAAGTGTTTTGGTAACTCTTCTGGGAATTATTCTGGAGCCGCTACTTTCGAAGGGCTATTCAATATTAATTCAAGCGGAACATTCTCTACCGCGATGACTTTCGCAGAAGGTGACATTGTGAATACTTCTACAGGTTCAACAGGTTGGGGAATCATCAGCAATTTGCCTGTCGGAACCCATAATGTAGCTTTCAGAACCGCATCAAATAGATTTGGATATATGAACCTCACCTATGATGGTTCAAATATTACCATCAACAGGTCGGTGATCAATCCAATACCAGGAGAGGGTATAGTGATTGGTTCTGGAGTTGGTGCTCCTGACATCACAGTCAATACAGATTTAGGAAATTGCGGAGCAGTTGTGGAGTTTAATGTCGATTCGGAGGACAATTGTTCTTCTGTTGTGACCTATAGCCACGCACCGGGAAGCTTTTTCCCAGTCGGTACAACTACTGTGACCGCAACTGCAACGGATCCTTCTGGAAATACGGCCACGGCAACCTTTGAAGTGACTGTAATCGATAACATTGCCCCAGTCATCACAGCCCCAGCAGATATAAATGTATTTGCTACGAGTGCGTCAGGAGCGGTGGTCAATTATACTGCCCCTGTTGGAACAGATAATTGTTCGGTGACAACAGCATTAACAGCTGGATTAGCGGATGGAGCAACCTTCCCAATTGGAACCACAGTTGTTACTTATACTGCCACTGATGCTTCTGGCCTAACGGCTTCAGCTTCATTCAATGTTATCGTAACAGGACTTCCTCCTCAGATTGTAGTACCTGCTGACATTACGGTAAGTACAGATGCGGGAGTGTGTGGAGCTGTTGTTAACTATTTAGCAACGGAAACAACCGCAATACCAAGTTCGACTATCACCTATGATATTCAACCAGGTAGTTTCTTCGCGGTAGGCACAACCACAGTTACCGCTACTGCTGTCAACCCAGTAGGTACTTCGGTTAAATCGTTTACAGTAACTGTTAATGATACAGAAGCACCGATTGTGATTACACAAGACTTTACCGTTGACTTGGATGTCAATGGTAATGCGAGCATCACAGTAGCAGATATCAATGCAGGTTCTGGAGATAATTGCGGGGTTGCTAATATTCAATTGGATAAAACGTCCTTTACCTGTTCAAACGTTGGAGCGAACACAGTGACTTTGACAGTAACTGATATTCATGGCAATAGTGCTTCTGAATCTGCAGTAGTAACAGTAAGGGATGTAATTGCAGCAGAGGTAATCACAACAGACATTACGATCGAACTTGACGTGAACGGCAATGCCTCAATCACAACAGGCGACATCGACAATGGAAGCAATGATGCCTGCGGAATTGCAAGCTACAGCTTGGACAAAACGACTTTCGATTGCAGCAATGTTGGGGCAAACACTGTAACCCTTACAGTAACTGACAACAACGGAAATGTATCAAGCAACACAGCACAAGTAACCGTTAGAGATGTAATTGCAGCCGAAGTAATCACGACTGACATTACGATCGACCTTGACGTGAACGGCAATGCCTCAATCACAACGGGAGATATTGACAATGGATCTAATGATGCCTGCGGAATTGCAAGCTACAGCTTGGACAAAACAACTTTCGATTGCTCGAATGTTGGCGCAAATACTGTAATCTTAACAGTGACCGACAACAACGGCAACGTAAGCTCAAACACAGCGCAAGTAACAGTAAGGGATGTAATTGCAGCAGAAGTAATCACAACAGACATTACGATCGACCTTGACGTGAACGGCAATGCCTCAATCACAACGGGAGATATTGACAATGGAAGCAATGATGCCTGCGGAATTGCGAGCTACAGCTTGGACAAAACAACTTTCGATTGTACCAATGTTGGGGCAAACACTGTGACTTTAACAGTAACAGACAACAACGGCAACGTACGCTCAAACACAGCTCAAGTAACAGTTAGGGATGTAATTGCAGCAGAAGTAATCACAACAGACATTACGATCGACCTTGACGTGAACGGCAATGCCTCAATCACAACGGGAGACATCGACAATGGAAGCAATGATGCCTGTGGAATTGCAAGCTACAGCTTGGACAAAACAACTTTCGATTGTACCAATGTTGGAGCGAACACTGTAACACTTACAGTGACCGACAACAACGGCAACGTAAGCTCAAACACAGCTCAAGTAACCGTTAGAGATGTCATTGCAGCCGAAGTAATCACTCAGGATATCACAGTAGAGTTGGATGCCAACGGATCAGCAAGTATCACTACAGGAATGATCGACAATGGTTCGAACGATGCCTGTGGAATAGCGAGCTATGCTTTGGACATCACGTCATTCGACTGTAGCAATACAGGCGCGAACACGGTAACCTTGACGGTAACCGATGTTAACGGCAACGTAAGCTCAAGCACTGCACAAGTAACAGTAATCGATGTGATCGCACCAACAGTGATCACCAAGGACATAGAAGTATTCTTGGATGAAAACGGAGCGGCCAGCA
>PCUU01000047.1 GCA_002786855.1 Cytophagales bacterium CG12_big_fil_rev_8_21_14_0_65_40_12
TTCAATAATTATTGAAAGTTTAATTTCAATATACGCCTCACCTCAATCTTAATGCTTCTTAAAATACGATATTGATTACTTCCTTGAAGAGAATTCCATCAGTTGGTTGACTAGGTCTTTGCCCGCACTTGGTCTTTTAATGCCTTCCCTTACCAATTTACCTTCCTTGGTGATGACCATATAAGTTGGAAAGCCTGTGATGTTAACTAATTGATCAAATTTGGCATATTGACCATCGTCAAGAAAAAAGTTTTCTCCTTTTAAGTCGTACTTTTTGATCATGGTTTCCCAACCCTTTTTGTCAGATTGGGCACATAGATATACAAATACGATCTCCTCGTTTTCCTTAAAATTCGCTTTAAGAGAAGGTAAATTCTTGAATTCTGATAAGCAAGGGCCACACCAAGTCGCCCAAACATCAATGTAAATTACTTTACCCGCATACTTTTCTTTGAGTTGATTAAGTACATCTACTTCAGAATCGACTAGTTCAATTCCTTCAACAAACTTTTTCGTTTTCAGTAAATTAAAATCCTCGTATTTCTGATCCATTACCTGCAGGGCAGTTTGATCCAAATCTAATTCGTGCACTTTTGCCCAGATAACATCAGGTACTTCCTTACCACGGTGGAAATAACTTTGATCGATGTAAGTGGCTATAATTGAGGATTTTGACAGCTTGTCAAAATCATTGATCCTTTTAAGCAGCATATCCCAAGTCACTTGCTCATTCACAAGTGCTAATTCCTCTTGATACTGATCAGTAAAAGGCTTTACCGAATCTGGGAAGGTGACATAACCAAAATGCTTTTCGCGCTTCACCTCCTCAGATTTCCAATAATTAACCAATGCTTTGTTACTTTCAGAAATAGCCTTACCCATTAAAAAATCATAAACTATCCCCACTCGATACTCGTGCGTTTCCCTTTGTTCCTTTGGCATCATTCCGCTGGTAAACCCACGCATTAAACTGGCATAGTCTGTAGCGAGCATATCCAAGGGCTCGTCACTCATCATAGAATATATCTTTTTCAGATATTCATCCGGCAAGTCAACCACTTGTATAGGCCCACTTCCTGAATTATGTAACCAACGATATCTCATTAAATCGTCAACTGCATAAACCCTGACATCCCTCAAAGCAAACTCCCTTGACTTTAGGCTTAAAGAATTTGTTTCAAAATAGTCATTATAAAACTGGGTATGACTGTTGAACAAATCGATTCGATATTCTAAGTAATCCATGGGCTCTAAGGCCTTTTGAAGGCTATCATTCTCGAAGTACTTTCTGACCTTCATGTATTCAGGCTGAACAACCCTTAACTCCTCATTCTCCTTGGCCAAGTTGCCCATAAAAGAAATTGGAGTTTCTGCATACCATCGATCAATGCCGTCAACAGCTTCCTTTTCTTCCACTAACAAAGCCATTTTTGATTCAGGTTCTGCAAGGAATGAAGTAAAAACTTCACCTACAGTAAACATTACGCTTTGTGGATTATCCAATGGGAAGAAGAGCTTGAATCTGCCTTCACCATCAACACTGGCCGTGTATTTTTGCTGATCCTCACTGTATGGGTGATTAAAAATTACAGCCGCAGTTAAAGGCATTTCACCTCTGGGCTTTATTATGCCAGAAATGCTCACCTGTCCCGTTCTTAGAAAATCTTCAGGCCACGGAGTTTCATCTGCCAGCACTACTCTATCATCCTTCATCTTCTCTCTGAAAAGCTTCACTGTAACGTCCTCTTTTGACAGAATCAATCCATTGTCAATCAGCCTTACTTTAATATTTTCAATCCTATTAGGTTGAACTAACTGAAGGTTCCAGTTATCGCTATTCTGCTGAATATTATCATAGCTCCAGAATTCCGACTCATAGACTACAAACTTTTCAGAAAGGGTCAGTTCCCATCGATTCGTACCATCGGCACTAAAAAAGTCGCCTTGTAATTCTTTCGGAAGGCTGGTTTGTGCCGAAAGTGAATTGAAATAAAATAGGGTTGATAAACAGATAAGAAGGTTTTTCATGGTCTGAGAGTTTCAAGCAATGTATTAACGAATCCATTAGTTTACAAACTAAAGGTTAATTTCGATTAGGTTTAGTACAAATAAGCCATCTCCACATGTTAAAAACATAACTCTCTAACTCAATAGCCCTTAACCCCTGCTTCAATGGCAATGGGTAAGTGATTAGGTTGGGGTACGACTGGGCAATTGTAATTATCGCTATAGGCGCAATAAGGATTATAGAGCTTGTTGAAGTCAATGACCCAAGCGTTTCCTTCGGGAATTCCTTCATAGTGCAAATATCGACCAGCACCATAGGTGCTTACGCCTGTTGTAGCATCGATTAAGGGAAGGAAGACATAGATTTTTTCCCCCGGGGCCGTGAATCTTTTCACCTGAAGGTAGGCTTCCAAAGTGTATTCTTTTCCATCTAATGTAAAATGCAAATTGCCCAACTGCTTATACATGGTAGTTGTTCCTTTGCTCGTAAGGAGCGGAAATGGTTTTGAATCTGGGGTAGGTTCAAAACGGGCATTGACTCTGTATTTTTCGTTGATCGGAAAGAACTCATGTCCTTTGAATTTTTTTATCTCTTTGGCGGTCAACGGAGAATGACCTGGATCTCGGAACTCAGCATTTTGTTCTTCTTGGTACTTTTTGATTTGATTAACATAAGATTCCTCTTGAGCGGACACACTCAAAAGGAATCCATTCAATGCAAAAAACAGTAATATCAATTTCCTTATCATATCTAAACTTTCAATCTAGCCCTTTTTACTCACCAATTTCCCTCCAAAATAAGCAAAAGGAACATAACCTACGGAAGCTAAAATCATTAACCATACTGGATGAGGGATCATAATCATATTAATGATTGAGCCCATTGCCAAAATCACACCAATGATAATTGTGGTGTTTCTCGAATTCTGTTGCTTGACTTTAGTACCCACCATTCCAGCCACAAAGGCGCCAATCATCCATGAGATGAGTAAAAGCACAAAAGCCATCGTTGGCAATGTTTCCATAAACTGAGTTAGTGCGACCTTATCAGTAAAATCAACCTCGGTTGGAGGTGGGTAAATCTGATGATTGACAGCTTCTAAAACGAAAATCACGATCCAACCCGTAGCAAGCCCCGCAATTACGGGGAGTACTCTATTTTTAAATGCGCTCATAATTTCAGGACGTTACACTTTTCCTTTGAACAATCAGTGCAGAAATGACACTAAGCACGAATCCAATTAAGAATACCGTAGCGAACATCAACAGCGTCCCTCCCACCAAACTGAACATAAAACCGTTTTCCGCCATCATATTGGCATACTCCATCTCAAATCTGGGAGAGCCTACTTCCAAACCAGAAGAATAAGCAAAGTATTGCTCATTAAAGTCAGGCATGATCCAAGTAACGAATACTACATTATAAATGGCAAAAGCCACCCCTGCCATTACAGAAATCAGCGACCCTATGCTTAGCCCTTGCCCAAATGATAATGTGCCATTGTTTAATTCATCGCGGTAATGGCGCATAGCGAAATAGACAGTGGCCATGGCTACAATCATAGAGGTATAGCCAATGATTTCGCCCTTGCCAAAGCTTTCAGGGCCAAAGCCAATGAAGAGAGAAGAAATCACCGGCACACCAACGACAATTGCGCTAGAGATCAAGCCATATTTTAGTATTAATTTTTTCATTGTTCTTAAATTTTGTTTGAACTCAAATCAAAAATTAAAGCTCAAGATTGCAGTCATACTTAAGTACTAAATTCTTAAATCCGACCAAAGTACTAGCAAACTAAGCTCGATTCAAATAACAAACCCATGATGATCTTAGGAGAACTTTCTTATTGCTAAACTCTCCAAAAGTGCTCATTCATAGTTCAAATAAACCCATTAACGCTTGATCACCTAAGGACATCAACTTTTGGAGAGGTTTTTCTACACTTGAAGTCGAGCTTAGGTTAATAACTCAAACTATGATTCGCCATTCCTTTGCCCTGATTACTGCCTGTGTTCTTCGCTTCACATCGAGTTTGACGAATAAATTGGACACGTGAGTTTTTATAGTGCTTTCAGAAATAAAAAGCTTCTCTCCTATTTCTTGATTAGAAAGGCCATCAGAAATAAGTTGCAGGACTTCCAACTCTCGGGCGCTAATCCTTAGTGACTTGATTTTCTCTTCGTCTTTTACCAAAGTTGGCTTTACCTCAATTACCTTGGGCTTCTTAATATTGCCTCCAAGGTATATTCCGAGCGCAATCAGGACTACCGCGGTGAGCCCAATGACGGCATCTGCAGGGATATCTGGAATAAATAACGAAGCATTACTCAATTGAAATAGGATCAAAAGGGCAATGATAATTAAGCCAAACCTGAGTGCTGTTTTTACCACCAAAAAAATGCTTTCTGTGAATTTAACGCTTTTTCCAACTCAATAACCTTTCTTCCAAAAACCTTCTTTCTGTTTTGTTATCTGCTTGATCAATGGCTTTCTCAATATGACTGATGGCATTTTCAAAATCCTCTAGTTGAGCATAAAGGTAGGCTTTGAGCGCTAAAAATGATTGCTGATTGGGCAGGTCAGCCTCTAATAAATCCATCTGCTGCAAAGCTTTAGCAGCTCCTTCTACCTTACTCAGCACAAACAAACGGCTCATTTTAACAACAGGAGAGGGTTTGAGTCTTGCTAACGTATCGTATAGTCTCAAAATCTGCTTCCAATTGGTTTTTTCATAAGAGGGAGCGACTGTGTAATAGCTAGCAATGGCAGCCTCTAGTTGATAGATAGAAGAAGATTCACTCTTACTAGATTCATGCAAGAACTTCCAGCCCCACTGCATGTAATCTTCCCTGTAAAGCTTTCTGTCCTGAAGTTCTAAGGTGACCAATCTTCCTTCCACATCGATTCGGGCGGGAAACCGTGCTGCTTTAAATAGCATCATGGCGATTAATGAATAGAGTTCCGAAGTTTCGCAAGCCTTTTCATTGGTTAAAATAAAGGCCAAACGGATGGCCTCTTCGCAAAGGTCTTGCCGCATCAATTGATCACCCTCTGTAGCTTTATAACCTTCATTAAAAAGAAGATAAATCACTTGTAAAACGGACTCTAGCCTTTCCTTTAGGGCATCTCCACTTGGAACAACAAGCTCACCCACTTCAGTTTTGAATTTTTGTTTAGCCCTGGTAATCGCTTTTTTAGTCGCCTCCTCATTTTTTAATAAAGCCCTGGCAATCTCTTTTACACTTAGCCCACAAAGTAATTTTAGGCTGAGCATCAGCTGCTCTTGGAGCTTCATTGAGGGATGACAGCAAGCAAAAATCATCCGCAATTGGCCATCGATCAACTGTTCATCTTCTGTGCTTATTTCCTCAAAATTAGCATCACCTTTCCAATGATCCAGTGTGGTAGATTTTTGATTTCTTCTGAGTTGATCTATTAAGTGATTGGAAGCCACCCGATATAGCCAAGCCGAGGGATTATCGGGCATGGGCTGCATCGACCAAAGCTTAGCCGCTTTTAGTAACGATTCTTGCACCGCATCTTCGATTTGATCAATCAATTCTGTCGAAAACTTACTTGCCAATAAAGACACGATTTTAGCATACTCGTGCCTGAAGAGGTGATCTAAAGTTGTATTGAGTTCGGTGGCTGACATTTAAGCTAAAATAAATAAAAAAGCCATCCGTCAGCAGGCGGATGGCTCATTATAAGAATTTAGAATTACTATCTATTTATCAAATACCTTATCATCAATATCGATATTCACCTTAACGTCAGAAGTGATGTAGTTCACTGGTGCTGGCAATTGCCCACCAGATTGCGTTAGTGAGAAAGGAATTTTTACTCCATTCACCTCTCTGTAATCACCAAGCACCATAACGCCTTGCGCTCCCATATCAATTTTTACTTTAAAGCCTGTGGCAACATCATAAAATTCGGACATTGTGATTTGATCTGTGACCTTAACATCAATGCGGTGCGCATCTTTTCCGTCAATTTTGCTTAGCCCTTTATAAATAGTTTCAAAGCCTAAGTCTTTATAGAATCTCTCTTTGAACAATACTCCCTGATACTTAAAAAGTGGGGCTATTGTCGCTGGTAATACTTGTGATTGGCCTCCCATTTTCATGAATGCCTCACCACTATTATAGGCTTGAACCATTTGGCCCTGCATTGGTATGTCTTGAATATCCGCGTAAAAATCAGGTGCTTTTTGATAAACTGTTCTAGGCAATTTAATGCTTTGAGGCCCCATGTTTAAAGTACCTTCACTTACCGAAACCATAGTTTTGATAGATTCAACTGCTGTTTTTCCACCAACTGCCTCGATATACTTGGCCAAGATTTGCTCCGGTGTAACGTCCGAAACAACGGCTTTAGTAGGATCAGCTGTTTCGTTACCCTCCACATCATAGTAAGTGACTGGGCCGAATTTGGCCAGTTTTGGTGCGATTTCCTCTGCCTTGCCTACCACTACAATGTTCGCCATATCAGGCTTAATGTATTTTTTGGCAGCGTTTCTTACGTCTTCGGCTGTAATGGCATCGAGCCTCTTCAAATAAGTAGCATAATAATCCGCAGGCAACTTATTCAATTCGGTGTTCAAGGCAAACTGAGCTACAGTGCCTCTATTTTCGAGCGATCTTGCAAAACTTCCGCGCAAGGAGTTCTTTGCCAAATCAAGTTCTTCTTGGCTCACTAAATCCTCTCTGATCCTGTTCAACTCACTCAAGAATTCAACCATCGCACTATCGGTTACTTCGTTTCGCACACTGGCATTGGCCGAGAAAGTAGCGCTATATCGGCTAGAACCCATGCTAGAATAAGCGCCATAGGTATAGCCTTTGTCTTCTCTCAAGTTGGTAAATAGCCTTGCTGAACCACTACCTCCCAAGACCTGATTCAACACGCTCACCGCTGTTGCGTCTTTACTACCTGGTTTATTGTCGTAAGGATAAGTAATGTTAATTACCGACTGAACCGCACTTGGTTTATCGACAATATTTACAGTCGTTTTTTCTACTGGAGCTGGCTGCTGAAAGGTTTCTTTGTTGACTGTTCCAGACTTCCAGTTTCCGAAATACTTTTCAGCCAATTTCTGAGCATCCTTCTTTTTAATGTCTCCAACAATCACCAAATAGGCGATGTTCGGTTTGAAGAATTTGGTGTAATGGGCTTTAATGTCTTCTAGAGATACATTATTGACCGTTTCCTCCGTAGTGATTTCTCCAAAAGCATGGTCTTTCCCATAATTTACCACAGCACTTACAGTTCCAGAAATCGCATTGGGATCATCTTTTGAAGTTGCCAAACCTGTGATGGTTTGTTTTTTCACCTTGTCTAATTCCGACTGCGGAAAAAGTGGATTGAATAAAACATCTGACATCAGTTTAAGAACGTCTTCACTGTATTTTGAAAGCGAAAAGGCCGAAATTGAAGAGGCTCCAACATTAAGGCTGGCCCCCATAAAGTCGATTTCTTCGTCTAGTTGTTCTTTGTTCTTTGAAGTCGTTCCAGCCCTCATTACCTGACCGAACATTCCTGCTAAACCTGATTTCTCACCTTCGGTGATTGGTCCTTGGTCGAAAGTTAGTGTCCAAGCTACTGTAGGGAGCTTGTCGTTTTCTGCTACAATCACTTGCAGGCCATTTTTTAGCGTGAATTTTTCATAATCACCTATCTGAATTTCCTTTGCAGGAGCTGGTGCAGGTAGTTTAGTTCGATCTACTTGTGCGAAGCCATTAATGGTAATTAATGCCAACGCAATGATATATAGCTTCTTCATTATCTATTTCCTCCTTCTTTCTTGATTTTACTTTCTTCAGGTTTTTCTTGCTCGGCCTTAGGTCGGTAAGTTAAAACCACTTTGTTTTCTGGCACAAAGTACTTTTTTGCTACTTTTTGAAGGTCTTCTCTGGTTACCTTCATATAGCGCTCAATTTCTGTATTGATCAAACCAGCCTTTCCAAAGTACACATGATAATTAGACAAACTTTCGGCAATCGACTGAACCGAACCGTATCCCGAAATGAAGTTATTTTCGATTTGATTTTTCACTTTTTGGAATTCTCTTTCTGGAATTAGTTCATTCTTGGTTTGCTCTACTAAGGCGTCTACTTCAGCCTCTAAATCTTCTATTGAAGTGCCTTGATTTGGCAAAGCAAAATTGATGAACAAACCGCCATCCTCTAAACCAAGTGGTATGGCCTGAACGGCAAGCGCCATTCCTTTTTCATCCACAATCGTTTTTTGAAATCTTGAGCTTTGTCCTCCAGAAAGTAAAGTAGTCAACATTTGAAGTGCATAATAATCGTCTGTACCTTGAGGTGGCATTCTATAGCCTTGGATCAAAGCGGGTACTTGAATATTATCAAAAACCGTTTCTGTTACCGTTCCATCCAATTTAGGAGCTGTGATTTTTGGTCTCGGAATATCCTTGGTACCTCTCTTGATCTCACTAAAGTACTTCTCTATCAACGCTTTGGTCTCGTCAATATCAATATCGCCAGCAATAGAAAGCGTGGCATTATTTGGTACGTAGAAAGTTTCGTAGAAATCGACAAAATCTTGGTCAGTGGCGGCATCAATGTCTTCAAAAGAACCGATAGGTGCCCATTCATAGTTGGTTCCACCGTAGGCGCTTTTTAGCATGTTGGCGATGACAGAACCATAAGGTTGGTTATCTACACGTAGCCTCTTTTCTTCTTTCACCACTTCTTTTTGAGTTGCAATTCCAGTAGAATCAATCTTGGCATGAAGCATTCTTTCAGACTCCATGTACAAACCCAATTCCAATTGATTGGAAGGAAGCGTTTGGAAATAGTAAGTTCTGTCGTTAGAAGTGTTTGCGTTTAGGCTGCCACCTGCTGCTTCAATGATTTTAAAATACTCGCCTCTAGCTAAATTTGGTGAACCTTCGAACATCAAATGTTCAAAGAAGTGAGCGAAACCTGTACGGCCTTTAGGTTCGTTTTTGGATCCTACATGATACAAAACCGAAACTGTAACGATGGGCGTGGTATTATCCTGATGAAGAATCACGTGGAGGCCATTGGCCATATCGTATTCCTCGAACTCGATGTTTTGCGCATTGGTTGTAAAAACAGCAAACGACAATAACACCAATAATAGACTAGTCTTTCTTAGCATATACATATTGATTTTAATTCGAACTTAAACTTAAACCCAAAATGGGGAACATAGTTTGACACTAGGGTCAACGGAAATTCATTCAGATGGATGGAAAATATATTCAGTAGATTATTTCAACGTGCGTAAAACCTCTTGCACTTCGAAAGTCTTCAACCTTGGTCCAAACTGCGCCACTACTTTGGAACAAGCCAAACTGGCCAACTTTCCTGATTCGGCATAAGACATGCCGTTGGTGATTCCGTACAAAAAAGCACCAGCAAACATATCGCCCGCCCCATTGGTATCGACTGCTTTTACTGGATAGGCCTCGATATCTATGAAGGTATCTCCATCAAAAATCATGGCTCCGTTTTTACCCAATGTGATCACAAAGCGACTGGCTTCTTTTTTCATGGCCTGGCGTGCTTCTTCCAAATTATCCTTTCCAGTAAAGGTCATGGCTTCCAATTCGTTGCAAAAGATCAAGTCTACCGAAGCCCCCACCACTTGATCGAATTGTGCTTTGAAGTACTGAACAATAGATGGATCAGAAAGTGTGATCGAAGTCTTCACCCCATGGTCTTCGGCAATTTTCTTGCCTCGCATCATCGCTTCTACTCCTGAATTCGAAGGCGTTAGATATCCTTCTAAATACACATACTGTGCATCTTTGATGGCATTTTCATCAAGCTCTTTCACAGAAAGATCTGTGGTTGCTCCTAAAAAAGTATTCATGGTACGATCTGCATCCGGGGTAATCATCACCAAGCACTTACCAGTAATTCCGCCCTCTCTCTCTTGTGCATCCAAGTTAGTATCAACGCCAGCTTCTTTCATGTCTTTCATGTAGAAATCTCCGAACTCATCGTTGGCAACTTTACAAGAGTAGAATGACTTGCCACCAAATTGGCTTATAGCAATCATGGTGTTCGCAGCCGAACCACCCGACTTACGGACAGTATCCTCATGATTTATGGCGTTGATCAATCTGAACTGTGTGGCCTCATCTACCAAGGTCATCAATCCCTTTTCTACTTTATGATCATAGAGGAATTGCTCATTCACTTTAAATTCCAAGTCAACCAAGGCATTCCCAATGCCATATACATCATATTTCTTTTTCATGTTTTTCTTTTATTAAATCGCAGGAGCTCTTTTAAACTCTTTAGTTTCGTCAAATAATTTTCTGTAAGTAATGTGCGTTTTGGCAATTTCACTTCCGATCTGCTCTACTACACGCATCATTTTTGGATTAAAATCACCAATCCAATTCATTTCAATATCCTTATAGTGGAAGCCTTCTTTCCAAGCCATGTTGTTGACAAACGAAACCACTAATCCGCCTTCCACTCCCTTTTTCTGATGTGTAGGCACTACGCCAAAAACAATCCCCAAGGCTTTTTTGCATGCGCCTGTTTTCAGCATAAACAGAAACTTGAGTTTTGACCACAAATTCCATTGCCCATTTAAATGTTTGTACAGCTGATTCAGCTCCGGAATGGAGATAAAAAATGCGACTGGCTCACCTTTGTAAAAAGCAAACCAGATCAACTGCACATCGGCAATTGGTTTCAACTGATTGAAGGTATTCCGTGCCTGAGCTTCTGTCATGGCTTTCACACCACTATGGCCTGCCCAAGCTTCATTATACACTTTTAAAAAGTAGAGGTGCGATTTCTTGAACTCACTTTTGGTGATATGCCTAAACTCGTAGTCTGGGTCATTCAATGTCATATTTGCCTTATCGTAGAAGCGATCATTAAAGCCCACTTCCTTGCCCACAGGCCGCTTGTAAGTAAATTGCTTAAAATATTCTTTGAAGCCATAAGCCTCGAACAGCGCTTGATAGTAAGCGAAGTTATATGGCATTTGATAATTGGGTTCGGTATAGCCATCGACCAAAAGCCCCCACCAATTGTTTCGATCTCCGAAGTTGATCGGCCCATCCATGGCTTCCATCCCTCTTTCTTCGAGCCATTTCTTACTTGCATCGAAGAGCATAAATGCAGCTTTTTGATCATCAACGCACTCGAAAAACCCCACTCCACCAGTGGGCTGTTCTTGTGCCTCTGCTACTTTTTTAATGATAAACGCTGCAATTCGACCTATTACTTGGCCTTTGTCATTTTTGAGTACCCATCTAGTGGCCTCACCGTTGCGGTAGTTTTTGTTTTTTGAAGGGTCGAAAATAGCTTTAATATCCTTGTCTAAAGGTCTGATCCATGCTTTTTCGTTTCTATACAATTCGACCGGAAAATGGATAAAATCTTCTTCGGAACGCTTGTCTCTTACTTCTACTAGCTCCATCTCGTCTAAGGGTAAGCCAAAAATAATTAGATAAAATCAACAACAAAATTTAAGCGCCATATGCTTTTAATTTTATCTGAAATCGGCATCGTTTTTTGGTAAGCTGTAACCTAAACCTTTTCGCTGTTGTCTCAAGCATTAGGTCATAAAAACTCAAACCATGTATCTGAATTTCATAAAAATTGCCTTTCGCAATATTCTAAAGCACAAGCTTTTTTCCTTTGTCAATTTCATCGGGCTAGCCTTTAGCCTTTCGGTCTGTATCCTAATCACCATGCTGCTGGCGGATCAGTATAGCTATGATCGCTACAATACTGAGGCAGATCGGGTATATAGAATCCTGCATCATCAAAACACCGATGGCGGGCCTGTTCCAACCACGGCCACCACTCCGATGCCCCTCGCTCCTGAACTTCAAAAAAACTTCCCTGGAATAGCATCCTATGGTCGATTCTACCGAGGGTTCGGCAACGATTGGATCAAAATCGGCCAAAACATTAACATCCCTATTTCGGGGTTTTATGCAGACCCAACGGTCCTGGAGATTTTTCAATGGCAGCTGAAATATGGAAATCCAACTACGGCTTTAACTGAGCCATTTTCGGTGGTCATTTCGGAGGAGATTTCTGAAAAGCTTTTCAAAATAGAAAACCCAATCGGAGAAACCATCAAGGTTGGGGATTTAGGCACCTATAAAATTACGGGGGTATTGGCCAAAAGCGAAAACAAAACACATATCAAAGTGGATGGCTTGGCCTCGATAAATACGGTACCCATTTTGGTAAAAGAGGGAATATTTACAGAAACGCTGGAAAATTGGGGCAACTACACCCGTGGTTGGAGCTACATCAAATTAGCCTCCAATGTAAATCCAGAAGATGTAATTAGGCAACTGGCTGAAATCCATGCGAAACAATTCACCGAAGACGAACAGGACGTATCTTATCAGCTTCAAAACTTGGCGGAAATCAATCCAGGGCCCTTTTTAGGAAACCCCATCGGGCCAGGCTTACCTGCCGTGGTGATGTATTTCTTGATTGGCCTTGGTTTAATCGTGGTCACTTCCACATGCTTTAATTACACCAACCTTTCTATTGCCCGTTCCATGACAAGAGCAAAAGAAGTAGGGGTAAGAAAAGTGTTTGGAGCGCACCGAAAACAGGTATTTGCCCAGTTTTTAATTGAAGCTGTTGTTATTTCCATGTTATCCTTTGCTCTCTCGCTACTCATTATTCAATTGCTCAAACCCGCCTTTCTTGCGCTGAACATTTCAGAATTATTGCTTTTGGATATGAGCGGATCTTGGAAAGTCTATTTGATCTCCTTTGGCTTTAGCATAGCGATTGGCGCAATTGCAGGCTTCTTCCCTTCTTTATTCCATTCAGCAGTCAAGCCGCTCAACGGACTCAAAGAGCTTTCTGGCATGAAAATACTTTCAAAAATAGGATTACGTAAAACGCTGATTGTAATGCAATTCGGCATCTCCCTATTTTTTATCATCACTGTATTGACCATCAGCAGCCAAAAAAATCTGATGCTTAAGGCAGATATGGGCATCGAAACGGAAAGCATCGTGAACGTTCGACTGAATGGTTCTGACCCTCAATTGTTGAAAGCCGAAATGGAGAAGTATCCTGCGATCGAAAATGTTTCAGCCGCATCTTTCGCACCCGCCACAGGGATCAGCACAGGTTTTGGGATTAGCCGCAACGAAGGAGAAGAGGCTATGAGCATTAGATCCTTTGCTGTTGACGAAAACTACCTCAAGAGCTTAGGCATCAATTTGATTGCGGGAAGGTTTTATAATATTGCCGACAATGACTCAAAAAAAGTAAATGAAATCGTACTGAATGAAACGGCCGTAAAGGCACTCGGCTTCAAAGACGTTTACGAGTCCATTGGCGAACAACTCATTATTGATAATGAAAATAGGGTAAATGTGATTGGGGTTGTGGGCGATTATAATTACCAACCATTATATGCCAAAATTGATCCGCTCGCCTTACAGTACCAGCCAGAGGAGTATGGCATCGTGCAAGTAAGAATAAATTCAGAAAACAATGAGGCTGGTTTGGCCGCAATCTCTCAGGCCTGGGCAAAGGTAAATCCCGATCTGGAATTAGATTATCAATTCTTGAAGGATGAAATTGATTTCTTTACCGATTTCCTCTTTGGCGATTTGATCAAAATCATCTCTTTCATATCCATGCTTGCCTTGCTCATGGCTTGCCTCGGTTTGCTGGGAATAGCCGTGTTCAGCACAGAATCTAAAATGAAAGAAATATCAATCCGTAAGGTATTAGGTGCTTCAGAAAAGTCCATCTTAGTTTTACTCTCAAAAGGCTTCTTCACGCTGCTGATTATTGCTACGGTAATCATCACACCGCTGGCTTATTTTGTCAATAACCTCTGGCTCGATTCAATTGCCTATCGGGTAGATCTGGGCTTCGAAATTATTTCAATCTCGGTTTTGGTCGTGATGTTCATTGGGATTTTCACTGTAGGTTCCCAAACCTTCTTCGCTGCTAAATCCAATCCCGTTAATGCACTGAGGAACGAGTAGTTTATCGGAGCAAGGCCCTATAATTCAAAGAGAATTCCCGAGAATTATAGGGCCTCGCTTCACTTCAACCCTTTGGCCAGGTTCGGATAATCGGTAATGATACCATCCACGCCATCATCGCTGAGTTTCTGCATTTGCTTTAAAGTATTCACTGTCCACGGAATTACTTTCATGCCTTGCTTATGGCAAAACTCGATGTCTTTCTTTTTAAGCAGCATAAAATATGGGCTGTATACTTCGGGCACAAAGCCAAGTGAAACGAGATTAGACTCCACTCCTTTTGTATTTTCTACCAAAGCCACTAATCTCACTTCTGGATTGGTTTCGTGCAAATGTTTCAACACATTAAAGTCAAAGGATTGAATTGTGAATCGGTCATTCTCCAATTGCTCGGTAATCACTTCTAAAACGAGTTTAGAAAATTCATCTACTTGTGGTTGGCTAATACGATACTCACTTTCCACACTCTTGATTTCAATATTATAGCCCACTTTAGGAAGATTGTGTTCAATCAAATGCGCCTCGACCATTTCAATCATATCCTTTAAAAGCGGCTTGGTAGTTTTCATTTTTTGTTGTTCCGGAAAACGGCTATTGCCACGAGAGCCACAATCAAATTCTTGCACTTCGGCATAAGTCATTTGATAAATATTGAGGTCTTTTACTTCGTTCTTTTCAACGGGACTACCATCGGGTTTGGAGCAAATTTCTGAGAGCATGTAGGGATCATGAGAAATTAATACTTGCTTGTCTTTCGTAATCACTACATCTAATTCCAAAGTAGTGACCCCTTCTTCCAAAGCCCTCATAAAAGCTGGAATCGAATTTTCTGGCATTAGGCCTCTTGCACCACGATGACCTTGAATATCGAGTTGGTTTTGGGCTTTCATACAACTGGCACTTAAAAGTAGAATGAGGACAGAAAGAGTTTTCATAAATGATATTTTTCCCAAATTAAGCAATGCTGCGCTTATGGAGGTTATGTTAACGTTAATCTTAACAACCTGAACTCGAATCACAGAAGCAGTCTAACTTTACTAAAACCCTCCAAAAGTGCTCATTCATAGTAAAAATGGAACCAACTACTTCAGATCATAAGCGGACATCAACTTTTGGAGGGGTCGTTCCATATGAGAGCAGAGCTCGGTTTAACAATAAAAGCTTATCGATTTTTGCTTCCCTTAAGCGTAGAATTGTTTACTTTTCGGTAATAAACTAACATAGACATGAGAAGAAACTTACTCCTAATTTTTTTACTTACTCCCGTTTTGACCTTTGCGCAAAACTGGGGTGCCAAGTTCGAGCAATTGGGTACGGCTCTGCCAACCCCCAATGAATACCGCACTGGCTCTGGTGAACCTGGCCCGGCCTATTGGCAACAAAAGGCCGATTATAAAATCGCCTTAACGCTAAACGATGATAACCAAAGCGTTAGCGGCTCTGAAACAGTGACTTACACCAACAACTCTCCTTCTACCCTTAAATACATCTGGGTGCAGTTGGATCAGAATGTTAGGGAGCAAAACAACCTCGGGGCTCAAACCAGCGGTTTTCAGCAAATACCAGAAAACACAAACGAACTTTCTACCACTCGTGCGGCCAGCCTAGCCGGCAATGGTTTCGATGGCGGCTTCAAACTAAAGTCAGTAACCGATGTAAATGGCAAAGCATTGCCTTATGTGGTGAACAACACCATGATGAAAATCACACTACCTACTCCTCTAAAAACAGGGCAATCTTTCAGTTTTAAAACAGCTTGGTCTTATAATATCAATGACAGAGCACAACTGGGCGGACGTTCTGGCTACGAGTATTTCAAAGATGACGGTAACTATGTGTATACCATCGCTCAATTCTTCCCAAGAATGGCTGTGTATGACGATGTAAATGGATGGCAAAACAAGCAATTCTTAGGTTCAGGCGAATTTGCCTTGCCTTTTGGAGATTACGAAGTGTCAATCACTGTGCCTTCAGATCACATCGTTGCTGCAACAGGCACACTTCAAAACCCCGAAAAGGTTTTGACCAAAGATGAATTGCAACGATTAGAAAAAGCAAAGAAAAGCTTTGATGCGCCAGTGATCATTACCACGCAAAAAGAAGCTGAAGCGAAAGAAAAGAAGAAGGCTTCTACGCAATCCACCTGGATTTACAAGGCTGAAAACGTAAGAGACTTTGCTTTTGCCAGTTCAAGAAAATTCATTTGGGATGCTCAAGCCGTGAAATTAGCCAACAACACTCCTTTGGCAATGTCTTATTATCCTAAAGAAGGCAATCCACTTTGGGAGAAAGAATCTACAAAAGCCGTGGTAAATACTTTGATTGCTTATTCCGATATGTCGATCGATTACCCTTATCCAAAGGCAATTTCGGTTCATGCGGCAAGTATTGGAATGGAGTATCCTATGATTTGTTTCAACTTTGGTCGACCAAGACCTGATGGTACTTATGATGATTTTATTACCACAAGAATGGTCTCGGTAATTGTGCATGAAGTAGGCCACAACTTCTTCCCAATGATTGTGAATTCTGATGAGCGCCAATGGGCTTGGATGGATGAGGGTTTGAACTCATTTTTAGAGTACCAAACAATGCATAGATTTTACAAGCACTTGCCCTACAATTCAAATTCTCCTGAGGCCATTGTTCCTTATATGAAGGGCAGCAAAGACTATATGCGCCCAATCATGACTAACCCCGAGCAGGCTTTACAGTTAGGGCCTGAAGCCTATTCTAAACCTTCTGCGGCTTTGGTAATACTTCGAGAAACGGTAATGGGACCAGAACTTTTCGATGCAGCTTTCAAGGAGTATTCTGAAAGATGGGCTTTCAAGCATCCTAAGCCAGCTGATTTCTTCCGTACAATGGAAGATGCTTCGGCTGTAGATTTGGATTGGTTCTGGAAAGGCTGGTTCTATGGCACTGACAATGTTGAAGTAGAAGTAAGCGATGTAAAGTGGTTTAAAATCAAAGGCGAAGGCAAGCAAATCGAAAAAACTGTAACTGCTGCTCCTGGAACTTTAGGTGCTGAACAAAACGGTGAAAACCCATTCTATGGGCAGCCGCAAGAAATCAGCTTGACTGATTCAAGGGTCCGTGGCGAATACCGCAGCGATATTCCTAACGAGGAAATCAAAACTCGCTTAGCTGGCAAGAACCTCTACCAAGTAACTTTCAAAAACGAAGGTGGATTGGTAACTCCATTGTTAATTGAGTGGACGTACAAGGATGGCACTAAGGAATTGGAGAAAATACCTGCTGAAATCTGGAGATATTCTGAAAAAGAGGTAAGCCATATCTTTTCAAAAGACAAAGAAGTGGCCAGCATGATTTTCGACCCGAATAAAGCCTTGGCCGATGTGAATGTTGAAAACAATGTATTCCCAAGACAAAACTCAAAATCAGCCTTCGATAAAGCAAAAGAAAAGGGAGGCAACTAGAATAGTTTCTAAAGAAGCGCTCTCCATAGAATGAAAGCCGACACTAAACAGAGTTGGCAAATTTACGATTGAAGATTTTAGATTTTCAAAAAATCAGATTTAATGGCCAAAAATAGTTGGTAAATTCTCGTTAAATCTATTGTAATGAACTGTATAA
>PCUU01000070.1 GCA_002786855.1 Cytophagales bacterium CG12_big_fil_rev_8_21_14_0_65_40_12
TCAGCTACAACGATGAATTTAACATCTTTCTTCACCAATTTATGAAGATCAATTTCGGCTTCGTATTCACCAACGTTTTTAACTTCACCTTTGAAAGAAATTTTCTTTCTGTCTACATCAACATCGCAAGATGCTTTTAAAGCGTCTGAAATTTGAAGAGTAGTTACCGCTCCGAATATTCTTCCACTGTCACCAGCCTTAGCTTTGATCTCAAGTACTGAATCTCCAATTGCATCGGCAATTGCTTGAGCGTCAGATTGAAGTTTTTCAGCTTTATGAGCCATTTGCTTAGCTGTTTCTGCTGCATGTTTCTTATTCGAAGCACTTGCAATTAACGCAAATCCTTGAGGAATAAGGTAGTTTCTACCATATCCAGGCTTAACCGAGATGATATCGTTTTTATAACCTAAGCCCTTAATATCAGTTTTTAATATTACTTCCATTCTGTTTTTTATTTAAGGGGTTACTTATTTCAAAGAATCTGTAACGTAAGGTAATAAAGCAATGTGTCTTGCTCTTTTTACAGCTTGAGCTACTTTCTTTTGGTATTTTAAGCTAGTTCCAGTAAGTCTTCTTGGAAGAAGTTTACCTTGCTCGTTTACAAATTTCAAAAGGAAATCAGGGTTTTTGTAGTCAACGTACTTAATGCCATTCTTTTTGAATCGGCAATATTTTTTCTTCTGTTGATCTCTGTTTACTGGTTCGTTTACAAGTGTCATGCTGCAACCTCCTCTTTTTTAGCTTTGTTGAATTCGCCTTTTCTTCTTCGGGCATTATACTCTACCGCGTGCTTGTCTAAAGCAATAGTCAAGAATCGCATTACCCTTTCGTCTCTTTTGTACTCTACTTCCAAAGTGTGGACAAGAGATGAGTCGGCATTGAATTCAATCAAATTGTAAAAACCAGTAGACTTGTGTTGAATTGGATAAGCCAATTTCTTCAAGCCCCACTTTTCTACATTTAGGATTTCGGCTCCATGATTTTTCAAGAGCGCTTCAAAACTTCCGACAGCATCCTTCATCTGCTCATCAGACAAAACGGGATTTAAAATGAATACTGTTTCGTAATTGTTCATTATTATGATTTAATATTTCGGGCTGCAAAGATAGTTATTTAAGATAAAAAACAACAGGAATGTAAAAGATTGTCATCGATTTAATCGGCTGGCAGCCAATTTCGTAATTTCAACTCAGTTTTTTAGCCAAGGTCATGATCAAAAACCGATTTAGAAGAAATTTGCTGGTCCTTTTTATGGCCTTAGCTGCGCCTATTATGATATATGGAATATTCGCGCTTACCTCACTCACTGCGGATGAATCTGAGCTGGAACAAATCTACGAAAGACAATTGGAAGCAGTTCTTTTTTCAATAAATCAATATACGCAAGATGTAATTGGCGGAATAGCCACTAAAATGGATAATGCTTATGAGTATGGCGATAAGACTAGATTTGATGAAATTCTGAAGCCTTACAAATTTTTCAAAGCACTGGAAATGAGAAATATTGACGGTACTTTAGGTCAGATCATCACTTCGGACTCTGCTTTTCACTCAACAGATTTCTCCCTTGTCACACAGAAAGTGTATGATGATTCTAAAGATATTGTAGGGAGATTGAGCAGATACAAAGACACCTATCAAAAAATTGAACCAAGGGAGTTCAGTATAGATTTTGAAAGTCAGGAATTAGCCCTAATCCAGTTTGTGATTGGCTCTGGTGATAACATCAAATTTTGCACCTACTACTTTTCTGGCAATCAGTTCATCGAGCAAATTCTTGGGACCAAAATTCAGGAAATCAGCAGAGGAGAATTCATTATTGTATGTAAGAGTGTCCAAACAGGTGAAATTGTCTATTCCAACATAGCAACCGAAGATCAAAAATCAGATGTGAGGAGCGAAAGAATTGATTTGCTTCCGCAGTATGAATTGGGCATTTCGAGAACAGGAAGTACAATTCAGGAAGCCGTGGGCAAAAGGAAACATCAGAATTTAGCGGCACTTGCCTTGCTTATGGTATTTCTTCTTTTTGGTATTTTGTTAGTGCTAAGGAATATTAAAAAGGAAATGGAATTGGCTCAAAGTAAAGCTGATTTTGTATCCAACGTCTCTCATGAAATCCGCACACCGCTGGCGCTGATCAATATGTTTGCAGAAACGCTATTGTTGGACCGCGTAAAGACAGAGGAGAAGAAGCATGAATACTATCAAATCATTACGAAGGAGGTGGGTAGATTGACGAATATGATCAATCGCATTTTAAGCTTTTCTAAAATTGAAGCTGAAAAACGCGAGTACAACAAATCCGCTCAAGACCTGAATATGATTGCCGAGGATGTAATGAATACTTACTCCTACCATTTAGAAAGCCATGGTTTTGCATTTGCTTTTAAACCAGCTGCCAGTCTTCCTTTGATCAATGCAGACAAAGAGGCGATGATCGAAGTGCTCGTAAACCTTATTGATAATGGTATGAAGTACTCAAAGGATGAAAAGTCAGTGATCATTTCAACCGGCAAAACGGAAGATTCTGTATTTATTGAAGTCACAGACAAGGGTATAGGGATTCCAAAAGGGCAATTAGATAAGCTGTTCGATAAATTTTATAGAGTGCCTACAGGCGATGTACACGACACCAAAGGTTCTGGCTTGGGACTTTCTATTGTTAAACACATTATGGAAGCCCATAACGGGAAGATTCAAATTCAGAGTGTAGTGGGGTCGGGGAGTACTTTTCGCCTTTTATTTCCAATGCTAAAAACAGAAGTATGATAAGAATTTTAATTATCGAAGATGAGCCAGCAATGCGCTTGGGACTTAAAGACAATCTTGAGTTCGAATCTTATGAAGTGGAACTGGCTATAAATGGTGAAGAAGGACTCCAGAAAATAAGTAATCAGACTTTTGATTTGATCATTTTGGACGTGATGATGCCAAAAATGTCTGGTTTCGATGTGTGTAAGGCGGCTCGAAAAATGGGTGTGCTTACACCAATCATCTTCTTGACGGCAAAATCAGAGGAAATAGATAAGGTTTTGGGCTTAGAACTGGGAGCAGATGACTATTTAACCAAACCATTCAGCTTGAGAGAGCTTGTGGCGAGGGTTAAAGCAATTCTAAGACGATCTGCCACAGTGAACGCCAAGCCTCATGTAAGTGCTCAAAAGGTGGGTAAGCTACAACTGGATTTTGATCAGTATTCTGCTTCTATCGATGGTGAAATGGTACGCATGTCTCATAAAGAATTCGAAATTATGCAATACCTGATTGAGAATAAGAATGAAGTAGTGAGCCGCTACGATTTATTGAATAAAGTTTGGGGCTACGATTCACAACCAACCACGAGGACGGTGGATAATTTTATTTTGAGGTTGAGACAACGCATTGAGACTAATCCGAACGATCCTCATCACATCCTCACAGTGCATGGAATAGGGTATAAGTTGATTTTATAGTAGACCGAATCATGACTATGACCTTCTGAATTTAATGATGACAACTTATGACATCTCTTTACTGCAATATGACACCCGGCCTTGGTCATAGCCGTATGTTTGTAATGTGTCAGGGCAATAAGTCCAAAGGTCAAAACAACAAAACAACAATTACAACAGCCCACTGCTCAGGTAGTGGGTTTATTAAGCACCAAGCAATGAGAAAATATACATTCATTTTAATTTTAATCAGCATTATAACGCCACTTTTTGGTCAGTCGCTGGACCGTATACAAAGCCTTCGAGGGTATTGGAAATTTTCCATTGGAGATAGAAGCGAATGGGCTTCAACTTCATATGATGATAAGGAGTGGGAAGAAATCTATGTGCCCAGAAGATGGGAAAGCGAAGGCTTCAACGGATATGACGGATATGCATGGTACCGCAAAACTTTCGATGGACGTGATCTCAGAGATGAAAAGGTGGTTTATCTGAAATTAGGCTACATCGATGATGTGGATGAAGTGTTCGTCAACGGAAAGAAAATTGGTTTCTCGGGTAGTTTCCTGCCAAATTACTCGACTGCCTATCGCGCAGAACGCATTTATGGTATTCCAACAGAGCTTATTAACTTTTATGGAGAAAACCTGATCGCTGTAAGAGTCTTCGACTATGGTGGAGAGGGTGGTATCTATTCTGGCGATGTAGGCCTTTATGCACCAGAGGAATGGGCTAAGGATGCCATCTACCTCGAAGGGCTTTGGAAGATTAAAATTGGAGACCGAAGTGAATACAAAGAGGCTGGCTATGATGATGAAAAATGGGAAAATATTATGGTGCCATCGAATTGGAGATCAATAGGAATTAACAATTTGAGGGACTACGCTTGGTACAGAAAAGAATTTATAGTGAATCCTGATGCAAAAACTACTGACCTAACCTTAATTGGCGGAAAGATTGACGACTTCGATGAGATTTTTGTCAATGGGGTTAAAATTGGAGAAACCAATGATGGACGAAGACTTGGCTCATCCAGGAGTTTTTCGGAAACTAGGGTTTACGCTATTCCAAATAATTTACTTAAACCGGGCAGCAACATCGTTGCCGTAAGAGTGAGGGACATTGGGGATAACGGTGGGATTTATGAAGGCCCCGTTATGATCCTTCCTTCAAGCCAAGTTTCTCGGGTATTACGCCAAAATGATTGGTCTTTCTGGCGCTAAAAAATATTACTGAGATCAACCAATACTTTTTCATTCAATTCATGTTCGCCCTCGAAACTAATTACTTCGGGGGTAACTTTTAACTGAGTAGCAATTTGAGTCTGCTCAAGCATTACCCCATCAGAAAGGTATTGATCTTTATTGCCATAGACCCAATAGACATTTTTGTTCTTTAGTCTTTCAACGCTTTGCAAGGGAGGTAAATCTGGAGGGAAAATCCCAGCCCAAAGAATCAACTGATCAAATTCAATCGTTGATTGTGTGGCGAACCTGGAAATGGTAGCTGCGCCTTGGGAGAAGCCCAATAGGTTGACTTTCAGTTGTGCTGGCAGCTTTGCTCGAACCTCAGTAAATACAGTACCTAGGTAATTGATGTAATTCTGAATATCTCTTAATCGATCTTCTTTGGTCATCCAAGTGGCACCAACTCGGCCAGTAAAACCATTAAGGTAATATTTTGAAAGACCTTCTGGCGCTACAATTAGATTTTTTCCATTATCCAAACATTTGAATTTGCGGATAAAATATTCTGCAAGCTGGCCATGTCCGTGACAAACAAACCAAAGCTGCTCAATTTCTTCGGATGCTTTACCTAAAGTGAAATAACGTGCCTCGAACTGGAAATTAATTTTATTTTCCATCTATGATTTCAAGTCTTTATCAGAGAATTTGAAAGGTAGAAGATTGTCAATGGACTCAGATTCAAATACTGTACCGTCAGCATCCGCCAAGTAAACGGCAATGTTTTGGTTTTGATTATTTTCATACTCACTCATGGCCTGCCTACAACTTCCGCAAGGGGTAGCCAATTTGAAAAAATCATCAACACTTCTTTTTGCTACAATCGCTACCCTCAATATTTTGCTATCGGGGTACTGAGATTTTGCACTAAAGAAGGCAACCCTTTCGGCACAAAGCCCTGTCGGATAGCAGGCGTTTTCTTGGTTATTGCCAGTGATGATTTTGCCATCATCCAATAGCAAAGCCGCACCTACCTGAAAATTGGAGTAAGGAGCATAAGCATTAAGTGCCGCCTTTTTGGCCTCATCAATCAATTGTTTGATTTCTCTTGATGGTTCTTCGGGTTGGTATTTGTTGAGGTAAACTTCTTTCTTAACTCTCTCTGCCATGTAATCATGCATTGGTGTGGGTTTGGAAGATACGAATCTTTTTATTCTTAGTTGTCGACTGCTAAAACTGTTGTCTTATAGTTTGGGCATGAGATAAAAAAATGGCAGTTTGGCGGACAAATACATGGAGGGTATGAATCGAATTTTAATTCTTGGCGCTGGTCGCTCTGCAACTTCTTTAATTAACTATTTACTATCGGCAGCTGCTGAAAATGATTGGCATGTCATCGTAGCCGATTATGCTTTGCAACTGGCAGAAGAGAAAGTAATGGGTCACCCAAGCGCTACTGCCAAAGCAATTAATATAAGAGAAGAGGCAGATAGAATCCAGATTATTGGGGATGCAGACGTTGTAATTTCGATGTTGCCAGCTTCGTTTCACCCGCTTGTTGCGGAGACCTGTTTGGACTTAGGCAAACATTTGCTTACCGCCTCCTATGTTTCTGAAGATATGCGCGCGCTTGATCAGCAGGCAAAAGAAAAGGGACTTCTTTTTTTAAATGAATGTGGGCTAGATCCAGGGATCGATCACATGTCAGCCAAAAAAGTGATTGATCACATCCGAAATAAGGGCTTTGAATTGAGAGCCTTTGAGTCTTTTACAGGTGGGCTATTGATGCCCAATCCGCATGACGATAACCCTTGGCAATACCGCTTTACTTGGAATCCAAGAAATGTAGTGTTGGCAGGGCAAGGTACGGTGAAGTTTATTCAAGAGGGGAAATTCAAGTTCATCCCGTATCATAGACTTTTCCGCAGAACGGAAATGATCCATATTCCGGGCCATGGTTATTTTGAAGGCTATGCCAACCGTGATTCGCTTATGTACATGGATGTGTACGGCTTGCAGGATATCCAAACGCTTTTTAGAGGTACACTTCGTAGGCCAGGCTATTGCAAAGCTTGGGATATTTTTATTCAATTAGGAGCAACGGACGACACTTACCAAATGGATGGGGTTCAGAATATGACCCACCGCCAATTTATCAATTCCTTCCTTTCTTATAATCCAAACGATTCTGTTGAACTTAAACTTGCTCATTACCTTAGTTTAGAGCTCGATGGGCCAGAAATGCATAAGTTAAAATGGCTGGATATATTCGAGGAAACGCCAGTTGGATTGCATAAGGGAACTCCAGCGCAGATTTTGGAGCATATTCTTAAAAAGAAATGGACGATAAGTCCTGATGAAAAAGACCAAATTGTGATGTGGCATTTGTTCGACTATGTCGAAAACGGCAAGACCAAACGAATTAGATCAGCCATGGTAGCCAACGGAGAAAACGCCAACGAAACGGCTATGGCCAAAACCGTAGGCTTCCCATTAGGAGTGGCCACTAAGTTGTTGCTTCAAGGCAAAATCGAAGCACGTGGGGTGGTAATTCCAATCACCCCAGAATTCTACGAACCAATTTTAGCAGAACTTGATGAACTTGGCTTTCACTTTATTGAGGAAGAAGTGATTTTGGATTAGGTGAAGATGCAATTTGGTATCAGGGAGTAAGTAGCTTTGGAAGTTCCTTCTCTAACTTTTCAACATCGATATTAATGGCTATAATTTTACCATTAGGATCAATTAGGTAATTGAAAGGAAGAAAAACGACTCCTAATTCCTGAGCCAACTCGCTATCCCAACCGTTTGTGTCTATGCTTTGACTCCATGATAATTGATGTTTATTGAGTGTTTTTTTCCAGACTTCTTCAGATTCATCTAAAGAAATACTCAAAATATCGAAGCTTTTGGATTTGTATGCTGAATGTAGTGCTTTCAGTTGAGGTAATGCAGCAATGCAAGGGCCACACCAAGATGCCCAGAAATCAACTAGTAAATACTTACCCTTGTAAGTTTCATTATTCACTTCAGAATTAACTAAGGTTTGAAATTGAAAATCGATCATTGGATCTCCGATGTTTAGATTCTTCATTCTATTGATAGCAAGCTCAAAGCTCTTTTTATCACTTTCATCAAGAGCAGAAGGTTGGAGCATTGAGTAAAGTTAGTTTGATTGGTCAAGGGTGAGTCGATGCGCATCTGTTACTAATTCCACGAAAATTTCTCCAACGAATGGGTTATCAGGGTTTTCTTCAATTAAGTTTTTTAAAGCCGCATAAAGCTTTTCATTTGGATTAAGTTCCTCTTCAAGTATTGCCCCAAGATCCTCAAGCGCAGATTCAACAAGCAACATGGTTTTACTGCCACTAATCTCCGTTAAATAGAAACGGCCATTTTTAGGAGTAACGGTGAGCTCAATATTCTCCTGAGCAAAATAGAAAGAGGGGCCAGCCTCATCGAGTTTTTGTTTCAAAAAGGCTTCAACAGGGTGATCGACATTACCTTCGAAATAGAATTTGTTGTCGACTACAAGTGTACTATCTATGACCTCATTATATTTTAAATAAATATATCCTACGTAATCTCCCTCTACAGCCCCACTAAGCATGAAATTAGGAAGTGTTTTCTTGTCGGTCGCACAGCTTGAAATGATAAGTAAGGTAAGGGGAAGAAATAATAGCTTGAGTTTCATCTTTGATCAATTTAACTTTAGTGTCTCATTTATTTTTTAATAATATAAGATGCAATTGTGTTTAACAAATTAAGGCTAAAGTAATTCTATCAAGTACAGTGAGATTGCAAAATTCTGGTCGTTGTTAGGCAGTTCTGAATAAGATGAGAGGGTTTGCTGGTAATAAGGGCTAATCATGGTGTTTCCCTAATATTAACTACTGCATTTCTAGCCCTAAAATTTGATAGGCATGCTGCTTATACTGCCCCATAATTTCATCCTTTTTAGCGGTATTTTTTTCCATACATAAGTAGTAGTAGGCGCCTTCTAAAATGGTGTAAATCAAATTTGCTGTACGCTTTGGGTCTTCAATTTGAAGCGAACCTTCTTTGATGCATTCCACCAAATGCTGCTCCAGCCAAACCCGCAACGAGTCATGCAATTCTTTGTATTTAGATCGAATTACATTGTTCCTGAAGATCAAGCTGTAACAGCTATAATAGACGTCATCGCTGATCAGTGTATTCCATTTTCGGGAGAATAAGTTCTTCAGCACCTCATGCAAATGATCAATGGAGGAACCTTCTTGTTGGGTGGTGTAGATCTTTTGATAGCGGCTCAAGATGTAATCTATAAGCGCCAAAACCAGCTCGTCTTTGTTCTTAAAGTTATGCAAGATTAAGCTAGGGTTAACATCGATGGCCTCCGCAATCTTTGCTATAGAGGCATTATGGAGGCCTTCGTTTTTAGCAGTTTTATAGAATGCTGCGATTATTTCTTGCCTTCTAAGGGCTTTAATGCTCTTTCTTCCCATTGATTTCTGTAGCGATACTGAATGCCAAATATGCTTAAAATAGATTGAACAACTATTCAATTAAAATTAAATTCTAGGTAATCATGAGGTAATATGCTGAACCTACTTTTGACAATCTAATATCTGCTCAACTAAAATAAAACTTATGAAAGGACTAACATCCATTTTTTCAACCCAGCATCGACAACTTCGCAGCGTTTGCTTTGTGTTGATGTGCCTATGTATGCATGCGTTCGGCCATGCCCAAGATTTAAATGTAAAAGGACTGATTTCGGACAGCGAAGGTCAGCCGATTTTTGGGGTAACCGTTTTTGAAAAAGGAACCACCAATGGAATAATCACCTCTGCCGATGGCAAGTTTTCCATTCAAGTCAAAAGTCAGGATGCGGTGCTCGTGTTCTCATTTGTTGGTTTCATTACCCAAGAGGTAGCAGTGAACAACCAGTCTACTATTAACATTACGTTGTTAGAGGATATCAAGGAACTGCAGGAATTTGTAGTTGTAGGTTATGGGGTAGAAAAGAAAGTGAACCTTTCTGGAGCCGTTGATCAAGTAGATGCCGCACAATTGGAAAAACGACCTATTAGTAATGTTACTGAGGGGCTTCAAGGCGTAATTCCAAACTTGAATATTGACAGCAATTCAGGTGCTCCGGGTTCAACACCCAATATCAATATCAGAGGGGTAACTTCAATCAATGGTGGTAATCCACTGATTTTGATTGACGGTGTTCCTTCAGATGCTGTTGAATTGAACCGCATTGCTCCTCAAGACATTGAGAGCATTTCTGTAATTAAAGATGCTTCTGCTGCCGCAATTTATGGTGCAAGGGCTGCATTTGGGGTGGTAATTTTAACCACCAAAAGTGGCGCTAATGGCATGAAAATTAGCTACACAGGCTACACTTCCATGAATGAAGCCACAGTATTGCCAAACAAAATCACCGACCCATATATCTATTCTAGGTTACTTGAAACTTCAACCGATAATACACCTTGGGACAATATCAACTTTAGCGATCAATATTATGCTTGGGCAAGAGATCGTTCCAACGACCCTTCTTTGCCTGGAGTAAGGGTCAACCCAACTAATGAGGCGGCTTGGGAATACATGGGCGGACAGGATTGGGCTCGCCATTTCATGAAGGACAAAACTACTTCTAGCAACCATCAACTTTCTATCAGTGGGGGAGATGATCGAGTGAGTTATCTTCTTTCTGGTTCCTATAGCCACCAAGATGGTGTTTTGGCCATTGCCGAAGATTATTTCGATCGATATACTGTTCGAAGTAAAGTTGCTTACAAAGCGAATGACTGGTTAAAAATCAGCAACAATACCTATCTCACAACTACCGAAAGAAAAGAGCCCTCGTATTTCGATTTGACTTCAATCTATAACATTGCACCAACCTCTTGGAATGTTAATCCTGATGGCAGCTGGGCAAACTCTGAAGCTGGGATAATTTCTGCTCAGTTAATAGACGGAGGAGAGGATTTGACTGAGTTTACCAGTGTTCAATCTCAATTCGGTATTCAAGCCGATATTTTAAAGGATAAACTAAGCTTCAATACAGACTTCACTTTCAGAAGAGGAAGACAGGATAGGAACTGGTTCCAAACAAAATATAACATTGGTTTTGGGCCTGGCGATATTAGGGAAGAAGGCAATAATTCAGCCTACAGATCAAGTGCAGTAGAGAATTATTATGTGTTAAACAGCTACTTAAGCTATAGACAACAATTTGGAGATCACGCTTTAAGTGGAACTTTAGGTTTCAACCAAGAGCATAACCGTTGGAATTCATTTAGTGCGCAGCGAAACAACGTAATTTCTGCTTCTCTGCCTACGATTGCCTTAGCTACAGGAGATCAGTTTGTGGGAGAAAACGTATCGGAATGGGCGGTAAGAGGTGTTTTCTACCGACTCAACTACATCTACAATGACAAGTATATTGTAGAGTTCAACGGTCGCTATGACGGAGCTTCTAAATTCCCTGCTAACAACCGATATGGATTTTTTCCTTCTGCTTCGGTCGCATGGAGAGTTGATGAAGAGAATTTTATGGCTGGCGTAAAAGACTGGGTAAGTCAATTAAAGCTTAGAGGTTCTATAGGTTCATTGGGGAACCAAGCCATTGGGCCTTATGATTACATTTCGACCATGAGTGCCTACCAAGGTAACTACCTGATAGACGGTAAACTTCCTTTAGAGATTTCTTCTCCGCAATTGGTATCTAATAATTTCTCTTGGGAAGAAGTAGTAACCCGAAATTTTGGTATTGACTTAGGCTTCTTGAAGAACAGGATTACCGCCAGTTTTGATATTTACAGAAGAGATACTAAGGGCATGTTGACTTTGGGAAGAGAGTTGCCTGATGTTTTGGGAGCAACCGAGCCTAAAGAAAACGCGGCAGATTTGAAAACCAATGGTTGGGAATTCTCATTTGGTTACCAAAATGAAGTCAGCTTAGCAGGCAAGCCACTGAACTTCCAGGCCAACTTCAACTTATCTGATAGCCGCTCCTATATCACCAAATTCGATAACCCAACAGGAAGCATTACGCAGTTCTATGAAGGAATGGAATTGGGGCAAATTTGGGGATTGCAAAATGATGGTTTTTTCAATTCAACTGAGGAGATTGATGCTTTAGACCAAAGCTCAATTGTGCCTTGGGGAGCGATTTCAATTGTTCAGGGATGGCCAAAGTACAAAGATTTGAATGGTGACAATGAGATCACAAAAGGCTATACATTGGCCGATACTAAAGACCTTTCTGTAATCGGTAATCAATCACCGAGATATAGATATGGAATGAATGTTTCTGCCAACTGGAATGGATTCGATGTAAGCGCATTGTTTCAAGGAATTGGTAAGAGAGACTATTATCCTCAGGATTACTTATACTGGGGCTTTTATCAGCAGCCTTATGCGGGTGGTTATGGTCACTTGAACGATTTCTACAGAGCTCAGGCTGAAACAGGTGCTGATAGAGACAGACATTCGAAATCGTATATCGATGCTGGCTTAGCTGATGAAAACTTGGATGCTAAATATCCACACTTGCAATCATGGTTGGCCGATAGAAACCTAGGAGAAAGGATAGACGAAGCCCAAGGTTTGGCTATACCTCAGTCTGATTACCTTTTGAGCGCAGCTTATTTAAGATTTAAAAACCTTACCGTTGGTTACACTTTGCCAGTGGTATTGAGTTCCAAAATTGGCCTTTCTAATGTAAGGTTCTACCTCAGTGGAGAAAATCTATTCGAATGGTCACCATTGAAAAACTTCTACGATCCTGAGGCAGTCAATAACGCCATTGAATACAATCCTGCCGTGAGCCAATCAAGAGGTGTGGGTAAAGGTTATACCTATCCATTCCAAAGAAGGTACGTCATGGGTATTAATGTCACTTTGTAATCATTTGATTTAAAACGAATTAAAAATGAAAAATTCTAAAATACTGATTGCACTCTTCTTAATATGTTCCGTTGCCGCTTGTGACGATAACTTTCTAGAGGTAGTGCCAGAAACTTCGATAGGGGTAGAAAACTTCTTTAATACCGAAGAAGACCTCAATATCTACGTCAATAGCCTGTACAATTTCCCGGGTTCGGGGATTTATTATGCTGACGGAGGAACAGATAATGCCGCAACCACAGGTAATACTGAAATCAAAACTATGATGGTGAGTTCGCCTACTTCGGCCACGGTTACATCGGGCTGGAACTGGGGCGCTTTAAGGTCCATCAACTTGTTTTTAGAAAACTTTGAAAAGGCAAATATCACCCAAGAAAAACTGAACCACTTTGAAGGATTGGGAAGGTTTTTCAGAGCGCAGTTTTACTATGACAAAGTGAAAAGGTACTCAGATGTTCCTTATTATGATTTTGTTATTGAAACAGGAGATACCGAGGCATTGATGAAGGCGCGCGATCCACGCGAAATGGTGGTAGATAAAATCTTTGAAGACTACCAATTTGCAATCGACAATATCTTCGAAAATCAGCCTGATGGAGCAGTAAACCGTTGGGTTGCTAAAGCCTTTATGGCCAGAAATGCGCTGCACGAAGGTACTTTTAGAAAGTACCACTCTGAACTTAACCTTGCGAGTTCTGCCGATAAGTATTTGAAATTGGCCAGCGATATCGCCAAAGACATCATGGACAACGGCCCTTTCAGCATTCATAATACTGGCAACATTGATACCGATTATAGCAGCTTATTTAACAGTACAAGTTTAGAATCCAATCCAGAAGTGATTTTAGGGGTGTATAGCTTAGATCAGGTGAAAAACAGTGGTTGGTCCGAGACCTTATTTGGAAACTATGAAACCAGCCCAGGAAAAGACCTTTTGCAGTCTTACCTTATGGCGGATGGATCGTTTTATTCAAATCAGGCCAATTATGATCAATTTAACTTCGTTCAGGAGTTTCAAAACAGAGATCCAAGATTGGCTCAAACTTATGCCTATCCCGGTTTCGTATTGGTCAATTCAAGAACTTATAGCCAAGGTGCAGGAACGTATGTGCAGCAATTGGCAAAGAACTTTTCGGGTTATCATCAATTGAAAGGCTTTGTGAATGTAACCGATCAATCGGTCATCAACAATGTGGATTACCCAGTTTTGAGGTTTGCCGAAACGCTTTTGATTTATGCCGAAGCCAAAGCTGAATTGAGTGAAATGAACCAAGGTGTCTTAGATGCTACGGTGAATGTTTTACGCAACAGAGCGGGTATGCCGAATTTGACCATAGCCGTTACAGCGGATCCGATTTTACAAGCCAAATATCCAACAGTAAACAATCCAGTTTTACTGGAAATCAGAAGAGAAAGAAGGGTTGAAATGGCTTTGGAAGGCTACAGATTCGATGACCTTATGCGTTGGAAAGCGGGCAAACTTTTGGAAGAAGAACCAAAGGGTTTGTATTTCAGTGGTTTAGGTAAGCACGATGTTACTGGTGATGGAATTGAAGACATCATTCTTTTAAATGCTTCTGCTTCAATCCCAGATACAAAAGAGAGAAATGCCTTAGATGTACCTTTTGCCTATTATCGTGTAGGTAGTTTTGGAGAAAATGTTGGGGTGTTCTTGTCAGAAGGCAACAGTGGGCACATTCTAACGGTAATAGAAAGAGGAACTTTCGATGATCCAAAATTCTACTATCGTCCGGTGCCAGCGGCTCAAGTTGCTTTGAACCCAAACTTGACTCAAATTTTTGGATGGAATTAAATTAGGTTGTAATAATTGTAGATGTACTGGCGGAGGCTTTTTGCCTCTGCCTGTATTTTATTTTTTCGACTTAAATTAAGGCTTCATTCACCCCGATACATAAACACCTCAATTAAAGATTCTTACCATGTTGAAATCAATCTGTTTACTTTTTTTGGCCATAAATCTAGTGGCTTGTACTACACCTGAAAAAAAGGTGATGATCATATTGGTGGATGGCGTACCAGCAGATGTGTTGGAAAGCGTTGATACTCCAATTTTGGATCAAATCGCTGCACAAGGTGGCTATACCCGCGCTTACCAAGGTGGCGGCAAAGATGAATACACACAAACACCCACCATTTCGGCACCAGGTTATATGAATATGATCACTGGGGTTTGGGGCAACAAGCACAACGTTTGGGGCAACGCGGTCAGGAATCCCAACTACAACTATTGGAATATTTTTCGTACCGTAAAAGCGGTCAATCCTGAAATGACAACTGCGATTTTTTCTACCTGGGAAGATAACCGAACCAAGCTAGTAGGCGAAGGAAAACCAGACGCTGGTAATTTTATGTTCGACCATTCTTATGATGGTTTTGAACTAGATACGGTTCGATTCCCACATACTGATGACCGTACTTTTATGTTCACAATTGATGAAACAGTGTCACAAGGGGCTGCGGATTATGTGCTTTCCGATGCACCTAACTTGTCTTGGGTGTATTTAGAATTCACGGATGATATGGGCCATATGTATGGAGATAGCCCTCAAATGATTGAAGCAGTGAAAGGAATGGACAACCAAGTAGGAAGAATTTGGGCTGCCATTCAGCAACGCGAAAAGGATTTCAATGAAGACTGGATGATTGTTGTTACCACGGATCATGGCAGGAGCGAAGATACTGGCATGGGACACGGTGGGCAATCAGAGAGAGAGCGTACCACTTGGATTGTTACGGATCAAAATAACTTGAATGAAAGGTTCAAAAGCAATCCGCCTGTAGTGGATGTTGCCGCCAGTGTTTTAAGGTTTTTGAATATTGAAGTACCCGCTCAAATCAAGGAAGAAATGGACGGCATTCCGTTCATAGGTGATATTTCGATAATGAATGCGAATGCTAAAACAGCTGGGGATGAACTTACCTTGACTTGGGATGTAGCGGACAAATCTGGTAGCGTAGAAATCTATCAAACTTCAACAAACAATTTTGCAAAAGGAGGGGTGGATGAATATTCACTTTTGGGTAAAGCGGAGGTGAAAGATGGTCTGTTTAAAATGGCTGTTACTTTCCCTGTAGGAACCACCAAGCTTTTATTAAAGGCGCCTCACAACTGGTTGAATGTTTGGGTAATTGTTGAATAAGGAAAACCATGAACAGACGGAATCTTCTGAAATCAATGGCCTTGGCAGGAACGGGTGCCTTAATGGGCAACAGCTTAATGCCACTTCAGTCGAAGGCGAAAAGAGTTTTGCGCCTTGCTCATCTTACAGATGTGCATTTGCGAGATGCGGACAATGCGCCTGAAAAATTCATCAAGTGCTTGCACATCATGCAATCGTTGAAGGATAAACCCGATATGATTTTTAATGGTGGCGATACCATTTTCGATGCTTTAGGGACTGACAAAGCGCGTGTTGAAAACCAATGGCAACTTTGGGATAAGGTCATTAAAGCTGAGAATGACTTACCAATTGTACATTGTATTGGCAACCACGATGTTTGGGGTGCTGGCGAAAAAACTGATCCGCTTTACGGCAAAAAGTATGCCTTAGAAAAAATGGGTTTAGATAAACCGTATCATTCTTTCGAAAAGGCCGGCTGGAAATTTATTGTTTTGGATAGCACTCATCCTGTTGGAGAAGGCTGGTACACCGCCAAACTCGATGACGAGCAATTTGATTGGTTTGAAAAGGAGTTACAGGCCACGCCTTCCAGCACTCCAGTAATGATCATGTCGCACATTCCAATTCTTACGGCCACTGGTTTTTATGAAGGAAATGAAAAGGATGGCAACTGGATGGTGCCTGGAGGATGGATGCACATTGATTTTAATCGAATCAAAAAACTCTTTATGCAACATCCCAATGTTAAACTCTGTGTAAGCGGTCACATGCATTTGTTGGATAAAGTGGAATATAATGGAGTAACTTATTGCTGCAATGGAGCCGTCAGCGGTGGCTGGTGGGGCAATGAAATGTACTACGAAACTCAAGCAGGTTTCGCTACCATCGATTTATATGAAGACGGAGTTTTTGAGGTGCAATACCACACCTATAGTTGGAGCTAGTACTGGATTAACTGGGTGTTAAGCTTTAGGAGTGAAACCGTTAAATCCTGAGAAAGCCGCTCTTTTTTTAAGACTATTGTATCCACTTTGAGTTCATCCAAAATTCAATTGTCATAATGATTTCCGAAACGCTGATAAGCTTCATCATCCAAGCCTTGGGTTGGGTAGGCACTGTGCTTTTTATTGTGAGCTATTTTCAACTCAATCGCGGAATTTGGACCCTTCAGGATACTAAATTCCATGTTTACAATATCCTTGGGAGCATATTTCTGGTGGTTGACACGGTCTATGATTTCTCTTTTGCCTCTGCGGCTGCCAATCTTTTTTGGGGAATTGTGGCCTGTTATGGCCTCATTAAATACCGAAAAGGGGTAGATCACCACAACAACCTGCACTCTTCAAGCGAGGTTGGATAAGGTGATATTTACACATATAACCAAGCCCAATAGATAAGCAAGATTTGTAGAGGAAGTCTCAACCAAAGCATTGCACGATAGCCTTTTCTCTTTCCTTTATAGGAAGTGAGCATATACACGTTGGCGGGAAATACTCCGATCAACACCGCTATAATTCCCCATGCTCCAATGGATTGAGTAGCTGGGAAGAGCAGCATTGCTCCAAATGCCGCTTCAAACACCCCACTCAAATACACCAAAGGCAAATGGTAGGGCAAATAAGGCGGCATTATTTTTAGATAGAACTTAGGCTTCCAAAAATGGTTGAGGCCAGCCAAAATATAAAGACTGGCCATGATGTACATTGAGATTTCCATCAAACTGACTGTAAATCAAATGGTAACTTCCTGATTCTTTTTTGGC
>PCUU01000061.1 GCA_002786855.1 Cytophagales bacterium CG12_big_fil_rev_8_21_14_0_65_40_12
AGTTGTCGAAAGTGCCATTGTCCACACTTGCAGTGGTGATGCTGGCCGCTCCATTCTCATCCAAGAACACTTCTATGTTCTTGGTGATCACTGTTGGTGCGATCACATCGATTACTGTTACTACCGCTGTGTTTGAGCTTACGTTGCCGTTAACATCGGTTACCGTCAAGGTCACCGTGTTCGCCCCTGTATTGCCGCAGTCGAATGAAGTGATGTCCAAAGCATAGCTCGCAATTCCGCAGGCATCGTTCGAACCATTGTCGATCATGTCTGTAGTGATACTTGCTGATCCGTTGGCATCCAACTCTACTGTGATGTTTTGAGTCAATACTTCCGCTGCAATGACATCTCTCACTGTTACTTGTGCTGTGTTGCTCGATACATTACCGTTGTTGTCAGTCACTGTAAGTGTTACAGTGTTTGCGCCAACATTGGTACAATCGAAAGTTGTTTTGTCCAAGCTGTAGCTTGCAATTCCACAAGCATCATTAGATCCATTGTCAATATCTCCTGTTGTGATTGAGGCGTTGCCATTCACGTCAAGGTCTATCGTAATGTCTGTGGTGATTACTTCTGCTGCAATTACATCTCTTACTGTTACTTGCGCTGTGTTTGAGCTTACATTACCATTGTTGTCAGTTACGGTAAGTGTTACAGTGTTTGCTCCAACGTTAGTACAGTCGAAAGTTGTTTTGTCTAAGCTGTAGCTTGCAATTCCACAAGCATCATTCGATCCATTGTCAATGTCTCCCGTTGTGATTGAGGCGTTGCCATTCACATCAAGGTCGATCGTAATGTCTGTTGTGATTACTTCGGCTGCGATTACATCTCTAACGGTTACTTGTGCTGTGTTTGAGCTTACGTTTCCGTTGTTGTCAGTCACTGTAAGTGTTACAGTGTTTGCGCCAACATTGGTACAGTCAAATGTGTATTTGCTCAGTGCGTATGTTGCTATTCCACAAGCATCGTTACTTCCATTGTCAATCATTCCTGTTGTGATTGAGGCGTTGCCGTTCACGTCAAGGTCTATCGTAATGTCTGTGGTGATTACTTCGGCTGCAATTACATCTTTAACTGTCACTACTGCAGGAGCTGAATTACTGTTTCCGTAAATGTCTGTTACTGTAATTGTTACAGTGTTTGCTCCAACATTGGCACAATCAAATGAAGTCTTACTTACAGAGATGTTTGCGATTCCACAATTATCTGTAGAACCTCCATTTACATTGTCAGCAGTAATACTACCGTTACCATTAGCATCTAATTCAATGATTACATTCTGAGTTACCACATTTGGAGCTTCATTATCTACAACTGTTATATCGAATGAAGTTTCAACTCTATTTCCAGAAGGATCAACAGCTTCATAAGTTACCGTAGTAGTTCCTACAGGGAATACTGAGCCTGGTGCCAAACCAGCAATCATGTTAGTTGGAAGTGTTCCTCCATCAAACTCAATCACATAGTAAGCTGGTTGTGTATAGTACCAATCATTCCAACTTGGGTTATTTACTCCACCCCAGTTAATGACGGCCCAATCTTCATTACCACCAGCATTATTTGGTTCTCCATTGGCCCAATTAGTATAGGTATATGGTTCATTAGTAATCCACTTCCATTGACCTTCTACATCTCTATCTGTTGCGCCAATCCACATAAAGTCAGCTATAAATCCGCTGATAAACGAGTTCTCGGCTGCATCAGTAATTGTAGCCAGGTGACCACCTGCTGCGATGGCATTGGCATGTGCAACTTCAGGAGTAGCTTTCACATTAGACAAGAAATAGGTGTGACCATTTCTTTCTCCCTTGAAGGTATGACCAGCTAAGCTAGTTGGTGCAGAACCTGTTCCACAGTTATCTGTGGCCGTTGGAATGCCATAATTTACTACTGCTCCACAAACACCTGCATCAACAGTTGTTGTGATGTCAAAAGGACTGGTAATTGTAGGAACTTGAGTATCATTCACTGTGATAGAGAATGATTTAGTTGAAGTTCCAACCGCGTTAGTAGCCGTTGCAGTTACAACAGTAGTACCTACTCCAAATACAGTTCCTGGCTGAATATCATATGTGATAGTTGAAGCCGGGATACCTACGGTTTCTGTCGCTGCAAAGTTCACAACAGCGCCACAAATTCCGAAGTCATTTTCAACAGTAATGTCAGCTGGTACTACAATCTGAGGAGGAAGTCCTGTTACATTCACCGTAAATGAAGCAGAAGCTGTCAAGCCTGAAGCATCAGTTGCGGTATAAGTCACCACCGTAGTTCCAATTGGGAAGGTAGCCCCTGATGCAAGACCTGCCGTTAAAGCAGTAGTGACATCACAATTATCAGTTCCGACAGGAGCTGTATAATTCACAACCGATCCAGCGGCACTCGTTGCTATCAAATTGATATCCGCAGGTGCTGTGATTTGCGGTGCTTGTGTATCAGCATTTGCTATGGTGTATGACTGTACAAGATCGGCCTGTCCTGGATTAGAAACTGTAACAGTATACTCACCTGGGGACAATCCGCTAATATCTTGAGTAGTTGCCCCATTGCTCCAACTGTAAGTTGTACATGGGCTCTCGTAAGACATTTCTATATCTATACTTCCATCTGCAATAGCAGGACAAGAAGCATCTACAATTGCTGCACTAGCAATGGTGAATTCTTCAGTAAATACTAGATTTCTAACTCTAACTCTGTGTTCATTAGCAAGTCCTCCGGTTGCTGCAGTCCAGCCCCAGAATACACCAGGGTTACCACTGAATACATTATTAATTACATCACCAGTGTAGCTGATACGATTCGTACCGTCCAGATCCAGTCTAAAGGTATTGGATTGACTGTTCCAAGAAATATTCACCGAGTGCCATGCTCCGTTTTCAAGATTTGAAACAGAAACTGGTCCTTGAAGATTATTTGAAACACCATGGTTGATAATACCATTCGACTGAAGTGAAACATGGTCAGCAGATGGATCTAATCTATCACTGTTCTGAAAAGTGTCGAATTCTACTGCCAAAGAAGGTGAAATGCCTAAATAACCGATTCCACCACCACCAGTTCCTTCACCAGTACTTAAAGGCTGAAGAACGAAGGCCATACCATCGGCTCCGCCATCATTATTACCCAAATAGACGTCAAACTCCAAATTGAAGTCAGAGTTCATGTCCAATTTATTCTGGTACCAAACAGAACCAAATTGTCCACCTGCATTTGCTGTTAATCTATAATCTCCATTACCTAAGTATGAGGAATTGCCGTTATTCACATAATCATTTTGATTGAAGGAAGTAACCACGCTCGTGTTAGTTACGGTTACTTGAGCAGTTGAAGAGGTACTGTTACCGTTAACATCGGTCGTTGTTACTGTTACTGTTTGAACACCAACATCATCACAACCAAAAACGGCAGGACTAACTGATGAGCTAGCTATGCCGCAATTGTCAGAGGCACTCACTAATACATCTGAAACAGAAATAGTAGCAGAGCCTGATGCATCCAGATTTACAGTGATATCTTTTAAAGTAACCGATGGATCTGTGTCATCAACGACTGTGACCGTAAATGTTCCGGTTGAAGCACCGACAGGGTTAGTTGCTGTGGCAGAGACCGTTGTTGTTCCCACTGGGAAGAAGCTTCCTGGTTGGGTCGAATAGGTAATATCAGCATTAGGAATTCCTGTTGCATCCGTAGCTGCGAAATTCACAACTGCTCCACATAATCCCGCATCACTACTCACAGTGATATTAGCAGGTACTACAATCTGAGGTGCTAATCCTGCAACAGTCACATTGAAAGAAGCAGTTGCTTCATTTCCAGAACCGTCAGTTGCGGTGTATGTTACTGTAGTTGTTCCAATTGGGAAAGTAGCACCTGAGGCTAGACCAGCGGTTAATGCTGTGGTTGCTGAACAATTATCAGTTCCTACCGGAGCTGTGTAATTTACAATAGCACCCGCAGCGCTTGTAGCATTTAAGGTAATATCTGCCGGAGCTGTAATCACTGGGCTGATATTATCCTTCACAATAACAAACGCTTGTCCTGAAGAAGCATTTCCTGATGCATCGGTAGCCGTCAATTGAACAGGAACACCATCTGCTACGGCATCCATTCTCACCATGAATCCACCATCATCGGTTGAATTATTATCGTTACCAATGGCAAAGACAATCTCATTATCCCCTTCTTGAAGAAGGTCAAGAATGGATTGAGATGTTACTTGATCGAACATCATTCCTCCCTGATATCCATTTTGAACACCATTGTCATCGATAAAGACATCATGATAAACTGTGTTGCTGAAGTTCTTGGTATCGAAGTCACCTTCATAGCCAATTGATACTCCGTTGATGAAAATTTCCATCACGTTATCTACTCGAGCTCTCAATCGTAGAGATTGAGGTCTACCAGTCAATTCGAAGTTATTTCTAAAGAACTTCATATTACCGAAAGATCTAATGGCCTGAGCACCAGGGATAGCAGGCTTAAAGAAGTTGGCCTGACCATAAGGATCATCCACTGTAGCACCTAAAGTGTAAGTATTTGCAGCGGGTAGCTGATTCAATACTGTATTATATGGTTTTGGCGTACTGATTACGCTTGTTGACTGAGACCATGTATTGTCTGAAACAATTGTTGCCTCATTTCTCGCCCCTAAATCAGAACAATCAAAGGCGTCTAAATCAAGACTTAAATTGAATTGACCTGAATTGTCAGACGATCCATTGTCTACGTCTTGAGGAGAAATAGTTGCATTTCCATTAGCATCCAAAAAGACCGTAATATCTTTAGCGATTACAACAGGATCAGTTGAATCGACCACCTGAACTGTTCTCGTAGCTGTAGTTTCATTTCCACTGATATCTGTAGCGGTATAAGTCACAGTGTAAGCACCCGGAGTATTTACATCAACAGGATTGTTTGTAGTCAATGTTGCCGAACAGTTGTCAGTTGCTGTAGCACCTGCGTCAATATAAGCAGTATATGCTTCATGCTGAACTGTTGCGACACCATTCAAGGTGACCACAGGCACTTCATTATCAACGACTGTTACTGTGAAGCTTCCTGATGAAGTTCCTACTGGATTGGTTGCTGTTGCTGTCACCGTTGTTGTTCCAACCGCAAAGAAGGTATTCGGTTGAATATCATACGTAATCGTTGATGCAGGAATACCTGTTGCATCTTTTGCTGCATAGTTAACTATCGCTCCACAGGATCCAGGATCATTGCTCACCGTAATATTAGCAGGCAGAATAATCTGAGGTGCTAATCCTGACACATTAACATTGAATGAGGCTATTGCTTCATTGCCAGAAGCATCTGTCGCAGTATAAGTTACTAGGGTGGTACCAATTGGGAAGGTTGAACCTGATGCTAAACCAGCGGTTAATGCTGTGGTCACTGAACAATTGTCAGTTCCTACTGGAGTTGAATAATTAACAACTGTACCGTTAGGACCTGCTGCATTTACCGTAATGTCTGAAGGCGCTGTAACCACTGGGTCTTCAGTGTCATTCAGGTTGAAAGTAATCGTTGCAGTAGCAGTTGCATCAATGTCGCAATCGCCAGGCATTCCACCATACTCTACTATATAACCTTGAATTTCATTTGAGTTAAGAGGGAAATCGTTCCATTCTCCTGTATTTCTGAAATGGGCATAGTCTTCGCCTGTTCCGAAGTTATTAGGCTCGTTGGCTTGCCAATTGGTATAAGCTCCATTTTGAGCTTGTCTGGTTGATTGATTATAAAAGAAAGTGCCAGCTTCTGGACCAGTTACCCATCTCCATTCATTTTCTACTTGAGTATCTGTAGCGCCAATCCAAGCCTGATCGTCAAGCTTTTCGAAGGCAAAGTCATTCTCAGCTGCTGAAGTAATAGTTACCAAATATCCTTGTTGGCCATTGTAAGTTCTGGCTGCTGCTGCATCTCTTGCTGCAGTCCACGAAATATTTGGGGCTGATACAAACTCATAAAAATGTCCGTTCTCAGAGAAAACTACAGTTCCATCATCTCTCTTGACTAAATAAGACGCTGTCGCAGAATGGCTAGCTGAGCTACCAGGAGTATACGTCCATGTACCATTATTATTGTCGACAATAGTGCCTGAGCTCGGCTGACCAACAAAATCAACAATTAGGTTTTCATTATAAGGATCTGAGTCGTTGCCAATGAGCTGAGCAACTGAGAAAGTAATAGGTTCACAAGAAGTCAACTCGATGGTATCGTCTTGAGCATTTATTGGTAGAACGTCAAGAACCGTCACTAAAGCGGTCTCTGATCCTACATTGCCCAAATTATCTGTTACCGATAAAGTAACTTCAACACCTCCTCCACTTCTTGTCACATCTGGCGTTTCGGCTGTCCACGTTGCGCTATTCAATGCGCCATCATTATTGCCTGCCCAATCTTCCAAAACAGTTCCATTACCTGCATCGAATCTATAATAAGCTACGAGACCATTTTCCGCACCATCCAATGGCCTATCAAAGTTCGCTTGAATCTCATTTGCAGTACGTGCAACATTCCAAACTCTTACTTCATCCATTTGGCCGTTGTGCAGAGAGTGCATGTCTGTGGCACCACCGATGGTAAGAGGAGTATTATCCGTTAATGGTGTATAAGCCGCGGTAGCTGAGACTACTAAAGTTCCATTTAGATATAATTCAACGAGATTGCCTCTTCTGACTCCAGCTAAATGATACCATTGATTATCATTTAATGTTGTTTGAATCAGTGTTTGGTCACCCACTAATTGACCGAAGCCATTTAATCCAAATTGTTGAAAAAGAATAGTCCCGTTGGTATTGTACCAAAGACCATAGTTTCTTACAGTTGAAGCACCCTTTCCAACAAGTCTAACCCAATCATTGGTAGGTTTTGAGTCAATTCTAAACCAAGTTTCAACCGTTAAGTCTCCAGTAATGTTAAGATCATTTGAACTAGCCACTGTTGCTATACTTGCGGTAGAAGCATTAAAATCTAAAGCAAATTCATTTTCGTAAGGATCAGCACTTACATCATTGCAATCAAAAGTTGATTGGCTTAAAGCGTAACTCTGAATTCCTGATGGATCAGATGAGCCATTATCTATTTGGTTCGGTGTGATTGTGGCTGTTCCATCTGCTCCCAATTGAACTGTAATATCTTGTGTAATAACAGTCGGAGGAGTTGCATCTGTTATAGTTACTGTTCTCGAAACTTCAGTTGATTCATTTCCTTGAGGATCTACCGCCTGATAAGTTAATACATAAGTACCAACAGTATTTGTATCTACTGTTCCAGATACTTGTACAGTGGCCGAACAATTATCACCCGCTGTAGCTCCCGGATCGTTAAATGGTTGAAACTGACCTTGACTAACATCTCCACCATTCAAAGTAATTGTTGGCGCAGTTGTATCCAGACCTAAATCACAAACGCAAGTTGCTGATGCGTTGGCGCTAGTACCTATTCCTTGTCCACCATTCGCTGAAAGAGGAACACCATTAACATCAACTCCACCCGAAAGTGAACCATCGTTATTTATTGCACTCAGGCCTAAACCTAAACTGCCTTCAACAGCATCGGAACAACCATCTCCGTCTGAATCCAAATCAAGACTATTGATAATTCCATCATTATCATCATCTTGAGTACAAGGCTCTGCGAAATCTGCACCAAAGGCAAAGTTCACATAGAACTCATCATCTAAATAGTTGAACGATAATTCAGAAAAAGAACCGTTAAATCTTATGACAAGGTAAGCTTCTTTGCCCGTGATTGAATTATTGGCCTCATCAATGGTAACGTATGAAATTGCGCCATCAAAGGTCCTAGCATATAAAACATCTATGTCTTGATCAAATTCAATGGTCACTGCATTAGCCCCACCTACTGATGAGAACACCAAAATTGGGTTAGTCATGGGCTCATCAAATCTAATTGTATTCTCAGATGCCCGAACGTTTCTTACAGAAGCCTGGTTAGGAATATCATAGCCGCCAGGTTGATTGATTCTTGATGTTAACGCAAAAACGTCTCCTGTTAAATCAAATGCAACGTTTGATTCATAAGTATAGCCGATCCCATTGATCGTCCCTGTTGCTGAAGTACTAGAAGGGCTATTTAACGTCCAAGGATCAACACTTGGTGAAGGATTTACTAAGGTAGGTGCATCAGACCAAAAGAAAACTGAATTATCTCCACATTCCGATATATCTAATATACCATCATTATCATCGTCTAAATCAGCAGTATCCAATACTCCGTCAGCATCAGAATCAGTAGTATCTTGTGGGTCATTGAAAAGAGAATTCGCCTCATTAACAACAAAATTGGGGATGTCTGCTGCCACAGGATCGTTTGCACTATTCAAATCGCGATTTCCTATTAAGCCGTAGTTGGTTCCATAACCTGCTAAAGAAGCAAGTGGTGTAAAAGCTATCTGCAGTGCTGGCTGAGAAAAACCGCTTAAGGTTACAGAAGAGAACAAAACAGTTAAGTCGATAGGCTCTCCAGCGGCTGTTTGTCCAGCAACATTCTGCATTTCTAGACCTAGCACCAGATTACCATTGGCTTGTGGGGTGTAGTTTCTGAGGCGATTTCCTGAAACAGCAGGAAGGCTACGTTGAATGCCATCAAAAGGAACATCCTGACCATTTACAGACAGCGTTCTAGTTAAGGTTCCTGGTTCAACTTGGTAAATCATAACCTCCTCACCAATTTGAAAAGCAACTCTTTCTATATATGCATTCGCTACATCTTGAACTGGATTGGTCCTGAATATCTGAATTATGAATCGATCATCACCTGTAAATCCATTATTGGCGAGTTCAAGAATTCCTGCATCTGTGTTGGTGAGATTATTCCCAGAGAGATTGTTGATGATGCTTGTGTTCGCTCTTACTGCTGGAATCCCGAAGTTGAATTGAGCAAAAACTTGAGATGACATCAATGGTATCATTAGAGCACAAAAAAGGAATGCTCGGTTGATTGGTTTGGCGAAAATGCTCGCCATGAGGAGGAACATATTTACATGCCTCTGTTTTAGTAGAAAAGAATTCATACACTACACGTTTTGGTTGATTTACTTTAACCCTGAGGTCTAGTTCAGAAAACAAACTAGAATCAGGGCTAGGATTTCCCGATTTGAAAGTAATTTATTAATTGTGCAGCGCTCGAAAATTGTTGTGAATGACGGAGCTTTGTATGCGAATTGCAAAAATCACCACCTAAGAGAATGACAGCTTTTCGAGAATTTCGACCTTCCTCGACCTGCTTAATGGAATATGCTCGCCTGCTATTTCGATATGATCTGCTCCTACCCTTTCTACTTTGTTCGTATTGATGATAAATGAACGATGAACCCTAAAAAATTGATCTTCTGGCAGGGAATGCATCATTTCAGAAAGTGGGACTCTTTGAAGAATTTTTTTGGTATCCGTCTTAATCTCGGTGTATATATTGTCTGCTTTTAACCATAGAATCTGATCAAACTTTAGCCTGATAGATTCATAACCATCTTTTACCAACAAATACTTAGGTGCTATTTTTGCCATTTTAATCTTGGCAATTTCAAGGGTTTTAAACACCTCCTCCTCTGTGAAAGGCTTCAGAATATAAGCTATAGAGTCATATTTCATGGCCTCACTTATCGTTAACGGATCAGAGTAAGAAGTTAAATATATAAATGGAATAGAGAGTTGCTCACAGTCCTTGGCGAGGTCTACACCGGTTTTGGCAGACTCTAAATTAATGTCTAAAAAAACGAGGTCAGGCTTATTTTTAATGAGATAAGTACTAAAATCTAGATCTCCATTAAACAGTACCTTTACTTCATTGCCACTCAGTTCAAGAATGGTTTTCAAATATTCAGCTATGATGGTTTCGTCTTCTACGAGTACGATTCTCATGCCATTTCCCATACAGTGTTTTGGTTGATAGAGTTAAATATAAATTCTTTTTTTACATTTCCGTCTGGCAGCTTTAAGGCAGAACAATGACCAAAAAAAAGAAACGTTTAAACATCTATTTGACCTTCAAAATATTCTTTTTTCACCCCATCTCATTGGTGAGCACTTTTTTTATATTAGTCTCATTATCAACGAATTCTTATGCTCAACAAGATCAAGTTTCACTCAAGGAAGCATTTATAGAAGGTAAATCTGAAAATGAAGAAATTTTAAATACACTTCAAAAAGCAATCGAATTGACTAACTACGGTAATTATAAAGAAGCCACAGCGCTATACGAATTACTGGATACTTCTCAACTGATTTTAGCCAACGATTCTTTGCGAATGACAATGCTTGAATCGAGGTCCTTCATGAACAAAGTATTGAAACGCTTCAGTCATTCCCTTGAAGATTTATTGGAGATGATCAACTATTACACCCTTCAGAATGACTTTAATAACTTAGCAAAAACTGAAACTCTATTGGCTGAATTCTATCGGTCCAGAGACTTAAAAGAACTCGCTTTTAAACACCTTAAAATCGCAGAAGCCATCATTGAAAAGGAAAAGGTTGAGCCCTGCAATATCGCCTATTGGTTCAGCCGAAGGGCAGCTTGCGAGACTCAATTCCAGCCAAACTCCGACAATATCATATTCTTTTGCAATAAAGGCTTAGCGCTAGCTGATTCTGAATGCTCGAAATATACAGAAGCGCTTATTTACAATGAGCTCGGCTTTGTATATGGTAGTGTAGATTTCGACAACGAACAAAAAATCATTGCTTATTATCAAAAGTCCTTAAATATACTTCTTGAAACCAACAGGTTAAGAGATGTAGCAACTGTAAAACATAACCTTGCCACTTACTATACCAGACGTGGGCAACTCGATGCTGCCCTTAATGAACTAAATCCAACCATAGAACTGGCCGAAAAAAACAACTGGCATGGCTCACTTGAAGACCTCTATTTATTGAAAATGGTCATCCTCCATTCAAGAGGCCAAGACCAAGAAGCTTATGACATATCAAGGAAATCATACCTTTCTAAGGTAGAACTGATGCAAGATCAGTATGCCATTGGTGTTGAAGAGTTACAAGCTGTGCATGATAAAGAATTGGCAGAAAAGGCATTGGCCGAAGCTGAAATAAGGGCAGAAGCGAACGAGAATGCTTTAACGTACACGATTATTGGTATTTTACTTTTCGGGCTTTCAACGGTTACGGCCTTATTGCTCTTTCTTAGGGTTAGGAAGAACAATAAACTGCTAACTGAGCAACAAAAGAGTATTGAATTGACGAATGAAATGCTGTCAAATTCATTGGGAGAAAAAGAAACACTATACAAAGAGTTGAACCACAGGGTAAAAAACAACTTAATGGTACTTTCTAGTTTGATCTACCTTCAGCAGCACAGCGAAAATTCTGAAGACTCCATAAACGATTTATATACCGCCCTGCGCAACAGAATTCAGACCATGGCAATCGTTCATGAAAAACTCTATGGAATTAATGATACTAAAAATATCAACTTTCAGAATTACTTGGAGGAGCTAATCCCGCTTATCTATTCCAGCTTTAAAAAAGGCGACATTATAATGCCCTATACCGTCAGGTGTATGTCCCTATTTCTGCCCATCAACAAGGCCATTCCTCTAGCCTTGATCTTCAACGAATTGATCACTAATTCAATCAAACACGCTACAAATGACTCTTTAGCCAAAGGTATTGAGATTGAAAGTCATACTGATGAAAACGGTACGGTGGTACAATTCAAAGATTTTGGCCCTGAATTCCCGATTGAAATTAACTTCTCAAACCCTTCAAGCATGGGAATGAAAATTGTGAACCTCATGACCCAACAGTTGAAAGCTACTCTGGAGCATCAGTCGACCGAAAGTGGCTTGAGGTTCACAATTAGATTTAACTAGTTTCCTTTTTTTACTGGCCTTTTCCAACGGATTGGAGCGGCAGGTTCTGGTTTCAAAACTACCTCTTCGGTTTTCAAAAGTCTAAGTGCTTCTTTAACCGCAGCTTCTAATTGTGGGTCTTTTCCATCAATCACAAGTTTAGGCAATTGCTCCACGGTAATGTCAGGTGCAATCCCATCGCCTTCTACTGCCCAATTGCCATCGGTATCAAAAAAGCCACCTCTTGGGGCAACCATTCTACCATTGTCTATAAAAAGTGGCGTGTCCCAAGTACCCACAAGACCGCCCCAAGTGAGCGTGCCCACGAGCGTTCCAAGTTTCATTTTCTTGAACATATAAGGCAATAAATCACCCCCTGACCCAGCCCTACCATTGATAATCATCACTTTTGGCCCCCAAATACCTGCTCCTGGCGTGGTAAATGGTCTGTTCCCTTCTACCCTACTGTTGAAATATCCCAGTAAGGTCCTGTTCATCACATCAATCATATAATCAGCGGCAGATCCTCCTCCGTTGTTTCTTTCATCAATTACAGCTCCCTTTTTGTGCTGCTGAGAGAAATAATATCGATTGAAAGAAGTATAGCCTGGATTTCCTGTATTTGGCACATAAACATAGGCCAATTTTCCGTCCGAAAGCTCATCCACCTTTTTACGGTTACCTTCGATCCAATCTAAGTTTCTTAGTCCATTTTCATTGGTGATGGTTTGAACAGTGATCAATCGAGCTCCTTCCATTTTAGGTTTATCATTCACCAGCAATTTGACCTGCCTGTTGGCAGTGCCTACAAAATGACTGAAGAAATTATCGGAAGTTGACACGTCTTTGCCGTCTACCTGAAGGATATAGTCATTCTCTCTTACGTTAATCCCAGGGACCGCCAAAGGAGCTTGTAAATTGGGATTCCAACTTTCGCCATTATAAATTTTAGCTATTCTGAAGCCATTTTTATCCCTCACAACGTCTGCACCCAATAAACCAACTCGATCATTTTCTAAGTCTGGGTAATCTCCACCAGAAACGTAGGAATGACCTACCGCCACTTCTCCACTAATGATATCGACTATATAATTCAAGTCGGACCTGTGTCTTACGTGCTCTACCCAAGGCGAATACCATTTCCACACATCATCCCAAGGCGCACCATGCACATTGTCTACATAAAGAAAGTCTCTCATGTATCTCCAACCTTCTTTTAAGATTTGCTTCGCCTCTAACCTTGGATCAACTTTAACTCTGATGCCATTCAGATTCAATCTACCATCTCCCACCTTTTTAGCTGGCCCAGTAGTGGCAATCATTCCCCAAGTGCTCCCGCTTTGGTACAACATCGTTTTCTTGTCATTCGAGGTAACTCCCGAGCCGAAATTACTCAGGTACTCAATCCCCTTTCGTTCTTTTAAACTATAGCGGTGCAGCTTACTTCCTTCATTCGGAACAGATTCTACATAAAATACATGGCCTTCTGGGCCTTCGATTAATTGGGTGTAATTCCTTAATGGAATATCAATTGCCAAAATTCTATTGGCAATTCCATCAAAATCAATTTTAACTGACACCTCTCCTTTTGCTTCTTCCTTCTTCTTATCACCTATGACCTCCTCATCGCTTTGTGGTAAAAATGGTGAGGGATCATCTTTGCTCAATATTGCCACATAAAGTGCTCTTGTAGTAGGAACGTTATAACTGCTCATGTCAAGCCAACCCGTGTTCAATCCAAAATCAGTGCTTGCCAGAAAATACAGGTATTTTCCATTGGCATCCCAAGCAGGAGTAATCGCGTCTGCCATTCCATCCGTCAGTTGAGCGCTTTTTGAACTTTCAAGATTGTATACTTTTACCGCTTTAAACTGATTTTCCTGAAGTTTGACATAAGCAATCCATTTACTATCTGGCGACCAGATGGGGTTCAATGATCGATTTGGATGGGCATAAAGCTCAGTATCTACTTTCTTGGCTTGTCCATTTTCCACATCCACATACCACATATTGTAATCTGTATCGGTGTAAGCGATGAATTTTCCATTGGGCGACCAAACTGGCTTAAAATAAAATGTCGGATTGGGCAGTGTGATGGATTTTGGCGCAGTCATTCCCTCTTGATCCGTTATCATCAGCGTATATTCTCCCGAACCATCTGAAAAATAGGCGATCTTACTGCCATCGGGTGACCATACTGGCGAGCGATCTGCTGTAGCACTATTATTCGAGATATTTCTCCAATCGCCCTCTTCCTTAGGTACTGTAATGATCTCACCTCTGAATTCAAAAACCGCCCTTTGCCCTGTCGGTGAAATAGCAGGGTTTTGCATTCTATTGGCTGCTGCGTCTACCCATCTTGGTCTACCCCAATTCATATCACCAGCCACATTTATGGTCAGTTGCTTTGCGCTTCCAGTTTTTGGATCGAGTAAATGAAGATAGCTTCCTTGTTCATACACAATCATGCCTCCACCGGCATCAATGTTCTTTACATCGAAATCGGAATGGAAAGTGACCTGCTTTAAATCGTTTGTTTTTGGATTGAATGACCAGATGTTATTGGCGAAATCTCTTTCAGACAAGAAATACACCACTCCTTCTAGCCAAACTGGCCTAGTATGCCTTTCACCATCAGTTCTTGGTGTTTCTTTCAACTCGAAAGTTTTTAAATCGACTATCCAAATGGGCTTTGCTTGCCCACCCCTGTGGTTTCTCCATTCGGGGTCCCAGAAAGAAATTTGTTGATAGGCGATCATTTTTCCGTCATCTGAAATTTCACCCTCCACTGCCCTTGGGATTGGCAGTTCCTCGGGCATTCCACCATTGGTGCCTACGCTATAAAAATGAGATTCTTTGGTGGGCGTTCCTTTTCTGGTTGAAGTAAAAAGCACTTTTCCATCAGGCGTCCAACCCGTTACAATATCGTTTCCCGGATGGTAAGTAAGCCTTTCAGGTTCTCCACCAGTGGATGGAATGACATAGACATCCCCATTTCCATCGTACTGGCCGGTGAAGGCAATCATTTTTCCGTCAGGAGAAAAATGCGGATTGGTTTCTCCTCCAGAATTAGTGGTCAATCGTTTGGCATCTCCTCCATTCCTATCGACTAGCCAAAGGTCATTGGCATACACAAAAACGATAGAGTTCTGAGCAACAGAAGGTTGCCTTAATAATCTTGTGCCTTGAGCAAAGCTAAATTGCCCAATCATCATCAGCAAAAATGTACATAATGCTGGACTTAAGTTGAACGGTTTCCTCATAAGTAGTAATGGTTGTTTGTTGAATATACCAAATAACAAACGATTCCAAAGTGCTTAATTTTTAATCAGTCATATAATCTTTTGAGTTACCATTTATGTTATCGAACTTTCCCAATTACCAACGGAAGCAGTATGCAAAAAATCAAAAAAGTTTGTGTCTATTGTGCATCAAGTGCTCAAATCGATCAAAAGTATTTTGATGCCACCCAAAAGCTTGCCCGGGCTTTGGTCAAAAGTAACGTGACGGTAGTTTATGGAGGAGGCGCAAAGGGACTTATGGGTACACTGGCAGATACAGTGATTGCAGAAAAAGGCAGAATCGTTGGCATTATGCCCCACTTTATGCGCGAAGTAGAATTTCACCATAAAGATGTAAATGAATTTATCTTCACTGCGGACATGCATGACCGAAAAAAGCAATTCATGGTGGGTGTAGACGCATTGATTACTTTGCCAGGAGGTTGCGGCACCATGGAGGAACTGATGGAAGCCATTACGCTAAAACGTTTGGGTATCTTCACCAAACCAATCGTGATCCTGAACATTGATGGCTATTACGATCCTTTGATCAATATGCTGAACAACGCAATTGAAGAGAACTTTATGAAGCCCATCCATAGAGATATTTGGACAGTTTTTGAAGACCCTGAAAAAGTAATTGAAGCCATTCTTCAATCTAAACCTTGGAGTAAAGAAGCAATTAAGTACGCCTAAGCTAGCAACCTTAAAACAGTCATTCAAATACAATTATTTGCTTTTGAATAGAATGTTGAATTTTTACTTCAATATCAGTTACTATTGATGGATTAAATTAGCAAATTGCTTCGTAAATGTTCTTCACTAAGCTGTCCGAAATAGTAGGTTTTTTATGCATAAGGCTCATTTTTTAGTTCTTTTCCTAATCCACTTCAATGCTGTTTTCGGTATATCATCGGACATTGAGTCTTTTTGGTATCAACACCAAATTTATGACAGCAAGGAGAACCCTGTGATGCCCTCACAGGTAATGGTGTTCCGAGATGACAGCAACCTGTTGGAATATGAGGATGTGAAGGACTATGGGAACAACTATTTCATTCGCTTAAGTGAAATAGATCGCTTCGTGTCTACGAAAACTTATTGGGTAAAAGTAATTTTTAAAAATTCCAGTGGAAGCGACCAAAATCTAATTGTATTTACCGGAAATAACGCTTATTCAACAGTTTACATTCAGAAGGGCGAGAATGTCGACAGCTTAAAAACTGGGTACTTGGTTCCTTATCATCAACGGAAAATCAAAAAGGGCTTCGATTCTAAATTCCCGCTAGCACTAGCATCGAACGAGACTGCCTCAGTCTTGATCAAAGTGAAGTCACTGGACAATTACCCGCCAAGATTTGAACTTAAAACGGTACCAGAGAGCATTTGGCAAAAAAACACAAACACCAAGAACTTTCTGGTCGGTAGCTTTACTGGTCTTTCAGTAATTCTATCTATAGTAGGCTTCACTTTTTTCTATTTCATCAGAAAAAATGAGTTTCTATACTACGGCATTTATGCCTTCATCATTTCTGTCTATTTTCTTTTTTATCATGGTTTTTTAGATGAGTATTTAGGCGCATCTGACCCGAAAACGGTAGCATTTATGTGGCTATTACCCACCCTTTCGGCCGTATTTTATTTCTCATTTGCAAGGCTGTTCCTAAACTCCCCAGTGACCCAGCCAAAATGGGATAAGTTTTTTAAATTATTCATCTGGCTAATTTCAATCCTGTTTATAGCCAACTCAATTTATGTTTCGCTGAGTCTCGATATGTTCAATGGCTTGATTGTGGTCAACGCGATCAATATTGCGCTGAGCATTGCTGTCATTTTATTCATTCTCAGCCTAAAAAATTTCAATTCTACAGAGGTGCGCTATTTTACTTTAGCCTCCATTTTCTTGGTCACCACCGTTTTATTTGCATCTGTCCAATACTTACTGGATTTAGATATTCAACTGATTCCATTCGTGCAAATCGCAGTAGCCATTGAGTTGTTGCTCTTTTCATTTGGCATTGGCCATAAAATGAAAAAACTAATTGAAAACCATACCATTACCCAAGAATCGCTGATTCTTCAACTTGTAGAAAATGAGCGAATTCAGGAAAAGACCAATGCAGAATTAAAAGAAAAAGTAGCCGAAAGAACCCAT
>PCUU01000075.1 GCA_002786855.1 Cytophagales bacterium CG12_big_fil_rev_8_21_14_0_65_40_12
AGTAAATATTAGTTAGAACTTTTCACCTAAGCGTAATGAGATTAAATAGGTGTGCCTTTATTGGTCTACTGTTTTGTGTATTCTTTTCGAGTGTCAGTCTTAAAGGCCAAACCCCGATTGCTTCTATAACGACCAATGCCGTTACTACTGGGCTCACTACATCGTCCTATGTGGCCACTTCCCCGAGCGATGCTTCTGGCGGAATTACTCCCAATACAAGTTATACTGTAAATTATGGTCAAGTCAGGAATTTGATTCCTACCGCATATACCGTAGGGGTGACTCCCTACAACAATTTCGTTTTGCCAGATACACTGATCATTCAAAGAACGGATGCTGGTCGGCAATTAATTATTTTTTATGAGCATCAATCCACAGCGGGTACTACAATCAATCTTCAACCCGAACAGGTCGATAATGAGGATGCACTGTATGAAACTGGCTTTATTAATGCCGGGTATGATAACATTTTGGTGAATAATGCCACCAATTTTGCTAACGTAGAAAGAGTGGATGTCATCTATTATTCCGGAATAGTTACTTCTACGCCTAGCAATGCGGTTTTTCCGATTGTTGAACGAGGGGGCAATGATGATATAAAGGTAGCAGCAATTCGAGGTTTAGATGCCAATGGCATTCCCAACGATTATTACCCAAATGTAATTAGAATCAGCAACGATGGCCCTAACGACTGGGGAAACTCTGGCATCACACATGTTTCGTTGGTACTAAGAAGGCAAACAGCAACCTCTGATCCATTACCAGTGCAGGTTTTGGGTTCACAAAATATTCACGGAAGTGCTGTTTCATTCACTGAATTTGGAGTTACCGCCAATGAGATTGTATATGGCTACTCAATTTTTGCTGATGATGTTGACGAAAGTACAGTCGACATTACCGATATCACTGAGTTTCCTACGAATACGGCCGAGACTTCAGGCCTTGACTTGATTGCGGGTATTTCCACTGCCGTTGCCAGTGATGACAATCTGACCAAGGCAGTTGGTCCAGGGGGTTATAAAGCCGCACTCAATACATGGCTTAAGGCCAATGTGGGAGTAACAACCGCCACAGATGCATCTAATGTTACGGATTGGCAAGATCAATGGCTTGGAAATCATGACGCCACAACCTTGACCACCGCCCCAACCTATCGAGATGGAACAGCGTCTGCTGCGGACGATATAAATTTTAATCCTACGGTTGACTTTGTTGATGGGGTAGAAAGGGGTTTGCTGATTGCCAATAACAGCGATTTTAATACAGCTACTTCTTATACTACTAAAGGTATAAACATAGCTTTTAGAACAGGAAACAACATTGCTACTAAGCAGCAAATTTATGAACAGGGCAGCAATAATAGGGGGATTAATGTGTACATAAGTGGTAGTGAAATTTATGTAGGCGCATGGAATATTTCGAATGACGGAGCGGGTTCACCTTGGGGCTTTTTTTCGGTCAATACCTCGGCCTTGACTGGGGCCAGAGAAATTGCAACTGACACAGAATACATTGTTACTCTTGAGTATACAGGCAATGCATCAGAAACAGGCACCTTAGTGGCTTATCTCAATGGCCAGAGTTTCGGAACAATTTCCAACGTAGGCCTCCTTTTTGCCGATACTGACGGTATTGGGTTGGGCGACATAAATTCTCAGTCCAGATACCACGATGGAACAGGGGCAGCAGCCTCCTTTTATGGTAGCATAGCCGAGCTTATTTATTGCAATGCTCCAGGATCGTTTTCTTCCGCACAGCGCAACCGAATCGAAAGTTATTTGGCTTTGAAATACGGAATTACTTTGGATCAGTCCTCAGCACTTAATTATTTCGATTCTGACGGAACTGTAATTTTCAATACCAGCATTAGCCGTAGTATTGGAGGATACTTGGAATATAATGCTGACATCGCAGGCATTGGCAGAGACGACAATTCTGAGTTTGAACAACGTATTTCACGCAGCGAAAATGTGGGTAGTGTGGTAACCATGGAACGCCTCACCGAGATTGGAACAGATGAAACCTTTTTGATTTGGGGAAACGATGGAGGCGCATTGACAACGGTAAGAACGGAAGTTCCTGATGTTATTTTTGAAAGGCTAGAACGAGTTTGGCGCGTGGCGGAAGAAAATGAAATGGGCCAAACGAATATTTCCTTCGACCTGAATGGCTTAGGTCTGGGTACAGATGCTAATGACTTTGCTTTACTCATTGGTGGCGTTTCCTCTCTCGGGGATTTTACCAGTGCTACGGTGGTAGGTGGTGGTACATTTAGCGGAGATGTAATCACTTTTAGCAATATCAATTTGTCTGATGGCCAGTATTTTACCCTGGCCACTCAATATTTTATTTGCACCCCAGGAAATGTACCAGACGGATTAGCACTTTGGTTGAAAGCCGATGCGGAAACTTTTAACACAGGTACTACACTTGCTACAAACGGCCAAACCGTTGAGACATGGGCCGATCAAGGGAGAAACGGATTTGATGCAACCAACGATGGTGGTGTAACGAACCGTGCACCGACATGGGTAGCAAACTCAGTCAACTTTAATCCTGGTTTAAACTTCCCTAATGATGGGGGTTCTAATACTATAGGCTTCAATTTAGGTAGCAATTACATTTTTGCAGACGATGCCGATGGCGGCCTTCATATTTTCAGTGCGGTTGAACCTATTCCTGGGCCAGGTACTACGGCAGGAGATCGCAGCCAAAAGCTTATTTATAGCTTCGGGAACAGAACGATCCGTACGGTCTCTTTCGGAGCGAGTGACACGCGAGGCACCATAAATGTTCCATCTACCATCAACAATTTCAACATAACATATGCTGGATCAGCTACCTTGGTCGAAGGTGACTTTAATATTAGCGCAGGCGTTAATGACTCACGAGATTTTCTTGTGGATGGTCGAGTGGTCAATAGTGCTACCTTGAGTTATCAACTGAATGCCGCCAATATTGATGAAAATCCTACCCATCAAACAGAGGCGGGTCCTGTTTCAATTGGTCGCCAATCCAAAAACAATGGCTTAAATTCTAATGCGGGAAGAAGGTATTATGGTGACATGAACGAAGTGGTGGTGTATAACACGGCAATTTCAGCCTTAGATGCGCAGAAAATCAGGTCTTATTTGGCTTTAAAGTACGGAACAACGCTTAGCGATGACAACGATGCAGATGCTACCACAAATGAGGTGATCTCGGGGGCCATCAGAGAAGGAGATTATGTAGCATCGAATGGAACAACCATAACCTGGGCCTATAATGATGACACCGGTTTTGTGTCAAATGTGGCAGGAATAGGGCGAGATGATGATACCTGCCTTAACCAAAAGCAATCGAGAAGTGTAAATCCCGATGCCATTTTGACGATCGGACTAGGCAGTATTGAGGCCACCAATGCAGCCAATTCCAATACCTTCGATAATGATTATGATTTCCTCACTTGGGCAACGGATGGAGCAAGCACAGCCTTTGCCAATATTACTACTTTAGGAACCCCAGGCACTGTTAATGAAAGAATGCTCCGTGTTTGGAGAGCTCAAGAATCAGGTACGGTCGGTGCAACAGCAGTGTCATTTGATCTTACAGGCTTGGCGGGCTATAGTGCCAATGCAGCAGACTATCAATTAATTATTGCCAATGGCGGTGATAATACTTCTTTAGAAAACGGAACAACCTTGACCGGAGGAACTTTTAATGGTTCTGTCCTTACATTTTCTGGAGTCAATCTAACCGATGGCCAATATTTCACACTTGGGGTTTCATCGGATTTATGTGGGCCAGGAGGAGTAACTAGCAGCATGGTGTTGTGGTTAAGGCCCGACCTTGGCACTTCTACAACCACAGATGCCGCAGCACTGAACACTTGGACGGACCAGTCCACTGCAGCCAATAATGCCGTTCAGGATGGTAACCCTCCAACTTTTACCAACAATACCACAAACAACATCAATTTTCAGCCTACAGTATTGTTCGATGGTGTAAACGACCGACTTTCATTAGGTGATTTGGCAGAAATTAAATCTACATCGGGCACAGGTAGATACAGTATGCTGGCCATTGGAATTCGTCAGAATACAGGGACAAATCACGTAATAGGCTCTACTGGAGGAACTGGAAATCAAGACCTTCATTTTGGCTATAGAAATAATAATGCGGCCACAATTGCTCAATGGGGCAACGATTTGGATGTAGGCGGACTTAATGCCTTTGATAGTCCTGCGCAAACTCCTTTTATGCTATTTGCAAGTTATAATGGTTCTGGAAGGCAAATTGAGGAGGTTCGTGACGACAATTTCAGTCGAAATACCGATGCCAACACAACGGATATAGGCGGAACGCAGACGAATTATATCGGGGATTTAGAAAGTGTGAACAATTATGCGGGCTATATAAGTGAAGTTTTGGTCTACAATGCTGCCATAACCGATTTAGAAAAATTAAGGATCTATTCTTACTTCGGAGTAAAATATGGCATTTCATTACCACAAGATAATGACGGTGATGCCACTCTAAATGAAGTAATTTCAGGCTCAGTTTCCGAAGGAGATTACGTGGCTTCTGATGGCACCACCATCATTTGGGATGAGTCGAATGGATATAGCACTTACCACAACGACATAGCAGGCATTGGACGAGATGATGCCTCATGCCTCAATCAAAAACAGTCATCCAGTACTTATACAGATGATATAATTACCATGGGTCTTGGTGCTGTCGCCACCAATAATGCTTCGAACGCCAATAATTTTGCTGGCGATCAACGCTTTTTGATTTGGGGGAATGATAATGGCGCCACATTGGAGACTGGAGCCATTAATTCAACTGACCCTGGAACTCCAGACTTACCGCCAACAATCGCTCAACGAATGGAAAGAGTCTGGCGCGTTGAGGATACTGGAAATGTAGGTGCGACAGAGATACAATTCGATCTGACAGGTTTAGGCTACACTGCCATTGCCAGCAATTTTTCATTGATCATTTCCAATAGTGCCACTATGGCCAGTGGCAGCCTTACCACAGGGGGAACCTTCAATGGAAGTGTTTTGTCATTTACGGGGATTGATCTAACTGATGGACAATTTTTTACTTTAGCCACAGAGAATGAGTCATGTGGTCCTGGTGGAGTAAATACAAATTTAGAATTATGGCTACGAGCGGATATTGGTACAAGCACCACAGTAGACGGTGCAGATTTGGCCACATGGAATGACCAAAGCGTAAACGGGAACAATGCCTCTGAGACTGACTTGGGAGGAGGCGCTGTGGTTGAGCCTACTTATGAAAGTAACGAAATCAATGGAAACCCAGTGATTCGTTTCAATGATACCAATACCACTAACAGTTCTTGGATGGAAACTGCAGGGGGAACAAACCTTACTTCAGGAGATCTTTCCATGATAGCCGTATTTAGAACTACACAAAGCCAAGGTTCTACAACAGATTTTCAAATTTCACCATCACTCATAGGAGCCAATGGCGCAAGTACCGCAGATTATGGACTTGGGTTAACTGCGGGTAGAGTTCACGTCAATGCGGCCAATAATTCAACTTTGAACGCAAGAGACCCTGGTCAAACAGATAATTTTGAACCTTTCATCGCATCTGCCACACGCGATGTCAATTCACCGTTCGGTATTGGCTTGTTTGTGAATTCTGCCAGCGTTGCGACTGGGACTTCAGATGCCACAGCGTTAACATCCCCTAACTCTTGGGCCATTGGCAATCATTCAACGCCTACAAACGATGGTCAATTCCAAGGAGATATAGCTGAGGCCATAGTGTTTTCTTCAACCCTAACGGCCCAGCAACGCACTCGCGTAGAGACTTATTTGGCGCTGAAATATGGTATTACAAGGATAGTCTCGGCACTTTCGGCTTCAGAACAAGATTATTTGGCCGGTGATGGAGGGGTTATTTGGGATTATGATGCTCAAGGGACAACCTACCATAATGATATTGCAGGAATTGGTAGGGATGACATTGGTTGTTTTAATCAATTGGCCTCCAAAAGTGAAAATAATGATGCATTGGTTTCCATGTCTATAGGTACTTTCCCAGATAACGACTCATTTTTAATTTGGGGGAATGACAATGCAGCCGTTGAAGACGAAACGAATAGAGAAAAACCAGCCACTATCAATAGCAGATTGAACCGTGAGTGGAGGGTACAAGAAACAGGCACGGTTGGCACTGTTAGCTTAACCTACAATTTAAGTACGATTACAGGGCCGAATGATGTGATTGGTGCAAACAACTTAAACCAGTTGAGACTGTTAGTTGACGATGATGGTAATTTTAGTACTGGTGCAACCCTAATTGAACCCTCCTCCACCAATGCTTTAGACAACACGGTAACCTTTAATGTCAATTTCACATCAGGGCAATATTTTACGCTAGGCTCAGAAGAAGTGGGGGCGCTCCCAATAGAGCTTATTGAATTTAAGACGACTGTGCTTCAAGACAATACAGTAAAAGTGGATTGGTTAACAGCTTCTGAAACGAATAATGCCTTCTATTCTGTGGAAAGAAGTAGTGATGGGATCAACTTTGAAACCATTGCCAATATTCAAGGAATTGGGAATAGCGATGTTCAGAATGCTTACTCCTACATTGATTTGAAGCCAATGGAGGGGGTTTCCTTTTACAGGCTTAGGCAAACTGATTTTAATGGAACTTCTGAGGTATCGGAGTTGCGAAGAATCGTAATTCTTTTGCAGGAAGAAGAGATCAGATTTGCGATTTTCCCCAATCCAAGCCGTTCAAATGAACAAATAACACTTAAATCTGCCAGTCGTGAAATAAGTATAGCCATGATTAAAGTGTATGACTTGACAGGCGCATCGCTAATGGAGTATTCGGTTGATGTACCAAGTCAGGAATTGCAGTTGCCGTTATCGCTTCAAACAGGCATTTACCTTGTTCAAATTTTTGATGCACAGGGCAGACGATACATTAAGAAAGTGTTCATCGAACAGTAAAATTACCCTTACAATATTCTTAAGTTTTATCGTCTTACGTGTTGTTAACTAGATGTCAACTACGTTAAATTAGCTTTAATCTGCGTTTCTTGTTTTGGAGAACATAATATTTGTATTAGCTTTGTCATCCTTTCACCTAAAGCTGGCCAAATCACCAATTGGCTCTAATCAGTATTCCTCAACTCAACATAATTCTTAACCAATTTATTTGGAGTCTATGCTCCGCTTTTTAAAATAAACAATTTTGTCCCTATCGTTTAGGGTCAGTTAATGACAACTATTGAGTAAGGTGAGAGCTTTTATGCAACTGTGGAGAAATATTTTGAAAGCTACGAGGTGTTCCCTTGTAGTTGTTTTAATGCTTGTTGCTTTTCATTCGTACGCTCAAATTCCTATCAGCAGCATTACAGATGAGAGTCCCCTCCCTGCTTCCAGTCTTACAACGCAACTAGGTATTAATGCCGCTCCAGACGCACTTAATGGAGTACAGCCCAATCAACCATATGACATTGCCTATGGCACAGGCGATAATTTGAAAATTGCGTCATATACTGCGGCCAGCATAGTTTATGATAATTTCGTTTTGCCTGATATTTTGCTTATACGAAGAACGGACAACCAACCCTTTGTGAATATTTGGTATACGTTAAATCGTCTGGATAACATGGTGTTAGAAATTGACCTTGATGCTGATGAGGTTTCGAATGCTGATGATATTTACCAAAGTGGGGTTTTAAATGCAGGCTATGATAATATTTTGGTGAATGATGATGATGAGGGAGAAAATACTATTCAAGCGCAAGTAGAACGACTTGATGTGATTTGGTATGGTGGTATTGTTACTTGTTCGCCCTCAACAGCTGTTTTTCCTATTATTGAAAGAGGAGGTAATGACCAAATCAAAATTGCTGCCATTACCGCACTTGATGTCAATGGAGATCCTTCGGCTTACGGCACGATGGTAGACATTGAGAACTCAGATTGGCCTGATCCGACCAATGCGGGCATTAATGGTGGTAGATCTTTTGACGATTTCTTAATCCTCAGAAGACAGGCGGCAGCTTCAGTGCCTATTCCACTTATCAATATTGGGGTCCTTGCTGGCCAATCTGCACAAAGCCTTCAAGGTGTAGCTGTTCCTTTTTCTACTTTAGGGGTAGCAGCCAATCAAATCATATATGGTTTTTCGCTGTTTGCTTTTGATACGAATGCTACTGACCATACGCTTACGGATATTTCAACATTTCCAACCGACACCAAGGCAAGTGATTCGGGTCTTGATTTAGTAGCTGGGCTCTCTGCGGGTGTCTCTTCGGATGATTGTTTAACGCCTGCTAATGGTCCTGGGGGGTATAAGGCTGCCTTGGCAGCTTGGTTAAAAGCCAATGTTGGTGTTACTACAGCCACGCACGATGCTAGAGTTACGGATTGGCAAGATCAGTGGATAGGAAATCATGACGCTACATCAAGTGGTACTGTAAGACCAATATTCAAATTGGATGAAAGTTTGACCAAAACGATAAATTTCAACCCTTCTGTTGAATTTGCAGGGACTAAAAGCATGACCATTGCCAACAATAACTCATTCAATACTTTTACTTCTTACACAAGAAAGGGTTTGAACTTAGCTTTTAGGACAGATACTACGGATGTTACCACGAGACAAGTAGTCTACGAACAAGGTGGGGCTACAAGAGGTATTAATGTTTATTTAAGAGGGGGGAATCTTCATTTGTCTGTATGGAATAGAAATAGTGATGGTGCCGGATCTCCATGGAACAATGGAACAAACGTTTCTACAGTGAGCACGGCTGTAACGGCAAATACAGAATACATTGTTACCCTGGATTTCAATGGTAGTTCTTCCTCTGCAGGAACAGTAACGGGTTATTTGAATGGCCAAAGTTTTGGTTCACTTTCTTCTGCTGGTTTGCTATATGCAGATACTGATGGGATTGAGTTCGGGGCCTCAGACGGAACTTCTCAATTCGATGATGGAAGCAACGCTGGCACAAATTCTTTTCAAGGAGAAATTTCAGAATTTATTTATTGCAATGAGCCGGGTTCTTTTCCACTTACCCAACGCAATAGAATTGAAAGTTATTTGGCCTTAAAGTACGGGATTACATTGAATCAATCCACACCGATAAACTATGTAAATTCAGCAGGTACCATTATTTTTAATACAACCATTAGTGCTTCCATTGGAGGCTATTTAGAGTATAATAAAGATATCGCAGGGATTGGAAGGGACGATAATTCCATCTTTGAGCAGAGAAAGTCGAAAAGTGAAAATACAGGTTCCGTTGTTACTATTGATAAAGGAGGTGCTTTTGGTATTAATAACACTTGGCTTATCTGGGGCAATGATGGAGGTCTCTTGGATGACGATGAAACTACCGATAGGCCTACAATTGTGGATAGGCGGATACAGCGCGTTTGGAGAGCCGCAGAGACAGGTGACTCTGGTCCTAATACCGTTTCATTCGATATTTCTGGTATGACCTTCAACGGTGGAACTCCATCTGCAGCGGATTTTAGTTTATTGATTGCAGGTAGCGCATCTGGCGGAACCTTTACTGCTGCAGAAATAAAAACTGGAGCTACTTTAAATGGTAATATATTGACCTTTACAGGGGTTGACTTGAGTAATGGGCAGTACTTTACACTGGGTACAGGCTTTATCAGCTGTGCACCTGGCAATGTAACTGCTGGCTTAAGCATGTGGCTAAGGGCTGATAATGGTCCAAATGCAAGTACAGATGGTGTTGACGTTTCACTTTGGTCTGATTTCGCAGGATCAAATAATGCCACAGGAGTAACTAATCTTCCGAATTATCAAGCCACTGCGGTTAATTTTAATCCTGCCTTAAATTTTGACGAAACCAATACAGAAACTTTATCAGGTACCGCTGGATTTTATACTCATGCTTATTACATCGTAGCAAGACCACAGAATAATATCAATACAGCCTCAGCCCCTGACGTTATCTTGGGTTTTGATACACCAAGTGGCAGTACCTCTCCGTCTGCAACAAATAATTTAGGGGGTTTCGCACTTGGAAATGCAACTTCTTTATTGACTAATGAGATATTCTCTCATGGCGTTGGTGCCAGTAACCCTGTAAGGTACAGGAGGGGAGCAACTCAAGCAAATTATGGTACCAGTATTGCTGCGGGTGACGCGTTTCTGTTTGGTGTTCGAAATAATAGTGGTGCAACTAGTACGGAGATCAATATAAACGGTAGGGATTTCGCTAACATCAGTTTCTTTGGACCAAGTAATCCTGCTACTATTATCACAGCATCTAATGTCGCTTATTTTCTGGGAAATTGGAATCTTCCTAATTCTGCTGGAAATGTCACCAATCCTTACAATGGGCAGATTTCAGAAGTCATATCATTTTCCGCTAGACCAGACGATACCGATGAGCATAGTAGGATTCAGTCCTATTTGGCTATTAAATATGGTATAACTTTAAATCAGACCTCAGCTCAAAACTATCTGAACTCAGCAAGTACTGTAATTTGGAATGCAACTGATAATGCGTCTTACGATGACGACATTGCAGGCATAGGGCGTGATGATGGTTCTTGTTTAGTACAAAAGCAATCCAAGAGTGTTAATTCAGACGCTATTGTTACCATTGGCTTAGGTACGATTGCGGCTAACAACGTAGCCAACCCCAATTCATTCTCTGCCACACCTTCGTTTATGGTTTGGGGAAATGACAATGCAACAAGAGAGCAAGCCAATGCCGTAAATGCCGTAAACGATGTTACACCAGACGTGCCTACAGGTGTTACGGAAAGGATGAGAAGAGTTTGGAGAGTGGACGAAACTGGAACAGTTGGAAATACTTCGGTTTCATTTGATTTGACTGGCCTGGGTTATTCAAGTTCGGCCAACGACTTTAGATTGATTGTTTCGACTTCCCCTACTATGAGTACTGGTACAGTAATCGCTGGGGGCACATTCAATGGAAATGTAATTACCTTCAATAATGTGAACTTTGCTGATGGAGACTATTTCACCCTTGGCACCCAAATTGAAATCTGTGGGCCTGGTGGAGTAACAAGTGGTTTAGTACTGTGGCTAAAAGCTAATGATGGGCCAGATGTATCGACTGATGAAGCGGATCTTACCACTTGGACAGATAAGAGCACAGCCAACAATGATGCAGCCCGTGGTTTCACAAGCAGTCCGGGAGCCTCCCCTGTCTACCCAAAGGTGAAAACCAACATCTTTAATTTCAATCCGATTATAAGATTTTTTGATCCAGGCTCTACAAATTTGGTTTATATGGAAACCGATAATGGTAATGTGGTTAGCGATGACATGACCATTAGTACAGTGTTTTCTACTACTCAGACAAGCAGTAGTACAATGAATTTTGAAGATGCTCCTGTGTTTGTTAGTAATGGTGACAATGCTGGAACAGCAGATTTTGGACTCGGTCTGGCAGAAGGGAGAGTTCATTTCAATGCTAATGACAATTCTCAACTTACTCTTCGCAGTACAAATACATATAACAATGGTAGGCCGCATATTGCAACTGGGACGCGCGTTAAGGCCGCATCAGGTGCGATGAACCTATTTGTAGATTCTGAAAATGTTGATAACGGAAATTTGTCGGACAATGTCAGCCTAAGTGGTGGCACTTCATTGGCCATTGGCAATAACGATGATGCCACTATTAATTCGCAACTTCAAGGAGATATCGCAGCAGTATCTGCCTATAATAGAGTTTTAACCAACACTGAAAGACAAAGGGTTGAGTCCTATTTTGCCATAAAATATGGTATCACGCGTGCTGGGGATTCAGGAGAAGAAAATTACCTTGCTGCAGATGCTGGTAGTGTTTGGACATGGGCAGAACAACCAACTTACAATTTTAAAATTGCTGGAATTGGTAGAGATGACGCCTCATGTTTATTGCAGAATAAATCAAGAAGTTCAAGTGTCAATTCTATAGTTACAATGGAAATTGCGAGCTCCATCGATACTGATGATTCATTTTTGATCTGGGGTAGCGAGAATAAGGCTTTGGAGGCTACAGAGGCACAAGGCAATACCGAATTCAATAAATCTCAAGTTCAAAGTAGATTCTTTAGGGAATGGTATGTTCAGGAAACAGGTAGTGTTGGCGAGGTAGATTTAACATTTGACCTTTCTACTACATCGGGCCCTTCTGGAGTCGGGACAAACAACCTCAATCAACTAAGATTGATGAGAGATGCAGACGGTGACTTTACAAGCGGGGTCACTTTGGTAGAACCAACTTCCATTGATGCGATCAATAAAATTGTAACCTTTAGAGTCAATTTAGTGGACACCGAATTTTTTACTTTGGGCTCAACCGAAAAGTACGCACTCCCGGTTACATTGATTTCTTTTGATGCCAAGCCTAAAGCCAATAAATCTGTAGAGCTTAAATGGTCAACGGCAAGCGAAATCGGTAATGCCTTCTTTACCATAGAAAGAAGTTTGAACGGTAGAGAATTTACCCCAATTGCCAATATTCAGGGTTCTGGAGACAGCGATGATATTATCCATTATTCTTTCGAGGATTTGTTCCCTCGCAATGGTACGAGCTACTATAGATTGAGGCAAAATGATTTCAATGGAGAATTTGAGTATTCAGAAGTGAAGCGTGTGGTCATTTCTGCTGATGAGGCCAGTACTACTTTCAATGTTTATCCAAACCCAGTTAAAAATGGAGAACGATTGAACTTGGCTTATTCGGTTTCGACTACCCAAGAAATCGAAATCCAAATTGTATCGGCTTCGGGCATTTTAATTGACAGGTCTAGAAAAATTATTCAGGTCGAAGAAAAGTCAGTTGTTTTGGATGCTTCGAAATTGAAGAAAGGGCTGAATATGATTAGAATTGTTGATGGAGATGGGAACATCGTCACCTTTAAAGTGATCAGTCAATAAATCGAAAACTAGCTAAGCGTAGTAGTCGATAATGTGCTGCGAAATGATTCTGTAAATTTCAGCAATTTCCTCACTTTTGGATAAAGCCTCGTAGTGCTTGTCAAGCGTTTCAAAATCACCTCGTTTTGCTGGTCCAGTTTGAGCGTTTTCAGGCCCTATTTGTAGTGATTTACTTAAAGTCTCTTCGATTAAAGGAGCCAGTAAATTAAAGTCCATACCTTTATTGCTCATGATTTCTTTAGAAATTGTGAACATGTGGTTAGCAAAATTACATGCGAATACAGCTGCCAAATGAATGTTTTTTCGAGCTTGGCTATTCATTACCAGTGTTTTGGTGCTAACTGAACTTCCAAGCCTGAGTAGTATCGATTCCGTAAAGTCATTATCACCCTCAATACCAATGGGCAGCTCGTCAAAGTTTACTTTTTTACCCTTGCTGAATGTTTGAATGGGATAAAATACTCCTATGTTCTTGGTTTGAGCATATCCTAAAGCACTCATGCTTACCGATCCTGAAGTATGGGCCAATACAGCGTCCTGCGGCAATGTTAGTGCGGAAGCAACTTCTTCTATTGCATCATCCGAGATGGCCAAGATGAAAATTTGTGCGGTGCTTTTCCTGAAATCCAATGAATTCGTGGCAGATGCATTGAAAAAGTCAGTTGTAAAGTGCTTTGCCTTGATGATGTCACGGCTGTAAACCTCTGTGATAATATGGCCAGCATTTTCAAATGTTCGCGCCAAGTGCCAAGCTACATTACCCGTTCCTATAATGGCTATTCTAGCGGTCATAAAGGATCTTAGTTGTCATTATTTTCTACGGCTTCTCTATAAATTTCAAATTCAACCCTGCGGTTAAGGGCCCTGTCTTCTTCTGTTTTTTCGTCAGCAATAATTGGCTTGTTGCTTCCATACCCAATGGCATTGATTCTTAATGGGTCAACTCCTTTATCGACAATCCATGTTTTTATGGCATCGGCTCTTCGCTGAGATAATGTCAAATTCAACAAGGCATCGCCACTTGAGTCGGTATGGCCAGATACGTTGAGTTTGAAGGAAGGATGGTCAATTAGAAAATCCAAAACCTTATCGAGGTCGCTTTCCATACTCGGTAGAATGCTCCATTTACCATTTTCAAATTCCAAAGAAGCAAACTCTATTTTGCTAGCAACCCTCTCAATAATGCCTTCATATTCAGTTTCACCATCAAGGAAGAACATTTTTTCCAACCTAAAAAAGTCATCACCTTGGATGACCACTAGGTAGTTTCTTTGGTTAATTAAGTCGAATTCAAAAGTGCCGTCATCTCGGGCAAACTTAGGGGCAACTTCAACCCCCTCGTCCAAATCAATAATTGATACCACAACATTTTGCGGTAATTTCCCGGTCACGGTTTGAATTCGCCCCGAAAACCGCGTATTGGCCAAGGGCTGCCCTTCCATAGGAAGCGGAAACGAGTATAGATCAAGGTTTCTCATTTGCTCAGTTTCTGAACGTGCATAGAAAATATCACGCGAGGCTTTGTCAATAGAGAAGTAAAATTCAGTACCTACGCCATTTACCAATGGGCCAATATTGATAGGCTCTGAAAAGTTGACCCCAAAATTATAGCTTTTGTAAATATCATAATCTCCGAAATTCAGAAGGTGACCATTGCTACTAAAATAGAGCACATTATGGTCGGGGTGATAAAAAGGGCTGACCTCGTTTTGACGTGTGTTCACGATAGGGCCTAAGTTTTTGGGTGGCCCCCAAATGTCTCTCGGGCTTTTGGCGCTGTAGTAGAGATCGGCCAAACCAAATCCTCCTTGCCTGTCGCTAGAAAAGTAGAGGGTATCTTCATTTGGAGACAAGGTTGGATGCGAATCCCAGCCTTTTGAGTTAATAAAGTTGCCCATATTTTTCGGTTCTGACCAAGCTGTATCGCCTTGATAAACAGAAGTATAAAGGTCGCAATTGCCGTAGCCATCTGGAGCGCCACAACGAGAGAAAAAAATGGTCTTTCCATCTTTGGTAAGTGTTGCAGAGCCCTCGTTATATTTGCTGTTGATGGCATCAAAGGGTTTGGCTTCACCCCATCCTTCTTCGAGGTAATCCGCAAAAAAGATGTCTTCATTACTGATCACTTTGATCCCTTCATTATGTGAATTTCGTTTCGAAGTAAACAGCAATACCTTATCCTCACGTGCCACATTTGGAGCATAATCTTCCATCATAGAATTGATTTTTTTGCCCATAGTTGTTAACACACCTCGGGGTGGAATCAAGGTATCCACCTGTCTTCGGAATTCGACTAAATCATAATAGTAATCAAGCGGTACGTAGTTCTGAATTCGGTTGGGATTAATAGAGTCATATCGCGATAGAATCTCTTCTATTGGCAGTCCTGTTCGATGATGTTTCAACACCATACTATAGAGTGGCCTTGCCTGGTCTACAGTTCCAAAAACTTCAATGAGCTTTGCTAACCGCCATAAATAGTAAGTTTGGTAAGCGAAATTTTGAATACCAAAATTGGAAACATAGTCCTGAAGCACCGGGTACAATTCTTTCCATTTTCCTGCTTTTTCCAGCTCATCGATTTTCTTAAGTTGTTTGGGATTAGAGTAGAGCGAAAGCTTATTGATGTTTTTAAAAACGATCTCGGTGATTTCAATCGTTACAGAATCAGTGTTAAGTTCTAAAATCTCGGATTTTTGTTGCTCTTTCTTTTTTTTGAAAAATTGCCCTTTCACTGTAAGGCTACAGCTAAAAAGAAGGACCGATATGTAGAGCAACGGTCTTGTCATGGAGTACTCTTAAATAGGTGTTGCGGTGAAAGATTTATGAAATTACACGTTTTTCACCACAATAAAAAAACTGTTCATGACAGTTTGCCGTTTGGCACACGGCTTGCAATTTAGGTGCAGCACATTTATTTTACGATCAAACGTGTCATTCTGGCACTAGCAATATGAAAATTAACAATCAAATGTTCGGTTCAATCCTAGCTGGAGATATTGAAGAGGACGAATCTGACGATTTTATTCAGGTAATTGGTGGCGAAGAGGAAGAGGGCATTGATGACGCGGATAAGCCAGATGAGTTACCAATAATTGCGGTTAGAAATACGGTATTGTTCCCTGGCGTTTTGATTCCAATTACGGTAGGACGTCAAAAGTCCATAAAAGTGGTAAAAAACGCCTATCGTGGAAATAAAATCGTAGGTGTTCTGGCACAAGAAAATCCCAAGATTGACGACCCCAAACAAAAGGATTTATTCAAAGTGGGCACAGTCGCCAAGATCGTTAAGATGTTGGTTTTGCCTGATGGAAATACTACGATCATTATTCAAGGTAAGGGCCGTTTCGAGGTAGAAGAGTTTACTTCGGACAGCCCTTTTATAAAAGCCAAAGTCAAATACCTTAAGGAGAATTTCCCTAAAAAGCCCTCAAAAGAGGTTAAGGCAATCATTCAATCCATTCGGGATGCGGCCAACAAAATAATGAGCCTAAATCCTGAGATTCCTAAGGAAGCCCAGGTAGCCTTAGATAATATTGAAAAAACCAGCTTTTTGGTACACTTCCTTTCGAGCAATATCAATGCTGAACCTAAGGAAAAGCAGAAGCTATTAGAAATTAACGATGGCGTTGAAAGGGCCACTGCTCTTCTTCAACATATGTTCAAGGAAGTTCAACTGCTCGAACTTAAGCACGAAATCCATAGCAAAGTACACTCTGATATAGATCAACAGCAGCGCGATTATTTCTTGCGTCAGCAAATGAAAGTGCTGCAAGATGAGCTTGGCGAAGATGGCCCTGAAAGAGAAGTTGAACAGCTAAGAAAAAAGGGAGAAGCTAAAATATGGCCTGATAAAGTAAAAGTACACTTCAACAAAGAATTGGATAAAATTCTTCGGATGAACCCGATGGCGGCAGAATACCCTATTGCCATGAATTATGCTGAGGTGATGACGGATTTGCCATGGGGTGCCTATTCTATTGATGACTTAGACCTTAAAAAGGCCAAAAGAATTTTAGATAAGGACCACTTCGGTTTGGAAAAGGTCAAGGATCGTATTCTTGAATACCTCGCAGTGCTCAAATTGAAGAACGATTTGAAAGGCCCAATCCTTTGTCTTTACGGCCCTCCCGGAGTTGGTAAAACCTCATTAGGCAAGAGTATTGCAAAGGCGCTCGGTCGCCAATATGTCAGAATGTCCCTTGGTGGTGTGCATGACGAAGCTGAAATTCGAGGCCATAGAAAAACTTATGTGGGCGCCATGCCGGGTAAGGTGATTCAAAACATCAAAAAATCGAAAACTTCAAACCCAGTTTTTGTACTTGACGAGATCGATAAAGTAAATTCTAATTTTAGAGGAGATCCTTCTTCAGCCTTGTTAGAAGTGCTCGACCCAGAGCAAAATGCTGAGTTCGTAGATAACTTTTTAGAAGTTGAGTATGACCTTTCGAAAGTGCTTTTTGTAGCGACAGCGAATTCATTGGATTCAATCCAACCTGCCTTGCGCGATAGAATGGAAATCATCGAAGTTTCTGGCTATACAGTGGAGGAAAAGATTGAAATAGCCAAGAAGCATTTGATTCCGAAGCAAAAAGAAGAGCACGGATTGAAAACTGGTGATTTGACTTTTGACGTGAAAACAATTCAAAAGATTGTGGACGAATATACCCGTGAGTCTGGCGTTCGTAACCTAGAAAGAAAAATTGGATCTGTGGTTCGTAGTGTAGCCAAGTCACTTGCTTTAGAAGAAGAATACAACAAAAAAGTGACGGTGGAATTTGTTGAGAAAGTATTGGGAGGCCCAATATTCGATAAGGAAACCTACAACAACAATAAAATCGCTGGTGTAGTCACGGGTTTGGCTTGGACTTCAGTGGGTGGTGAAATTCTTTTTATTGAATCGAACTTGAGCAGAGGCAAAGGTAAACTGACACTTTCTGGTCAATTGGGTGATGTAATGAAGGAATCGGCTGTGGCTGCACTTTCTTATTTGAAGTCAGAGGCGCATCGTTTCGGAATTGACTATAGAGTTTTTGATAAATACGATTTGCATATTCACGTTCCGGCTGGCGCAGTACCCAAAGATGGCCCTTCAGCGGGCATTACAATGTTGACTGCGATTACCTCGCTTTTCACTCAGCGAAAAGTAAAAGATAAGTTGGCAATGACAGGAGAGATTACACTTCGTGGTAGAGTTTTGCCAGTTGGTGGAATTAAAGAGAAAATCTTGGCGGCTCGAAGAGCGGGGATTAAAGAACTTATTCTGAGTAAAAAGAATCAAAAGGATATCCTTGAAATTGACGAACGTTATACCAAGGGATTGACCATAAATTATGTTGAAAATGCCGAGGAAGTACTCGAATTGGCATTGTTAAAACAGAAAGTAACCGATGCCATTGAATTAGTGGTAGAAGATTAAAATTCCATCTATTTTCATGTGTCCAACGTTTCAAAATGTTGGACGCATGCATTTTGGATGCTTGTCCTGACCTAAATCCCAAATAATTGAAGAGACTTTGTCAGCTTATTTTAATTGTTGGTTTTAGCATACCGCAATTTGCTATCGCTCAATTGGGCGGACAAAGGGCTTTTGAATTCTTGAATTTACCACCAAATGCGCGCTTGTCTGCTTTGGGCGGAGTCAACATCACTTCAGGTTGGCAAGATCCAGGAGTGGTGGCATCCAATCCAGCCTTACTTAATTTAGAATGGCAAAACAAGCTAGCGATCAATCGCCTTGGCTATTTTGCCGATATCAGCCAAACTTCTTTAAGCTTCGCTAGAAACCTTGAAAAGGCAGGTATTTGGGCATTGAATCTTACCTATCTCGATTATGGCACCATTCAAAGCCGTGATGAAAATGGATTCTTGAATGGTGAGTTTAAAGCAGCAGAATATGCTTTTGGTCTGAGTCATTCCATCGCTTTTGGGCCATTTCAGGCAGGCGGAACTTTGAAAATTGCAGTTTCCGATCTGGGTGGTTTCAATGCCTCATCTGTCATGATGGATTTGGGCGGTACATTCAAACACCCTGAGAAAGATTTGACGCTAGGCTTAGTCGTCAAAAACCTAGGTGTCCTGCTTTCAGACTACACAGACGCCAATAACAGCAAGTTGCCATTCGATATTCAACTGGGTACGACTTACAAACCCGAATTTATGCCATTTCGATTTTCGCTAACCGCTAGAAATCTTACCCGATCTGATGCGGTATTTTTTGACCCAGCGGCTAACACGCTGTTCGGCAATAATGAGAAGCCTGGTTTTGGAGAAGAAGTTTTCAGGAGATTAGTTTTCGGCACAGAATTGCTCTTTAGCGATAACTTTCAGCTACGTTTGGGCTACAACCATTTGCTTCGACAGGAACTTAAGCAAGAAGCCGCTTCGGGAGGTGCGGGTTTTTCCTTTGGTTTTATGTTCAAAGTAAAACGATTTGAATTTTCATATGCCCGCGCATTGTACCATGCTGCTGGCGGAAGCAATACAATACAATTGGTAACCGATTTGAGCGGTATCACAAAAAAGAAAAATTGATATGATTAAGGAAGGATATTTAACCCCGAGGCAGATTGTTGCCGAACTAGATAAATACATCATTGGACAAAATGATGCGAAGAGAAATGTGGCGATTGCGCTCCGCAATCGCTGGAGAAGAATGCATGTTCAGAGCGATATGCAGAATGAAATTGTGCCCAATAATATCCTGATGATTGGCGCGACTGGTGTGGGTAAAACCGAAATCGCCAGAAGGCTTGCGAAAATTGCAGATGCACCTTTTACGAAAGTTGAAGCTTCAAAATTTACGGAAGTGGGTTATGTGGGACGTGATGTAGAAAGCATGGTGCGCGATTTAGTCGAGCAGTCTGTCAACTTGGTCAGAACTTCGAAGAAGGAAGAGGTTAAAGTAAAAGCAGAGCAAGCCGTAGAAGATGTGATTTTAGATGCGCTCATTCCTCCAATCAAGAATATGAGGCCATCGGCATCTGTGGTGGAAGACGGCACTGAACCCGATAAAATGTCGGATGCTGAATTGAATGAAAGAACCAGAGAGCGTTTCCGTGAGAAAATCCGTTCTGGCGAAATTGATGACCGCAAGATTGAGATCAATGTAACTGCGCCTTCGGGTGGAGGTTTGGGAATGGTGGGTGGAGGCGCTATGGACGAAGTATCCATGATGAACCTTCAGGATATGCTCGGCAATATGCTTCCGAAGAAGTCCAAAAAGAGAAAAGTCACTATTGGTGAAGCCAAGAAAATCCTTTTGGATGAAGAAAGCGCAAAACTCATCGATATGGATGAGGTAAAAGAGGAGGCCATCCGAAAAGCAGAAAATACAGGCATTATCTTCATCGATGAAATTGATAAAGTGGCAGGTAGTTCCAAAAAAGGAGGCGGTGGAGGCCCTGATGTGAGCCGTGAAGGTGTTCAACGCGATTTGTTACCGATTGTGGAGGGCAGCGCAGTCAATACTAAATATGGTATTATCAATACAGATCACATTCTGTTTATTGCAGCTGGTGCGTTTCATGTAGCGAAGCCATCCGATTTGATTCCTGAATTACAAGGTCGTTTTCCCATTCGTGTGGAACTGAATAGTCTTACAAGAGATGATTTCTATCGCATTTTAAAGGAACCTAAAAACTCTTTGACCAAGCAATATGTGGCTTTGGTGAATTCAGAAGATGTTTCGCTTGAATTTACTGACGAGGCCTTGCACGAACTAGCAGATATTGCTTTTAGAGTGAATGAAGAGGTGGAAAATATTGGTGCGCGTAGATTGCACACGGTCATGAGCAAGCTTTTGAATGACATCCTATTTGATATTCCAGATGTAATTCCGAGCAATGCCAAGGTGGTAATCACGAAAGAAATGGTGAATGAAAGACTTGCTGGCTTAGTCCAAAATAAGGACCTGAGCCAGTTTATTCTGTAATTGCCAACATCTTGTTTAATTTCGCATGAAATCAATAGCCCATGAAACTTTGGCAAAAGGAAACCAGCGTATCTGAAATAGTAGAAAGATTTACCGTAGGCCGTGACCTTGAATTCGATATTCAACTGGCGCCCTATGATGTGCTGGGTTCTTTGGCGCATACCGAAATGCTCGCTTCGATTGGTTTGCTTACTAAGGCTGAAAAAGAAGCCATTCATATTGAATTGAAAGCCATTTTTAAATCTATCGAATCCGGTGATTTTTCGATTACAGAGGGCGTAGAAGATATTCATTCACAAGTAGAGTTTCTTTTGACCGAAAGGTTGGGTGACGTTGGCAAGAAAATCCACAGCGGCCGTTCTAGAAACGATCAAGTTTTGTTGGATTTGAAGCTTTTCATGCGTTCTGAAATCAAGAATATTGTAGAAGGCGTAGATGCACTTTTTGCTCGATTGATGAGCCTAAGCGATCAACACAAAGCGGTTTTGATGCCGGGCTACACGCACATGCAAGTGGCCATGCCATCCTCTTTCGGTCTTTGGTTTGGCGCTTACGCTGAAAGTTTGGTCGATGACCTTTATGCCTTAGAAGCGGCTTATAAAGTAGTGAACAAAAATCCCCTGGGATCAGGAGCTGGCTTTGGCTCTTCTTTTCCCTTAGATAGAAAAATGACCACTGAGTTGTTAGGTTTTGAAGACCTCAACTACAACGTGGTATATGCCATGATGGGCAGAGGAAAAGCAGAGCGTTCGTTGGCAACAGGCATGGCGGCAATTGCTTCCACTCTCTCAAAATTCTCAATGGACATCTGCCTTTATATGGGTTCCGATTTTGGCTTTATTGGTTTCCCAGACGAGTTGACCACGGGTTCGAGCATAATGCCTCACAAGAAAAACCCTGATGTTTTTGAGTTGATCCGTGGGAAATGCAACAGAATCCAAGCTTTGCCCAATGACATTGCCATGATGACGACCAATTTACCCGTTGGTTATCATCGCGAAATGCAGGTGATTAAAGAATTGATTTTCCCTACCATACAGGATTTAAAAGATTGCTTGTTTATGGCGGAGTTCATGTTGGCCAAAATCAAGATTAACGACCAATTGATTGCGCAGAACAAATACAATTATCTCTTCACTGTAGAAGAAGTAAATAGACTGGTTTTGTCAGGCGTGCCATTTCGGGACGCTTACAAAAAAGTGGGCCTAGCCATTGAAAAGGGCGAATTTAAGCCTGACCGAAAAGTAAACCACAGCCATGAAGGGAGCATTGGCCAATTGAATCATCCTGAAATCAATGCCATGATGAACAAGGCTAAATCAGGCTTCTATTTCGAGAAATGGGAAAAGGCTTTTGAGGAGTTGGTGGGTTAGACGACCTAAGGCATGCCTTAAAAATATACCCTATCGGGATTATTTGAATTCAAGCAGAGTAAATTATACCCGTAAGGGTATGTTTTATGGAATAAGCTCAAGTTGTTTGGCTTTCAAATCTATTAGTTCGTGATATTTTGTTTTTAGAGGCAGCGGTAAAAAACTCAAATCTACTAGTGAATGCCATTTGGGAAGTGATTTATAAAAATTGTTGAAAATATTATCCATGGTTTTCTGCTCTATTCCTACTGTTTTCATGGCTAGTTCAAAGTCCGCCTTTTTGAGTTTTCTTTTTTTGCCATTTAGATTTAGAGCAAGCTCTTCCTCATCTTTGAGAACAAGTTCGGAAGCAACAAGATCATAGGCAGGGCATAAATTATATGCTCCTGATGCATCCTTAATTAAGGAAAAGTTCTTTAAGTGCATATCATTGTTACCTACCAAGAAGCTGAAAATAACTTGCTCATAAAAGTTGATCACATTAAAATGGGCATTCGCAGCGTACTTTAATATTACTTTGGCAATTTGCTCGTAAGAGCCTCGATATTTGTATTCGGTCAATCTTTCAGTCAGTTGACACATATCCTCCATATGTAATTTTCCCTTTTTTGTGCGATCAACCCTTTTTGTGATGTAGGCCAATTGTCCTGATTTTAGGGGGATTAGGCTATGTTGAACCGTCTTTATACCCGCAACTTCGGCAAGGTGCATGGTCAGGTCTTCTATTTCAGGTAGATTTTTGTAGGCATTGGTTTGAGGTTTTAAAATATACTCCCCTAATATGCCTACTATCGTTAGTTTTTCTGGTTCATATGCCCCTCGTGTTTTTTCAATTCCAACCGATAATTTGGGTTGAACCCCTGGCACACTTTTGTGACTGTTAATGATTGAATCTCCGAGCTTGGTAAAATCCCCTTCATGATAGGGCAATTCTGGCGGAATTGATTTCCCAAACATTTTACGGCTGCAGGACTGGTGAAATCCCATTGCTCCCGCTTCTGACTCAGATAAAGTCTGATAGCAATAAAAACATCTAGCCATTATCTTCAGCGGTAAAGTGTTGAACTGAGACTGCACCAATGCAATTTCTACAAGTAGCCAATAAAAGGGACATGCGATCTCTGAAATTGATCTTCCAGTTTTTTTCTGCAATATCCAGCAGCCATCCTTCTGGAATTAACCCATCAAAAAAAGGAAAAAGAGATTGGCTTTTGTATTCTTCATTACTGATGGGTAAGGTTAGGCTAATGGCCTCTACTTCAGTTTGTTTCAGATAACTATTTTCATATTGAAAATGAAAGCCATCTTGATCCTCCCATAAGATGCCCGCCCACTTATCATGCATGTAGATCTTAGCCTTCTTCATCAGTCAGCTGTTTAATATTTAATTCTACTGGACCAAGTTCTTTACCGAAAAGCTTTAATACCTGATTTACCTTATGCATTTGCAATGTAGGCTTGCCTTGTTCTAGCTCTCTAATAAAGCGAAGACCAACCCCTGATTTAAAAGAAAGGTCTTCTTGAGTAAGTCCGAGAGACTTTCTTTTCTGCTTTACAAACTGACTTAGGGATAAATTCATAATCAATAAATATACCTGTTCGGGTGTAAATATAGAGAAAATACTCAAATATATACCTGTACAGGTATAAATGGAATAGCTTTACTCAAGGTAGGAAACAATGATCAAGAAGAACACCCGAGGCTTCTATTTCGAGAAATGGGAAAAGGCTTTTGAGGAGTTGGTCAATTAGACGATTATTTATGGAGTTCTTTTAATTGATATATGAGCTCCTCGATGTCATCTTGAACTATAGACCAAACGATCTCCAAGTCAATTCCAAAGTAATCGTGGACGATACGATTTCTGAAACCACGCATTTTGGCCCATTCAATTTGAGAGTTATGTACTTTAAAGTCGCCATCAATTCTGTTAGAGGCTTCGCCAATAATTTCAAAGTTTCGTATTACAGCATCGATGGTTTTGTTGTCAATTTCAAATTGCTGAAAACTAAGCCCAGATGTGTAATCAAGTATCTTTGTGGCTGATTCCAGCATGTCCTGAATTAGAAAGGAATTGTCCCTTTTAGACATAAATCAAATCTGATTTGATAGTTTGGAAGTAACGATCTTTTATTCCTTTTCGAGAAACGAGGTCTACTTTAAAGCCTAGATAACTTTCCAATTCATCGGCAAGCAGAATAAAGTCGGAACCAATTTTTCCATTGAATTCTACGACCAAATCAAGATCGCTGTCATCATTTTGTTCATTTCGAGCGAAAGAACCAAAGATTGCCAAAGACTGAATAGGGTACTTATTAAAAAGAAGCGCTTTTCTTTCCGCTAAGATTGCCTTTATTTCAGTCAAGGATTTCATGCTTCAAATATATTGAATCCTTAGGACTTATTGAATTGCTCTTCTTAGCCCTACTCACTCACTTCGAACAAATCGGTGCTTGGCCAGATGTAAATTTACTCACCGAACAGGTTTATAAATCTCCCAAAGGCTCTCATCTTGATTAATTTGAAAACTGAGTTTGTTTTCTAAGACTCGCTTAAGCGTCAACATATTCTTTTTAACTCTTAGAATTTCGATGTATCCGCCAACAATACCATTGCCATCTTCCTGATTTTTATAGCTTTTTAAATTAACAATAGTGTTATTGAACTGAAAACTCCACTCCCCTTGATCTAATAGCCTTGACTCTCTATAAATCTCATAAGTACCAACTTCATCAAATTTTAGAATGAGCGAATTACTATCAATATCTTTTTGTGTAACGAACACAGTACTGTCTATTTCATCGGGTAACCCTTCAAACTCTATAAAAGATTGATTAACCACTGCCTCAAGGTCAGAATGTTTTGATTTTAGAATGATCTCTTTTTCAATTCTCCATGCTTGCCTTGTAAGAAGATCAACTTCTTTTCTTTGCTTCTGCGCGGATTTCTTTTTCAATTTTCTTGCCTCAATATTTAGCTCCAATCCACTAGACCAAAAGACTAAATTCATCTTTTCTTTCTCAAAGTTTTTTATAATTAATTTTTCTATCGAAAAGAAGGAGCCGAGAATCTGTTCTATATGAATAACAGTGGTGTTTTGATGTTTGTCGACATACCAGAGCATTCGATTATCAATATTGGGAGGATAAAGTTTAGCGGTTTTTACGGTATTAATGTATTGGTAATTAACAAGACTAGAATCTTGGAGCATACTATAGAATTCTACTTTAAAATTAATCAAACTCTGTTTAAATCTAGGTAGATTAAAAACCCAAATGTTATTTGAAATGCTAGATTCAATAACACTAAGGTCTATTCTCTGGTCATAGTTGGGAAGAGGGATATAAGTAATAATCAGGTTGGAATCATAAAGTAAAACCAATCTATCATTTTGTAATTCTAGAATTCTTAAAGTAAAAACCTCCCCATTTTCGATAGTAATTTTTAGACTGTCTTGAGATAGACTAAAAGTGAACTCCTGATTAGGGAGTTCAAAATGTCCACCCTCTTGCTCAAAAGTTATGAAATAGAGATCCTCTTGATAAATTGTGTCACCTTCAAAATCCTGAGATAATATCGGTAGCCAAGTCTTCAATAATTCCTTTGGAATGTCTTGGGCTTGAACTCTAAAAGAGAAGCACCATAAAAAAGATAAAATGAATAACCTTTTCATCATATTCAATCTAAGCATTCATTCTTAAAAATTGAGTATTTGTGAATAAGGGGTGAAAACCGCAAAATTATTGGTCTGAAATGCGGATGAGAAGATGATTTGAGAAACCCTACTCACTCACTTCGAACAAATCGGTGCTTGGCCAGCTTTTGATTTCTTTGAAAGCTTCGCGCAAGGCCCAGCGGCTGGTGTTCCAGAAGCTGCCTCTTCGAGGGGTCGTGTTTGAGATCACTACCCAAGAAATACCATTCAAATCGCGGGTTAAGAGTGCCGAAGTACCAGACAGGGTGCCTGTTCTCCACCAATGCTCTCCACTCACGCTTCTCCAACCCAGCGGCTGTTTAACTCCACCCACACCATTGATCATTTTGTTCATGCTGTCTTTGGAGAGAATGTCTTTATACCGCTTAGAATAGCCATCCACGAGTACGAGCAGGCGCATCATGTCCACAGCGTTTGAGAGCCAACCCCCCGCAGGGCCTAGCATTTCCACATCATCAGCACCATAAGGCTTGTCTACTAATTTTCCAGAACCTGTAAATGCGAGTTGCTTATTGTCTGGACTGTAGTCGTAATATTTTACCTCGTTTTTAATCCTGTCCTTTTCGAAGTTCCCAGCGATTCGCATATGCGTTATGCCATTGGGCTTCAAAATGTTTTTTTGTACCCATGTTTCATAATCTTGGTCGGTTTTCTCTTCGATAATTCTTCCCAACAAGCAGTAGCCGAAATTAGAATAATTGTAATGCGTGCCTGGGGTGTATGGCAGATGTCTCGAAATCACAAAATGAATCACCTCATCAAAATCGATGGGATAGCTGACTTTGTCCATGTCATGAATTTTTTTAGGGATGAACATGGGATCGCCATAGGTAATTAAACTCCAGCCAGCCGTATGATTGAGCAGGTGCTTTACTCGAATTTTGTAAAAATTACGGTTGGTGATGCTGTTATACTTCTTGCCTTTCAAAATTCCATTTTCTCCAAAAACAAAATCATCCAGACCAATTTTTCCGTCATCTACTAGTTTTAAAATCGCGGTAGCCGTGATGAGTTTCGAAACACTGCCTATTCTGAAAAGGCTTTGCGGCTCAACGGGAACTTTGTTTTCTTTATCAGCATAGCCAAAGCCTTTTACGTACACCAATTTTTCGTTCTTCACCACTCCGACAGTGGCACCTGTAAGCTGGAGGCTTTTCATGAACCGCTCTGTCATTCGGTCGATGGGTTCTAAGGCTGGATTGTCAGAATCTTCGTTGGTAAGCGTTCTTTTGGGGAGCTCGTTGTTGTTGGTATTTTCGGTTGAGATCTTATGCGAATTGGTAAACGAAAACAGCAGGATTATAGAAAAAAGGAGGCCTAGTGAAGTGAGTTTTCGATGCATATTTGAGATAATTCCCTTACAACTAGCAAGTATAACAAAACTAGCCAAAAAGGTAAAGGCCAACAGACGTGCTATTGGCCTTTAACTTAAATTTCTTCAGATTATCTCTGTTTGTCCTAATTTTTAGAGGCATCGTTCAAACTCCAGCCATAATCCATGAACTTGACTTTGGCGTTTTCATTGATCTTTACCTTTGAATATTTGTTCAAGAATTGAATTAAAGTTTGACCATTGTTGAAGTCGCCACCAAACCAACTGAAGATTTTTGAGATTTCGACCTGTTCTTTGGTGATGCGATTTCTCTTTGGATCATTGATAAAGCTAATGGCCTGCTCTTCTAATTGTTGATCGACTTTGGCAGCTGTAAAAGCTTCCGGCCTTAAAACTGGGCAGGAATAGGATGCACAGTTGACGGCAAAGTGGATTCTTGGCTCTTCGAAATCCTTCCTCAAGATTTTATGCTCTACCCTGTCCAAACTAAAATCTTCTCCACCAATTTTAAACCAATCCTTGGCCCAAATGGTGTTTACTGTTGGTAAACTGATGGTTGGATTTAAGTCCTTGATGCTTTCCAAAGGATAATTATCTACAATAAGCTTTACGGTAAATGCATTGTACACATTGATCCAATAGGCTAATTTTTCGTTTTTAGACCATGAATCGTTTGGCGCATTATTGCTCAAAATGTCTAAATACGCTTCAAGCTTTGCCTTCTCAGAGATCATTCCCTTATAGTCCACAAACCCATCTTTACTGATGTACTTTTTAAGAAGTTCATCCCAAAGTTTGTGATCAGGGGCTGTGGCTGCGCTGGCAAAAGTATTGTTACTTTGGCTGCAGCTCACTACAATGAGCATAGCAATGAGTGCTATATTTAAGATTTTTTTCATGTGTTGCTATTTATCGTTGTCGTTGAAAACACAGTTTGGGCATTTGAAGTTCGGCTTAAAGCTTTGAACTGTCACTTGGCTGATATACGATAAAAACTAGGGGCTGGGATTGAATCACAAAACCCAGCCCCAATATCATGATCAGAAATCCATTGAAACGCCAAAAGTGAAATTTCTACCAATTGTGGTAAAGCCTAATATACCTACATAATTGGTATCGAGTACATTATTGATGCTTCCGTAAATAGAAAACTTGGATGACATGAATTTTTGCCTTAAAGCCAGGTCGACTAATCCGTAGGCATCCAACTTGTCCTCAGAGAATGAGCTGATTCTTCTTTCGCCTGTGTAGTTATAGCTTATTCTAGCGGAACTTGACTTGGTTGGTGCATAGTCTACACCAAGGCCAAATTTCTGTTTTGGAATCCTGAAGAACAGGTCATCTCGGTCTGTGGCTAAGTTGGAGAGATTACCAAATACACTCGCCTTTTGGCTGAATTTCCAATCAAAATCAAATTCAATTCCTTTTACATTTCTGGTTGCCGCCAAGTTGACATATGATCCACCAATGAAATTTCCACCACCATCAAATTGAGAAACGAAATCAATGGTGTTTTGCTCGTTGCGATTGAAGAAGGCAAAATTGAGGGTTAGATTTTGTTGGGCGTAGAACGAAACGCCTGTTTCCATATTGATGGTTTCTTCTGGTAGAAGATTCTTATTCCCGTAGAAATCATTGTTGATTTGGTACAAAGAAGGAGTGTTGTAAGAAGAAGAAAGTGACGCAAATGGCTTCAACTTATGGTCATTGCCTAATGCAATCAACCAAGAAGGATTGACAGTTGCTACCAAGCGATTCTCATAGTTGCTATGTGTATTCAAACGCAATCCAAAATGAAGATTCATTCCATCTTTAGTCTCAAAAACGAAAGAGGCAAAAGGATCGAAAATCGTGAAATCGGCCATTTGACCTTCTGAATTATCTTCAAGCTGCTGCAAATTCAATCCAAAAATACCTTTGATATAATCTGTAAAAACGAGCTCGTTCGTGAGGTCAACTTGAAGGTTGTTGCCTTTATAAGTAAATGGAAAGCTTCCTTTGAATTCACGTTCGCTATTATTATAGAGCGCGTTCAATTTTAAGGTTCCTTTATTGTATTTGAATTTTGGCGTGATCCCAATTCTGAATTGGCTGTTTTCAGAGTTATTCGTTGGATCATCAGTGAAAGCAAAGGCATCGAAATCTGCACTGAACCTGTCGTAACCTGTCAATACATCAATCGAGAATGCATCGTCAAAGTCATAACCCAATTTGACCAAGGCATTTTGACTTTCGTAAGAGTCTTCATCAAATTGTGTATTCGGGTCATCATCAGTGTCTTCTGCTGCAGAAAAGCCTTTCACGGACTTATGACTTCCAGAAACGAAATAGTTGAATTTTTCGGTTTTGCCATTGAGGTTTCCGCTTGCTCCAAACGAGCCGAATGAACCAGTATTTGCATCTAAGGAGCCACCCAATTTCTCGTCTTTGGCTTGTTTAAGCTTGATATTAATTACACCTGCAGCAGCATTGCTTCCGTAAAGTGCGCTAACCCCGCCTTTCAGTATTTCTATTGATTCGACTTGATTGGCTGATAGAAGACGCAGGTCATAAAACAAACTGATGGCCGTTGGATCATTCATAGGAACACCATCAATCAAAATCAAAGTATAGCGGCTTCTCGCACCTCGGACATAGTATTCTAGATTGGTGCCTGGCGTGCCGAAGTTCCCATCGACTTGTAAACCCGGTACAAGATTGAGTAAATCAGCGACTGATCTACCTCCTGATTTTTCAATGTCTGCAGCCGAGATGGTGTAAATCGTCTTCCCCGATTTTTCTATTGGAATTTCCATTCGAGTTCCTGTGACCACCACCTGACCAAGGTCGCGGACTTCTTCATTTTGAGCGATAAGCAAGTACGAAGTGCATAAGAGCGCAGCAGTGAATAAGTTTTTAAGTTTCATAGGTAGTTTTAAGTGAAATAAGTAGTTGTTCAAGTGTATTAAATTCAGATCCTGTTGGCTCCAATCGCCATGGTTTTACGTGCTCCTCAGTCACGTAAATCTTGGTTTTGGCTTCCTCAGCCAACGAAAATCCGTTTCTTTCTAAAGTATTTTTAGTCCATTGAAAATAAATGCCTTCCCCAATCAGCGTGATGGGTTTATTGGTCGTATTTGGCTTTTTGAAGCTGGCCGTTGTCTTCTCGAACAGCAATCCTTCATGCGCAAATGCTTTTTCAATCGCACCATTGAGTACTAAATCTTCGGGAATCCCTTTGTGTAGCCGATGTTGCCTATCAATCAGCCAAACCTGATCTGCCTGATGCAAAGCCAAATCCAAGTGGTGAGTCGTCATCAAAATGCTTTTACCTTCTTCCTTCGCCAACCTTTTCAATAAATCGAAAATTTCAATCCGTGTCGGAAGGTCAAGGTGGGCGGTAGGTTCGTCTAAGAATATCACAGGCGTGTCTTGTGCTAAAGCGCGCGCAATGACCACTTTTTGACGTTCGCCATCACTGAGTTCATCGGTGTGCTTATTGACGAATGCCGTTGTTTCTGTTACTTCTAGCGCCCAATCGATCACCGCCTTGTCGGCCTCGCTTAAGGTGCCCATCCAACTGGAATAAGGGAATCGACCTAAGGCTATCATGGCATAAACGGTAAGATTTCCTGGGGCAATGTTTTGTGTGAAAACAAGGCTGAGCATTTTTGCTTTTTGCTTAGCGCTCAAAGTAGCAAGTTCATGCCCATCAATTTTAATTGCTCCAGAAAGGGGCTTTAATAAGCCGCAAAGGCTGCGAAGTAAGGTGGACTTTCCAGTACCATTAGCGCCTAAAAGACAAGTAAGTTCACCTTCATGCAGATTTAGGTTGAGGCTAGAAAGCAATGGCTTGGCTTTGGCATAACCTATGGCCAAATTGCTAGCGGTCAATATGGATTTGAATAAACTCAAAAGCTCTTTTTTAGATTTTTTCGTTTCAAAATGATCCAAATGACCACTGGAGAACCTACCAAAGCGGTAATCGCGTTTACTGGCAACACCGTTTGGCTGCCTGGCACTTTTGCCAACAAATCGCAAAACAGCATGAGAATGGCCCCGACCAAAACCGTGGCAGGAATCAATATTTTATGGTCCGAAGTATTGAGAGCGCTTCGCGTCAAATGAGGCACGGCAATGCCAATAAACCCTATGGGTCCGCAAAATCCCGTAATCGCTCCAGCCAGTACGCTGGTAATGGCAATGATTCCAATCCTTGTCCAGCGAATATTTAAGCCCATGCTTTCAGCATAATCTTCACCCAAAAGCAATGCATTGAGGCTTTTCGAAGTGAAGAAGGTCATGAGAATGCCGAAGCCAATGATCAAGGCCAAAACCTTAAGTTGTTCATTGGTAACCCCGCCAAGGCTACCGAAAGTCCATAAAATGTATTCTTGAATTTGCTCGGGGTCACTGAAGTATTGCCAAATACTGACAACGGCTATAGTGATATTCGCCACCATAATGCCCACAATCAGCATGATCACATTGTCTCTTATTTTGAAGGAAATGGCTAAAATGATCAGCAGGACCAACATCGCTCCGATAGTTGAGGCCAGAATAATTAACCAACTTCCGCCAATCCCCAATTGGCGAATGGCAAAGGCCGTAGTTGCACTGCCTGTGGCCAGCATCACTGCTGCCACTCCTAAACTAGCCCCAGCTGTAATACCGAGTACCGATGGCCCCGCCAACGGATTGCGAAACAGCGTTTGCATCTGTAAGCCAGCAACAGACAAGGCACTTCCAGCTAAAATCGCAGTGATGGCCCTAGGTAGACGGATTTTTAAGATGATGCTTGAAAAGGCCTCGTTGTCCGAACTTCCTAAAAATGAAGCCAAAACTTCTGAGAGTGGAATATTTACCGAACCCAAAGCAACATCCAAGAGGAAAAGCACAATCAATGCTATGATCATGAAAAGGATCATCTTTACATTGAAGCCTTGTTGAACAACGAGGCTTGGCGATATGGTTTTAGCATTTTTCAAACGGCTTATTTAAGTCGGTTGTAATAGACCAATTGGTGATTTGGCAAAAGCTCGGGATGAAAAATCTTGACGATATCTTTGAGTACTATATCGGGATTTACGACTGCAGATTCGTAATAGTCATTGCCGCCACCTTCGGTATATCGGCCATATACATTGAAGACATTTCCGTTTTTAATGGACTTGAAATCCGCATAACGGCTGTCGTGAAGCAGAATTTCGTCCAACGTTTTGGCGTTGCTTGGGGTCATCCAATAATCGGCTTTGAGCCCAGCTTGATAGACAGTTTCGAAATCCAGTTTAAGGCTTCCCGTGGAGGAGTCACTCTTCCAAGGGTAATCTACTTTGGCAAGGTTCAGCACATTCATGGCGAAGCTTTTTCCTCCGACAACATGCCAAACATCACCTTGGGCAATGCCCGTAATGGTAGAAGGAGCATCCTTCACTTCTTTTTGCACTTGGGCTAAAACACGGTTGTATTCCGATTCAATTTGATTGAAAACCGTATTGGCTAAGGCTTCTTTATTCAGCAGGACAGCAATCAGTTTCATCCATTCCGCACGGCCAAGCAAGTCTTTTTCTTGCCAATCGGCATTGAGCATCACAGGAATTCCCGCATTCTCTAATTCTTGATAGCGATCATTTTGTGAGTTTGGAAACCCAACCCCTAAAAGCACTTCGGTTTGATTGGCTATAGTTTGCTCAACATTGAGTACGCCAGAAGCGGCCAATTCTGAGATTTTTCCTTCATCTACTAAGGCCTTAATTTTTTCGCTAGAAATATATTCTTTCGATTCAATGGCCGAAAGCTGGTCAAGTGCCTCCAGTTTTTCGAACATGCCTAAATGTGTTGTAGAAACTGCAGCTATGCGTTGAAGCGGAATTTGCAAGGTGTGCAATTGATCGAAGCCTTCTGGCTTAGGTGTTCCTTTTTGAACCAAGGCGTAACTCACGGTATCAACTAGATCGTTGTAATGCCTGAACAAGTGGACGACCTTATAATGTTCATGGTAAACAATGTCGAAGCCAACTGCATGGTTGATACTCAGTTTATCAGGAAAATAATCTTTTGATGGATCAAAATCTGAAATCTGTTGATCGGATTTCGATTTTGGATTACAGGCAGAAAGCCCAACGATAAGAAGGCACAGCAGGATATATACCGTCCTGCGGTGGGTAATGTAGTTTTCAGTCTTTTTCATGCCAATAACTCTTCCGCAGAGAGCGTTTAGTAGAACGTTACAAAGGCAGGTCTTCTGACTTTCTCGGTGTACTGAGCCTTCCCGTCCCGATTTTTCGAAATAGTGGCAAAATTCAGCAACCCTTTTTATGAGATTACAGCAGCTGGGACTGTCCGGGATTTACACCCGATTCCCTTTTAATTCCGAAAACCGAAGTTTTCAGGAAACCCTTGTGGATGTGCAAATGTAGAGAAAAAACTGAAATTGAAGTGTTCTTTGAAATTTATGAGTCAAGAAGCTGATAAATCCCCCTCCGGGCTTAGGCCACCTCCCCTCCTCGTAATGCCGAAGCTTCGCGAAGGCAAGTAGGAAGGACATAGCTGCTGTACTCATAGAGGCTGTTTTCCGTCACTCTGAGGTGAGCCTTTTTGAGAGAATCCGAAAGAGTCCGTTTGTTTAGAAGCATGTACTATTTAGGTCATTTAGTTGTGTCACTCGGCAAAGCCAAGCGATTCTGAGGAATAATGTGTAGCCCAAAACGGGTAACTAAGAATTTTTACTGGATATAAATGTCATCAATACGTCACCCATATTTCATTTTATCGAATTTTTCATCAATTATTATCTTGGATTTGTTTGACTAACAACTTGATTAGCTATATCAAATCATCACTAAATAAAATATCAAATGAAAAAATTAAAGATTTATCTCATGGCATTTTGTTTTACTTTGACAATGGCCTTCTTGGCAACGCAAAAATCTTATGGACAAGCGTCAGGTGGTCCAGTTCTAACTTTGCTAGTAATAACGGTGAATGGTACAACATTTTATGATTGCCAAAGTTCGCCTCGTGATTGTTGGACTGGAGAAGTAATAGGTTAGTTAGAGGTTATTTAATTGGCCACTTGGACTAAAGCTAAGTGGCCTTTTCATTATGAGAAACAACCTGTTTTATCTTCTGATATATCTTTTGATATTTACTTCTTGCAATTCAAATAAGTCCAATAGAAACCAATATTTTGAAACAGACTTTTTGAAGAGTTTAGATGAACAAGTTCTACGGTTGGACAGTATCAGTCTAAGCGATAGCGATAATTATTTTAACCTATTTATAGATACGGATCAAATTGGTCAAAATAAAATTTTGGCGTCACAAGTTCCTAATCTAAGTTTTTACCTACTTGATAGTTTAGGAAATGTAGAGATGAAAGTTGCTCAAAAAGGGCAAGGGCCAGGTCTTTTAGGCAATGTTCAATTTGCAAATGGCACTTTGGGAGATTCTGGTCGGATTTATATTTTGACATCAGGTAATACCTATCAACTCTTTGTATTTGATGCACTCGGAGGATTTATTAAGAGTTTTCCGCTATTCAAATTTTTGTCAGACGTATTTTTTCCTGTAACGAATTCCTCCTTTGAAGTAATAGAAAAAGAAGACGACACTGTACTTGTTACTTTTAGTACGGGTAGTACTTTATATGCACATGAAAGCAAAGAATATTTCGAGAACGCTACAGGAGTGGCGCAATTTACAATCGACATGGACAGCTTAAAGGTAACGGGGTATAAAGCAAAGCTACCTTTAATCCAATTGCCAGAGATACAGGAGGCTCTAAAGGATGAAGGGTTTTATTGGGAAGATGCATATCCCATATTTGATTATGAAAATGGGCTGTTTTATTTGACATACGCCTTTAGTAGAGAATTATTCGTCTACGATCAACAATTTAATTTAATAGACACCATCGACCTGAAAACCCTAAAATCCATTCCTAATCGGAATTTTGTTCAAAAAATAGGGTCGAATGATGATGAATTCCTTGTGCGTGCTATTAATACAATGCGAAGACGTAATGAAAATAGGAACATTCAACGGATCAGTGTGAAAGGAAATAAGGTAGTGCTTCAATTCACAGAGATATTAAAGGAAGGCTCTTATGAGTTGCCAAGTAACAAGAATTTGGGGGTTCCTAAAAAAGTGTCTGACCGGATATTAAATCACGCTTTGTTCAAAGATTTAAAGACGAATGAAGAGCGGTTTATAACGTTTCCAGAAGATCATTACTCGGTTTTCATGACTGATCACCAAGATTTTTTGGTTCATGTCATACCCAGAGAAAGAGAGGAAGTATTTTTGTTAAAGTACAGATTGAAGAAATGAAGAGGATCAACTACCTAATTCTGATAGCCTTAGTTTCATGTAATCCTACGAAAAACAATTTTGGTAATGTTGAGAAAGTTGTTCATGAAGTTCTTTCAATGAACTGCAAAGCTGACATTGTTTATGTTTTTGATGAATTTACATGTGGAGTCTGTTTTGACAATCTTGTAAATAGCGCTTCTCAGATCAATGATGATTATTGGGTTTTGTATGCAACAGAAGATACCAAAAATTTCAGTTATGAAAACTGTCAACTATTAGGTTATATTGATAAATCAAAGGTTTTACCAATCGAATACTCCATAATTAGAGATTTACGGGAGCTTACCTCAACATACAAAGGCAATTATCAACTAGTGTTTTCAGGTTGTGACCTGCAAGAAATCAAACCACTGTGAGCCATTTTGGGCGAAACCGAAAGAGTCCTTTTGTTGTAAAATATGTTCTTTTCAGGCCGATTAGTTGCGTCACTCGGCAAAGCCGAGCGACTGCTGGCAGTCTCTGGTAGTGAGATGGGGATTCCCAGTTAAACTGGGAATGACGCTCCGAAATGCTTATGAGGTCAAGAATTGCCAATGCTCATTATACAAATCGTCCCGAAAAAATCTTTCAGCTTGCTATGAAGACTAAAACGATTCCTTCGGGACGATCTAGGTTAGTAAACACCCTTTCGGGCGAAATCTTAATTAAAGGAAAGTAACTCTACTTCAAAAACCAATGCCGCATTTGGAGGAATTACCCCACGAAGACCTCTCGGGCCATAAGCCAAATCAGAAGGAATGTAAAGTTCGATTTTACCACCAACTTTCATTAACTGAAGTCCTTCAGTCCATCCTGGAATTACCTGGTTTAAACCAAATGAAATAGGCTCTCCACCAACAGAACTCTCGAAGACAGTGCCATCAGTTAATTTTCCTGTATAGTGAGCTATAACGATATTGCTTCCGGTGGGTGAAGCACCTGTACCTTCAACGATATGCTTGTATTGTAAGCCACTTGCCGTAACCTGAACACCTTCTTTTTTAGCGTTTTCGGCCAAAAAGTTTACTCCTTCTTTTTTCGAATCTTCCATTGCTTTTTGTTCTTCTGCGAATAATACTTCTTGACACTGCTCTGCGGTTAATTGTGCCTTATTTTCTAAAGCTTCTTTAACAGCCGCAGCTACAACATTAGGATCTAAGTCTTTATTTTGTTGTTTTAACATTTCGGCAATTTGTACTCCATAAGCATAGCTTACACTGTCCATTTGTGTTTTCATTTTAGCCATTGGAATGGTATCTGATGCTTCAGTGCAAGCCAGTGCAAATACAAATACTGCCACAAAGGCGATTGCAAGTAATTTCTTCATAATAAGTTTGGTTAATTTTTGCGCAAAGGTATAAATAATTTAAAAGTCTGTGCGCTCCTTAACTGGCCAGATTATCTAGTTTGAAAAAGCTGCTCTACCCTCGTTTTTAGTTCTGGTAAGGCAAGGCGTGGCTCGGTGAAGTCTATATCGTTTACCTGCCAATAGGTGATCTTATTAGCCCAATCCGGATATTGCTCTTCCATCAAAGGCCGGTGTTCTCTTTCGCAAAGTGCAATCACTTTTGGAGTGCTAATTAGATGGATTTCCTCCAATTGTGAAGGAAATCTTTGTAGGTCAAAAGGAATATTGAGGTCATTTAAGAAGGCAATCGTATGTACAGAAAGAGGGCCTTCGGTTAAGCCTTTATCGGCCAGTAATCCTTTGGAATCTGCCATTTTGGATTGGCTGATATGATTAAAATACATTTCGCAAAAGCGACTTCGGTAATAGTTGCCAGTACATATAAAGAGGACTTCAGTGCGGTTCTTTTTCATCACCTAAAAGAAATAAAAAAGGGCATCGCTTCCGATACCCTTTTTGTTATTTCTATTGAGCGAAAATATTATTTCATTTCGCTTTCGGGTACAAATTTGAATTTTTGGCCACCTACCGAGGCTTCGTACATCAAACCACCTTTGGCTTGGGTGAATACCGCTACACCATCTGTGTATTTTGCATCTGCAGAAATGCCCGATTTTAAGGCTACGGCCGAAGCTTGCGCGGCAAATTGATACTTGTTGTTGATAAAGCGATTGAAGCTATCGGCATTTTCGAAAAAGATGATTTCACTGTATTCTTGACCTCCAAATTGAAAGCCCACGGTGATTTGCGTCATGTTCGAGCCACCAACCCTCTGGCCTTGTTTGTACACAATCCCTTTGCCACCAGCACCACCAATGCCTATCGCACCTTTGCCGATGGAAGGAAAAACGGCATATCCAAAAGAATTATTGAAGAAGCTGTCTAAGCTACTGTCTGTTTTTTTGAATTGTATGATTGTTTTTTGTGCCTTCTTAGTGTCGTATTTTTCTTTTTTTTGAGCGAAAGCTTGAGTTGAAAAAAGGAGTCCAATGGCAAGGACCGAGGTTATAATAGATTTCATCATTGTGTATTTTGTTTGTGACGGGTTTTGATCAATTGTCGTTCCAAAATGGCTTACGGATTATTATTTTCTTCGATAATGATCTTCGCCTTCTTTTGGTAAGATTTCTAATACATTGGCTAAAACTAATCGGATTAAAGTACGAGAAGCAACGAATTTGGAGATTTTGGCTGCTTTAGAAAAGTCTAATAAAGTGGTGTATTGTTGCTCATCGAGTAATTTCATCAGCATTTGCTCTTTTTCACCAAAGGTAAATTGGATATCTTTTTCTCTGCAGCGCCTCCTCAAAATCTCGCGCATTTCTTTGCTGGCTTGCAGGCTTTGGTGGCCATTTCTTACATAGGCCTTTCCCTCCTTTGTTTCGGGTGTATTTCTCAAATAGAGAGGTCTTTTTTCACTTTTAGGAATCTCGAAAATGGCCAAACCCTTTTTATCGTTGATTTTGATGACTTGAGTTTGGTAAGTCAAACGGGGCTTGATCAGCTTTTCGATAGTGGCTTCCATCACGAAAACCTCACCTTCGATATCACGAGTACCTGATACGGTTCCGTCATCGTCAACACCGAGTAAAAGCAAACCGCCATCGGTATTGGCAAAGGCTACCAATTCTTTGGCGATTTTCTCGGGAAAGTTGGCCTTTTTCTTAAATTCTAAGTGAAGGCCTTCTCCTTGAGCCGTCAGCTTTTTGAGTTGAAGAAGGTCCATAATGTGGCAAAGATAATAGCTTCTTTATTCCAAATCGTCTTCGTCAAAATCACCGATGTTATCCAAAGAGAACATGCTGCTTAAAAGATCTTTGAATCGAGTGCCTGTGTCCAAGGCTGATTTGCTCAATTTACTATATTCCGCCAGGCCGTGAAGTACAAATTCCATCAAGAATAAATGCTCATGCTTTGATTTTTTAGGATGAAGCCCCATCACCAAATCAGATAGCCCTGGAATTGACATTAAGGCTTTTTCGTAAGTTTCATTCGAAAGATCGTTCAGTAAGTCGACTGTAAAACCTTCTCCAAACCAGCTAATGATAGGTTTATAAGGGTTTTTAGCCCTTTCTACTTTGTCTTTTTTCTTGTCGTCTGGATTAGGAAAATAGTTGAGGAACTGAGTGCGAATGGCCTTGCCAATTAGGTTGTTGGCCACAATTCCCGGCCCTTCTTGCTCACCTTCATAAACCAACTCTACCTTACCTGTAATGGCTGGAATTACCCCAACAAAGTCAGAAACTCTGATAAAGGTTTGGCTTTCACCATTGATTAATGTTCTTCTTTCTGCTGCGCTCAAAAGGTTTTCGTAAGCAGAGATTGTCAAACGAGCGGAAACACCACTTTTCTCATCAACATACTCACTGTCTCGGGCTTCAATGGCCACCTGCTCGATTAAATCTTGAGCAATATCGTTGATCACCACTTTCTGCTTTTGAGCCTCTTTAATGTCGGCTTCCTGCACGGTAATTTGTTTTCCGATTTCGAGCGTTTTCGGATAATGAGTTATGATTTGGCTGTCAATCCTATCTTTCAATGGGGTTACGATGCTGCCTCGATTAGTATAATCTTCTGGGTTGGCCGTAAACACGAATTGAATGTCCAAAGGCAATCTCAATTTGAAACCACGAATTTGAATGTCGCCTTCTTGCAAAATATTGAAAAGGGCTACTTGAATTCTGGCTTGCAAATCTGGCAGTTCGTTGATCACGAATAAACCTCTATGAGATCTTGGCACTAAGCCATAATGAATCACGCGCTCATCGGAATAAGCCAATTTTAACGAGGCCGCTTTGATGGGGTCAACGTCACCAATTAAATCGGCAATAGAAACATCAGGGGTGGCCAATTTTTCGGCATATCGATCGCTTCTGTTCATCCATGAAATGGGAGTATCGTCTCCTAATTCCTTGATTTTTTCAAAGCCATATTTGGTAATTGGGTTCAGTGGATCATCATTTAATTCTGAACCTTCAATCACGGGAACGTATTCATCCAAAAGCAATGTCATTTGACGAGCAATCCTTGTTTTTGCTTGGCCACGAAGTCCCAAAAGGTTCATGTTGTGCTTGGACAGAATGGCGCGTTCCACATCTGGAATTACGGTGTCTTCATAACCCCAAATGCCCTCGAAAGTAGGTTCCTTGTTCACCAGTTTCTTAATCAAGTTGTCTCTCAATTCATCCTTCACGGATTTGCTTTGATAGCCAGCCTTCTTCAATCCACCGAGTGTATTTATTTTTAATAATTGATCAGAGGTCAATTCGTAGTAGTTCATATTTAAAATCGTTTTCTGCGATTACGTTTAAAGTCTTCAAAAATAACATGGCCCAATCCCTTCAAGCTGCTGTAATAGGCGTTCCCATTATTGGCGGCAGTAAATTCTTTGACGAATTCTTTTAAGTATGGGTCCGAGGCAATCATAAAGGTGGTAACAGGAATATGCAACCTTCTGCATTGCGTTGCCAAGTTTAGGGTTTTGGTCAAGATTTTTGGGTCGAGTCCAAAGGCGTTTTTATAATATTTGATCCCCACTTTCATACAGGTTGGCTTGCCATCGGTAATCATGAAAATCTGCTTGTTTGCATTTTTTCTTCGCCTTAAAATATCCATGGCGAGCTCTAAACCTGCAATTGTATTGGTATGGTAAGGCCCAACTTGTAAATAGGGCAAATCTTTGATTTCAATTTGCCAAGCGTCATTCCCAAAAACGATAACATCTAGCGTGTCTTTTGGGTATTTGGTTTTGATCAACTCTGCCAGGGCCATTGCCACTTTTTTGGCTGGAGTAATTCGGTCTTCACCATAAAGGATCATGGAGTGCGAAATATCAAGCATCAATACCGTGGAGGTTTGTGTTTTGTATTCCGTTTCGATTACCTCAAGATCATCTTCGGTGAGCATAAACTCACCAGATCCGTGATTGATTTGGGCGTTGCGAATAGAATCAGTCATTGCGATTTGCTGCAAGGCATCACCAAACTCAAAAGGCCGTCTGTCCGTGCCTGTTTCGTCTCCTTGGCCAGTAAAATTGGTTTTATGTTGGCCTTTTCCTGTTTTTTTAAGCTTCCCGAAAATCTCTTCTAAGGAAGATTTTCTAATCTCTTGCCCTGTTTTATCCGTGACTTGAAATTTACCGTCAGCATTTTGTTCTGTCAAATATCCCTTTTCTTTCAGGTCATCAATAAAATCCCCGATGCCATAAGAGCCGTCTGTAATATTGTATTGCTTATCAAGGTTGGTCAACCAACTCAGGGCTTCTCCCGCATCTCCGCCAGTAATGCTAACCAGCTGCAAAAAAATATTGAGCAGGTTATCGAATGCCGATTGACCAGCGCTCTTCGGGGGGACATATTTCGAAAATCTAAATCCTTTCAATGTATTGAACTTATTAATGGGCTTTCTTGAAAATTAAGTCACGCTGGCCGCATCTTTTTAGCGAGTGTCATCACAACGCAATGAGTTTGAAATTGGTTTAGTGAAATCTGTTTTCTTTTAATAGTCACGCTACCCGATGAAATTCGTCATGTTTCTCCGCTCTTCTCTAAATATGCATTGAATAAGTTTTAGAATCCATAGCTTCTTTAAATTCTTACAAAAGCGTTATTTGTAATTGCCTGATTTTCTGTATCTTTTCTCAATTTTTTTGAAATGACAACTTACTTTAAATTACTGTTGGTCACTTTTCTATTAGCACTAACGGCTTGCACATCTCCCAATAACAAAAATTTGATTATAGGTGAATGGACTAATGAGTCAATGAAGGTTTTTATTGACCATGGTACCTCCGAAGAGCAAGTATTTGATGTGCCCAAGGGAAAGTGGGAGGAGATTTTACTAATTCAACCTATTCTGACCACCTACACAGCCGAAGGAGTTTATAGCTCAGTTTATAAGGACTTGGAGGGGGAAGTGATTAACACTTCAAATGGCTTTTGGGACGTAAAGGGAGACTCTCTTTATCTGACCGAGAATGGAGTTGAGACGGCTTATCATTTTAACTGGATGCAAGGAAGGGCCGAGTTTAAAGGGTATTTAGATTGGGATAGCGATGGGGTGGCCGATGACCTTTATACTGGGGTTCAGATCAAACATTGAATTTTTTAACCAAAACAATAGACTATGGATTTATCAACTATTAATTGGCTGGCAGTAGTAGTAGCTGCAGTCGCATTTTTTGCACTAGGTGCAATTTGGTATGGACCTCTTTTTGGCAAAGCTTGGCAAAAGGGTGTAGGCCTTTCAGATGAAGAAATAAAAGGCGCAAATATGGGAAAGCTCTTTGGCTCAGCTTTCATAATGGCTTTAATTGTCTCTTTTGGTATGGCAATGTTCTTTTTTGGCTTTGGGCCAAATCCTGATATGAATGCAGGCATGGGTGCTATGTACGGAATTATGACCGGGATTTTCTTCATATTCCCTTCTACAGCAATGAACTATCTCTTTGCACGTAAGTCAGCAACGCTTATTGCAATAGACTCTTGTTATCACATTGTGGCCTACACTTTAGTAGGTGTTATTTTAGGGGCTTGGCAGTAAGCTTTGAAATAAAGCCAAAAATTAATTGTAAAGTATTTCAAACAATTTTTTAACCTGTTCGTCTTTATGTTGGTTAATCGACATAGAGAGACAGGTTTTTTTATTGAAACTAATTTTCTGTAATCCAATCCGTTAAGGAACTTTGTTGATTGAATTTTTATTTAACAGTGGTCAGTTATTCAAAAATGAAAACAAGAAACTCAAAATCATCATCTGTTGCCTATCGTCAAGGCTGGCAGATAGCTCAAGCAGACATCGAAATGTTCAATCAAATCAATAATCGATTGAAATCGATTAGAGCAATCAACAAACTAAAAAGGGGAGAACTCTTTTTAGAAGTGATTGAAAGCTAAAATCCTCTTTTTAAGAAATTAGAATTCAGTAGGACTTGGATACTTAAATTGGTATCCAAGCCTTACTAATTTTTCAGAAGACACTATTTTTGAAGTAGTCTGATTAGGCTCAATCCAAATTGGGTTTTGAAAACCATATTTCAACGCCATGGCCTCATGTACCTCTTTTCTATTCGGATGATCAGGGCAAACTAAGTTGAGCGTTGTGTTCGATGCCTTCTTTTCTATCAAGAATTGAATTACCGCGATCACATCGTCCCGATGAATGTAGTTGACAGGTGTTTCTGCCCCAGTCGTTTCTTTTCCCGCAAACCATTGACCCGGGATTCTTTCTTCACCCATGAGTCCACCGCACCTCAGTAAAATAATATCCGAACTGGATTGTTTGATCTGCTTTTCTGCTTGGACCACAGCCCGGTTTGAACCATTTTCTAAATCATAAAGAAAACGTTCATCTACCATTTGATTGGTATTGGGATAATAGGAGGTAGAGCTTACAAAAATTACCTTGGGGACTTGATGCTGATCGATCAGATATCTTAAGTACTTGATCTGCTCTTCATAAAATTCCGGGGTATTAGTTTTTCTTCCAGGAGGAATATTGATAACCAAGAGGTCGGTTTGAAAAAGCTGATTGAAATTTTCACCCGTTGGCATTGGCTCTAGCTTCAACAAATAGGGTGCGATACCTGCTTGTCGCAGCTTTTCTAATTTCTCGGTGGATGTAGTGCTGCCTAAAATCTGATGGCCGCTTTTTACAAGTGCTGCCCCCAATGCTAAGCCTAGCCATCCACAACCGACAATGCTAATTTTCATCTGTTAGTATTTATTGTTTTGATCAGATGGAATGATCAGAAATTAAACTTTCTGAGTTGCCATAACTTCGGCATGCACCTTATTGTAGAAAGCTTCGTATTGCGGTAAAATATTTGTCACATCAAATTCCTGAGCCCTTAACAGTGCGTTGGTTTTAAAAGTTTGAAGGTTATCTTCACTCAAGACATGTAGCGCATTTTTAGTCATGTCTTCGATATCACCAATATTGGAGTTAAAGCCTGTTACCCCGTTGATGTTTAATTCTGGAATACCACCAGCATTCGAACTGATCACAGGGACTTCGCAGGCCATGGCTTCTAAAGCTGCCAAACCAAAACTCTCTTTTTCGGATGGCATAAGAAATAAATCTGCCACCGAAAGCACTTCTTGTACAGCCTCTAGTTTTCCTAAGAAACGGACATCTTCAGAAATCCCAAGTTCTCTGCAAAGGGCTTCAATGCCATCCCTTTCTGGGCCATCTCCAACCAATAATAATCTTGAAGGAATAATCTGCTGAATTTTATGAAACACCTTGACCACATCATCAATACGTTTCACTTTTCTGAAGTTAGAAGTGTGAACGATTAGCTTTTCCCCATTCGGGCAAATGGCAGTTTTGAAATGGTCTTTGCGCTGTTTTTTGAATTTTTCGAGATCAATGAAGTTAGGGATGACTTCAATTTCACGGGTGATATTGAAATGCTTGTAAGTATCTTTTTTTAAATCTTCTGAAACAGAAGTAACACCATCTGATTGGTTGATGCTGTAAGTTACTACCGGTTCATATGACGGATCTTTACCCACTAATGTAATGTCTGTGCCGTGCAGCGTTGTGATTACTGGAATATCAATGCCTTGTGTTTTTAGAATTTGCTTTGCAAGTAAAGCGGCCGAAGCATGTGGAATGGCATAGTGAACATGGAGAATATCCAGCTTCTCATATTTTACAACGTCCACCATTTTACTCGCCAGCGCGAGCTCGTAGGGAGGGAATTTGAAAAGTGGATAGGAACGAATATTTACTTCGTGATAGAAGAGATTTTCATTAAAAAAATCTAGTCTTGTGGGTTGTGAATAGGTAATGAAATGGATTTTATAACCCTTTTTGGCAAGTCCAATTCCTAATTCGGTGGCAACAACCCCAGACCCTCCAAATGTTGGGTAACATACGATTCCAATCTTCATTTATTCTGTGTGCTTAAATCCAATCTTTTTTAAACTCGTCAACCCTTCTTAAAGTTCCAGATTGAATTGTAGATAATGTCCTGAACCTTGGTACGGATATTCCATTGCATCAGTTTAGAGTTTTCTGCATCTGGAAAAACCCGATTGGAAAGGAAAATATAAACGAGTTCTTGCTCTGGATCTGCCCAGACGGCTGTGCCGGTAAAGCCCGAATGGCCAAAGGTACTTTGAGAGGCAAATTTTGAAGTTGGCCCTTCATCTTTCCCTAAGATAGGTTTATCCCAGCCCATTCCTCTCCTGTTATCAGTGCTTTGTTGGCTGGTGAAGGCAGGAATGGTTTTTTGATCGAAGAATATGTGATAACCATATTCACCCAATTGCAAATGCATTTGCATAAGAATTGCTAAATCTAGACTGTTGGAAAATAGCCCAGCATGGCCAGCAACCCCACCGAGCATCGCAGCACCTTGGTCGTGCACGGTGCCAATCAAGAGCGTTTTTCTGAAAAGCTTATCATCTTCGGTGGGGGCGATTTCTTCATAAAAGCCACGAGTTCTTGGAAGGTAACCTATGGTTTGCAATCCAAGCGGAGTATAAATTTCTCTATCGAGGAAAACATCGATTGGTTCCTTCAAAATCTTTTCAGCCAGCTTCATAAAGAAGTAATAACCCATATCGGAATAGAGGTAGTCGTATTTTTTCTCTTTTTTAGGAAGTTTCCTTAAGTCTGCTTCAATCACCCATTTCCAGAGAGAATCGGAAAGGGAAGCGTTGCTATACACGTTTTCTGCCACTCGGTTTTTGAAACCTGTTCCGGGAGTTTCACTGTAATATGCTTCTTTTAGACTGCCCTTATCAACGGTTCTTTTCCAAAAGGGGATAAAAGGTTGAAGGCCTGCTTGATGTAAGAGTACATCGCGGATCACTAAGTTTTCTTTATTCGTATTTCGAACCTCAGGAAGGTAATCGCCCAAGGTTTTGTTCATATCGATAAGCCCTTTTTCGTTCAAATGCATTAAGAGTTGAATGCTGGCCATAACCTTGGTGACAGAAGCCAAATCATACATCGTTTGATCATTGACGGCTACCAGACTATCATAAGTTTGAAAGCCATAGTTTTTCTGAAAAATCACTTTACCTTTTCTAGCCACCAAAATTTGACCTCCTGGCGTGGCCCTTCCTTTTATGGCTTTGGCCATTACTTTATCAATTTCTTGCAGTGTATTGGAGTCCATTCCCACTTCTTCGGGCAAGCCAAAGCCAAGTCTTGAGGCACTTAGGGTTTTTATTCCAGCACCAACATTAAAACTCCCTGTGGTTACGGGCAGCTTGCCTTCGGCCCTTAATGCTCCAAATATGATTTGAGGAGCAATATTTCTTGTAATCTCGTTGTCTTCGTAAGTACATATAATATTCTTAACCCCATCAAAAAACTGAAGCCCGTAGGCATTGCCAAAAGTGACCACGATCACCTTGGTTTTGGCCTGTAGGTCTCTGATAAATTGAACTTCGTCACTATTGACCCCATGTTGATTTTTGGTGGCATTCGTAATTCCGCCATAGCCAACCACTACAACATCGAAAGAGGAAAGTGAGTCGAGCATTTGCTTGTATTCCGAATCGGCTTGGTGATGTACAAATTTGGCATATTTGCTTAATGTGTTTTCGAACTCCTGATTATCGGCCTTTCCGAAGCTCAATGAGGCAAACTTTGTACTGTCTAATTTGACGATAGGCAGTAATTCATCAGTATTGTCCACAACCGTCATCGCCTTTTGGTAAAGGATACGATTCAACATTTGGGCATAGCTGCTATTTATTCTTTCCGTAAGGTTATCGGTAGAAATAGGAATGTACTTGTCAAGGCCTAGCCAGAATTTTGCGGCAAGCATTCTTTTTACCCTTTTGTCCAATGAAGCTTGGGTTAAATCGCCCTTCTTGATTGCTTTTTCAATTTGTACAATTGCCTTTGGCACATCGACTGGAAAAAGAATGACATCGTTGCCAGCCATAAGTGCGCGTACATCAGCTTCTCCTGGCTCGTAATATTTTGCGACACCTTGCATATTCATGGCATCAGTGAAAGCAAGTCCATCGAAGCCTAATTCATTTTTCAATAGGTCAGTGACTACTTTTTCAGATAAAGTAGTGGGTGTTTTAGGTCGGGCGTCATAGGCCGGAATTTGCAAATGAGCCACCATTACGCTCAAAAGGCTATCTTTCATCAATTGAACAAATGGGTAAAGTTCAATGTCCGACATTCTGGTCTTGTCATGATTAATTACAGGAAGGTCAGCATGGGAGTCAACATCCGTATCGCCATGGCCGGGGAAGTGCTTGGCATTGGCCATGATCCGATTGTCTTGCATGCCTTTCATATAAGCAATGCCTTTTTCAGCAACGTTGAATTTATCTTCTCCAAATGAACGGAAACCAATGACTGGATTATTGGGGTTCACATTCACATCCACCACAGGTGCAAAATTGATGTGCATATTCAATAATTTGAACTGCTGCGCTACTTCCCTGCCCATTTCATAGACCCATCGATTGTCTTGAATAGCGCCTAAAGTCATTTGTTTCGGAAAATCCAGAATAGAATCTAATCGCATGCCGATTCCCCATTCGGCATCCATAGCAATTGACAAAGGCACTTTGGCTTTGGATTGGTACCTGTTCGTTAATTTCGCTTGCCGCACGGCTCCGCCTTGAAAAAAGATCAAACCCCCAACATTGTATTTGGTAATCAGCTCGTCTATTTCGGCAAAATGGGTTTCATCTCTGTTAGAATAAGCAGCCACCATAAATAGCTGGCCGAGCCTTTCTTTTGGCGACATGGTTTTAAAAACACTGTCTACCCAAGCATTTTGACTCAGGGTGTCGGATTTATGATAGATTTTTTGTCCGTGAGCAATACACGATAGTAAGAGGAGTAGCGAAAAGGTGTAAGTAACTTTCTTCAGCATTATGCCGTAATTTTTAGTTATAGCAAATAAAGTATAAATTTGTTCGTAGGCGTATTTTATACTAAGGACTTTTGATCTTTAACAACGCCAAAATAGCATAAAGAATATCATGAAGCTACCCGGCCTTATAAAGAAACCCAATTATCAGCGATTTGACATCAAGCCAAGGTATTACGATCCTATTCGTGAGGATATCGAAAACCGTACAAGCCGGATTAAAGCTGAAATGGGAATGGCCGATGCTGAGTTAGATCCAGGTTACCGCTCTCAAATTGCTGGCTCATTTAGAAAGAACATGAAGCACGCAAAAAATGGCGTGGATTCAGTGACCATGCTTAGACTGCTCATTTTCGTTATTTTAGTACTTTTTGCAGGAGGCTTTTTATATATCGGTAAAGAGATTTTCTATCTCGGACTACTTTATATTCCCTTTCTTCTTTGGAAGAAAATGCGAAAGTAGTTTCTTCGTATCTGCATGCCCGATTTAATACGATTACTTCCTGATAACATCGCCAATCAGATAGCTGCTGGCGAAGTAGTACAGCGCCCTGCTTCTGTAGTGAAGGAGTTGTTGGAGAATGCGATTGATGCTAAGGCGACCAATATTAAACTTATTATTAAGGAAGCGGGCAAATCATTGATTCAATCAGTGGATAACGGTATCGGAATGTCCGAAACCGATCTTCGGATGTGTTTCGAAAGGCATGCTACTTCTAAAATTCGCTCAACGGAAGATCTTTTCACCATTAGAACTATGGGTTTTAGAGGTGAAGCCATGGCTTCGATTGCTGCGGTAAGTCAAGTGGAGGCTAAAACCCGAAGACCCGAAGACGAACTGGGTGTTTTACTTCAGATTGAAGCTTCTGAGGTAAAAAAGCAAGAACCTGCTTCTACGCCAGTAGGCACTTCATTTTCTGTAAAAAATTTATTTTATAACGTTCCTGCGAGGCGTAATTTCCTAAAATCTAATTCTGTAGAAACGCGTCATATCGTAGACGAGTTTTTGCATGTGGCTTTAGCCAATTCTGAAGTGGAGATGTCCCTTTTTCACAATGATTTAGAGATGTATCACCTCACTGCTGGCAAATTGAGCCATCGGATTGTAGGCGTTTTTGGAAAAAAGTATCAGGCTCAAATGGCCTCTTGCCTTGAAGAGACAGAATTGGTAAAGGTTTGGGGCTATGTGGGCAAACCAGAATTCGCCAAAAAAACGCGAGGTGAGCAATTCTTCTTTGTCAACAACAGGTTTATAAGAAGTAATTACTTGAACCATGCCGTTTCGACTGCTTTTGAAAACTTGGTACCTGAGGGCACTTTTCCTTTCTATACCCTCTTTTTAGAAATAGACCCTAAGCATATCGATATCAATGTCCACCCGACAAAAACGGAAATCAAGTTTGATGATGAGCGAACGGTTTATGCCATTGTAAAAGCAGCCGTGCGTCAGGCATTGGGCACACACAATATTACCCCAGCCTTGGATTTTGGTGCAGACGTGAATTTTGCATCGTTCAGACCACAACCTAAAGTGGAAGGACTTGGAAAGTCGGATCGGGAATATGGTCAGTTCAGGGAATTGGATAGAAATAAGCCAAGTACTTCGCATTGGGAGCGACTTTACGAAGGATTGCAAAAAGATATTAAAGAAGAAGAATCAGCGAATTCTCAAATGGAAATGCATCCTGAGGCGCAGAACACAGTGACATTAGGCAGTTCTATCAATTCAATTGTACCAGATTTTAAAACTGAAAAGGTATCGGCCTCAACTCAGTATTTCCAAATTCATAAGAAATATATTGCCACCCATGTTAAATCGGGAATGTTGTTGGTGGCGCAGCAAGAGGCACATGAGCGGATCCTGTATGAAAGATTTTTACAGATGATTCAGCATAGATCTGGTGCTTCACAACAAACCCTTTTTCCGCAAACGATTGAACTCAACCCATCGGACTACGCGCTCGTTATGGGGATGAAAGAAGAGATCAATGCGATTGGTTTCGAGTTTGCTGAATTTGGTAAAAATACCATTGTGATCAACGGAGTGCCTGCTGATTTAAAGGCTGTCAACGAGAAACAATTGTTCGAAGGTTTTGTTGAACAGTTTAAATTGAATCAATCAGAACTTTCGATCAGTGCCGATGAAAACGTGGCAAGGGCCATTGCGAAAAGATCCTCCCTGAAAGTTGGGGTAACACTTTCTCCAGAAGAAATGTCATCTTTGATCGATCAGCTTTTTGCGTGTAAAAATGCTAACTATTCTCCTTATGGAAGGCGAACAACTTTTATCATTGAATTGGAAAAAATAGACCAATTTTTTAATTAGCCCCTATGTTTGGAAGACTTACTCCCCTAGTAAAAAACCTGCTCTATATTAATATTGGGATTTGGTTGGTGCAATACCTTGTGAAGGTAGACCTTGGCAGCCGTTTTGGCCTTTATTTTATCGCTTCCGATAATTTCAATCCAGTTCAGTTTATTACTTACATGTTTTTGCATAGTGTCTCTAGCCCCATGCACATCTTCGGAAATATGTTTGCCTTATTCATCTTTGGTCCACTTTTAGAGCAGTTTTTGGGGCCTAAAAAATTTATCATTCTGTATATGGTTACTGGAGTTGGGGCAGGGCTGTTTTATACAGGGGCCAATTATATTGAAGTGTCTGCCATCAAGAACGATGTTGAATCTTTCTTAGATCAACCTAGCTCTGAGGAGTTTAATCGATTGATTGCCAAGCACAACGTATATAAGCCCGAATACATTTACCCATTTATTGATGATTATTCAAGAAATGAAGATAGTCCACAATTGAGGCAACAGGCCATTCAATATGCCCGTGGACTTTATGCTTTCTTTGGTGATTATCCAATGGTAGGGGCGTCTGGAGCCGTGTTTGGTATCTTGGCTGCTTTTGCCCTTCTTTTCCCAAATACAGAACTTTTCTTGTTATTTATTCCTTTTCCCATCAAGGCCAAATACTTGGTCACCGTATACATTCTTTATGAGCTGTTTTCTGAGTTTCAACGTTCACCAGGAGATAATGTAGCGCATTTGGCACATATAGGCGGAGCGCTCATCGCCTTTTTCTTGGTGACTTACTGGAAGAAGAGCCGAAACGAATTTTATTGATAGCAATAAATGAACAGTATTTTAGACGATTTCAAATTAGCATTCAGGACTGGTAATATCCTTAACCAATTGATAGTCATCAATGTGGTTGGATTTGTAGTGTTAGGAGTGACGGGAGTAATATTTACTATTGCTGGATATGGAAGCTTATTTAGCACTTTCAGCCATTACTTAACGCTTCCTTCTGATTTAGGGCAGGTAATTTATCAACCTTGGAGTTTGATCACTTACTTTTTCTATCATCAGGAGATCTTCCATATCCTCTTCAATATGCTCTTTATGTATTGGTTCGGTAGAATCATTGCGGAATATTTGGGTCAGAATAAGGTGCTTGGACTCTATGTTTGGGGAGGAATTTTTGGAGGCTTACTCTATCTGTTGGCTTATAATTTAATTCCTTTTTATCAAGGGGCGATTTCAACTTCTCATTTATTGGGAGCTTCAGGCGGTGTAATTGCCATCGTAGTAGGTGCGGCCACCTTCATGCCAAATTATACCATTCCATTGATTTTTCTGGGGCCGGTAAAGCTCAAATACATTGCTGCGTTTTATGTGGTGACATCCTTACTTCGTTCTACAGGGGTGAACGCAGGTGGAGAGATTGCTCATTTGGGAGGAGCTTTGGCAGGTTGGATATTTATCACGCAGCTTAAAAGTGGTAATGACTGGAGTAAGGTAGTTTTACAATTCATCATTTGGGTTAAGAGCCTATTCACGCCTCAACCAAAAATTAAGGTGAGTTATAGAAAGGAGAAAACTACTTCTGGTAGTAAGAATGCTAGTTCAGCGTCTTCAAAATCAACCGCCTCATCTAAGAAGTCCGCAAACACGAGTCAAGCCGAAATCGATCTGATCTTGGATAAGATTTCAGAAAAGGGCTATGACGCCCTTTCGAAAGAAGAAAAGCAGAAGCTATTTAATGCGAGTAAGGACTAGCTATTTATTTTTTTTGACGGTTACGGTTTTATAATCTGTCAAGGTCTGGCCTGTTTGAGTAATGCCTTGAAAATCTAAGGCGATATCTGTTTCCAAATCAGTTGTCCAGAATTCTACGGTAGCTTCGCCTTTCTCATTAGTCATGATTTTGGGAGCCCAATAGACAAGCACTCTTTTGTCAGGCTTAATGTGCTCTGGTTCAAACTTGTCGTATTTAGGAGCGTAGAATTCTCTATTCCCTTGATAGGCATTTTTTAGAATTGTGGCATATATCCCTTCTGATGGTTTTGAAGACACTTTAACTCCTTGATAGGTATAGAAGGCAATTACACCTGCACCTCCGATGGATCCAAAGACAGCGGCACTCGGGCCTTTAAAAATCTCTACTCTTTCAATGTCCATTGCTGGAATATAAAGTACTGTTTGTAGATCTGTGGGAATATCATTTAGGAAAATAGCCGGAGCTGCGGCAGCGCCTAGGCCAGTAGAAGCACCTCTGATCTGGATAGTCATAAAAGGGCCACTACCAGCAATTTGAACACCGGCAATTCTACCTTGTAATATCTCTAAAGGGTTTCTTGCCAGACGACTTGTTTCGCTTATTTTATCAAATGAGAAAGTATTATCGCCAGAACCATATGCACTTTGCTTTTGGTCTTCGGTATAACGTTTTCCCTCTACGGTAACCGATTCCAAAACGGTCAAAGAAGTGTCAAAGTCGTAGGCCTCATCAATCTGTAAACGCTCCTTACTTTTTTCTACAAAATTGAGCTCTTCTTGATTGAGCTCGATTGGTAGGGGGCTTTTGATCCAATCCACTGGGGCAACGTAGTTGTTCAGGGAGTCGAACTTAAAGCTGACGAATTTTTTCCCCTTTTTGGTGGCTCCCTGAAATGATATGGGTTTAGTATTATAGGCAATTACATTGAAGATTTCCCAACGGCCATCTTTGTCCGTTTTTACATTTTCTATTACAGGAGGGTTGAAGCTATTGTCGAAATAGGTCACCTCACCATTTTCGATAGGTTTATCATTGAACTGATCCACCAACGTGCCCTTGATGTTAATTCCTTTTTCTATGAGATGGTCAACTTGTGGATATTCCTCCTTTAAAATTGATTCCCAATTGAACCTGACCCAGCCATGTGTCATCATCACTAAATCGAGTTGCTGATCGGCTTCTTGGTTGTTTGGATCAAAGTAATGCGTTGGGTTTTTAATGTATCCCTTCAAATCCGAAGTTAATAATAGATTACTTGCGATTGTTGTGCTTGGTTTGTCCTCAATGGTCTGATTGATGTCAAGGGCCGCCATTGACAAGCTACTTTGAACAGGATTTCCTTTTGAATCAACTACTTTAAGTTGAGCAGTCACTTTTTCTCTAGTACCGTAATTCTCCTTATCTGTTTCTACAGCAACGACTACTCCATCTTTTTTAACAAAAACCAGCCTTTCTACAACTGGATTGCCTTTGGCATCGAATAAGGTGATATGCTGAATCCCTTCGGGCATGATATTTTTAGGGATGTTTTGGAAGGCGATATTTTGTGAAAGGTCAATCGGGTAGGCATATGAAATAAGCCCTCGGGAGTGAATGATCACATTCATTTTATCTTTTTCTGTCGTTTTTTCATTACTCCTGAAAGTCAACCTCATAATATCTTCCATGGCATTATTGACTGAAATGGAAAAACCTTGCGCTTCTATTTTTGGGAGTTCAAATTTTTTATTATTGATTTCAGCCGTATAATTCTTCCCCAATTCGGGTATCAGGCTAAAAAACCCCATTCCATCATGTTGTGTGGTCAACTCGGCAATCATTTTGCCCTGATCATCAAAAACATTAGTATTGATTTCTACCCCTTCACCATTGCTATCTATCGCCTTGAAGGCCACTCTGGTAGCAACTTTGTCAACAAGATGCCCCCCCTCCGGGAAAAACTGAAGGTCAACGGAAGAGCTTTTTGGGGCGGTTTGTTTTTGGGTGTCATCATAAGAAAGAACGGTGATTTCCTTTTGGAAGAAAAAGTCGTCTCCAAAGTTACGCATCCAATTGGTAAAGCCTCTCAACAGATATTTGCCGGGCGCTAACTCCATGGGTAAAATCACGATTCCATCGGAAAGACCGTTTTCCGATCTCAAAAGGGCAGAGGTGATAAGTTTATTATTGGTGTCTATTAATTCAATATGGACATTATTGCTGATGGGAGACGGCTGATGAAGCGCACCAGCTACCAAATAACTTTTGAGCCAAATGGTTTCTCCGGGTAGATAGTGCGCCTTATCGGTGTGTAAATAAATTTTTTCTTGAGGAAATTCACTTGAATACTTTTCTAGTTTAGATGTAAGTTCTTGCAAAGATGAAGATGGACTTACGAAAAGATAACTGCCAATTAGCAGATTTAGAATTAGATAAGCGAATTTATGCATAACACGTGTTTAATTAAGCCTTAAAATTATCAATATATTTCAAAAATAATAATTTGGCTAACGAAATAAATTCACTTTTAGATATAGAGGGGAGAAATTAGTTTAGTGAGAATTAAAGTTTATTTGCAAGCTGCCCGCACGCAGCATCAATGTCTTTGCCTCGGCTTCTTCGGACGTTCACAATGATGTTTTTACTTTCCAAAATGCGTTTGTACATGTCAAGGCTGGCTGGATCGGCCTGTTGAAACTGGCCATCATCGATAGGATTGTACTCAATAATGTTCACTTTGGAAGCTACCTTTCCGCAATATTTGGCTAATGCTAGGGCATGGTGCTCGTCATCATTGATGTCTTTCCAGACCACGTATTCAAAAGTGACTTTACGTTTGGTCTTTTGGTACCAATAGTTCAGTGATTCTGCCAACTCGTTCAGGTCTGTTTTTTCATTGATCGGCATCATTTTAGAACGTGTTTCATCAATGGCAGAGTGAAGGGAAACAGCCAGATTGAATTTAACGTCTTCATCGGCCATTCGAACAATCATTTTAGGAATACCAACCGTAGAGAGCGTGATCCTTTTCGGTGACATGCCTAATCCCTCTGGAGAAGTAATTTTATTGATGGACTCCATTACGTTTTGGTAGTTCAGCAAGGGTTCACCCATGCCCATGTAAACGATATTGGTCAATGGTCGATTAAAGTAGAGTTCACCTTCCTCTTTGATGGCTACCACCTGGTCATAAATCTCATCTGGGTTTAAATTGCGCATCCTTTTTAGCTTGGCAGTGGCACAGAAATGACAATTAAGGCTACAACCCACTTGAGATGAGATACAAGCTGTAATTCTGTTTTCGGTAGGGATTAATACCGACTCGACTGTCATGCCATCATGAAGTTTCACTGCATTTTTAATGGTACCATCAGCACTGCGCTGCATCTGGTCCACCTTGATGTGGTTGATGTCGAAGTGTTCTTTCAGGAGCTCACGCGTGGTTAAGGAAATATTGCTCATTTGATCAAAATCCTTCGCAGACTTCTTCCAGAGCCATTCATAAACTTGCTTGGCACGAAAGGCTTTGTCGCCTATGCCAACAAAGAATTCTTGGATTTCTTCGACTGAAAGCTGTCTGATATCGCGTTTCGCTTGTACCATGCTCCAAAGGTAGTGAACTAAGCCTTAATCTTTGAAAGAAACACCTCAGGTAGACTTACCACTTTGCCTTCTTTATAATCAAACATGGCGATCCCTGTTTTGGCCCTTGCAATTTCCTTTTGGCCAGTGGAAAGCAGATAAATCAGCTCAAAACTTTTTCTACTAATTTCTGCCACAGCAATCTGAACTTTTATAGTATCGCCATGAAAAGCCTCTCCTTTGTAGGCAATAGCAACATCAGCTTGAATGGTACCGAAACCATCGATTGAAAGCTCATCTTTGTAGCCAAGTGAATTAAAATATTGAAAGCGGGCTTCATGGATTAGGCTAAGCACGCTGTCATTTCCTAAATGCCCTCCGTAATTGATGTCCGAAATTCTAACTTGTATTGCGGTTTCAAAAATAAAATGTTCTGGAAGCTCAATTTTAACTCGTGCCATGGTGCAAAGAAATCGATTTGATTCAGAAAATACTAGACTATAAAACTGCTCTGTGCAGAAACTTCAAGCTTGAGCTATATCAAATTAAACTTTCCCCTTAAATTCTAAATCCTTATATTTTCCATCTCGATTTTGGTCATAACACATTCAAATTCAAAGACTCTGCAATGAAAACTTTCTTCTTTAGGCTAAGCCTTATGTTTTTGATTTTGATGAATGTTGATGAGGTTTATTCTTTTCAACTTCAGCAAAACCCGATTCCCAATGCCTCTAGGGTTATGTCTGACTCACTTTTTAATAAGGGGAATGTTCAAGAGGCATATGGCCTGATCAATCATCTTTTTTCGGGAGTGCTGATCACAAAAGCTGGCGCAAATATTCATGAAAATTTCAATGTTAGGGTAAGGGGTGTTTCTACAATTACGGGTAGAACTGAACCACTGGTGGTAATTAATGGAATTATTGGAGCACCCATTGATGCCATTGATATTAATGATATTGAAAGTATTATCATCTTAAAGGGGCCCGAAACTGCAATTTATGGAATTCAAGGGGCTTCAGGCGTTATCGAAATTCAAACTAAAATTGGTGGAAATAAACCATTGGAACTGAGCTTTAATTCTGGTGTCATTATCGAACAAAAGATTTATAACCAAAAAGTAAGAGGGGCCGAGAGTTTTATTGAAGCTGGCGGAAATGACCTTGGAAACCGCATTGATTGGTTGGATTATATCACCCAAAGCGGGGTGAGTACTATTAATAATTTAGCGCTTAGTGGCAGCAAGAGTGACTTTGATTATCGCTTTTCAGTGAATAGTAGATTAGTGAATGGTATCCTAAAGGATTCGGGGTATGATTTGACTAACTTTTTTGGCCATGTCAGATGGCGAGGATTGAATGACAAGCTAAATGTTGAATACATTGGGGCTTTAACCTCTAAACAATCGGATATTGGCTTTTCTCAGGTTTTTAAATATGCTTTAGACGCCAATCCGACAATGCCTAAGTATTTCCCAAGTGGAGACGTTTATCAAGCACTTCAATTTGATGCTTACAACCCTGTTGGTTTTTTCGAATTGGCAGAGAAAACAGGCAGAGATCAAAAAATGATGCATGGTTTAAACCTTCAATATGATCTGAACAAATTCGTGTTTGGTTTAAAAATGGATGTTACCGATCAATCGTATTCGCAATACACAAGAATTGATTCTGATTTCTTTTACAGCTTTTTATTACAAGAAGCTCAGTTTAATTCTCGATTAAATAAGAATATTGCTTTTGATCTCCAAAGAACCTTCTCGCTTGCTAATACCCAACTTAAACTCCAATCAGGAATCAAAAGTCAAACTATAGAGCTTAAAAATTTAAATCAAACGAGGTCAATGGAGTTTGGAGAAATTATAGAGAATGAAACTCTTGATGAGGATAAAATCAAATTCAACTCTGGTTTTTTTGCTGGGAATCTCAATTATAATCAGTGGGCATATTTTGATTTTCAAGCAAGTATCGATAATTCCAGCGTTTTAGGAGATAATATTAAGCCTGCACTTTTTTATTATATGAGAGGCGGTTTGGATGTATTCAAGAAAATGGGAAAAATCAATTCATTGTTTGTTTCAGCGAGCATTGGTAAGTCAGGGCTTTCTCCTTACGATGATGAGGCGACAATTGCAACAAGCAATGATCTAACGAATATCAACTCTGATTTATCTAATGAAATATCAAAGAATAGCGAGATTTCTGCCTCATATCAGCCCCAGAATGGGGTATGGTCGCTTTCTTTAACTCGATATAAAAAAGTATCCTCCTATCTGTTAAGGAGGATTTGGACCGAGGAGGAAGGTGCTTTTTTTGAAATTAACAGAAATGCAGATGAGCTTAATAATTCAGGTTGGGAGTTTGATCTCGCTTGGAATACGAAAATTTCTGATTTTTCGATTAGCTCAAATTTGAACCTTACCACATTAAAAACCGAATGGACGAAAATTGAAGGAGAACCATATACTTTGGGATACATAGGCTGTGGATGCTCGGGTATTGGGGCAATTCGATATGAGGAAGGATTACCTTTTGGCGCTATCCATAGCCCAATGTTAGAGGGGTTTAGGGCAGACGGTAATTTTATTTTAACTGACCAAAATAGTGACGGAAGAATTACTGAAGAAGACTATTTGCCACAAGGTCAAACTTTGCCGAAGGCGAGAATTGGCTGGAGAAATGAGGTTGGTTACAAAAATACAAAGTTGATTTTTCAGTTCGATGCTACTCTTGGTCATAGCTTGGCTAATTTCTTGCGATTCGAGCGAGCAACAAATGATGCAGGAATTACAGGGACTACCAACACACTTGAAGACAACCTCGGTATAGAGTCTTCATTTAATCAATGGTCCGATATTTTTGTCGAAGATGCTTCTTACCTCAGGCTTGCTTATATCCATATTTCACAAAAATTTGCCATCAAGAAAGTGCCCCTTATAGCAGGCCTAACCGCTAATAATCTTTTTACTATTTCGAACTATTCAGGCAATGATAGTAGTGTAAGATTTTCCTATCCTTATGGTGATGGGGCTATTTTTAATATACCAGCCATTCAATCGATGAATGAGTGGTTTTCATCGCGGTCTTTTACTGTAAGTATTGCCGCTAAGTTCTAAGAATAATGCCACTCTGGCCGAATTGAGGTGAAAAACCCCCGTGTGTAAGTCACAATTTCCGATTAATCTATGTGGACTCTAGTTTGAGAAGTGCTCCATGGCTGATTTAAAAATCAGTAATACAAACATTGAAAACATAAGGTCATGGATTTTAAAAAATATACCATCAAATCGCAGGAAGCTATTCAAAAGGCGGCCGAGATTGCTTCTGCCAATCAGCAGCAAGCCATTGAGCCTGCTCATATTTTGAAGGCCATCCTGTTGTCAGACGAGAATGTAATGTCTTTTCTGATCAAAAAATTAAGCGTCAACAAAGTCCAACTGGAAACTAAGTTGGATGAACTAGTCAATAGTTACCCAAAAGTAAGTGGTCAACAACCGTATTTGTCAAATGAGGCCCATTCATCTTTATCCAAATCTTTGGATTATCTCAAGGAGTTTAAAGATGAGTTTGTGGCTGTTGAACATATAATTCTAGGGCTTTTAGAAGGCAAAGAAAAAACTGCTGCCTTGATGAAGGAAGTAGGTTTCAGTAAAAAAGAACTAATAGCTGCCATTAAGGAATTACGCGGAGGGAATAGTGTTACCGATCAACATGCCGAGGGAAAATACCAATCGCTGAGCAAATACTCGATCAATTTGAATGAATTGGCTAGCCAAGGTAAAATAGATCCCGTCATTGGTCGTGATGAAGAGATCAGACGAGTACTTCAAATCTTGTCGCGTAGAACAAAAAACAACCCAATACTGATAGGTGAACCGGGTGTTGGTAAAACAGCAATTGTAGAGGGTATGGCCCAGCGGATTGTCGATGGCGATGTGCCTGAAAACCTGAAATCAAAAATCTTGATTTCTTTGGATATGGGGTTGTTGGTCGCAGGCGCTAAATACAAAGGTGAATTCGAAGAGCGATTGAAAGCTGTCATTAAGGAGGTGCAAGATGCCGCTGGAGAGATCATTCTTTTCATTGACGAAATCCACACCTTGATTGGTGCTGGCGCTGGTGAAGGGGCCATGGATGCTGCCAACCTTTTAAAACCTGCTTTGGCCAGAGGAGAACTTCATGCCATTGGTGCGACAACCCTTAAGGAATATCAAAAGCATATAGAAAAGGATAAGGCTTTAGAGCGTAGGTTTCAGACCGTAATTGTGGACGAACCAACGCAAGAGGATGCGATTTCAATTCTTCGAGGAATCAAAGAGAAATACGAAGTCCATCACGGGGTAAGGATCAAAGATGATGCAGTTATCGCAGCCGTAGAACTTTCGAGTCGTTATATCTCTGATCGATTTTTACCCGATAAGGCCATTGACTTAATGGATGAAGCCGCATCTAAATTGAGGATCGAAATTGATTCGCTTCCTGAGGAATTGGATGAGTTGAATCGAAAAATCATGCAGTTGGAGATTGAGCGCGAGGCCATTCGAAGGGAAAAAAATAAAGACAAAGAATCGGTGCTTTCTAAAGAGATTGCCGAAATCTCGGAAAAACGCGATAGCCTAAGGGCGAAATGGGAGAATGAAAAGTCCATTATCGTTGGCATTAGGCAAGAAAAGGAAAACATCGATCGCTTTAAAATGGAGGCTGAAAAGGCTGAAAGAGAAGGTGATTTCGGGCGTGTGGCGGAGATACGTTATGGTAAAATTGTGGAAGCCGAGGCAAAGCTTGAAGATTTTAAAGTGAAGATGAATGAGCTGCAAGGCGAGAAATCTTTACTGAAAGAAGAAGTCGATGCTGAAGATATTGCCGAAGTAGTCTCTAAATGGACAGGTATTCCGCTTTCTAAAATGCTCCAATCCGACAGAGAAAAGCTGCTCCATTTAGAAGAAGAATTGGGCAAAAGGGTAGCAGGCCAAAGAGAAGCGATTACTGCTTTATCTGATGCGGTGCGCAGAAGTAGGGCTGGTTTGCAAGACCCAAAACGTCCGATTGGGTCATTTATCTTCCTTGGTACTACTGGGGTAGGTAAAACTGAGCTAGCGAAAGCCTTGGCTGAATACCTATTCAACGATGAAAACAATATGGTGCGAATCGATATGTCAGAATATCAAGAGCGCCATGCGGTGAGTAGGTTGGTAGGAGCGCCTCCAGGTTATGTAGGTTATGATGAAGGTGGTCAATTGACAGAGGCTGTCCGTAGAAAACCGTACTCCGTAATTTTGCTAGATGAAATTGAAAAAGCACATCCAGACGTTTTCAACATTCTTTTGCAGGTATTGGACGATGGTAGATTGACGGACAATAAAGGTCGCTTGGCGAACTTTAAAAACACAATCATCATCATGACGACCAATATTGGCTCGGATATCATTCAAGAGAATTTTGCGAAGATTGATGAAGACAATGTTTTCGAAATTATTGAGGCAACCAAGCTGGAAGTGATGGGCCAATTGAAAAGGTCGGTAAGGCCTGAATTCTTGAACAGAATTGATGAAACGATCATGTTTATGCCTTTGAACAAGGATAACATCAGACAGATTGTGAGAATTCAATTTGGCTTGATTCAAAAACAGTTGAAAGAAAATGGTGTCGCCATTGAAGCCACTGACGAAGTGCTAGATTATTTAGGTGAATTAGGTTGGGACCCTCAATATGGTGCCCGTCCGCTCAAAAGGGTAATTCAACGCAAAGTGCTGAATGAGCTTTCGAAACAGATTCTTTCTGGAAAAATCGATCGCGATTCAGTGGTAAGCATTGAGCTTAGTCCTGAGAAGGAAGTTGAGTTTATTAATATTGAAAAGGTAGAGGCGCTATAAGCTTTGAAGAAAGGTCGTCTGATCACTTTAAGTGGTCGGACGACTAAAATGTAAAAGGGCTCTTAGGAGCCTTTTTTTGTTTTGATGCGCAGCCTCATAGAGGCATGCTGTTAGTAGCACCGTGAAATTTAAAATTGAACCCCGTAGGGGTGGACTAAAAATAGGTCGCTCCGCTGGAGCTTGAAGAGGCTGGATATTTTATCTATTAACAGACCGTCCCGCTGGGACTTTGCTTAAGAATGGCTATTGGCAATTCTAAGTTCATTATTTATCATTCTTAAGCCATTGAAGTTCTATCCAATCAATTGAAGAATGATTTTTGGGGAGATGCGGATTTTGTGAAGCAAGGGCAGCTTGAAAATCTAAAAGATCAAGAGCGCGAATAAGAGCCTCTTCTTTGGAAAGAGGGATTTTCTCATAGAGAGCTTTTTTATCTTCAAAACTATTGTAAGTCAACAACTTCGACATAATTCAAAAGTACGAAAGCTTTTTGATTGTGGAAAATAGTTAAAACCGACCAGAGAAGAGGAGAACATAAGAAATGACAAGAGCAATTAATATAACTTCAATTAGAATTCTTGTTTTTAATTTTTTGGAGAATAAATGGATGATGAATCCAGTAATAATAGCGACTGATCCGTAGATTAAAATTCCAATCATTCCAACTACTCCCCATCCTTCTGCATAGGCTAGTTCTTTCCAATTTAGTATAAGGTTTAAAATGGCTCCGATTAAAGCAATGGAACCTGAAATGATTAGGGGAGTAAGGTATTGTTTAATATTCATCAGCTTATCTCAATATCAAACTCACTTAAAAGCGTAAGTACAGCAGGCACTGAGAATTTGGCCTTTTTAAGTTTGTTGTTCCGTGGGTTGAATTGATAGCCATGGGCATCTCTAAAATCTACTTTAGAAAGATCACAATCATTGAATGTGCTGCCAGAGAGATTTGAGCCACTAAAATTTGATGCAGAAAGATCAGTTTTCACAAAATCGCATTCTTTGATTTCGCTATTGAGGAAGCGAGTATTCGTAATTTTCAGACCCATAAAATTACAATAGCTGATCTGGCAATTATCGAATGAGAAAGAGAGCAACATCTTGCTGATATGCTCAAAATCAATCCCGCTTAACTTGCAGCCTTTAAAACTGACTTCCTGCCATTTGGCGTTGATCACTTTTGCCTGCGATAGATTACAATCCTCAAAGTGGCAGTTTTCGAAGTGGGCTTGGCCTAAATCTGCTTTGCTAAAGTCACAATGCTTGAATGTGCAACTATCGTAAAAATTGCCTCTAAAGGATTGCTCTTTAAAGTCTTCTTTTTCAAATGTGATTTCGCTATGCTCCGTCATAGTCCTAAATATTGAGGGTTGAGATTAATATTAACCTCAACCCTGACTCCTGTTTATCCGATTCCCTGATAACTGATAACTGATAACTGATAACTGATAACTGCCGCCTACCTTTTCTTCAACCAAGCCTCTCTCCTCGCTTTTGCTTGGGCATTGGCGTTTGCATTGATGGCCGTGGCAAATTGCTGCGCTTCTTCCAAGATCAAGGTTGCAGTTTTTTCATCACCCCACATTTTGCTGAACTTGATTTCAATGCTGTCACCAGGTTTGTGAGCGGCCAGAATTTCGTTGATGTTTGAATCGTCTTTAAGTTCTTTACCTGCTATGCTTAGAATTATATCTTCCGCTTCAACCCCCGCTTTATAAATCGCTGAGCCTACACTAGCATTGCTTGTAAGTTGCCAACCGTCTCTCAGTTTTCGAATATTGCCACCCAAGCTGGCTTTTCCTGCGCCTGTATTTTGAAAATTCACTCCCATTTTTTCGAAGAGTCCGGCAAAATCAGGTGCTTGGCTATCAAAAATATACTTGCCGAAAAAGTCGTTGGCAAAGGTTTCTCCTGCATATTCTGCCAAACGCGCTTGCAAATCGCGAACGGTGTATGGAATTTCTGGCTTACCATGATTTGCCCAAACATGCTTCATATAATCATCGAGGTTTTTGCCATTGTCCATGGTGCGCAATGACATATCGAGCGCCAAACCAAGCACAGAACCATAAGTATAATAGCTGATGAAGATATTGCTGAGGTTGGTAGGATCAATCGAAGTAGCAGCATCCACAAAAGGGGCTTGATAACTCATTTCAATTGGATTGTTGTAACTCCTGCCTGGGGCATTCATCACATAGCCGACACTTCCGCCTAAACCTCGCACATATTGATCAGCTGTTATGCTACCCGAGCGGGCTTGCATCAAAGCTGTATAATAGCTGGTGAAACCTTCGGCAAACCAAAGTTCGCCACTCATATTAGCGTCTTCAAAACTAAAAGGCTCAAGTGATTTCGGACGAATTCGCTCAACATTCCAGCAATGGAAAAACTCATGTGAAATGGTACCCATGGATGTGGTAGCCAAAGGTCTTTCTACAGGTAAACCACTGACCACATAGGTGGAATTTCTATGTTCCATTCCATCGCCACTGGCATTGGGCATATAGCAAGAAAGGAATACATATTCGCCAAAATCATAGCTTGGCAATTCTCCAAAAACAGCCCTTTGCTGTTCAACAATGCCAATCAATTCATCGAAGTAGCGGTCTACTTCTTTGTCGGTAGTGCCATGTTTATGCAATGCCCAACGGATGGTTTGGTCGCCCACTTTTCTTTCACGGATAAAAAGATCAGCGATTTCAGTAGGGCTATCCATTAAATAATAAGTGTCTGGCGCATAGTAAACGCCATTTTCCAAGGCTTTAAGCTGCGTGGCGATTTTCCATTGGCTATTTTCAGGCAAATTAAATTTGACTTTAACAGGTCTTTGGTCTAGGCCTCTTGCCCAAGCCAAAGTCGCTGGCATATTGAGGTGAGCGTGGGTTTCGTCAATGCCTGAATAAGTACCGCCAGCCCTGTTGGCATAGAGGGTATATTCGAAATTTACGGTACCGTCATGACCAGCAACATCCCATTGATAAGGATTGGCACGACTAATTTGAAGCGGGTTTCCTTTGCTATCCGTTGCTTTTACCGAGTACACGTTTTTGGCAAATTCATGCACAGCATAGCGACCCGGGGAGCTTCTGCTCATTCTAACCTCAAGCACCTTGTTTTCAAGGTTAGCGAATTTGATTTTGATATGGGCTTCATGATGCACCGCATTATCGAAGGACAATTCGTATTCATTGTAGGTTTGGGCCTGAAGGCTTATTGCCAGAAGGCTAAAAAATAGTATGGTTATTTTTTTCATTTTTGAACTTTTGATTTGATAATTTCAATTTGCTGTATGATATCTGTTGAATAGGTTTTTTATGGATAAACCGCCCTAACTTCTACCTCAATAAACTTATTTGGATCGACCAAAGTAAATACGCCAATGGTAGAACGGGCTACTTTGTTTGGGTTTTCTGCTGTACCGAAGTATTCGCCATAAGCTTTAAACCAACCGTCAAAATCTGGTTTATTTCCGTTTTCTGGGTCTGGGGCTACATAAACTTTCATGGCCACCACATCTTTAAGACTTAGTCCTTCTTCGCCCAAATATTCGGAAATTCTTTTGAGGGTACTGACGCTCTGTTCGTAAGTATTGCCAAGTCTAGCACGGTCGCCTATTGGCTTGCTTTCGTCCTTTACATCTGCTACCATGCCACTGGCAAAGTACATGCTTTTTCCAGCGGGCACTTTTACCCCCTTTAAAATTGCAGAGCCTTCCCTTTCAAAACGAATCACTTCTTCTGGAAGAGATTTATTTTGGTCATCATGGTCTTCTTGTTCACAAGTGGAAAAGGATAAAAATGCCAATAGCAAGAAAAGGTATTTAATTCTGTAAGCCATAACTCTTGATTTTGACATGAATATACAAAAGTTCGTTCGTCACATTGCCTTGGTTTTTATTGAAGCTTGTGCTTATCTTTCAATCAACCTTAAATTCTGACCATGAGAATCCTCCAACCACTAGCTGCCTTAGCATTAGGCTTATGCTTGTTTATACAAACAGGCAATGCCCAAAGGAGAAAAAGTAACACTACTCCAGCTACAACCACCACTTACGATACTGCCCTTTACAATGCAATGGAATTCCGAAATATTGGGCCATTCCGTGGCGGAAGGGCAACTGCTGTAGCAGGCGTTGTGCAAGATCCTATGACCTATTTTATGGGTGCAACAGGTGGCGTTTGGAAAACTGATGACGCAGGTGAAAGCTGGAAAAATGTTTCTGATGGCTTTTTTAATACCGCTTCAGTTGGTGCAATTACCGTTTCGGAATCTGATCCTAATGTCGTGTATGTCGGTATGGGTGAAGCACCTGTTCGTGGCGTAATGACTTCGCACGGGGACGGAATGTACAAGTCTACCGATGGTGGAAAAACTTGGAAACATATTGGCCTGGAAAAAACCAGACAGATCTCTAAAATCGCGGTGCATCCAGACAATTCGGATGTGGTAATTGTTGCTGCTCAGGGCAGTCCATATGGAGCAACTGAAGATCGCGGAATCTATAAAACTACGGATGGCGGCAAGACATGGAACAAAGTTCACTATGTGGATGAAAACTCTGGTGTTAGTGATTTGAGTATGGACATGACCAATCCAAGGGTCATTTATGCAGCCTATTGGGACCACAGGCGTTTTCCATGGAAAGTGCAGAGTGGTGGGCCAGGAAGCGGCTTATACAAGTCAGTGGATGGTGGTGATACTTGGGAGAAAATGAGCAAAGGTTTGCCAAAAGGAGTTTTAGGTAAAATGGGCATCTCGGTTTCTCGAGCCAATCCTGACCGAGTTTGGGCAATTATCGAAGCCGAAGAAGGTGGTTTGTATCGTTCGGACAACGGTGGAAAATCTTGGAGTTTGATCAATCCAGATCGCTTATTGAGGGCCCGTTCGTGGTATTATATGCACATTTTAGCCCATCCGACTGATGCTGAATCAGTTTACATTATGAATGCGCCATTAGTGCAATCAACAGATGGAGGAAAGACCTTCGTGAATCTGAATACTCCCCATGGCGACAATCACCAAACTTGGGTAAACCCTGTACATCCGCAATACATGATCAACGCCAATGATGGTGGAGCGAATGTGTCTATCAATGGAGGCCAAGATTGGTCAACTCAAAATAACCAGCCTACGGCACAGTTTTATAGAGTAAATGCGGATAACCAATTTCCATATCGCTTATATGGTGGTCAACAAGATAACAGCTCGGTGTCGATTCCTTCAAGAGCAGACGGTCGAGGCATAGAAGGGGATGATTTTTTCCCTGTAGGAGGTTGCGAAAGTGCCTATTCCGCCTTCGATCCAAACGACCCTAAATATGTCTATTCTGGTTGCTATCAGGGAATTATAGATGAGTGGAATGCCAAAACAAAATTGACTAAAGATGTAATGGCCTATCCATTTCAGGGTCTTGGTTCAAACCCAAGAGATTTGAAATATAGATTCAATTGGAATGCTCCGATCATCGCTTCCTCTCACAATCCTTCTGTGATTTATCATGGCGGAAATAAGCTATTAAAGACTTCTAACAGAGGGATTACTTGGGAAGAAATAAGCCCAGATTTGACCCGAAATGATACGACCACAATCAGTTGGGGTGGTGGGCCAATTACCAACGAAGGTGCTGGTGGTGAAATCTACCATACGATTTACTATGTGGCGGAATCTCCTTTCGATGCCAATGTGATCTACACAGGTTCGGATGATGGATTGGTGCATATCACTAAAGACGGTGGTAAGAACTGGACGAATATCACTCCGCCTAATTTGGAAGAAGGAATGGTGAACCAAATCGAGGTTTCTCCACATAGCGATGGCACGGTTTATTTGGCCTACACCCGTTATAAATTCAACGACTTCACCCCCCATATTTTTAAATCAACTGACTTTGGTCAAACATGGAAGAGAACGGTGAATGGCATCGAACCTGAAGCCCATTTGCGTGTCGTTCGAGAAGATCCTAAGCAGAAAGATTTGTTGTATGCAGGCACTGAATTAGGTCTTTATATTTCATTTGATGGCGGTGCTCAGTGGAGCAAATTTCAAAGGAACTTACCTATCGTTCCGATTACTGATTTGAAGGTGCATCAAAATGATTTATTGGTAGCCACGCAAGGCCGTGCTTTTTGGATCATGGATAATTTGAGTCCATTACATGAATTAGCAGAGGCTAGCAAATCCAGTTTCTACGTGTATGAGCCAAATATTGCTATTCGCGATAATGCGGGTCGTTCTAATGACCCATCTTTGGGTCAGAATCCATATCCTGGTTTTTCAATGCTTTACTACTTGAAAGAAAATGTGGATTCTGTATCGTTAAAAGTAGAATTCAAAAACGCGAATGGACAAGTAGTTAGAACTTATGCTTCTGATAGCAAGGATAGGCAATTGAAGATCACTAAAAAATCTGGGATGAATCGCCTCACTTGGGATTTAACCCAAACCAATTTTGACGGTGTTGATGGCGTATTCATGGGTTTAGGGGCTGGGGGGCACAAAGTAGCCCCGGGAAATTATACTGTGAGTTTCAGCTATGGCGACCAAACCATTGCCAAAGATTTAGAGGTTAAAATCGATCCGCGCTGGTCTGCTACTGCCGAGGACTTTAGGGTACAGCAAGAGCTACTGCTAACGGTAAGAAAAATGATCATCAACGTGCAAGAGAAGGCAAATGAATTGAGATCCATCAGAACGCAGTTAAACGATTTGAAGTCGAGGATGTCAAAAGATGATTATCCTGAAATCTTCGAGGAGATTGATCGTTTGATTGGAGAGATTGATGCCACCGAAGACAAAATGGTTCAGCCAAAGCAGAAGACTTTCCAAGACGTGATCAACTTCCCTAACAAGTTAGAAGTCAGCTTGCTTCATATTTATGGAACGATTGATGGAATTGAACCTCCCGTCACTGATGGTCAAAAGCAAAGGGTCAAAGATTTGCAGTTTGAGTTTACTCAATTGATTGAGAAAATTTCAATGGTCGAAAATCAAATCAAAGCATTAAATGAACTAATTAGAACTAAGGCAGTTCCTATTATTGCCCCGAAAAAGAAGAATTAATTGGAAAGAAATATCATTGAGGAATTGGGTAGTCTCGCGCTGGCTACCCGCCTCAAAAACTTAAGCGAACGACTGGCCAAAGATGTAGCGGCAATTTATAAGGCATCGGATTTTGATTTCGAACCAAGATGGTTTGCGATGATATACGCCCTGAAAGATGGAGATGAGCTGGCCGTCACAGAATTGGCTCAAATGCTACAGCAAACACACCCGGCCATTAATCAGGTGGCTAATGTTTTGGTCAAAAAGCGATTGGTCATTGAATCTAAAGATGATGCCGATCAGCGCAAAAGAATGCTCAAATTGAGCCAATCAGGTCTTTCGCTTGTAGCACAAATGTTGCCTATTTGGGATAAGATTCAAATTGCCAACGACAAGCTACTGCTGGAAAATGCCAGCTCTTTTCTATTGAACATCAAGCTTATCGAAACTGCACTTGATGAAAAATCAATGTATGATAGGGTGAATGAGTTGCTAGGATAGGTCTATAAGACATACCGGCAAATGCGTTTTTGCAATTTTTAACAGTTTTGTAGTCTACAGCAACAACCAAATTCGGTACTTGGGGTATAATTGTTGATGATCAGAAATTTGATAATCGGTAAAGCCTTAAATCTTCGATTTTCGTTAGTTTTATGGATTCTCTTTTTTTGAGAACAGATGAGTTTGAAACCGCGTGTTGTTATGAAATTATTCAGTAAAATTCTTTTCCTTCCTGCCTTTTTGATTTTGGGTTTCCCAAAAGTAGTAGCTGCTCAATCAGACACAGCAATCTATTTACAGCCAAAGGCTGAACATATCAAAGAGGCCATTATGGTCACTCAGATTTTGGATTACTTTCATTATAGAGAGATAGACCTTAATGATTCTCTATCATCTGTCATTCTCGACAATTATGTGGAGTCGCTCGATGGGAACAAGAATTATTTTTTAGCTTCTGATATCAAGTCTTTTCAGAAATACAGATTCGCTTTTGACGATGATCTTAAAAAGGGAAACTTGGTGCCTGCTTTCTACATTTTCAATATTTATAAAAAACGGGTAGAAGAGCGCCTGAATTACACGCTAAAAATTGCTGCACAGCCTTTTGATTTTTCGAAAAACGAGAGTTTTGAGTTGGACAGGGAACAAGCACCTTATCCGCAGACGCAAGCAGAGCAAGATGAACTTTGGAGAAAAATAATCAAAAGTCAGGCCTTGACCTCTAAGCTTGGAGGAAGCGATGACGTAAAAATTGCAGAGTTATTGAAGACAAGGTATGAGCGTTTTAAGGGCAATGTAGATAAATACAATAGCAACGATGTCTTCGAAATCCTAATGAATTCCGTGACCGAAGCCTTCGATCCCCACACCAATTACTTTTCTCCTCGCAACGCAGAGGACTTTCAGCGAGAGAGCACCAAAACCATGGAGGGCATTGGGGCAACGCTCCAGCAAGACAACGACTTTACGAAAATTGTAGAATTACGCCCTGGAGGTCCAGCCTTCCTGAGCGGGCAAATTAACCTTGACGACCGCGTGGTAGGTATAGCTCAAGGTGCAGAAGGTGAAATGGTAGATGTAGTAGGCTGGAGATCCGATGAAGTTGCAGGCCAAATTAGAGGGGCTAAAGGCACTTTGGTGAGATTGGAGCTTTTGCCAGCAGGCAGAGAACCAGGCTCAGAAACGAAGATTGTAAACATAGTTCGCGACAAAATAAAGTACGATGAGGCACGCGCCAAAAGTCAAGTGGTAGAATATGAAGATAATGGGAGAACCTATAAACTAGGCATTATCACGGTGCCAGACTTCTATCTGGATGCAGATGATATGCAGAAAAACCCTGAAAACTATATCAGCTCCACTAATGACGTTAAAAGACTTATTAAGGAATTGCAAGATCAGGGTGTCGAAGGTTTTACGATTGATCTGCGGAATAATGGTGGAGGAGCATTATACGAGGCGATTAATCTTTCCGGGCTTTTCTTGCCAGGAGGGCCAGTCGTTCAAGTGAAGTACCAAAATGGACGAATTACCAAGGAGGATGACGAAGATAAGAGTATGTTTTACACTGGGCCGCTTAGTGTGATGATCAACAGATTTTCAGCCTCTGCTTCCGAGATTTTTGCAGGTGCCCTTCAGGATTACAAAAGAGCAGTAATCGTGGGTGAGCAAACTTACGGCAAGGGAACTGTTCAGAACGTTCGCGGACTGAATGATTTTTTAAGAGAACCCACCAAAGATGAGTTGGGCTTAATAAAATACACCATAGCCAAGTTCTATAGAGTCAGTGGAAGCAGTACCCAGCATTTGGGAGTGTCGCCAGACATCAGTTTTCCTTTTGCTTTTAGTGCCGCAGAGTTTGGTGAAAGTTCGAAACCAAGCGCTTTGCCTTGGGATAAAATACCTGCAGCACAATTTACGCCTTTGAACTATGTAGATGGTCAGTTGATCAGTAAGTTAAGACAAACCCATGAGCAGAGACTGAAAACAGAACAAAGTCTGCTCGATTATCAATACGACATCAATGAGTTGAATTCTGCGCGTGCTCAAACCTCAATTTCCTTGAATTTTGACATTAGAAAGAAGGAACAAGATGATCGCGAAAAGAAAAGAGCAGCACGAGTCAAAATTGGAGACTCTTTGAAAGATATAGAACTCAGCAAGCAAGTCAACCATTCTTTGGATGACCTAAAAGACCCACTTTTGAAAGAAAGCATAGTACTATTGGCTGAACAAATTGCCGCACGAAAGTCATAGATTTTTTAATTCTTTAAAAAAAAGCGCTCACAAAAGCGCTTTTTTTTTGCCCAAAATCGGCATTTCGAGTCTTTTTGGGCAAGGAATTCACTTTTTTTTTGAGTTGTGCCAATCTGATAAAAGGTTGAAAATTAGTTTATTAGGTAATCGGAAAACGATTTCGAAAAAGGGCACTATTCCGAAATCATAGGCTCAAACGATAAATTATTCTGATTTCATACCCATTATCAAAATTATTAATAGATTTGTTGTCTTAAAACAAACTAAACTTTTTCTACTTTTTCGAAACTATGTAACATGAAGAGATTAAAACTAATTCTCATTCTCACGTTACTTGCGTCCTTCACGATGAAGGCACAAGAGCGTACGGTTTCAGGTAAAATCACTGATGAAACTGATCAGGGATTGCCTGGAGTAACTGTTTTGCTGAAGGGAACCTTACAAGGTGTGCCTTCAGATGCTGACGGATCTTATAAGATTTCCGTAACTGGACCAGAAGATGTTCTTATCTTCAAATTTTTGGGCTATGTAACTCAAGAGGTGACCGTTGGTAACCAAACTACTGTCAATATTAAGTTGTTACCTGCGGTAACGGATTTGGCAGAAGTGGTAGTAACTGCTTACGGTATTCCACAAGAGAAGGCCTCCCTAGGTTATGGTGTAGCCTCATTGGACAAGAGTTCATTGCAGGCCAGATCAGAAAAGGACGTTGCAAAACTGCTTAGAGGTAAGGCAACTGGTGTGGATATTACCCAAACTTCTGGTATGGCTGGTTCTGGAACTAACGTAATCATTAGGGGTTACTCTTCAATTACAGGTTCTAACCAACCCCTCTTTATTGTAGATGGTATTCCATTCAACTCAGACACTAACAATGACGGTTCTTTCGCTGCTGGTGGTGGAGCCGCTTCTTCTCGTTTCTTGGATTTAGATCCAAATTCAATTGAGAACGTTAGTATTTTGAAGGGTCTTTCTGCTACTGTACTATACGGTGAAGCTGGTAGAAACGGGGTAATCTTGATCACCACCAAAAACGGCAGTGCTGGATCAAATGCTGAAAAGGGATTCGAAATTTCTTTGACTCAACAAGTTTCTGCGACTGAAGTGGCTAACCTTCCTGACTACCAAAACTCATACGGAAATGGTTTTTCTGGTGATTATGGCTTATTCTTTTCAACTTGGGGGCCTTCTTTTGATACTAGAGGATCTAATGGTATTGCCGCTGATGGTACAGTAAACCATCCATACAACATTGCTAGGTATGCGGATGACTATCCTGAGTTTATTGGAGCGCGTGTTCCTTTTGAACCGCATGCATCAGTTGAAGGATTCTTTAAAGATCCAGGAATCACTACCAATACTTCATTGTCTATCCAAAAGAATTTAGGCAACGGTACTTCTGTAAGTGCAACGTACTCTTATTTGAACGATGTTGGTTTCTTGCCAGATTTGGATGAGCAGAGAGGCGGAGGGGCTTCTAATTTTCAAAAGAAAAACAATTTTGGATTCGGAGCTCAAACAAAACTGGATAACGGAATTACGTTGAAAGGTAACTTCAACTTCGTAGAATCAGAAATTGCAAGACCTTTAACTAACCCAGCTTTTGGTGGGGCTGGTGACGGTTTGTTTGCTGCCGTGCTTTTTACGCCAAGGTCTGTAGACTTAATGGGGTTACCGTATCAATCACCAATTGATGGTTCGAATGTCTATTACAGGGCTGGTGGTGATATTGAGAACCCAAGATGGAATTTGAACAACAAGGCAGATGGAGAAACTGTTCAAAGGTTCTTCTCCAACATTGAGATTGGTTTTAAACTAACCGAATGGGCTTCATTCCAATATCGTTTGTCTTTGGACAGCTACACGCAAATCTCTGAAAGAAGGGTTAATCGTGGTAGTGGAAGAGGTGATAATGACGGTTATTATAATACCTCCAATAGAAAAAGTGAGTGGAAGGATCATGTGGCCAATATATTGATCAACAAAAAAATCAGTGAGGACTTGTCATTAACTGGTTTGATTGGTTACAACTATAGAGTTCAGCGCTTAGATTTCAGTGCTACAAACAGTGTGAATCAATTGGTATATGGCCTATTTGCCCATGATAAGTTCGTGGCCAATACGGCTTCTACTGGATTAGTAGAGGAATATACTGCTGGTGTTTATGGTAATGCAACCCTGAGCTACAAAGATTATCTTTATGCAACTGTTTCGGCTAGAAATGACTGGACTTCGACTCTAGAGGAGGCGAATAGATCAATCTTATATCCTTCTGCAAGTATTTCATTCCTTCCTTTCGAAGCAATTCCGTCTCTTCAAAACAACGGAGTCATTGACTTTGCAAAGTTTAGATTGGGTTATGGTACTTCGGCTGGTTATCCTAGCCCATACAGGACCAGATCAGTACTGAACGCCTCAACCAATGTGTTCATCGCTCAATCTGGTGCTCAGTTGAACACCAATTCGGTTTCGGCCCGTTTGGGTAACCCGGATTTACAACCAGAAACTCATAAAGAGTTGGAATTTGGTGTTGAAGCTCAGTTCTTCAAAAACAGAATTGGTTTAGACCTTTCTATTTATGACAAGACTTCTGAGGATTTGATTATTGATTTGCCTTTGGACCCTGCAACTGGTTTCACAGTTACTACAACCAATGGTGCAACAGTATCAAACAAGGGTGTTGAGCTAGGCCTTAACCTAACCCCGATACGAAAAAGTGGTTGGGATTGGACAATGACCCTTAACTACACTAAAAACGTGAGTGAAGTTGAGAAAATCATTGATGGAGTAGATCAAGTAATTATTGCAGGTTATACAAACTTGGCGAACGTAGCCAGGGTTGGTCAACCCTATGGTGTGATGTTGGGTACTGACTTTGTGCGTGATGCCAACGGACAGTTGGTTGTAAACGGTCAAGGTTCTTATCAAACAGATTCTAATCCAGTTATTATTGGTGATCCAAACCCTGATTTTAATGCCAACTGGATCAA